>NZ_CP126273.1:1351720-2027580 GCF_003234805.2 Curtobacterium sp. MCBD17_040
AACTTCTTCCGCGTCCTCGCCGAGACGGCGGCGGCCGTGCTCGTCACGGTCGCGCTCGTGCGCGTCTTCGCGGTCTGGTGGGTCGCGCTGCTCGTCTCGGCGGCGGTCATGACGGCCGTCTCCTTCGTCCTCGTGGGGTCGAGTCCGCGGAGCGTCGGCCGTGCCCACGCCGGCCAGCTCATCGCGTGGACGGGCGGCCTCGTGCACGCGGTCCGCATCGTGCTCGGGCCGCTCGCGACCGTCCTCGTCGCGATCGGGGACCGCGTGACCCCGGGGCGGAGCGGAGGGTCGAGCGTCGCGACGGAGGAGCAGCTGCTCAGCATCGTCGACGAGGCGGCCGAGAGCAACGTGCTCGAGGCGGACGACCGCGAGCTCATCCACTCGGTGTTCGAGTTCAGCGACACGCTCGTCCGCGAGGTCATGGTCCCGCGCACGGACATGACGACCGTCGACGTCGACGACACCCTCGCCACCGTGATGGAGCGGTCGCTGCGGTCGGGGGTGTCCCGCATGCCGGTCATCGGCCGTGACAGCGACGACGTCCTCGGGGTCGTCCACCTGCGCGACGTCGCCCGCGCCCTGTACGAGCGCGCGGGATCCGCCACCGCTGACGTCACGACCGTGTTGCGTCCCGCCGAGTTCGTGCCGGAGTCGAAACCGGCGGACGAGACCCTGCGGTTCATGCAGGCGGTGAAGAACCACCTGCTCCTCGTGGTGGACGAGTACGGCGGCGTCGCGGGACTCGTCACCATGGAGGACCTCATCGAGGAACTCGTGGGAGACATCTCGGACGAGTACGACCGCACCGTCGTGGACCGCACCGAGATCCGCCCGGGCGTCTGGCGCATCTCGGCACGGCTTCCGGTCGACGAGCTCGGCGACCTCTTCGGGATGGAGCTCGACGACGACGACGTCGACACGGCGGGTGGCCTGCTCGTCAAGGAGCTCGGCCAGCTGGCCACCGCGGGGGACACCGTCACGGTGTCCGGCGTCGAGCTCACCGCGGAACGGGTGGAAGGCCGACGTCGCGACCTGGTCACCCTGCTCGTCGAGCGGGCACCGACGCCGGACGACGCCCCGGCACTCGACGACGAACCGACCCCCACGACGACGGGACACCACACCGCATGACCACCACCGGATCCACCAGCGATGCCGCCGGGACCCCCTTCCGGGCCGGGTTCGTCTCGTTCGTCGGCCGCCCGAACGTGGGCAAGTCGACCCTGACGAACGCCCTCGTCGGCGAGAAGGTCGCCATCACCTCCTCGAAGCCCCAGACCACCCGACGCGCGATCCGCGGCGTCGTGCACCGGCCCGACGGGCAGGTCGTCATCGTCGACACGCCCGGGGTCCACCGGCCCCGGACGCTGCTCGGGGAGCGCCTCAACGACCTCGTGCAGGCGACCCTCGGTGACGTCGACGTCATCGGGTTCTGCGTGCCCGCGAACGAGCCGATCGGTCCCGGCGACCGGTTCATCAACGCGCAGCTCGACGCCCACCCGCGCGCGCGCACGATCGCGATCGTCACGAAGACCGACCGCGCCTCACGTGAGCAGGTGGCGGCGCAACTGCTCGCGGTGTCCGAACTGCGCGACTGGGACGCGATCGTGCCGACGTCGGGGATCCGCGGCACCCAGCTCGACGAACTCCTGGACGAGGTCGTGCGGCTGCTGCCGGAGTCGCCCGCGCTCTACGACGCCGAGACCGTGACCGAGGAGACCGCGAGCGACCGCGTCGCCGAGCTCGTCCGCGAGGCCGCGCTCGAGGGCGTCCGCGACGAACTGCCGCACTCCCTCGCGGTGGTGATCGACGACATGGTCGAGCGGGACGACGAGGACGACGACACGCTCGACGTGTACGTGAACCTCTTCGTCGAGCGGGACAGCCAGAAGGCGATCGTCATCGGGCGCGGGGGTGAACGCCTGCGGGACGTCGGCTCCCGGGCGCGCGCGGAGATCGAGCGGCTCCTCGGGCGACACGTCTACTTGAACATCCGGGTGAAGGTCGCCAAGGAGTGGCAGCGCGACCCCAAGCAGCTCGGTCGTCTCGGGTTCTGATCGCCAGTCCGGCGTCATCCGATCGGATGACGCCGGGGCGCCTCGCGGGGGACTTCCCGGACGACGGCTGCGTGGGGCCGGTCAGCGGCCGTAGCGTTGTCGGCGTGTTCCGGACCATGCTGCGCAGCCAGATGGCGTTCGACGTCGTGCTGGCGCTCGTCGCGGCGGTCGTCGCGGTCCTGGGCGGCGACCGGTGGTCGGGTCTGACCTGGCTGCTCGGCGGGTTGTTCGGACTCGCCCTGGCGCTCCGACGACTCGCGCCCGGGCGTGGGCTCGCCATCGCGTGGGTGGGCGCACTCGTCCAGATGTACGTCAGCGCGAACGTCGCCGTCGCCGACCTCATGATCCCCGGTGTGCTCTACGGGACGGCCCTCTACGGCTCACCCCGGGTGCGTCGGTTCGGCCTCACGTCGGCGCTGGTGGGGTCCGTGGTCGGCGCGCTGTACCTGACGGTCAAGGAGTACCTCCAGCGATACGACCTCGTCGGCTCGCTCATCGAGCACCCCACGCAGCTCGTGCGCGAGGCGGCGCAGGGCGCGGGCTACTTCGTCGTCATCGTGGCGTTGCTCGTCCTGCCGTGGCTCGCGGGCGCGGTGGCCCGCGCCCGTGGCGTGGCGCGCGTCAGTCTCGAGGCCCAACTCCTCGCCGAGCGCGACGCGGCCCGTTCGGACCGAGCCGTGGCGGTCGAGCAGGAACGGGTGCGCATCGCCCGCGAGATGCACGACATCGTGGCGCACTCGCTCGCGGTCGTGATCGCGCAGGCCGACGGCGCCCGCTACGCGATGCGGTCCTCCCCGGAGAGCGCGGACGCCGCGCTGGCGACGATCGGCGCGACCGCCCGCCGTGCCCTCGGCGACGTCCGTGAGCTCCTCGGCGCACTGCGGCACGACGAGGCGCCGGGTCCGACGCCGGCCCTCGACGACATCGAGCAGCTCGTGCGGGACATGCGGCAGGTCGGCCTGGACGTCCAGGTCGAGCGCGCGGGCGAACCCGAGCACCTGCCCACCACATCGCAGCTCGCCGTCTACCGCGTCGTGCAAGAGGGCCTGACGAACGCGTTGAAGCACGGCGACCGGAGCGGACCCGTCCGACTCGCGCTGCGGTACGCTCCCGACCACGTCGAGGTCGCCGTGGCGAACCGGCTCCCGCCCGAGGGCCACGGCGGCCAGGGCGTCGGGCACGGTCTGGTCGGGATGCGGGAGCGCGCGGCGTTGTCCGGCGGGACGATGTCCGCGGGGCCGACCAACGGTGAGTTCCGGGTGGCCGTCCGGCTGCCCACCGCCGGGAGCACCGGGGCCGTCCCGCTGCCCCGACATGGCCGAGAGGAAGGCGCACGATGACCGCACCGATCCGGGTCGCTCTGGTCGACGACCAGGCGCTGTTCCGCACGGGCATCACGATGCTCGTCGAGTCGCAACCCGACCTGCTGTTCGTCGGTGAGGCGGGCGACGGCGCCGCCGGGGTCGAGCTCGTCCGACGGACGCGGCCCGACGTCGTGCTCATGGACGTCCGGATGCCGGTCATGGACGGCATCACGGCGACCGCCCGCATCGTCGAGGCGCGTGCCGAGGGTGCCGGCCCGCAGGTGCTCGTGCTCACGACCTTCGACTTCGACGAGGCGGCGGCGCGGGCGATCCGTGCCGGTGCGAGCGGCTTCGTGCTCAAGGACGCCGACCCGGAGTTCCTGCTCGCGGCGATCCGGACCGTGCACGCAGGAACGACGGTGTTCGCGGCGGCGGCCACGCGCGACCTGTTGCGCCGGTTCCAGGAACGGTCCGCCCCGCCGGCACCTCCGGCTGCCTTCGCCGACCTGACCCCGCGGGAACGCGAGGTCTTCGACCTCGCCGCGCGTGGGTTGAGCAACGCGGAGATCGCCCGGCACGAGTTCGTCAGCGAGGCGACCGTGAAGACCCACGTCTCCCGTGTCCTCGGGAAGCTCGGGCTCCGCGACCGCGTGCGCCTCGTCGTGTTCGCGCACGAGCACGGCCTGGTCCCTCGAGAGCCGTCGGATCAGCCGCGAGGATGACGGGCGCGCGCCGCGGGACGGACGCGCGCCGGGCCTCCCGGCCGCCAGGCTCGGAGGCATGAACGAACCGATCATCCGTCTGGAACACGTCCGGAAGCAGTACGGCAGCGACGGCCGTGCGGTGGTCGCGCTCGACGACGTCAGCGTCACGATCGCCGCTGGTGCGTTCACGGCGGTGATGGGTCCCTCGGGCTCCGGCAAGTCGACGCTGATGCACGTCGCCGCGGGCCTCGACTCGGTCTCGAGTGGCCGGGTCGTGGTGGACGGCACCGACCTCACGACCCTCGACGACCGCGGACTCACCGACCTGCGCCGACGCCGCCTCGGGTTCGTGTTCCAGTCCTTCAACCTCGTCCCCACGCTCGACGTCCTCGAGAACATCGAGCTGCCGTTCCTGCTCGGAGGCCGCCGTCCGACCGCCGAGGAGCGGGACTTCATCGACCACCTCGTCGGTCGCCTCGGCCTGGCGGATCGACTCGACCACCGACCCCACGAGCTGTCGGGCGGCCAGCAGCAGCGCGTGGCGATCGCGCGCGCGCTCGCCACCCGTCCCGCCGTCGTCGTCGCGGACGAGCCGACCGGAGCCCTCGATTCCCGCACCGGGAGGGACGTCCTCGCGATCCTCCGCGGTGCCGTCGGCGAGTGGGGACAGAGCGTCGTCATGGTGACGCACGACGCCGTCGCGGCCGCCAACGCGGACCGCATCCTGTTCCTCGCCGACGGACGGGTGGTCGGGGACCGGCCGTCCATGACGCCGGCGGAGATCTCGACGACGATGCTCGGGATGGAGGCCGCGGCATGAGCTCGACCAGCGGTACGGACGCGGCCACCGCATCCCGGACGCCACGGCCGCTCCGACGCGCGACCCGACGGCCGACGGCTCGAGGACTCGACACGCTGCGCGCCTTCCGCCCGACGCTGCTCGTCGCGGCGCTCGCCTCGATGTTCGGGACGGTGCTCGTCATCACGCCCGGTGTGGTCGCCGACGCACTGCGCGCCATCGGGCTCGAGGACGTCGGCTCGGTCCAGGCGGTGCTGTCGGTGGTCGGGTGGGTGTTCCTCGCGGTCGCCGTCTACGTCGGCTCGATCGTCACCGCGAACACCTGCAGCACGATCATCGCCGGGCAGACGCGGGTCCTCGCCCTGCAACGGCTCGTCGGGGCGACCGGGGCGGCCCTCCGGCGTGGCATCGGTCGGTCGGGCGTCCTGGTCGGCGTGGTGGGCGCGCTCCTCGGCGGTGTCCTGGGCGTGGGGGTCGCCGCCGCCGTCGTCGCGATGCTGCGTGCCCGACACTTCCTGCCGGACACCACGTACGACCTCGTGCCCGCGGGCATCGTGCTCCCGGTCGGCGCGGTGGTCGTCGCGACCTGGGCGGCGTTCCGGGCGGGGAGCCGGCGCGTGCTCGCCGTGACGCCCCTGCAGGCGCTGTCGAACACGGTCGAACCCACCGCCGCCGACCTCCGCGCCGGTCGTGGTCGCCGCGCGGTCGCGATCACGCTGCTCGTCGTGGGCGCGGCGTCCATGCTCCTCGCCGTCGCGCTCGGCGGCGTCACCGTGCTCGCCGTGCTGCCGGGCACATTCGGCGCGTTCGTCTCGTTCTCGGGCGTCGTCGTCGGAGCACCGCTCGTCATGCCGCCGGTCCTCGCGTTGGCCGGACGGATCGGCTCCCGTGACCCGGTCGTGCTGCTCGCGGGGCGGAACGCGCTCCGCGCCCCGGGACGCACCGCACGTGCGGTGATCGGACTCGTGATCGGCGTGACGCTGCTCGTCACGTTCGCGGTCGCGCTCGGGATCCTCCAGCACGTCTCGGCGCTCTCGGTGCGGGAACTCGGAGGCGGCTCGGCGGCGTCCGCGGCGACCATCCGCTCCGAGGACCACTTCTTCGCCCAGCTCAACGCGGTCGTCAGCGCACTCGTCGGGTTCTCCGGCGTCCTCGCCGCGGTGGGTGTCGTCAACGCCCTGGCGCTCGGGGTCGTGCAGCGGCGCCGCGAGCTCGGCCTCCTCCGGGTGCTCGGCCTGACCGCGTCACAGGTCCGGCGCATGATCGTGACCGAGGCCGTCCAGATGGTCGCCGCCGCCGTCGTCACCGGACTGGTGCTCGGTGTCGTCTACGGCTGGCTGGCGGCGCGGACGCTGCTCGGAACGCTGCACTTCCCGCTGACGCCCGTCCTGCCACCGGTGACCGTGGCGGTGGTGGTGGGCGGCGCGCTCCTGCTCGCCGTCGTGGCGACCGTCGCTCCGGTGCGTCGGGCGATGCGGGTGACACCGCGTGAGGCCCTCGCGGTCGACTGAGGGGTGGGGCCTCCCGGTCGCGGCCACCTGGGCGTCATCGCCCACGGTGGCCGCTGCGGTGCTACCGTGGGTGCCGATGCACGCTGCACTCCTCCTCCTTCGCCGCCGCGACGAGGCCTGACCACCGGCCCCCCTCGTCGCGGAGTCCGTCGTCGGCCGACACGAGACCAGCAACGAAGCGAGTGACCACCATGCAGAACACGCAGCGCCCCTCCGAGATGCCGATCCACAAGTACGTCCCCTTCTCCGAGCAGATCACGGTCGACCTGCCGGACCGCACCTGGCCGACGAAGCAGATCACCGAGGCACCCCGCTGGTGCGCGGTCGACCTCCGTGACGGCAACCAGGCCCTCATCGACCCGATGGACGCCGACCGCAAGCGGGCGATGTTCGACCTGCTCGTGCGCATGGGCTACAAGGAGATCGAGGTCGGGTTCCCCAGCGCCTCGCAGACCGACTTCGACTTCGTCCGCAGTCTGATCGACGAAGGCGCGATCCCGGACGACGTGACGATCCAGGTCCTGACGCAGGCCCGCGAGCACCTCATCGCCCGCACGTACGAGGCGATCGACGGGGCGAAGCAGGCCATCGTCCACCTGTACAACTCGACGAGCGTCGTCCAGCGTGACGTCGTCTTCCGGACCGACGTGCAGGGGGTCGTCGACATCGCGCTCGAGGGCGCCCGGATGTGCAAGGCGGCCGAGGCCACACTCCGTCACGGCACCACGGTGTACTACGAGTACTCGCCGGAGTCGTACACGGGCACCGAGCTCGAGGTCGCGCTGCGCATCTGCAACGAGGTGCTCGAGGTCCTCGAGCCGACACCGGAGCGCAAGGTCGTCATCAACCTGCCCGCCACCGTCGAGATGGCGACGCCGAACGTCTACGCCGACTCGATCGAGTGGATGTCGCGGCACCTGAACCACCGGCAGAACGTGATCCTGTCGCTCCACCCGCACAACGACCGCGGCACCGCCGTCGCCGCGGCCGAGCTCGGGTACATGGCCGGCGCCGACCGGATCGAGGGCTGCCTGTTCGGCAACGGGGAGCGGACGGGCAACGTGGACCTCGTCGCGCTCGGCATGAACCTGTTCACGCAGGGCATCGACCCGATGATCGACTTCTCGGACATCGACCAGGTCAAGCGCACGGTCGAGTACTGCAACCAGCTGCCCGTGCCCGAGCGACAGCCCTGGGCGGGCGACCTCGTGTACACCGCGTTCAGCGGGTCGCACCAGGACGCCATCAAGAAGGGGCTCGAGGCCATGACGGCCCGGGCCGAGGCGGCAGGCAGCAGTGTCGACGACATGGTCTGGGCGGTGCCGTACCTGCCCGTCGACCCGAAGGACATCGGCCGGAGCTACGAAGCGGTCATCCGCGTGAACTCCCAGTCCGGCAAGGGTGGTGTCGCGTACCTGCTCAAGCAGGACCACGCCCTGGACCTGCCGCGCAGGCTGCAGATCGAGTTCTCCGGCGTGGTGCAGCGGCGGACCGATGCCGAGGGCGGCGAGTTCACGTCCGAGGCGATCTGGGAGCTGTTCAGCGACGAGTACCTGCCGGCGCCCGCCGAGGACGACAAGTGGGGCCGCTACGAGCTCACGAAGACGGCGACGTCGAGCGACTTCGGTGGGACGACGCAGCTCACCGTGACGATGCGCGTCGACGACGGCGGGGTGGACGCCCAAGCGGTCGGGACCGGCCCGATCGACGCGTTCATCCGGATCCTCGCGGACCAGGGCGTCGCGGTGACGCTGTACGACTACGTCGAGCACACCATGAGCGCCTCCGGTGACGCCAAGGCCGCCGCGTACGTCGAGCTCGACGTCGATGGCTCCCGCCTGTGGGGCGTCGGCATCGACGCCGACATCGCGACCGCCTCGCTCAAGGCGATCGTGTCGGCCGTCAACCGCGCGGTGCGCGCCGGTGCCGTCGCCGGGGAGGCCGTGCTCGCGTCCGCCTGACGCCCTGCGACGGCGCCGTCGGAGGCCCTGCGCCAGCGCGCGGTCGGAGGCCCTGCGCCGGCGCCGTCGGAGGCCCGTGGGATCATGGTCCGGTGCCCCTGTACCGCGACGAGTGCGTCGTCCTCCGCACCCACAAGCTGGGTGAGGCGGACCGCATCGTCACGATGCTGAGTCGGCAGCATGGCAAGGTCCGTGCCGTGGCGAAGGGCGTCCGGCGCACCGCGAGCAAGTTCGGTGCGCGCCTCGAGCCGTTCATGGTCGTCGACGCGCAGTTCTACGAGGGCCGGTCGCTCGACATCGTGACGCAGGCCGAGTCGATCGGGTCGTACGGGGCGCAGATCGTCGCCGACTACGGCAGCTACACGGCCGCGAGTGCCATGGTCGAGACCGCCGACCGGCTGAGCGACGCCGACGCGGGCCTGCAGCAGTACCTGCTCCTCGTCGGGGCGCTCCGGTCGCTGTCCCGGCAGGAGCACGCGTCGAGCCTGACCCTCGACTCGTACCTGCTCCGCGCGATGAGCATCGCGGGGTGGGCCCCGAGCTTCCGGGACTGCGCCGTCACCGGCGATCCCGGCCCGCACTCGGCGTTCGTCGTGCAGCTCGGCGGGGTCGTCGCGGACCGCGCGGCGCCGCCGGGCTCCCCACGACTCGATCCGGTGACGCTCGGCCTGCTCGGTGCGCTGCTCGCCGGGGACTGGCCGACGGCCGACGCGGCGGACGAGCGGACGCGCTCCCGGGCCTCCGGCGTGGTCGCGGCGTACGCGCAGTGGCACCTGGAACGATCGTTGCGCTCCCTCCCGCACGTCGACCGGAGTGAGCACCCCGTTCCGGTGACCCCCGGACCGACCGCAGGACGAGCAGAAGGAACCCCGAGCGCATGAGCCCCCGCCGATCCGTGCCAGCGGAACCGTTCCGACCGCTGGACTGGACCGGTGAACAGCCGCCGTCCCTCCCGGCCGGCGCGGTCCCGGAGCACGTCGCCGTCGTCATGGACGGCAACGGGCGATGGGCGAACGAGCGCGGTCTGACCCGCATCGAGGGGCACCGCGCAGGCGAGGCGTCGTTGCTCGACGTCGTCGCGGGTGCGGTCCAGATCGGCGTGAAGCACCTGTCGGCGTACGCGTTCTCGACCGAGAACTGGAAGCGCTCGCCGGACGAGGTGCGGTTCCTCATGGGGTTCAACCGCGAGGTCCTGCACCGCCGTCGAGACCAGCTGAACGAGTGGGGCGTCCGCGTGCGCTGGGCCGGACGCAAGCCGCGGCTGTGGCGGAGCGTCATCGACGAGCTGCAGTACGCCGAACAGATGACGGCCGGCAACGACACGCTCACGCTGACGATGTGCGTCAACTACGGCGGCCGCACCGAGATCGCCGACGCCGTCCGGAGCATCGCCGACGACGTGGCCGCGGGTCGGATGCGGCCCGCCCAGGTCACGGAGAAGGCGATCGCCCGACGGCTCTACACGCCGGAGATGCCCGACGTCGACCTGTTCGTCCGGAGCTCGGGGGAGCAGCGGACGAGCAACTTCCTGCTCTGGCAGTCGGCGTACGCCGAGATGGTGTTCCTCGACCGCCTGTGGCCCGACTTCCGCCGGCAGGACCTCTGGGACGCCATCCAGCTGTACGCCTCGCGGGACCGACGGTTCGGCGGCGCCGTGGACGCGCCGACGCCGCGCCCCTGAGCGTCGCAGGCATCGCGGGCGGCCCGCAGCCAGCCGGCCCGCTGCCAGCCGGTCCCGTGGCGAGCCGCGGAACCGGCCGGCAGCAGCGGCGCGACCGTCAGACGACGGTCGAGCGGTACCCGGACGCGACGAGCTGTCCGCCGCGCAGGGTGAGGACGGCGCTCGAGTGCTCGCTGCCGTCGGCGTCGTCCTTGCCCGGCGCGGGTCCGGTCCACGCGACGTCGATCGTGGCGTCCGAGACGACCGTGCTGTGCAGGGACACGATGTTGTGGGAGAGCTGCTCGGGCGCGTAGACGGACACGAACTGCAGGCTGGTCCCGCTCGTCCACCGCCAGACGCCGACGACCTCGGGCCACGGGACCCCGCCTGCGTCGCAGTACAGACCCGCGACGACGTCGTGGCTGCCGGCGCCCTCGAGCGACCCGACGCTGGTGAGCGCCGCCTCGGAGCGCCCCTCGCCCACGAGGGAGGACAGGGCGACCGTCCCCGCGTGCGCGGGCTGGGCGGGCAGTCGACCGTGCACGAGCCGCCCCGCGGTGTGCCCGCAGAGCGCCGGCACCGGAGCGTCCTGCAGCATCGCGACGAGGGCATCGCTGCTCGGCGTGCTCGCGGCCGGCGCCGC
This sequence comes from Curtobacterium sp. MCBD17_040, assembly GCF_003234805.2. Classification (GTDB taxonomy): domain Bacteria; phylum Actinomycetota; class Actinomycetes; order Actinomycetales; family Microbacteriaceae; genus Curtobacterium. Next base: position 1,362,360 of record NZ_CP126273.1, read on the forward strand.
GCTCGGCGTGGTCGGTCTGCTGTTCGGTGTCGGGGAGCTCGTGGCGGTCGTTGCGGGTGTCGAGGCAGCGGTGGGCACGGCGCTCGCAGAGGACGTCGTCGTGGTGCGGTGCGCGACCGCGGTCCCGTCGGGTCGGGTGGTACCGGCGGTGCAGCCGGTGATCGCGAGGGCGGTGGTGACGCCGAGCGCGATCGTGGTCCCCCAAGCGAGCGCACGGCTGCTGCCGCCACGCACGCGGTGTGTTGTCATCGGATCTCGTCCTGTCGTTCGTGGTGTTTGTTGACCGATCGTCAACTGGACATGACGGTACGCATTCCCCGACGACGTGGCGTACCGGTCCGATCACGGTCCGCTCGGTGTCGGCTGTGGGCGCTGAGCGCCCGCACAGGCGGAGTGCCGCCGGTAGCATTGCCCGGTACGTCACCGCACCGGGCATCCAGCTCGGCGACCTCTGGAGCACCCTTTGGCACAGCCCTCCCGTCTCGACAACGTCATCGCCCTCGCGAAACGTCGTGGCTTCGTCTTCCAGTCCGGCGAGATCTACGGCGGATCGCGGTCGGCGTGGGACTACGGGCCCCTCGGCGTCGAGCTCAAGGAGAACATCAAGCGCCAGTGGTGGCAGCGGTTCGTCCGTGGCCGTGGGGACATGGTGGGCCTCGACTCCGCGGTGATCCTGCCCCGCAAGGTGTGGGAGGCCTCGGGTCACGTCGCGACCTTCACGGACCCGCTCGTCGAGTGCCTGCACTGCCACCACCGGTTCCGGCAGGACCACCTGGTGGACGCGTTCGTCGCGAAGAAGGACCGGCAGCCCGAGGGCGGCATGGCCGAGATCGCCTGCCCGAACTGCGGCACGCGCGGCCAGTGGACCGAGCCGCAGAACTTCTCGGGGATGCTCAAGACCTACCTCGGGCCGGTCGACAACGAGGAGGGCCTGAACTTCCTCCGGCCGGAGACCGCGCAGGGCATCTTCGTCGACTTCGCGCAGGTCGTCACCACGAGCCGGATGAAGCCCCCGTTCGGCATCGGCCAGGTCGGCAAGGCGTTCCGCAACGAGATCACGCCCGGCAACTTCATCTTCCGCACGCGTGAGTTCGAGCAGATGGAGATCGAGTACTTCGTGCCCCCGGCGGAGGCCGCCGAGTGGTACGAGCGCTGGATCACGGACGCCGTCGCCTGGTACACCGACCTGGGCATCGACCCGGAGCACCTGCGCCGCTTCGACGTACCGGACGGCGAGCGGGCGCACTACTCCGACGCCACCGCGGACATCGAGTACCGCTTCGGCTTCGTGTCGGGGGAGTGGGGCGAGCTCATGGGCGTCGCGAACCGCACCGACTTCGACCTGACGAACCACATCGACGCGTCGGGCCAGGACCTCCGGTACTTCGACCAGGCGTCCGGCGAGCGGTACACGCCGTACGTCATCGAACCGTCGTTCGGACTCACCCGCGCCCTCATGGCGTTCCTGCTCGACGCCTACCACGAGGACGAGGCCCCGAACGCCAAGGGCGGCGTCGACAAGCGCACGGTCCTGCGCCTGGACCCCCGTCTCGCCCCGGTCAAGGCCGCCGTGCTGCCGCTGTCGCGCAACGAGCAGCTGTCGCCCGTCGCGCGCGGCCTCGCCGACGACCTCCGACAGTTGTGGAACGTCGACTTCGACGACGCCGGTGCGATCGGCCGTCGGTACCGCCGGCACGACGAGATCGGCACCCCGTTCTGCATCACCGTCGACTTCGACACGCTCGAGGACCGCGCCGTCACCGTCCGCGAGCGCGACACGATGGGGCAGGAGCGCGTGGCGCTCGACCAGCTCCAGGGGTACCTCGGGTCACGCCTCGTCGGCGCGTAGTCGACCGGCCGCCCCGGCCCTCCCGACCGCGGGAATGCGGCCGGGAGGGCCGGGGTTGCGCCCGTCATGAGCGAAACCGTGAAGGTCGATGTCTGGTCCGACATCGCCTGCCCCTGGTGTTACATCGGCAAGCGCAGGTTCGAGGCGGGTGCGGCGGCCTTCACGGCCGGGTCCGCGGAGACCACCGGGATCGAGATCGAGTACCACTCGTTCGAGCTCAGCCCGGACACCCCGGTCGACTTCGAGGGCAGCGAGGCGGAGTTCCTGGCGCGCCACAAGGGGCTGCCGGTCGCGCAGGCGCAGCAGATGATCGACACGGTGACGGGGATCGCGGCCGGGGTCGGCCTCGAGTACCACTACGACACGCTCCACCACACGAACACGGTGAAGGCGCACCAGGTGATCCACCTCGCCAAGACCAAGGGCCTGCAGCTGCCCATGGTCGAGCGCATGTTCGCCGCCTACTTCGTGGAGGGTCGCCACGTCGGGCACGACGACGACCTGGCGGACCTCGGTGCCGAGGTCGGTCTCGACCGTGACGAGGTCCTCGCCGTCCTCCGGGACGACGCGCAGCTCGACGCCGTGCGTGCCGACCAGGCGCAGGCGCAGGCGTTCGGCATCACGGGCGTCCCGTTCTTCGTCATCGACGGCAAGTACGGGGTGTCGGGTGCCCAGGATCCCGCCACCTTCACGCAGGTGCTCGAGCAGGTGGTCGCGATGCGGACCGCGGAGGACGTCGCCGCGACGACGGCGCGAGCAGCTGACGACGCGGACGCCGACGCGGCGGTCGTCGCCGAGGGCGCACGATGAGCGCGCTGCCGGGTCTCGACGGACGGGAGGCGGTGCAGCGACCGGTCCCGCTCCTCCCGACTGGTGGTGGGCTGGTGGCGCTCGACCTGGCCGGAGGCGCGCCGGTCTGCGAGGGCGACGTCTGCTTCGTGCCGGGTGCCGAGGGCGCCTGGACCGAGGTCCCTGACTAGACCGCCGACGCGCCATCACGGGCGCGAGATCGCAGTCGTTGCCGTTCTGGGCGCGGCGACAGTGGCAACGACTGCGATCTCGCGGAACGGGGACGGGCCGGACCGGGGCGGGTCAGGAGCGCTGCGGTTCCTCGTCGGTGATGTCGGCGACGACGGCACCGTAGGCGGCGACGAGCGCGTCCGCGTCGACGAAGGCGCTCGCGCCGTGGCGACCGCTGCCCATCGCGATGCGGCGGCCGGCGATCCGCTCGTCGGCGTACACCGGCCACGGCGTCGTGCTGCCGATCGGCGTGATCGTGCCGCGTTCGTAGCCGGTGGCCTCGAGCGCGGTACCCGCGTCGGGCATCGACAGCTTGTTGACACCGACGACCGCGCGGAGCTTCTTCCAGGCGATGCTGCGGCCGCCCGGCACGAGCGCGAACAGGTACCCGCCGTCGTGCCGCTTGACCACGAGCGACTTGACGATGTCGCCGGGCTGGATGCCGAGCGCGGCCGCGGCCTCCCCGAGCGAGGCGGACGGGCCCCGCTCCACGATCTCGACCTCGAGCCCACGAGCGGCGGCGTCGGCGACGAAGCGGTCGGGGCCGTCCATGGCGGTCGTCATGCTCGAGACGCTAACAGGGGGATCCGGCGCGGCGCTCCGACACCGAGCATCTGGGACAATGGAGGACGATGACGATCACGAGTGCACCCGCAGCGCCCCTGCGCATCGGCCCCATCGAGGTCGCGGCGCCGGTCGTGCTCGCCCCCATGGCGGGGATCACCAACATGGCGTACCGCCGCCTCTGCCGCGAGTACGGCGCCGGCCTCTACGTGTGCGAGATGATCACGTCGCGGGCGCTCGTCGAGCGGACACCGGTGTCGATGCAGCTCATCCAGCACCACGAGTCCGAGACCCCGCGGTCGATCCAGCTGTACGGCGTCGAGCCGAACACGGTGGCCGAGGCGGCGACCATGCTCGTCGCGGAGGACCGCGCCGACCACATCGACCTGAACTTCGGGTGCCCCGTGCCGAAGGTCACCCGCAAGGGCGGAGGGGCAGCACTGCCCTGGAAACTGGACCTGTTCCGCGAGCTCGTGACCAAGACGGTCCGCGCCGCTGGCGACGTGCCGGTCACGGTCAAGATGCGCAAGGGGATCGACGCGGACCACCTGACGTACCTCGACGCCGCGCGGATCGCGCGGGACGCCGGTGTCGCGGCGATCTCGCTCCACGCCCGGACGGCGAACGAGCACTACTCGGGCCAGGCGGACTGGTCGGCGATCGCGACCCTCAAGGAGACGATCACCGACCTGCCGGTACTCGGGAACGGTGACATCTGGTCGGCGGCCGACGCGCTGCGCATGGTCGACGAGACCGGGTGCGACGGCGTCGTCGTCGGTCGCGGGTGCCTCGGTCGCCCCTGGCTGTTCGGCGACCTGGCGGCGGCCTTCCGCGGCGAGGACGTCCGGGCGATGCCCTCGCTCGGCGAGGTCGCGGTCGCGTTCCGGCGGCACGCGGAACTCCTCGTCGAGTTCCTCGAGTCCGAGGAGCACGGTTGCCGCGACATCCGGAAGCACGTCGCCTGGTACTTCAAGGGCTACCCGATCGGCGGTGAGGTCCGATCCGCACTCGCGATGGCGTCGAGTCTGCAGGAGATCGACGACCTCCTCGGCCGACTCGACTGGTCCGCTCCCTACCCGGGTGCCGACGTCGAGGGCCCACGGGGTCGCGCGGGACACCCGAAGAAGACCGCGCTGCCGGACCGGTGGCTCGAGAGCCGCGACGTCGACGCGGAGTTCCGGCAGGTCCTCGCCGCGGCCGAGCTGCACCACTCGGGCGGCTGATGGACTCCCTGACGGGGCACGGCGGGTTGGCGAGCTACGGCCCCGCCGACGCCGAGCGGTGGCTGCCCGAGGAACACTCGAGCCGACGGAGCGACTTCGCCCGTGACCGCGCCCGCCTGCTGCACTCGAGCGCGCTCCGGCGGCTCGCGGCCAAGACGCAGGTGCTCAGCCCGACCACCGGCCTCGACTTCGCCCGCAACCGCCTGACGCACTCGCTCGAGGTCGCCCAGGTCGGACGGGAGCTCGCGGACAGCCTCGGGCTCGACCCGGACGTCGTGGACACCGCGTGCCTGGCCCACGACATCGGACACCCGCCGTTCGGCCACAACGGCGAGACCGCGATCAACGCCTGGGCGGCGGACATCGGCGGGTTCGAGGGCAACGCGCAGACGCTCCGGCTCCTCACGCGCATCGAGCCGAAGCTCTACGGCGAGGACGGCCGGCCCTACGGACTGAACCTGACGCGGGCGAGCCTCGACGCGAGCTGCAAGTACCCGTGGCCAGCGGCGCAGGGCGTGCTCGAACCGTCGTCGGGCCGGCGGAAGTTCGGGTTCTACGACGACGACGTCGACGCGTTCACGTGGCTCCGCTCGGGCGCACCACGGCGGCAGCGGTGCATCGAGGCCCAGGTCATGGACCTGTCCGACGACATCGCGTACTCGGTGCACGACTTCGAGGACGCCGTCGTGGCCGGGTTCATCGACGTGGCCGCCCTCGGGGACCGCGTCGGCGAGAACGACATCGTGTCCGCCATGCACGCCTGGGTCGGCGACACCCTGAGCCGGGACGAACTCCTCGAGGCGTTCGACCGGCTGCGGTCGCTGTCGCTGTGGATGACCTCGTACGACGGCTCCCGCGTCGCGCAGGCCCGGCTCAAGAACCTGACGAGCCAGTTCATCGGCCGGTTCGCCCGCACCGCGACCCAGGCGACGCGGGCCTCCTACGCCTCGGGCAGCCTGGTCCGGTTCGCGGCGAGCGTCGTCGTCCCGCCCGAGATCATCGGCGAGATCGCGGTGCTCAAGGGCATCGTCGCGGCCTTCGTCATGACGCAGGGCGACCGGCAGCCCGTGTACGAACGCCAGCGGGCGGTGCTCACCGAACTCCTCGACGCGCTCGTCGCGGCGGAGGACCGCGAGCTCGAGCCCGGGTTCGCCGCGGACTGGCGGGCGGCCACCGACGACGCCGGCCGGCGTCGAGCCGTCGTGGACCAGGTCGCGAGCCTGACCGACCAGGGCGCGCTCGCATGGCACAAGCGCCTCGTCGCGGGCGTGCGCGAGACCGTGCACATCGCGGTCTAAACCCGGTCCCGGGGCGCGGGACCTGTCCACCCCCCGACGCCGGGTCCGCAGTCGGGGTCGGCGCCGCCGCGTAGGATCGTCGCGTGGCGGGACTCATCACGCGGGACGACATCGACGAGGTGCGTCAGCGTGTGAACATCGCCGACGTCGTGGGGGACTACGTGACGCTGAAGTCCGCCGGCGTCGGTTCCCTCAAGGGACTCTGCCCGTTCCACGACGAGCGGACCCCCTCGTTCCACGTGCGGCCCCAGGTCGGTCGGTACCACTGCTTCGGGTGCGGCGAGGACGGCGACGTCTACAGCTTCCTCATGAAGATGGACCACACGACGTTCCAGGAGGCCGTCGAGCGGATGGCCGCCAAGATCGGCTTCACGCTCCACTACGAGGACGGCGACGGCCCCCGCACCGACCACAACACTCGTGCCCGCCTGCTCGCCGCGAACGAGGCCGCGGCCACCTGGTTCATCGAGCAGCTCACGACCCCGGGTGCCGAACCCGCCCGGCGGTTCCTCGGCGAACGCGGGTTCGACCCCGCCGCGGCGGCGCGGTTCGGCATCGGGTTCGCCCCGAAGTCGTACGACGCCCTCCGGGACCACCTGCGCGGACGGGGGTTCAGCCTCGAGGAGATCGTCACCGCCGGCCTCGTCAGCCAGGGCGATCGGTCCCCGTACGACCGCTTCCGCGGACGGCTCATCTGGCCCATCCGCGACGTCACGGGAGCCACCATCGGCTTCGGCGCGCGGCGGCTGCTCGACGACGACAAGGGGCCGAAGTACCTCAACACCCCCGAGACGCCCGTGTACCACAAGAGCCAGGTGCTCTACGGGCTCGACCTCGCTCGCCGGGACATCTCGAAGAGCAAGCAGGTCGTCATCGTCGAGGGCTACACCGACGTCATGGCGTGCCACCTCGCGGGTGTGACGACGGCCGTCGCGACCTGTGGCACGGCGTTCGGCGTCGACCACATCAAGGTCCTCCGCCCCATGCTCGGCGACGTGTCCGGGCGCGACCCGTCCGCCACGGGCGAGGTCGTGTTCACCTTCGACCCGGACGAGGCCGGTCAGCGCGCGGCCTCCCGGGCCTTCGCGGAGGAGCAACGGTTCGCCGCGCAGACGTTCGTCGCGGTCGCCCCGGGCGGACTCGACCCGTGCGACCTCCGCCTCGCTCGGGGTGACGACGCGATCCGCCGGCTCGTCGCCGGGCGACGCCCGATGTTCGAGTTCATGATCCGGCGGACGCTGGACGGCCACGACCTCGAGACGGTCGAGGGGCGCGTGGCCGCGTTGCGGGCCGCGGCTCCCGTGCTCGCCGGCATCCGGGACCGCGCGATGACGCAGGGCTACGTCCGTGAACTCGCGGGCTGGCTCGGCATGGACATCGGTGAGGTCCGCAGCGCCGTCGAGACCGCGCGGCGCCGGCAGGGCACCTCCGGTGACGCTGCCGGGCCGGGACGATCCGCCGCGGCGGGGTCCCGGTACGCCGATGGCACCGGGGGAGTCCGCGGTGCCGACGGCCGCACGGGAGCAGCGTCCGGCGCGGCCGGGGCCCGTGCGCTCGCGCCGGGTGGCACGGGCGGCACCGGTGCCCCGGCTCCGGACGACGCCCCGACCGCGACGCTCCGCGCGCTCCCGAACGACCCGATCACGCGCATGGAGCGCGACGCCGTCATGGCGATGGTCCAGCAGCCCGAACGGGTCGGTGCCACGCTCGTCGGGCTCACGGCGGGTGCGGTGTTCACGGCCCCGGTGCTCGCGGTCGTGCGCGACGCCGTCGTGGCGAACGGGGACGCACTCGGTGGACCGGGGTGGCTCGACCGAGTGCTCGGCGACGTACCCGGGCCGTTCGCCCCGTTCGTCCAGGAACTCGCCGTCGCGCCGCTGCCCGCCCGTACGGATGAGGACCTGGCGTTGTACTGCCGCAGCATCGTCGTGGCCCTCGTCGAACGGGACCTGCTCGCCCGGAAGGCGTCCCTGCTCGGACAGCTCCAGCGCACCGACCCGCACGAGCAGGCCGATCGCCGCGCCGAGCTCCAGCGGCAGCTCGTCGCGATCGACGCGCAGCGGATACGGCTCAAAGCGGACGCCGAATCGGCTTGACGCCGCGCGCCGACGTGCGCCGGAGCACGCTTCCGTCCGGCCGGACGGTATTACGACGGTGTAAACAAACGTCCCCCGATTCGTCCTCCAGGTGGCGGGGGTGCCAATCTTGAGTGTCCTCGCGCGCCCAGCAGATCCACACGCGCGACCGAGGACTCCTGCATCCATGACAGAGAGGCATACGGACATGGCTTCCGTGACCAAGCTGGGCAAGCGCGCCGCCGTGCTCGCCGGAGGGGCCCTGGCGACGACGCTCGTGCTCACCGGCTGTGCGGGCGGCGGCTCGTCCTCGAACCTGAACGGCCTGATCGTCGGCACGAGCGACAGCATCGTCTCGCTGGACCCGGCCGGGTCGTACGACACCGGGTCCTTCGTGGTCCAGAACCAGGTGTTCCCGTTCCTCATGAACACGCCGTCGGGCAGCCCGGACGTCAAGCCGGACATCGCGACCAAGGGCACCTTCACGAACCCGACGACCTACACGGTCACCCTCAAGAAGGGCCTCGAGTTCGCGAACGGGCACAAGCTCACCTCGAGCGACGTCAAGTTCTCGTTCGACCGCGAGGTCAAGATCAACAACCCGAACGGTCCGCAGTCGCTGCTCGCCAACATGAAGAGCATCTCGACCCCGAACGCGACGACGGTCGTGTTCCACCTGAACCACGCCGACCAGACCTGGCCGCAGGTGCTGTCGAGCCCGGCCGGTCCGATCGTCGACGAGCAGGTGTTCTCGGCGACCAAGCTGACGCCGGCGTCGAAGATCGTCTCCGGCGACGCCTTCGCGGGCCAGTACAAGATCACGTCGTACAAGCAGAACGACCTCATCCAGTACGCCCGCAACGACAAGTACGACGGCGTGCTCGGCAAGGCGAAGACCGACCAGGTGACGGCCCAGTACTTCACCAAGGAGACCGACCTCAAGCTCGCGGTGCAGAAGGGCGACGTCGACGTGGCGTACCGCTCCTTCACGTCGACCGACGTCACGAACCTGGCGAAGAAGAAGGACCTCAAGGTCACCTACGGCCCGGGTGGCGAGCTCCGCTACGTCGTCTTCAACTTCAACACGCAGCCGTTCGGCGCGACGACGAGCGAGAAGGACCCGGCCAAAGCCCTCGCGGTCCGCAAGGCCGTCGCCGACGTCGTGGACCGCAGCGCCCTCGCCAAGCAGGTGTACGACAACACGTACACGCCCGCCTACTCGATGGTGCCGGACGGCCTGACCGGTGCGACCACGCCCTTCAAGACGCTCTATGGCGACGGCAACGGCGGCCCGGACGTCCAGAAGGCGAAGAAGACCCTCGCCGACGCGGGTGTGACCGGCAAGGTGACGCTCAACATCCAGTACGCGCCGGACCACTACGGCGAGGCGAGCGACGACGAGTACGCGCTCCTCAAGACCCAGCTCGACAACTCGGGCCTGTTCGACGTCAACATCCAGTCGACGCTGTACACGACCTACTCGGCCGAGCGCGTGAAGGACGCCTACCCGGAGTACCAGCTCGGCTGGTTCCCGGACTTCTCGGACGCGGACAACTACCTGTCGCCGTTCTTCACCAAGGACAACTTCGTGCAGAACCACTACGACGACCCGACGATCCAGAAGCTGATCGCGCAGGAGCAGGCGGAGTCCGACAAGACGAAGCGTGCGGACATCATCGGTCAGGCGCAGCAGCGTGAGGCCGAGCAGATCTCCACCCTGCCCCTCCTCCAGGGCAAGCAGGTCGCCGTCGCGAGCAAGGACGTCAAGGGCCTCGTGCTCGACCCCTCGTTCAAGTTCCGGTACGGGACGCTCACCAAGTAATCTCGGCACCACGTGCAGGGGGCGCTCCGACCGGGGCGCCCCCTCTCGTTGCCCGACCGGGAGGACCGGGGCGACCCCGGTACGGTCCGCACGCCGACGAGGCGGGCGCGAACCGTCCCTCCCGACCGGCACCGGACAGAAAGGCACACAGCACTCGTGACCGTGACCAACGCGGACCCCGTGGCGGCGGAGCCGACGAAGGCGACCGCCGCTCGTCGCTCGGCCGGCGGGGGAGGGCTCGGACGGTACGTCCTCGTCCGGTTCCTCCTCATCTTCCCGACCGTCTTCATCCTCGTGACGCTCGTGTTCTTCCTCATGCGCGTCATCGGGAACCCGATCGTCGCCTCGGTGGGTGGACGCCTGACGCCCGAGCAGCTGCAGGAACGGCTGCACGCCGCCGGGTACGACCGCCCGGTGATCGTGCAGTACCTGCAGTACCTCGGACAGATCGTCCGCGGCGACTTCGGCACGACGGTCACGGACCACCGACCGATCAGCCAGATCATCCTCGAGTACGGCGGTGCGACGGTCGAGCTCGTGTTCTACGCGCTCATCATCGCGCTCGTGCTCGGCATCCCGCTCGGCATGCTCGCCGCGTACATGCGCGACAAGTGGCCGGACGTCCTCCTCCGGGGCCTGGCGATCCTGACGTACGCGACCCCCGTGTTCTTCGGCGGTCTGCTGCTCAAGCTCGTGTTCTCGATCTGGCTCGGGTGGCTGCCGCTCGGCGACCGCGCCTCGACCCGGGTCGAACTCGCGCTGAACAACGTCCCCGGCGCAACGGGCATCTACCTCGTCGACGCGCTCCGGACCGGGAACGGCGTCATCATCGGCGACGTCCTGCAGCACGCGGTGCTGCCGGCGTTCACGCTCGGTCTGCTGACGGCGGGCATCTTCCTGCGCCTCGTCCGCGCGAACATGATCGGCTCCCTCGGGTCCGACTACGTCGACGCCGCCCGGTCGCGTGGCGTCCGCGAGTCCCGGCTCGTGCGCACGCACGCGTTCCGGCCCGCCCTCGTGCCGATCATCACCGTCATGGGGCTGCAGATCGCCATGCTCCTCGGCGGGTCCGTGCTCACCGAGACGACCTTCGGGTGGCGGGGACTCGGGTTCGAGCTCCAGCAGTACCTGTCCGCGCGCGACTTCGTCGCCGTGCAGGGGATCGTCGCGGTCCTCGCCGTCATCGTCGCCGTCACGAACTTCGTCGTCGACGTGGTCGCGGCACTCATCGACCCGAGAGTGAGGTACTGAGATGTCCGACGTGGCCCTCCTCGACCGCCGCGAGGCCTGGTGGAAGCGCCTGCCGATCGTCGAACAGCTCCGGCGGAGCGTCGGGTGGCAGCGGGCGATGCTCGTCACCGGAGTCGTCATCTGCGCGCTGTTCCTGCTCGTCGCCCTCTTCGCGCCGCTCATCGCGCCGTACGGGTTCGCGCAGTTGCAGGACGGCGCGGGCCATCCGTTCCCACGCACCGGCGCCCCGAGCAGCACGCACGTCTGGGGCACGACCGTCGGTGGGTTCGACGTGTTCAGCCGGGTGGTGTTCGGCGCCCGCACCGCGGTCCTCGTGGTCGTCGTCGCGGTCGTGATCTCCATCGTCGTCGGCGTCCTGCTCGGCATGGTCTCCGGGTACATCGGCGGCTGGCTCGACCGGGTGCTCGTGGTCGTCGCCGACGCCGTGTACGCGTTTCCGTCCCTCCTGCTCGCGATCGTCGTGTCGATCGTGATCTCCGGCGGTCAGTCGAGCTACGCGGGCGGCATCGTCTCGGCAGGCATCTCGATCACGGTCGTGTACGTGCCGCAGTACTTCCGCGTCATCCGTGCCGAGGCCGTCCGGCTCAAGGGCGAGGCGTTCGTGGAGTCGGCCCGCGTCGTCGGCACGAACCCGTGGCGCATCATGACGCGCCACGTGCTCCGGAACGCGACGCGCAGCCTGCCGCTCATCCTGACGCTCAACGCGTCGGACGCGATCCTGACGCTCGCGAGCCTCGGGTTCCTCGGCTTCGGCATCGGCCCGACCGCGGGCTCGGAGTGGGGGTACGACCTCAACCGCGCCCTGTCCGACACCGCGAGCGGGATCTGGTGGACGGGTGTCTACCCGGGCATCGCGATCGTGCTGCTCGTGCTCGGGGTCACCTTCATCGGCGAGAGCCTCAACGACATCTCCGACCCCCGCCTCCGTGCGCGCCGCCGCGCGAAGCAGCGGGTCACCGAGCGGCCGGTCCCGGCCGCGGCCACGGAAGGAGCGGGCGCATGACGGACGCGACGAACGAGGCGGGCGCCGCGCCGCGCCTCCAGAACGGTCGGAGCACCGGGGAGGCGGTGGCGACCGTCGACGACCTGTCGGTCACCTTCGCCACGGACAACGGTGCAGTCGCCGCGGTCGACCACGTGTCGATCGACGTGCGGCCGGGTGAGGTCCTGGCCCTGGTCGGCGAGTCCGGGTCCGGCAAGTCGGTGACGGCCCGGAGCATGCTGCGGCTGCTCCCGGAGACCGCCACCGTGTCGGGTGCGGTCGTGCTCGGCGGCGACGACGTCGTGCGCGTCTCGTCGCAGCGGCTCCGGGAACTCCGCGGCACCGCGGGCGCGATGGTGTTCCAGGAGCCGTCGACCGCGCTGAACCCCGTGTTCACGGTCGGGTGGCAGATCGCCGAGGGCATCCGTGCCCACGGTGGGGTCTCGAAGCACGAGGCCCGGAAGCGCGCCATCGAGTACCTGCGCCGCGTCGGGATCCCCGACCCCGAGCAGCGGGTCGACCACTACCCGCACCAGTTCTCCGGCGGTCAGAAGCAGCGCGTCGTCATCGCCATGGCCCTCGTCCTCGAGCCGAGCGTGATCATCGCGGACGAGCCGACGACGGCCCTCGACGTCACCGTGCAGGCGGAGATCCTCGACCTGCTCCGGCGCTGCCGCGACGAGTTCGGTGCCGCCATCGTCCTCATCACCCACAACATGGGCGTGGTCGCCGACCTCGCGGACCGGGTGGCCGTGATGTACCAGGGCGAGGTCGTCGAGGAGGCCGACGTACGAACGCTGTTCGCCGCGCCGACCGCCGACTACACGAAGCGCCTGCTCGCGGCCGTGCCGCGGCTGTCGGCCGCGACGACGAGCGACCGGCGGGCGCTGGTCGACGAGTCCGTCGCGCCGGTCGTGCGGGCTCGCGGTCTCGAGATCGAGTACCCGGGGCGGCTCGGATCGCCCGCGTTCCGCGCCGTCAAGGGCGTCGACCTGGCGATCCGCCCGGGCGAGGTCCTGGGACTCGTGGGCGAGTCGGGGTCCGGCAAGACGACCATCGGCCGGGCGATCGCGGGCCTCACGCGCGTGACCGGCGGGTCCCTCGAGGTGCTCGGCACCGAGATGCTCGGCTACCGCGAGCGCGACTTCAAGCCCCGTCGCAAGGAGATCGGGTTCGTGTTCCAGGACCCCGCGACGAGCTTCAACCCGCTGCTGACGATCGCGGAGGCCGTGGCCGAGCCGCTCGTCGTGCATGGTGAGGCCCGGTCCCCGCGCGCCGCCCGCGCACGGGTCGACGAACTGCTCGAGGCCGTCCAGCTGCCCCGGGCGTACGGCGAGCGGTTCCCGCACGAGCTCTCGGGCGGTCAGCGGCAGCGCGCGTCGCTCGCGCGGTCGCTCGCGCTGCGGCCGAAGCTGCTCATCGCCGACGAACCGACGAGTGCGCTCGACGTGTCCGTGCAGGCCCGCGTGCTCGAACTGTTCCTCGAGCTCCAGCAGGACCTCGGGTTCGCGTCGTTGTTCATCAGCCACGACCTCGCCGTCGTCGGCGCGCTGTCCGACCGGATCGCCGTGCTGTACCGCGGCGACCTCGTCGAGGAGGGCACCGCGGCCGAGGTCCTCGGCGCGCCCCGGCATCCGTACACCCAGCGCCTCCTCGCGTCCCTGCCGGTCCCGGACCCGGCGGAGCAGGCGGAGCGACGGCGTACCCTGGAGCAGCTGGCGGCGCAGTGATCGACGGCTCCCGCGATCAGGAAGGGGACGCATGGTCGGGGTGAACGGTCCCGCGGTCATCGCGGACGACGTGTCGATCGAGTACCGCGGCACGGGCGCGGCCCGGCCGGTCCGTGCCATCGACGGCGTCAGCCTCACGGTGCAGCAGGGCGAGATCCTCGCCGTGCTCGGTGGTTCCGGGTCGGGCAAGTCGACCCTCGCCGCGGCGATCGCCGGACAGGTGGGGGACCCGCGCGAGGGCGAGGCATCGGCCCGTCGGCACATCGTCGGCGGCGAGCTCACCGTGCTCGGACAGGGCCTGCGTCGGCTCGGCACGCACTCGCGGCGCCGCACCCGGCTGACCGGCACGATCGGCTACCTGAGTCAGGACGCGGCCGACCACCTGAGCCCGGACCTGACCGTCGGCGAGGCGATCGCCGAGCCGGTGTACGCGCGGGACCGACGGTTCGACCGGAAGGTCGCCGGCCTCATGGTCGCGCGCCTCGTCGACGCCGTGCACCTGCCGCTCGGGATCATGCGCTCGCACACGTGGGAGCTCTCGAGCGGGCAGCGGCAGCGCGTCGCCCTCGCCCGGGCGCTCGTGCTCGAGCCGCAGCTCCTCGTGGCCGACGAGCCCGCGCGGGGCGTCGACGTCCTCGTCCGCCAGTCCGTGCTCGAGGCCCTCGCGACCATCCAGCGCGCCCTCGGGTTCTCGGCGGTCGTCGTCTCGAGCGACGTCCGGGAGGCCCGTGCCCTGGCCGACCGCGTCGCCGTGCTCCGCGAGGGGCGGCTCGTCGGGCTCGGCACCTTCGACGAGGTGTTCGACGCGCCACTCGACCCCTACGTCAAGACCCTCGCCGCGACCGCCGCACGGCCCGTCAAGCGGGCCAAGCCGACCTCGCGTCGGATGGCACCCCCGATCGAGACGGCCGTCGCGGCCACGACCACCGAAGGAACCGTGTGAGCACCAACGAACGGCAGCAAGCGACCCGCGGCCACCGCGCCGTCGTGACCGACGCCGGGCGGCCCCTCCCGGGACCGGTCCCGACCCCGGGCCCGGTCGCGGTCCTCCCGGCCCCGGCGGACCTGCACGTCGCCGCGGTGGAGGCGGCGGGCGGCTCCGTCGCGCTGGCCTCGGCGGACACGCGGGGCATCGTCTGGCTCGACGCGCGCGACGCGCAGGGCCTGGCGGACGCGCTCGCGGCCTCACCCGGCGTGACGTGGGTCCAGCTGCCGTTCGCCGGCGTCGACGCCTTCGCCGACCTCATCGCGGACCACGGCGACCACGTGCTGTTCACGAGCGCGAAGGGTGCCTACGCGGAGCCGGTGGCCGAGCACGCGCTCGCCCTGACGCTCGCGACGCTCCGCGTGCTGCCGAAGCGCGCCCGGGCGACGAGCTGGGCGACCGAGCCCGAGGGCGTGTCGCTGTACGGACGGAACGTCGTCGTCATCGGTGCGGGCGGGATCGCCCTCGAGTACATCCGGTTGCTCGCCCCGTTCGACACCGAGGTCACCGTCGTCCGACGGTCCTCGGAGCCCGTGCCCGGAGCGGCGCGCACCGTCACCGTCGACCACATCGACGAGGTCCTGCCGGATGCCGACGTCGTGATGATCGCCGCCGCGATGACGTCCGGCACCGCGCGACTGCTCGACGCCGACCGCCTGGCGCGCATGCGTCCCTCGGTCCGGATCGTGAACATCGCCCGTGGCGGACTCGTCGACACCGACGCGCTGCTCGCCGCGCTGCGGAGCGGGCAGATCGCCGGCGCGGGCCTCGACGTCACCGATCCCGAACCGCTGCCCGACGGCCATCCCCTGTGGGACGAGCCGGGCGTGGTCATCACGCCCCACCAGGCGGACACCCCGGACATGGTGGCGCCGCTGCTCGCCGAACGGATCCGCGTGAACACCGCGGCGTTCCTCAGCGGAGACGGCACCGGGTTCATCGGGGTCGTCGATCCGGCTGCCGGGTACTGATCCCGGGCACAGCATCGCGGCGCCGTGCCTCGGCGGATCCGACGAGAACGACAACGGCCCTCCGCTGATGCGGAGGGCCATTGTCTCGATTGGCTCCCCGACTCGGACTCGAACCAAGAACCTGCCGGTCCCAAGACTGCCGCGATCCTGAGCCTCTCCGAACGACTCGGCAACCGTCGCCACGACGAGAAGCAGGACTACGCCGGCGATGTCATCACCTTCCCGACGGCGGTGACCGCATGACGATCGAGCAGCTCCGCGAGCGGACTCGGAGCGGCCACCGGCGCGCGACGTTCGTCGGCATGTCCGGCCGCGCCTCGCGACCCGGGCGGATCGTGCGCGTGTACTCGAGCAGCGTGGAGTTCCGGTTCGACGACGGCGAGCAGAGCCGCGTCCACCCGAGCGACCTTCGGTCGTGACACGGGCCGCCGACGGTACGCCGAACCAGATGAACGCACGTCAGGGTCCTCGCCCTAACCTTCGATCCTCCCAGGCTCGTGCTCACCACACGCACGCCGCCTACCCGGACGGCAGACACCCGAAGGATCACCGCTATGTACGTCAAGGAGTACCGCAACCACCTACTCGCAGCCGGACTCGCGACTGGCACGGTCCACCAACGCATGCTGCACGTTGACCAGCTGGTCCGCGAGCACCACGACGTGCTCGCCCCGTGCCTGCCTGATGCCTCGTGCCCGGTCGTGCCGCCGGGTGTGGGTCGGGCAGCGGCTCGTGCCGCGCGGAGTGATGGCGGGGCATGCCGATTCAGAGCACACGGGCACGGCGTGAGCACCCCTCGCTTAGAATCGGCGCATGAACCCGGCGCAGCGCTTGCACGACAGGATGATCGACTGGAAGGAGCGCCACGCCACCGCCATGTCGGTCGCGGCTTCGCGGGATCTCGAGACCGAAGAGGGGATGCGAGACCAGATGCTGGCACTCGATGATCTCCACCTGGTGGAGCAAGGCCTCGAGGAACTCGAGCGCGAGGGCGTCCGTGTGACGACGTGTCGCCGTTACGTCCCGGCCTGGACTCGGATTGTGTTGTCCTATCCAAATGGCTGGACCGTTGGCATCCGTGCTGAGGATGTCTATCCTCAGACCGCTCTCGACGTGCTCGATGGCCTGGCGGACCGATGGGAAGACAAAAGGCCCTCAATGTCGGACGAGGGGAAGACACTGCTCAGGGAGGCGGTGTTCGAGACGCTGAGCCTGGTCAACCAGGATCAGACGCTGACACCGCCCCTTCGCTTGTTCATCAACCGTTTGCTACGTGAGATCCTCGCCGCCTGGGACGACGAGGTGGTCGGTCAGCGGTTCGACTACGAGGATGCGGCGCGCAGGCTCTGGGTCTGCCTCTTCGCCGCGGAGGCCCAGTCAACCTCTCCGGAACGCAAGGCGGAGTGGGGGGACGTCATCCGGCGGTTCTTCTACGATTCAGCTGTCTCGATGATCGGCAATGCGCCCGCGACAGTGTTGGCGATCACCAGCGCCACGGGGCACAGCTGAAAGCTTCGGGTCAGCCCCCCTCTCTTGAGCGAGAGGTTGACCCGGGATCCGTTCGCCCGAACGCGGGTGGATCATCCCCATGCCCGGGGCAACAATGCCTCACCGGGGGTCTACTCGTTCAGCCGATCGCCTATGTCGTCGTTCAGCCTGAGCATCGCATTCGCCACGCGATCCCACGCTGTGACGCTCGCGGAGTGTCGAGCCGCCTGGAACCAGATGGAGCGCATCGCGTCGTGCAGCTCCTGAGCTGCGGTCAGATCGGCCGCCCTCCGCGTGCGCCGCGACTCCATCTCGATGAGGCGAGTCACGCGTTCCAAGCGGTTGATGACTCGCCGGCAGGTGCGTCGGCCGCGGAGCGCTCTCGCGCGGGCCTTCCAGACATCGTCGTAGATCGAGTTCAAGTGCTGGTAGTAGATGGCCTCGCGCGCGTTGAGTCGCCGGTCGCGCTGGGCAAGGTAGAGATTGGCGGCGAAGCCGGAAACCGCGCCGAGGAGGGCGGCTCCGAAGGAAATCAGCGCTGTGTCCACGTCCCAAGCCCCTCACTGACGCGAGAACGCCTCGAGCAGATGCTCGAGGCGTTCCAACCGTCAAGTGTGCTGACGGGTTCGCTGGCGCAAGCATACAGGGAGTTGAGACATGCCAGCGGTTAGGCGGGGTGCGGTGTTTCGTCCTCCTTCGGATCCCACTGCGCCTTCGCCTTGTCGATGATCGCGGTGCGACGTGTCTGCTGCTGCGCCGCCCGCTTCGCCCGGCACATTCCCTGCAGATCCTCGACCCGCACCCACACGTCCCGTAGTGCGTCATCGTCTGCAGACCCGACTGGATGAACCGGTCGATCGTGCGGATCGTGATCCCCATCCCGCGGGACGCCTGCCGCTTAGTCCACCACTCCACCGGCTCCTTGCTGAGCTCTTCACGGAGGTCGGTGAGGAGCTCACGGACGCGGCCGGCGCGGATCACCGCGGTCGCGTCTTCGGTGTCGCCGCAGAATGAGCACTTCAGCTCGAAGTCCGCCGGGTCTTCGCTGCGCTACTCGGCGCCGAGCGCGAAGCGCTCGCAAATTGGGCACGGCCGGGGCAGCACGCCCCGCGACGGTCGGGGTGCACGCGGGAACCGGCTCCGGGCCTTCCAGAGGAAGTCGGCGACGGCCTCGAAGTAAGCGAGCCCGGATGGTTCGTCCGCGATGACGTCGTGGTCGGCGAGCAGCCATGTGGTGAGCATCTCCGTCAGGTGATGCGCGCCCGGTGGGGTGACGTGCGCTGCGAGCCCGGGCGCGGTGTGCGGGACGACCAGCTCGCCATGCTGATCCACGTCAGTAAATGCACGCGCAGTGCCCCGTCCGGTTCCCGCGCTGCCACCACGACTTCCCGCAAGTTGGGTGTGTGATGAGCGCGCTCACGTGAGCACCTCGACCAGCTCCGTGTCGGGCACCGACGTCGTCGCCTCCGACTCGAAGTCGATCAGCGTGCGCCGCTCGTCACCCGTCGCCAGATAGTGCTGGACAGCGTCGCCCCTCGGCTCCCCGGCCATCGGTCGGATTCGGATCCGCTTCCCGAGAACGTCCGACGACAGATCGCCGGCGTAGCACTTCCGCTCGTCAGCCATCGGCTGCCACCGCTTCGACTACGCTCCCTGACGTGATCTCAACAAATGGGGCGACGCTGATCGCAACCGTGTACCCAATTGCGGCGCTGCTGATTTTGGTGGAGATGCGCGCCCCTTTACGCGCGTTTCTAGCTGAGGTGTCGCTACGGCTGCGGTGGCTTGCGATCTCGTGGCTCCTGTTGATCTGGGTCGGCGCGACCACATCCGTGGTGAACTGCATCGAGGCCGTCAGCGCGGATGAAGCACTCCACGGCTTCTCGGTCTGATACGTCTCGTTTTCGGGGATCCTGCTTGGAGTGACCGTCCCCGCCGTCGTGGGGATCTCCCTCTCCCGGTTCCTGGACAACGATCCGGCCTGAGCATCTGACACCTCAGTTCTCTCTCCCGGAACCAGAGGCCCCGTACATTGCGCCCACGTTCCGGTTTATTGACTGGAACGCGGACAACTTGCTCTCCAGCGCGCGCATCTGGCGCACCGCGTGTTGGTAGGCGACCTCGGCCACATCACGCAGCGTGAACTGCTGCGAGACAGCGGGAGCCTGACCAGCGACCTCCACCGCGCTCATGCGGCACGCTCCGCGAAGATCTCCGCACTCTTCAGCGCATCCATCGCATCCATCGCATCCATCGCACCCGTCCGACGCGCCACCGTCGCCACGTACTGGAACGTCCGGAACGTCTGCTCCGACCGGTCCATCGGGTACACCGAATACCCATCCGAACGGACCCCGATCGCCCAGTGATCCGTCACCCCGAGCTCAGCCATCGGATGGTCCTGACCGTCAGCGCCGATGTAGAACTTTGCGTTCCCGTACGCCGACAGCTGCAGCGCCGTCTCGCCGTACATCCCCGACCGGTTCGTCTTCCAGTCGAACAGGATCACCCGCTGTTCACCGCAGCGCTCGTCCCACACGTCCGACGTCGCGACACCGTCGAGCGTCCCGCCGTAGTGGCCCTTCTCGTTCCACACGGTCGCCTCGTTCGGGACCGAGCGGACCTTCCACTCGTCGAGGAACCGGACTGCCGACGCCACGTGCCCCGCGAGCTCATCCGGCACGTCGACCTCTGCGCCCTCCACGATCTGCTCCGCCAGCGCGTGCACCGCAGTACCGCGCGCGGCCGCCTCGTCGCGCGACTGGAAACGCGCTCTCTTCAGCGTCTCGAACCGCGTCGTCGGCGTCAGATCCGCGAGTGTGTCCCAGTTGTCGAGCGCGTACTTCGCCGTCTCGTTGCCCGCCCAGTTCTCGAGCGCCTTCTTCCGCATCCCGTCTCCCCGATCAGGGACGTGACACCGACTCTTCGGACCATGTCCGGGATTCCGCACGGCGTTCCAGGCGACCGAGATCGAGGCAGTGGCACACCCGCTCAAGCGCGACCCGGTGCGTTTCATTGGTGACTACCTGCGGGCAAACGAAAAGGCCCCCACCCAGGAGGGTGAGGGCCACATGCTCCCCGACTTGGACTCGAACCAAGAACCTGCCGGTTAACAGCCGGCTGCTCTGCCAATTGAGCTATCGAGGAATGCTGCTGAACAGCGGGTACGAGCATACCAGCACTCCGGGCTCGCCACGACCACGGGGCCGCATCCCGGGCGCGTCACGCTTCGAGCTGACACCGGTGCGGTCACATCGGATGCCCGTCCGCGCCAGGAGACCCTGTTAGCGTTCTCAGGTGCGGATCGTCCGGAGGAGCGCGGCGGCGGCGACGGCGCTCGGGCTGGCGCTCGCGTCGCTGCTGGCCCTGGACGCGTGCACGACGAACGAGCCGGCGGCGCCGCCCACCGCGGGCGCGCGGCCGTCGACCGCGAGCCCGCAGGCACCCGGGCCGGCATCGGGATCCTCGAGGACCGCAGCAGGCGCGGGTGCGTCAGCGGACACGGGGGCCTCGTCGGACACCGCTCCGGGCACGGGCGCGGGGGCAGGTACGGACAGCGTCGGCGCGAGCCCCGTCGTGTTCGCCTTCCGCTGCCGGACCACGACGAGCAGGAGCACGACGGACGGCGTCCCCGACGACGACTCCGGCGACGTCACGCTCTTCACCACCTACGCCGCCGCATGGGAGGCCCGGAGCCGCTCCTGCACCGCCGTGCGGATCGCCGGGTCGGTGCCGTCCGACCAACAGCGCGCCGCCGTGGCGGCGGCGGGCGGGGCGCTCGGGCTCCGCGCGCTCGCGGGCCGGTGCGCAGAGGTCGGGACCGGTCCCTTCGACGGCAGGGTGGCCTCCCGACATGCGTTGCTCGAGGCCCGTGCCGTCGTCCTCTACTGCCCGGGGCACCCGCAGATCGCGCGCGTGCGCGCCGCCATCGCCGCGGTCGAGGACTGAGGGCTCAGCCTTCCGGGTGGTCGCGACCGGGGAGCCAGGACTTGCCCGGCACCCCCCAGCTCTGCTTGCGCACCGCCTTGAGTGCGGCCTTGCCGTGCGGGTGGGACAACCGGTCGGCGTAGAGCACGCCGTCCAGGTGGTCGTACTCGTGCTGGAAGACGCGGGCGAGCCAGCCGTGCGCCTCGATCTCGTACGGGGAGCCGTCGACGTCCTGCGCGCGGAGGATGGCGCCCTCGGCCCGACGGAGCGGGAACCGCTCGCCCGGGATGGACAGGCAGCCCTCGGACTCCTCGTCCTCGTCGAGGTCCGCGTGGGTCTCCGGGACGAGGGGCGACGTCCACAGCACGGGGTTCACCGCCGCGCCCCGCCAGAGCTCGCCGTCGTCGTCCCTCCACGAGAACACGAACAGACGCTTGGCGACCCCGACCTGCGGCCCGGCCAGCCCGACGCCCGGAGCGAGGTCCATGGTGGCGTACATGTCGTCGACGAGCGCACGGAGTCCGTCGTCGAAGGTGGTGACCTCGGTCGCAGGAGCGTGGAGCACGGGATCGCCCGTGATGCGGATCGGGAGGACGGCCATTCGTCCAGGCTATCGGCCAGCCGAGCGGTAGCCTCGACCCCGTGGCGCCGGACCTCGTCGATCTCACCGATCGCATCAACATGACGCCGTTCCAGGCGCTCATGATCCCGGTGGCCCTCGTCGGCAGCGTCTTCCTGTCGCTCGGCGCGCACTTCCAGAGCGCCGGTGTGCACCGGGTCGAGGCGCGCATCGGCAGGCAGTCCGGCGGCCTGTCGGTCCGGCACGTGCTCGCGCTCGTCGGCAGTGGATCGTGGGTGCTCGGCACCCTCATGCTCGGGTGCGCCGTGGTCCTCCAACTCGTCAGCATCACCTTCGCGCCGCTCATCGTCGTGCAGCCACTCGGGGCCGTCGCCCTCGTCATCACGACGTGGTTCTCGACGCGCTCCTCGGGGGTCCCGCTCGACGCACCCTCGCGTCGGGCGGTGTGGACCTGCATCGTCGGCGTCGGGATCTTCGTGGGGATCGCCGCGCTCGTCGGACACGAGACGCCGATCACCCACAGCCAGCTCGTGACGGTGCTCGTCGTCCTCGCCGTCGTGCTGGCGATCGTGCTGCTGTCCTTCCGGCTCGTCCGCAGGCGGCGCAACCCCCTGTACTTCATCGTCGGGGCCGGGATCCTCTACGGCTTCGTCGCCACGCTCGCCAAGGTGACGCTGAACCGTGTGGTGAACGGCACGTTCGACTGGGTGACCGCCGTCGCGATCGCGGGGGTGATCGTCGCCGCGGTACTCGGCGGCTACTTCGTCCAGAACGCCTACGCCAGCGGATCGCCGGACCTCGTGATCGCCGGCCTGACGGTCATCGACCCGATCGTCGCCGTGGGGATCGGCATCGTCGTCCTGCGCGAGGCCACCGGTGCGCCGTGGTTCGCCGTGGCCGGGTTCCTCCTCGCCGCGGCGATCGCGATCACGGGCGTGTTCCAGTTGGCGAAACACCAGCCCGAGGCGCGACGCTGAGCGTCGCCCGGCGCACCGGGCCGGGCGACGGTCTGTACCGATGCGCAGGACCGGGCCGACCCGCCGACGTCCGGTGGGGGCGTGCGCGGCGAGGCGTGCGGTAGCGTCGGAGGCCAGCCGAGCATGAGACGAGAGGACGACGCGCCCCGTGCCAGGACAGGACGAATCGACGACCACCCCCAGCGGGCGACCGGAGCGGCTCCGCATCCTCCTCGCCGCCGACACCTTCCCACCGGACGTCAACGGCGCCGCGGTGTTCTGCGAACGACTCGCGATCGGCCTCGCCGAGCGCGGGCACGAGGTGCAGGTCGTCGCGCCCGCCGCCAACCGCCACCACGGCACGCACGACGAGGAACACGGCGGCGTGACCTTCGTGGTGCACCGGCTCTTCTCGATGAAGTGGCCGCTCCACTCCTGGCTCCGGTTCGCGTGGCCCTGGACCGTGCGCCGGAACACCGCCCCGATCCTCGACGCGTTCAAGCCCGACGCGCTGCACATCCAGTCCCACATCGTGATCGGCCGTGGCATCGCGCGCGAGGCCAAGGCACGCGGCGTCCGCGTCATCGCCACGAACCACTTCATGCCCGAGAACCTGCTCGAGTACGCACCGTTCGGACGGTGGACGCTGCCGATCGCCCTCAAGATCGCGTGGGCGGACGCGGCCAGGACGTACCGGCTCGCCGACGCGGTCACGACGCCCACCCGGAAGGCGGCGGCCTACCTGCAGGCCGCGATCAAGGCCCAGCAGGTGCTCGCGATCTCGTGCGGCATCGACGCATCCCGGTACACCTCGCGTGACCTCCGACCGCCGCGGAACGAGATCGTGTTCGTCGGCCGCGTGGCGCCCGAGAAGCAGCTCGACGTACTGGTGCGTGCCCTGCCCCTCATCCCCGCCGAGCTCGAGGCGACGATCCGCATCGTCGGTGGCGGCGAGATGATCCCGCGGCTGTCCTCGCTCGCCGAGGAACTCGGGGTGGCGGACCGCGTCGTGTTCACCGGGTACCAGTCGGACGAGGACCTCCGGGCAGCGCTGACGAACGCCACCGTCTTCGCGATGCCCTCGACCGCCGAGTTGCAGAGCATCGCCTCGCTCGAGGCGATGGCCTCCGGACTGCCGGTCGTCGCAGCGGATGCGATGGCCCTGCCGCACCTCATCGACGGCAACGGGTACCTGTTCCGTCCGGGCGACCCGCAGGACCTGGCGGACAAGCTCACCGCCGTGCTCGCAGCGCCCGACGACGAGTACCTCCGCATGAAGCGGCAGAGCCTCGACATGATCGTCGACCACGACATCAACCGCACCCTGTCGACGTTCGAGGCGCTGTATCGTGGTGAGCCGGTGCCCGATGGCCCCGGCGCGGGGCGGTAGCCAAGCTGGTCAAGGCAGTCGGCTCATAACCGAACGATCCGCGGGTTCGAGTCCCGCCCGCCCCACCGCCGCGTTCGCCGCGGCGCGTCCGGTCGGTGGTCGTCCTCGGAGCCGGCCGCTCGCCCGCGCCGTCCCGCTCGCGTCGGTGCCGGTCGGTAGGGTCAGGGCATGAGGAAACGCGTCGCCGAGACGTCGCAGATGCACGCGCCGAGCCCTGACGTCACGTTCGAGCTGCACCGGGGTGCGACGGGCGTCCGGGTCAACGCGTTCCGTATCGGGTTCATGGGGGGCATCGGCGTCCTCGTCGCGCTGCTCGCCGCGATCCTCCTGCGCGAGCTCTCCACCGTGCTCGTCTACATCGGCGTCGCGGTGTTCGTCGCCCTCGGCCTCGACCCCGTCGTCAACTGGCTCGAACGCATCATCCCGCGGTGGCTCGCGGTCACCGTGGTCGTGCTCGGCGTCATCGGCGCCTTCGTCGGGATCCTGTTCGCGATCGTCCCCGTCATCGTCGACCAGGCCACGAACCTCGTGCAGTCCTTCCCGGACTTCGTGCAGGGGTTGTCGCAGCAGGACTGGGTCCAGGACCTGTCGCGGCAGCTGAACGGCTCGATCAACATCGACGACGCGCTCGGATCGGCGAGCAAGTACGTCGAGGACCCGGGCAACCTCCTCAGCGTCGGCGGCGGACTGCTCGCCGTCGGGACCGGCATCGTCTCGGGGCTGACCGGCGCGGTGATCGTGCTCATCCTCATGCTGTACTTCCTCGCGTCCATGCGGTCGATCAAGCGCATGACGTACCGCTTCGTGCCGGCGTCGCGTCGCGCGAACTTCGCCGACGTCACCGAGCAGATCACCCGGTCCGTCGGTCGCTACGTGGTCGGGCAGATCGCCGAGGCCGTCCTCAACGGCGTGCTGAGCCTCGTGTTCCTCCTGATCATCCGCGCGCCGCTGCCCGTGCTCCTGGCGACGTTCGCGTTCCTCGGCGCGCTGGTCCCGCTCGTGGGCACCCTCGGGGCCGCGATCGTGATCTGTCTGATCTGCCTCTTCGCATCACCCCTCACCGCGCTCGTCGCCGCGATCTACTACCTCGTGTACATGCAGGTGGAGGCCTACGTGATCGCCCCGCGGATCATGTCGCGGGCCGTGCAGGTCCCCGGTGCCCTCGTGGTCATCGCCGCGGTGGCGGGTGGCACGATCGGGGGTGTCCTCGGCGCGCTCGTGGCCGTGCCCGTCGCCGCGTCGGTGATCATCATCGTGCAAGAGGTCATCTACCCCCGGCAGGACCAGCTGTGACGACCGCGGACGGCGACCGGCGCGACGGTGGCGATCCGGCCCTCCAGGCGCTGCGTGCCGAGCGCGAGCGGTGGGTGCGGAGTCCACGGGGGCCGCTCGCCTTGGTCAACAGCCAGACCGTCACGGTGCCGCAGCCCGTGTGGCCGGTCCCCGGGACGTGGGCGCCCGCGATCGGTGGGCTCAGCGTCACCGCGACGGCCGATGCCGGGGTCGTCGTGGACGACGTGCTCGTCGACGGGACGGTGCACGTCGCCGGCGACGACGCCGTCGTGGCCTCGGCCGTCCGGTTCGCCGACGGCACCTCCGGCTCCGTCGCCGCGACCACCGCCGGCCACGCACTCCGGGTGTGGGATCCGGCCTCGCCGGCGATCGCCCGCTTCGGGCACATCGGTGTGTTCCCCGTGTCGACGGCGTGGGTGCGGACCGGCGTGTGGGAGCCCGGCGACCGGGAGGGCCGGGGCAGCGTCACCGACGCGGCCGGCGCCCCGCTCCCCGTCGCGGGGACCCTCCGGATCCGGATCGGCGTCGAGGACCGCGCGCTCGTCGTCGTCCGTGCGGGGGACCGGCTCCAGCTCGTGTTCCAGGACGCCACCTCGGGGGAGCGGTCCTACTCGATGGGCCGGTTCCTGTTCCTCGACGATCCCGGTGCGGCCGGTCCGATCACGGTGGACTTCAACCGTGCGGTGCTGCCGCCGTGCGCGTTCTCGTACCAGTACGCGTGCCCGGTCCCGCCGCCCGAGAACCGCCTGCCCGTGCCCGTCGAGGCCGGGGAGACCCACGGGTACGACGCCGACGGCGCCGTCCTGCACTGAGGGTCGCCGCCGACGCGCGCAGCACACTGGCGTTCCCAGCGGTGCCCGTGCATAATGAGCACGTCCCTCGGACGTCACAATCGCATATCGAATCGGTTCCGTCTGCGGAGGCAGGCGTGGTCGTGAGCCTCCGGGTCCAGGTCGATGGGGAAGTCGCACCTGATGATCGGAGGAATCGTGACCCCAGGAACCGTGACGGCCGGACGTCCGGCCACGAGGGGTGTGCTCTACGTGCACTCCTCACCTCGCGCGCTCTGCCCGCACGTCGAATGGGCGGCAGGTCGCGCCATGAACCGTGCCGTGAACTTCTCGTGGCTCGACCAGCCCGTGCTCGAAGGCGCCCGGCGCACCGAGTACACCTGGACGGGTCCGGTGGGCACCGGTGCGGCGATCGCGTCCGCGCTCCGGGGTTGGGAGCACCTGCGGTACGAGGTCACCGAGGACGCGACCGAGCAGTCCGACGGCGGCCGGTGGATGCACACGCCGGACCTCGGCGTGTTCTACGCGCAGACGGACGCTGCCGGCAACGTGGTCGTTCCCGAGGACCGGGTGCGGTACGCCATGGAGCTGGCGGGCAGCAACGCGCTCGAGCTGCACCGCGAGTTACGCCTTGCGCTCGGGCAGGCGTGGGACGACGAGCTCGAGCCGTTCCGGTACGCCGGTGAGGACAACCCCGTCGTCTGGTTGCACCGCGTCGGCTGATCGGCCGCGGATCGTCAGGACACGACACAGGGCCGGGAGCAGACGCTCCCGGCCCTGCGTCGTGTCGCCCGGGCGCGCGGTCAGACGGTCCGGAACGCGACGACCGCGTTGTGGCCGCCGAACCCGAACGAGTTGCTGATAGCGAGCAGGTCGCCGTCGCCGAGCGTGCGTGGCTCGCGGACGACGTCCATGACGATCTCCGGGTCCTGCTCCGTCAGGTTGATGGTGGGCGGTGCGACGCGGTTCGCGAGCGCGAGGACCGTGAACATCGCCTCGATCGCACCCGCACCGCCGAGCAGGTGCCCGGTCGACGCCTTCGTGGCGGACACGGCGATGCCGTCGAGGTGCTCCCCGAACACGCGACGCATCGCGTGGTACTCGGCGACGTCGCCGACCGGGGTGCTCGTGGCGTGCGCGTTCACGTGGACGACGTCCTCTCGCGCGGCACCGGCGTGCTCGAGCGCCTGGATGACCGCGCGGGCGGCCGCGCTGCCCTCGGGGTCGGGGGCGGTGATGTGGAAGGCGTCGGAGGTGATGCCACCACCGGCGACCTCGGCGTAGATCCGGGCGCCTCGGGCCTCGGCGTGCTCCTTGGTCTCGAGGATGAGCGCCGCTGCGCCGTCCCCGAGCACGAAGCCGTCGCGCGTGACGTCGTAGGGCCGGGAGGCCGTGGCCGGGTCGTCGTTGCGGCGGGACAGCGCCTGCATGGCCGCGAACGCCCCGAGGGGCATCGGGTGCAGCGCCGCCTCGGACCCACCGGCGATGACGATGTCGGCGTCACCGGTCGCGACGTGGCGGTAGGCCTCGACCAGGGACTCGGTGCTCGACGCGCAGGCCGAGATGTAGGTGCGGGCACCGCCGCGGGCGCCGAACGCCATCTCGATCGCGGCGGCCGGACCGTTCGCCATGAGCATCGGCACGGTCATGGGGAGCATCCGCCGGGGACCGCGCTCGCGCAGGGTGTCCCACGCGTCCAGCAGCGTGTTGACGCCGCCGATCCCCGTCGCCCAGTCGACGATGAGGCGCTCGGGGACGACGGCTCCGTCGTCGATGCCGGCGTCCGACCAGGCCTCGCGCGCGGCGATGAGCGCGAGCTGCGAACCCGGGTCGAGGCGCTTGACCTCTTGGCGGGTCAGCTGGTCGCCGATGAAGCGGCGGGCCTGCCCGGCGAAGTGGACGGGCAGGTCGTAGCGCTCGACCCAGTCCTCCTCGATGGCGGTGATCCCCGACTCGCCCGCGAGCAGGGCATCCCACGTGGCGGGGGCGGTCGCGGCGAGCGGCGAGATGGCGCCGATCCCCGTGACGACGACGGTGTGCTTGGTGGTCATGGACGACGGTCTTTCTGCAGGACGGACGGTGCGACGGGCGGCGCGACGGGCGCCAGGACACGTCGTGGCCCGGACCCGAGGGGATCCGGACCACGACGGGTCAGGCGGGTGTCAGCCCTGCGCCTTGACGATGTAGTTCACGGCGTCACCGACGGTCTTGAGGTTCTTGACCTCTTCGTCCGGGATCTTCACGTCGAACTTCTCCTCGGCGTTGACGACGATCGTCATCATCGAGATCGAGTCGATGTCGAGGTCGTCGGTGAACGACTTGTCCATCTGCACGGTGTCGGTCGCGATGCCGGTCTCGTCGTTGATGAGCTCGGCCAGGCCGGCCAGGACTTCTTCGGTGGACGCTGCCATTGTTCTTCTCCTTGAGGGGGTGTCGATGACCGTGGACAAGCCTAGGGCACGCCGGGTCTGGGGGTTCGGGAGCGCCGCAGGCGGCACGCCGGGTGGAACGGTCAGGGGAGCACGACGACCTGCGCGCCGAACACGAGTCCGGCGCCGAAGCCGATCTGCAGGGCGAGGCCGCCGTGGAGGTCCGGGTGTTCCTCGAGCAGGCGGTGGGTCGCGAGGGGGATGCTCGCGGCCGACGTGTTGCCGGTCGTCGTGATGTCGCGGCCGATCACCACGCGCTCCGGGAGCCCGAGCTGCTTGGCGAACTCGTCGATGATCCGCATGTTCGCCTGGTGCGGTACGAACGCGGCGAGGTCCGAGGCCTCCACGCCGGCGACCTCGAGCGCGCGCTTGGCGACCTTGACCATCTCCCACACCGCCCAGCGGAAGACCGTCTGGCCCTCCTGACGGATGGTGGGTTGCTCGCCGCCCGCGCGCCACTCGGAGAACGTGCTCGTCATGCGGATGGCGTCCCACTTGGAGCCGTCGGATCCCCAGACCGTCGGCGCGATGCCCGGGGTGTCGCTCGGCCCGACCACGGCCGCGCCGGCGCCGTCGCCGAGCAGGAACGAGATCGAACGGTCCGTGGGGTCGACGATCTCGCTCAGCTTCTCGGCCCCGACGACGAGCACGTGGTCGGCGACGCCCGTCTTGACGAAGGAGTCGGCCTGGGCGATGCCGTACGCGTAGCCGGCGCACGCGGCGCTGATGTCGTACGCGGCGGCGGGCGCGGCGCCGATGCGCTCGGCGAGGAGCGACGCCATCGACGGCGTCGCGACGGTGTTCGTGACGGTGGAGACGAGCACGACGCCGATCTGGTCCGCCGTGATCCCGGCGGCCGCGATCGCCTCGCGGGACGCCGCCTCGGCGAGGTCCACGGCCTGGACGTCGTCACCGGCCCGCGCACGGGTGACGATGCCGGTGCGCTGGCGGATCCACTCGTCCGACGAGTCGATCGGCCCGACGAGGTCGTCGTTCGGGACCGCGTGCTCGCCCCGGGCCGCCCCGATGCCGAGGATGCGGGTGAAGGCGTGACCGGTCCGCTGGGCGAGCATCGGGCGCGACGGCGCCGGGTCGAGGACGCCCTCGTCCGCGCTCACGCGGCCGCTCCCGCCGACTCGAGCAGGTCGATCGCGGCGGGGAGGTCCTCGGGCGACTTCACCGCCACGGTCGGCGTGCCGCGCATGGCCCGCTTGGCGAGCCCGACGAGCGCACCGGCCGGCGCGAGTTCGACGATGCCGGTGACCCCGGCGGCGACGAACGAGTCCATGACGGCGTCCCAGTGCACCGGGTTCGCGATCTGCCGCACCATGAGGTCCACGAAGCGGCGGCCGTCGTCGACACGGGAGCCGTCCGCGTTGGTCCAGATCGGGAGGGTCGGGTCGGCCACCGAGGCCGCTGCGGCGAGCGGGGCCACGCGGTCGACCGCGGGGGCCATGAAGTCCGTGTGGAACGCACCGGCGACGCTGAGGGGGACGACCCGGGCCTTGGCGGGCGGCTCCGCGGCGAACGCGGCCAGCGCCTCCACGCGACCGGCGACGACGGTCTGACCGCCGCCGTTGTGGTTGGCGGCGCTGAGCCCGGCCGCCTCGATCGCGGCGGGGAGGGCCTCCTGGTCGCCGCCCAGCACGGCGCTCATGCCGGTCGGCGTGCGGGTGGCGGCGTCGGCCATGGCGCGTCCGCGTTCGGCGACGAGCGCGACGGCGTCCGAGGGGGCGAGCACACCCGCGATCGCGGCGGCGGTGAACTCGCCGACGGAGTGCCCGGCGACGCCGCCGACGAGGCTCCGGCGCCCGTCGGCGAGCAGCGCGTCCGCGGTCACGAGTCCCGCGGCGACGATGAGGGGCTGCGCGAGCGCGGTGTCGCGGATGGTGTCGGCGTCGCTCGTCGTTCCGTGCGCGACGAGGTCGACGCCGATCGCGTCCGACCACGCGGCGACCCGGTCACGGACGGCCGGGTCCTCCAGCCACGGGGCGAGGAATCCGGGGGTCTGCGAGCCCTGTCCGGGGGCGACGACGACGATCACCGGACAATCCTCCCCGGCGTGCAGGGGCAGGCATGTGTGCGGACCGTCACAGAAATCGGGTCCGACATTGTGGGACCCGAACGAAGGGACTCGCCCTGGCGGCCGGGACGGTGTCGGTCAGCGCCGTGGCGGTCGGCGTCGTCGCTGGCCCGTGGACTCCGACATCGCCCCGATGATGAGCGCCGACTGCACGATGAGCGCGTCGCGGGCGTGGGTGGCGTCCCATCCGATGACGTCGGCCACCCGGCGGAGCCGGTAGCGGACCGTGTTCGGGTGGACGAACAGCTCCCGCGCCGTTGCCTCGAGGCTGCGTCCCGTGTCGAGGTAGCACCAGAGGGTCTGCAGGAGTTCACCGGACTGGTCCTTGAGCGGCGTGTAGATCCGCTGGACGAGCGCCGTCCGCGCCAGGGGATCGCCCGCGAGGGCACGTTCGGGCAGCAGGTCGTCGGCCAGCACGGGTCGGGGCGCGCCCCGCCACGCCCGGGCCACCGCGAAGCCGGCGAGGGCGGCCTTGGCGCTCGTCGAGGCGTCGACGACACCCGGGACCTCGTTGCCGAGGACCAGGTGTCCGTCGCCGAAGGACGGTGCGAGGGCCTCGGCGATGGTCGTGAACGAGGTCGGGTCCTCGCCCTCGGGTGTGTCGTCCCGGGGCGTGGCCCGGCCGATCACGACGACGAGGCGCGCCCCCTGCACACCGATCAGGACGTCGGCGTCGAGGTGCCGGGCGGTCCGACGGATCGTGTCCACCTCGAGCTGCGGCGGCGCGGTGCCGACGAGCACCGCGACCTCGCCGTGCCCGTGCCAGCCGAGCGCGGCGATCCGGCTCGGCAGCTCGTCGTCGTACTCGCCCGACAGGATCGAGTCGACGACGAGGGCCTCGAGTCGGGCGTCCCACAGCCCGCGGGCCTCCGCGGCCCGGGCGTAGACGTCCGCCGCGGCGAACGCGATCTCGCGCGAGTACAGGAGGATGGCCTCCTGCAGGCCGTCGTCGCCGTCCTTCACGCGGTCCTCGACGACCTCGACCACGACGCGGATGAGTTGGAGCGTCTGCTGCAGACTCACCGACCGGAGCAGTTCGCGCGGTGCCGCGCCGAAGACGTCGGCCGCGATCCACGGAGTGGCCGCGGGGTCCTCGAACCAGGCGATGAACGACGTGATGCCCGCCTGTGCGACCAGGCCGACGGCCGACCGGCGGCCGGGCGGCATCTCGCCGTACCAGGGGAGCGTGTCCTCGAGACGCTTGATCGTCGCGCTCGCGAGTTCGCCCGACACCTGGCGGAGCCAGGCGAGCGTCCGTCCCCGGTCGCCCGCCCGGCCCAGGGCATCGGCGCGCAGTGCGCTCACGGGCGGGTCAGCTCTCGCCGCCTGCGCTGCCGGTCGTGCCGGCCGTGACGTCCCACAGGCGGTACTTGTCGATCGCCTGACGGACCACCGACGGATCCATCTCACCGCGACGCACGAGCTGCTGCAGGGTCCGCACGACCACCGACGGGCCGTCGATCAGGAAGACCCGACGCGCGGCGGCACGGGTGTCCGAGAACCCGAAGCCGTCGGCTCCGAGCGTCGCGTAGTCGCTCGGGACGAACTCGCGGATCTGGTCGGGAACCGCGTGCGACCAGTCGCTCACGGCGACGACGGGGCCGTGCGTGCCCTGGAGCTTCTCGGTGACGAAGGGCGTGCGCGGCTGCTCCTCGGGGTGGAGGAAGGCGTCCGATGCGGCGGCGAGGCCGTCACGACGGAGCTCGTTCCAGCTCGTGACGCTCCAGACGTCGGCGGAGACGCCCCAGTCCTGGACCAGCAGCTGCTGGGCCTCGAGGATCCACGGCACGGCGACACCGGACGCGAGCAGCTGCGCCTTCGGGCCGTCGTGCTCGGCGGCCTTGAGCAGGTACATGCCGCGCACGATGCCGTCGACGTCGACGTGCTCCGGCTCCGCCGGCTGGACGAGCGGCTCGTTGTACACCGTGAGGTAGTACATGACGTTCGGGTCGGCGTGCTTCGGCGAGCCGTCCTCGTTCCTGCCGTACATGCGGTCGAGTCCGGACTGCACGATGTGTGCGATCTCGTACCCGTACGCGGGGTCGTACGCGACCACGGCCGGGTTCGTCGACGCCAGGAGCAGCGAGTGGCCGTCGGCGTGCTGCAGACCCTCACCCGTCAGCGTCGTGCGGCCCGCGGTGGCGCCGATGAGGAACCCGCGCGCCATCTGGTCGCCAGCGGCCCACAGGGCGTCGCCGGTGCGCTGGAACCCGAACATCGAGTAGAAGACGTAGACCGGGATGAGCGGCTCACCCTGCGTCGAGTAGGACGTGCCGACCGCGGTGAAGGCCGCGAGGGCTCCCGCTTCGTTGATCCCGACGTGGATGATCTGTCCCTGCGGGCTCTCCTTGTAGGCGAGGAGGAGCTCGCGGTCGACCGAGGTGTAGTGCTGGCCGTTCGGGTTGTAGATCTTCGCGGTCGGGAAGTACGCGTCCATGCCGAACGTGCGGGCCTCGTCCGGGATGATCGGCACGACGCGGTCGCCGAAGTCGGGCGAGCGGAGCAGGTCCTTGAGCAGGCGGGCGAACGCCATGGTCGTCGCGACCTCTTGCTTGCCCGAGCCCTTCTTGGCGATGGCGTAGCGGCCGTCGTCCGGCAGCGTCACCTGCGTGTACTTGGTCCGGCGCTCCGGGACGTACCCGCCGAGGGCACGCCGACGCTCGTGCATGTACTGCACGGCCTCGTCGTCGTGTCCGGGGTGGTAGTACGGCGGCAGGTAGGGGTTCTCGTCGAGCTGCGCGTCCGACACGGGGATCCGCATCTCGTCGCGGAACTGCTTGAGGTTGTCGAGCGTCAGCTTCTTCATCTGGTGGGTCGCGTTGCGGCCCTCGAAGCTCGGGCCGAGTCCGTAGCCCTTGACCGTCTTGGCCAGGATGACCGTCGGCTGGCCCTTGTGCTCGGAGGCCGCCTTGAACGCCGCGTACACCTTGCGGTAGTCGTGGCCGCCGCGCTTGAGGTTCCAGATCTGGTCGTCCGTGTAGTCCTCGACGAGTGCGAGCGCCTTCGGGTCGCGTCCGAAGAAGTTCTCGCGGACGTACGCGCCGTTCTCGGCCTTGTACGTCTGGTAGTCACCGTCGGGGGTGCGGTTCATCAGGTTGAGGAGCGCGCCCTCGGTGTCGCGGGCGAGGAGGTCGTCCCACTCGCGACCCCAGACGACCTTGATGACGTTCCAGCCCGCACCGCGGAAGAACGCCTCGAGCTCCTGGATGATCTTGCCGTTGCCGCGCACCGGGCCGTCGAGGCGCTGGAGGTTGCAGTTGATGACGAAGTTCAGGTTGTCGAGGCCGTCGTTCGCCGCGACCTGCAGCTGGCCCCGGGACTCGACCTCGTCCATCTCGCCGTCGCCGAGGAACGCCCACACCTGCTGCTCCGAGGCGTCCTTGATGCCGCGGTTCGTCAGGTACTTGGCCTGCTGCGCCTGGTAGATCGCGTTGATCGGCCCGATGCCCATCGAGACCGTCGGGAACTGCCAGAACGAGGGCATGAGACGCGGGTGCGGGTACGACGACAGTCCGCCGCCCTGGTGCGAGTGCTCCTGCCGGAAGCCGTCGAGCTGGTCCTCGCTGAGACGGCCCTCCAGGTACGCCCGGGCGTACATGCCGGGGGAGGCGTGGCCCTGGAAGAAGACCTGGTCGCCGCCGGACGGGTGGTCCTGCGCGCGGAAGAAGTGGTTGTAGCCGACCTCGTACAGGGCGGCGCTCGACGCGTAGGTCGAGATGTGGCCGCCGACCGCGACACCGGGGCGCTGGGCGCGGTGCACCGTGATGGCGGCGTTCCAGCGGATCCAGCGGCGGTAGCGGCGCTCGAGGTCCTCGTCGCCCGGGAACTCCGGCTCGTTCTCGGGCGCGATGGTGTTGACGTAGTCGGTGGTCGGGACCATCGGCACGCCCAGGTGGAGCTCGCGCGAGCGTTGCAGCAGGCTGAGCATGACCTCGCGCCCCCGGCCGTGGCCGTTCGCTGCGACCAGGCCGTCGAGGGACTCACGCCACTCGGCGGTCTCCTCCGGGTCCTGGTCCTGGGTGTCGGCACCCGCGATCCATGGCTGACGCTGGGGGTCCTGGTCGTTCACCGTCACCGTTGACCTCGTTCGTTCGTGGTGGACATGTCGATGCATCCGTCGCCGGGTCACGACGCGTGGATGGGCGAGACCACTCTAGTTCCCGCGTCCGACGCGCTCGCGCGGCTCGATGCCAGCGCACGCGGCATCGGGCACCGCGCTTGCGTTCGCGTGCCGTCGGCGTAGGATCTCACGTCGTGCGCGCGCCCGCCCGGGTGTGCGCCTGATGCAGCCGGGACCCATGCCGTCCCGCGACCGGGGCAGACCCAGAGAGAAGCACGCCAGATGGCACTCGAGATCGGTTCCCTCGCTCCCGACTTCGAACTGCCGGACCAGCGCGGCGAGCACGTCCGCCTCAGCGACTTCCGCGGTGTGCGTCCGGTGGCGCTCGTGTTCTTCCCGCTCGCGTTCTCCTCGACCTGCACGAGCGAGCTCTGCGCGCTCCGCGACAACATCGCGATGTTCGCCGACCACCGCGTCGAGCTCATCGGCATCAGCGTCGACTCGAAGGCCACGCTCCGCTCGTTCGCCGACTCGAACGGGTACGACTTCACGCTGCTCGCGGACTTCTGGCCGCACGGTGCGGTCAGCAAGGAGTACGGGGTCTTCCTCGAGAAGAAGGGCTTCGCGAACCGCGCGACGTTCGTCATCGACACCGACGGTCGGATCCGCGCCTCGATCATCACCGAGCCGGGGCTCGCCCGCGACGTCAGCGAGTACCGAGCCGCGCTCGATCGCCTGACGCCCGCACCCGCCGCCGCCTGAGCCCTGCGGCGAGGGGCCGTGCGGCGAGGGGCCGTGCGGCGAGGGGCCGTGCGCCGAGGGGCCGTGCCGACCCGGCACGGCCCCTCGGTCGTCAGACGCCCACGGCCTGCCGGACGGACGGGTCCTGGACGAAGGCCGCGACGGCGGTGGCGAGCACGGCCTCCGTGGCCGCCTCGCGCGTCGCGGCACCGAACATCGCATGGTCGGCCTCCGGGAGCTCCACGACCCGGAGCGTCCCGGGCAGGTGCGCGAGCCGGTGGGCTGCCGTGGCGCCGCCCCGTGCCCGGAAGACGGCGCCGTCGCCCGGACCGAGCACGAGGGTCACGTCGGTGCCGGCCGCGAGCGGCCCGCGGATGACGGGTTCGACGAACTGCAGGTGTCCACGCCGGGCCAGCGCCAACGCCACGCGGTACGGCAGGTGCCGCTTGACGGCGGCGACGAGCGCGTCACGGCGTGTGCGGACGTGGGGCCGTGCCTCCGCGTCCGCGGCCGCGACGGCACCCGGTGCTGCGGGGCGGGACCGGTAGTCCGCCTGGCTGAGGCCGACCACGAACCCGGCACGGCCTGCGGCGACCCGGAGGCCCAACCACCCGCCGACCGAGAGTCCGACGATCCCGACCCGGTCGGCCGGGAGCGCGAGGTGGTCGAGGACGTGGCTGACGTCGTCGATCCACTCCTGGGTGAAGAGCAGGCTCGGCTCGTCGGCGGCGACGGGTCCGGTCTCGCCCGTGCCCCGACGGTCGACACGGACGGACCGGATGCCGACCGCGGCGAGTCGTCGAGCGAGGTCGACCTGCAGGCGCGTGACGCCGATGCGGTGTTCGGACGAACCGTTGAGCAGCACCACGGTCGGGGCGTCGTCGTCGCCGTGCCGCGGCCCGGTGTCGACGGCGAAGAGGTGGTCCGGTCCGATGCGGACGAGGTGTTCCTCGACGTCCTGGTCGACGACCGCCCGCTCGGTCGGGACGAGCTCCATCGGCGCCGGGACGGGCTCGGGCGGCACACGGCGGGTCACCCACTCGCCGACGGCGTCGACGCTCGCGGCGGGGATGCGCGCGGAGAGGCTCGACACGCCGAGGAGCGCCTCGTGCCCGTCGACCCGCACGATGTCGATCCCGTCCCGGTCGTACCCGGCCGGGACACGGCGGTCCCCGTCGTTCCGCACCGCCACGAGCACGGGCATCCGGTCGGCCGGTCCGGTCGGGTACCCGAGGGCCCCGATCGCCGCTGCCTGGTCGGCGGGGATGTCCGCACCCACCACGGTGACCGTGCCGTCGTGGGCGGTGGTGACCGTGGATCCGGGTCTGGTGTCGATCCCCGCCACCGAGACCGCGGCGAGTGCCCGTGCCGCCCGGAGCCAGGAGCGTCCGGACCGCGGCGGATCCCAGAGCACGAGTCCCGCGGCGTCCGGGTCGTCGTCGGCTGCCGCGGCCGCGACGAGGGCCCCGGACGCGAGGCCGACGTACACGATTCGGGTGCAGCCGGCGGTGCGCAGCGCCTCCGCCGCGAGCCGTGCGCCGTCACGATGGGACGTCGCGGTCGCGGTGACGACGGAGTCCCCGCTGCCGGGGTGGTCGTAGCGCACGGAGGCGATGCCGTGGTCCGCGAGTCGCGCGGCGAGGAGGCGTTCGGTCCGGTAGGCGAGGACGTGCTCGTGCCCGAAGGGTGGGCAGACGACGACCCCGGTGGAACCGGGCCGGGTGGGGCGTTCGACGGTCGCGAGCACGGCCCCACCGCCGAGCCACGTGTCGAGCGCCGGCATCAGCGCAGCGACAGCTGGTCGAGCGTCGAGACCGGCCAGTCGGCGAGCGAGGTCCCGAACGTGCGGAAGAGGGCGAGCGTGATCCGCTCCATGCCGAACGCGATGCACGACGTGTGGGCGACGGT
The DNA here is from genome assembly GCF_003234805.2 of Curtobacterium sp. MCBD17_040. Taxonomy (GTDB): domain Bacteria; phylum Actinomycetota; class Actinomycetes; order Actinomycetales; family Microbacteriaceae; genus Curtobacterium. The sequence continues at coordinate 1,399,776 of NZ_CP126273.1, forward strand.
GCCGTCCGCGGTCGTGATCCCGAAGGGTGCGCCGAAGTGGTCACCCGCACTGTTCGCACTGGCGATCGCGGTGCCGTCGGAGAGCCCGGGGTAGATCGGGACGGTGACCTCGATCTTCAGCTCGTCGGTGAGCTGGTTCGCGGCGAGGAACTTGCCGGCGCGGCCGAAGAAGGGGTCGTTCGCGGGGACGCGGGTGACGTCGAGCCCGAGGGCGGCGAGCATCGCGGCCTGGCGCTCGCTCCACGTGTTGCGGAAGGTCCTGGCGTCGTCCTCGCCGCCCACGTGGACGAACTCGTGCATGCGGAACGACTGGAGCCGCATCGGGTCGTCGGAGGGCTCGTGGCGGAACGTGTACCCGACGACGTCGAACACGCGACCGTCGACCTGCTGGCCCGCCAGGTGGTCGTAGAGCGGGTGGCACACGGCGGACACGAGCATGGTCTCGCCGGGGTGCAGGAACCGGTCCCAGTCCTCGCCCGCGGCACGCGCGGCGAGGAGCGCGGCGTGGTCGCGGTCGGAGCCCGTGAACGTGTGGATGGCACCCGTGAGCTGCGGGAACGAGGCCACGTAGTCGGTGCGCTCGAAGGCGGACCGGGCGATGACCGGGGCGAAGCGGATCCGCTCCGGGGCGAGCGCGGCGAACCCGAGCGTGATGTACCGGTCGACGGCGTCGACGACGTCGTCGAACGTGCCGTTGCGGCCGAAGAGGCCGGGCTCCCCGGCGGGGACGAGGAGGCCGGCGTCGACGAGCTCGTCGCGGAACGCGAGGCGGGCGGCGTCGAGGTCGGTGGTCTGCGGTGCTGTTGTCGTGTCGGTCACGGGTTCGACCTTCCGTTGCTGATGGTTGCGATCTTGGCGTTGTGGTGCAGGATGCGGTCGTTGCCGACCATGAGGGCGGTGCCGTGCGCGTCGCGCACGATCCGGCCCAGGCTCGACGGGTCTCCGAGCCGGTACCCCGCGATGCCCGTGATCACGAGCGCGCGGGAGACGATGTCGAGCACGGCTTCGCTCGCCGTGACCTTGAGGCCGTTGACCCAGCGGGCCGTCGCCACGGACTCGAGCACGGCGGGCTCGTTCGCCGCCGCCTCCCACCGTCGCGCGGACGCCTCGACCGTGTCGGCCAGGGACTGCACGCGCAGCTCGACCTCGGCGAGGCGGAGTGCTGCGGGCGGGGTGGTGCCGAGGGCCTTGCGGGCGGCGCGACGGACCGACGCGCGGGCGGTCTCGGTGGCGCTCCGGGCCATGCCGAGCCAGGCCGCGGCCCAGAGCACGTGCGACACCGGCGTCATGGTCTGCGCCGACATCTCGGCGAAGGGCTGGGCGAGCACGTGGTCCGGGTCGACGTCGGCGGTCAGCGAGAACCCCTCGCTCGCTGTGCCGCGGAGGCCGAGGGTGTCCCAGCCGCTCCGACGCACGAGTTCGGTGCGCTCGGCCGGGCAGACCACGAGCACCTGGTCGGACGGCGGGCTGTCCGGGGTCCGGCGCGCGGTGGCGAGCACCGCGCTGGCATGGAGACCGTAGGAGATGACCGGGGCCTCCTTGGCGAGACGCACGCCGCAGGTGGTGGCCTCGACCGAGCAGCCGCTCGATCCGGTGTCGCCGCCGGTCGTGATCTCGGTCGTGGCCGAGGCGATGAGGGCGCCCTCGTCGCGGACCCGGGCGAGGAGCCGGGCGGCGGCGACGCTCGTGCCGCCGTGGCGGACGAGCGTGGCGACCTGCCCGACGTGCATCGCGAACACCATGGCCGTGGAGGCGCAGGCGCCGCCGAGGACGGTCGCGACGTCGGCGAGTTCCGTGAGCGTGGCGCCCTCGCCGCCCAGATCGACCGGGAGGACCGCGGCGAGCAGTCCGAGTCGGCGCAGCGCCGCCACGGACTCGCTCGGGAACCGTCCTTCGGCGTCGATCCGGTCCGCCCACTCGGCGGCGACGCCCGCGGCCTCGACCGCGCGGTCGTGCAGGGAGACGACGTCCGTGGCGCGGACGTCGGGGAGGACCGTCACGCTGCCACCGCCTGAGCGCGGACGACCGCCTCGATCGACGCGATCGTGGCGAACGTGCTGCGGGTGAGCGCCTCGTCGGGGAACTCGATGTCGCACTCCTCCTCGACGGCGAGCATGACCGTGATGGTCGCGTGTGACGTCAGGCCGACCTGGTACAGGTCGTCGGTGTCGAGGACCTGGGCGACGGGGACGGAGAGGTGGCCGTGGCGCTCGAGGACCTCGCGGATGATCGTGGACATTGGCTGGTGTTCCTTCCCCCGGATGACGGAGACGGCGGTCGCGGCGGCGAATCCGCCCTCGTGGGTGAGCGAGACGCTCACGGACTGGAGCCGTTCGCGGACCGATCGGTCACGGGCGGCGTGGTGGAGCCGGACGACGGGTGCGCCGCTCGGCAGGCTGAGGATCTCGACGTCGTGCGGCAGTACCGGCTCGTCGGGAGCGGGGCGGAGCAGCTTGACCACGGCCTCCTTGCCGGCGAAGCGCGCGGCGACGCGGTGCGGCTCGTCGTGGCACTGGAGCCGCTCCCTGGGCGACAGGATGCGGTCGAGGTAGCGGTCGCCGAACCGGTCGATGCTCGCGGCGACCGTCTGCACGGCGATCATGTCCGTGCCGACCCGGATGCGGGGGCTCATGCGGACGCTCCGTAGTGCTCGAGGACCCGGTCGACGTGCCGGTCCATGTCGAGTTCCTCGGCGCGACGGGTCGCTCCCGCACGGAGTGCAGCGCGGAGCGCGCGGTCGTCGACGAGTCGTTCGATCGCGCCCCGGAGCGCGGCGGCGGTGGGCGGCACGACGAGGCCGCTGTCGCCGTCCGCGACGAGCGGGGGTGACGCCGTGGTCGTGGTGAGGACGGGCACCCCGGCGAGCAGGGCCTCGGCCACGACGATCGGGAAGTTCTCGGCCCACCGGCTCGGCATCACGAGCAGGTCGGTCTCGGCGAGGGCGCGGGCCCGCCCGGCCTCGTCGAGCCAGCCGGCAGCGACCACCGCGTCGGCCGCCGACACGGCGTCGCGCAGGGGGCCGTCACCGCCGACGGTGAGCGTGGCGCCCGGGACGCCGGCGCCCCACGCCTCGAGCAGCAGCGGGATCCCCTTGTGCTCGGCGAGCTTGCCGAGGAACAGGACGCGGAGCACGTCGGACTCGCTCCGCGGCGGGGCGTCCCGGGGCGCCGACCAACCGTGCGGCAGCACCGTGCTCCGGTGGGCGTCGAGTCGGAAACCGCGTTCCGCGTGCCGGTCGCGCGTGCGCTCGCTGGGGAAGATGAGCGTCGCGTCGCGCGGGATGGCAGCGGCGACGACGCGCGATCGGAGCCCCTGGACCCGACCGACGTGGTCGATCGGGGCGTCGCCGCGCGTCAGGGACGCCGACGTGTGGACGAGCGTGAAGTCGTGCGCGGTGTGCACCACCCGCGGACCGGCGAGCCGGAACGGTGCGGCCCCGAACCCGGAGAACCGGTGGACGTGCACGGCGTCGAACCCGCCGTCCTCGAGGAAACGGGTGATGGCCGTCGGACGGAGGGAGTCGCGCAGCTCGGCCGCGTGGAACCGGACCCGGGCGAGGCGGCCCGTGCCCTGGCGGTCCGGGGAGTAGGGACGGCGTCCGGGCACGACGACGAGCCGCGCGCCCGTCGCGGCCACGAGGGCGCGGGCGCCGTCGTCGACCCAACCGGTGACGACGGTGACGTCGTGCCCGCGCCGGACCTGTGCTCCGGCGAGTGCGAGGCAGTACTGTTCGGCGCCGCCCAGCGGACTGAGCAGGGAGCTGGACACATGTGCGATCCTCATGCCGCGCCTCCCGCCCGGACCAGGCGCGTCACCGCGTCGTGGAGGAGCGTGGCGCTGCGGTCCCACGAGAACCGGTCGCGGATCGTCGCGGCCCGGCGGCCGCGCTCGTCGGCGGGGGTCGGCCCGGTGAGCGCGGCGGCGAGCCCGTCGCGGATCGCGTCGGTCGAGGTCGGGTCCACGTAGGTCGCGTCGTCACCGCACACCCAGCGCAGGGCCGGCACGTCCGAGACGAGGACGTCCGATCCGGCGGCGAACGCCTCGACGGCGGGGAGGCCGAAGCCCTCGTCGAGGCTCGGGAACGCCACCAGCGCGGCGTGGGCGTAGAGGCGGGCGAGCTCGGCGTCGTCGACGTACCCGAGGCGGAGCGCCCCGCGGTCGTCCGCGTCGGTGCGCGCGTAGATCGCGCTCCCGCCGCCGACCATCACGAGGGGGTGCGTCGTCCGCAGGGCCTCCGGGAGCGCGGCGTGCGCGGCGACGAGCCGGGCGGTGTTCTTGCGCGGGTCGTCACTGCCCACGGCGAGCACGTACCGTCCGGCGGCCTCACGCGCACCGGCGGACTCGGGCACCGCGAGGCCGGGGCGGAACGGGTCCGCGGGCGCGTTCGGCACCGTGACGACCGGGGTGCCCGGGCCGAGCAGTGCCCGGACGCGCCCCGCGATGGGCTCGCTCACCGCGACCACGAGGGCGGCCGAGCGGAGCTGGGTCCGCAGCACCGGCGCGTGCGTCGCGACGTACCGCCGGCTGAACCACTCCGGGTGGTCGAGGACGAACAGGTCGTGCACGACGACGACGTGCCGGGCCGCGAGCGCGGGACCGCGGCTCGTCAGCGTGAGCAGGTACTCGTCGGCGGACCGGCCGACGCCGGCGGACTGGGCTCGGGCCCAGGCGGCGATCGGACGGTCCCCACCGGTGCCGGCCGCGGTCTCGCGGACGTCCGGGAGGCCCGACAGCCGATCCGCGATCTCGGTCGCGTACCGCTGCTGCCCCGTCACCCGCTGCGTGCGGAAGGCGCCGTTCACGACGATGCGGGCGCCGACGGGGGAGCGCCGACCGCGGCGGCCGGTACGCGGCCCGCGGCCGGGGACCGGCACCGCGAGGAGGGGCTCGTCGTCGAGGTCGTGCTCGGACCGCCGCGCACCGGGGCGGAGCGGGGCCGACGCCGTGTCGGCCGCCTCGTCCCTCGCGACGGCGGTCACGCCGTGCCGGGTCACCGACCAGGCCGGGGCGGACGTCGCGGCCGCGGCGATCGGCACGCCGGAGCCCGCCGTGACGAGCGCCGCCGCCGTGCCACCGGCCAGGACCGGGAGCATCCAGTCCCGCACCTCGTCGGCGAACCGCTCGGCGCCGAAGTCCCGCGCCCGTCGGCGACAGGCGTCGGGGTCGACCGTGACGGCACGGTCGACGGCGGCCGCGAGTTCGTGCGCGCCGAGGCCGGACGCCACCGCGCCCGTGACGCCGTCGACGACCGACTCGGTCGCGCCGCCGGTCGGTCCGACGACGACCGGGACGCCGAGCGCCATCGCCTCGACCGGCATGATGCCGAAGTCCTCGACGGCCGGGAACACGTACACGGCCGCCTGCGCCATCACGGCCCGGAGCAGCCGGTCGGACGGGTCGAGCACGAACCGGACGGGCACACGGGCCGCCGCGGCGTGGGCCTCGAGCGCCGCCTGCTCCGGGCCGCCCCCGGCGAGTACGACGGGACGCCCGGCGGCCTCGCCGGCCGCGATCACGAGGTCGAGTCGCTTGTAGGGGATGAACCGGGAGGCACCGAGCACGTAACCGGCCGGTAAGGCGTCGAGGACGCGGCGTTCGTCGTCGTCGAGCAGGGCCCGCCAGTCGGACACGGCCTGGAGGTCGGCGACCTCGACCGGTGGGTGGATCACGCGGGAGTCCTTGCCCCAGGTGTCGCGGATGCGGCCCTGCACGAAGGCGCTGTTCGCCGCGATGTTCCGATGGGCCGCAGCGCGGCGCCGATCGGTCAGGCGGAGCGGCACGGCGGCGATCCGGCTCGCGAGCCCGTTCCCGCGGCCGTCGAACTCCGGGGTCCAGACGTACCGGGCGGGCGTGTGTACATACGCGAAGTGCCGGTCGGCGGGCACGGCCGAGTGGGCGACGACCTGGTGCGAGAACGCGTGCGAGCTCGACAGCACCCAGTCGTACCCCTCGGCGCGGAGCCGACGCCACACGGCGGGCATCGCGGGGAGCGCCAGGGCCTTGCGACCGCGGAGCGGGGTGCGAGCGAGGAGGCTCTCGGTGACCCGTCCGGGTGCGAAGCGGTCGGGCGCCTCGTTCCAGAGGCAGAACACGTCCGCGTCCGGGTACATGCGGGCGAAGGCGTCGAGGACCTTCTCGGACCCGCCGGAACGGCCGATCCACTCGTGGACGATGAGTCCGGGCATGACTCGTCGTTCCTTCCTAGTAGGCGCCGTCGGAACCGACGACGGCACGAGCGGTGCGCCAGAGGATCCCGAGGTCGAGGGCGAGGGACCAGTTCTCGACGTAGTCGAGGTCGAGGCGGATGGCTTCCTGCCACGACAGGCGGGAGCGGCCGCTCACCTGCCAGAGGCCGGTCATGCCGGGGCGCACCTTGAGACGTCGGTGTGCGCTGGCGTCGTAGAGGGCGATCTCGGCGGGCCGCTGGGGGCGGGGCCCGACGAGGCTCATGTCGCCGCGGAGGACGTTGACGAGCTGGGGCAGCTCGTCGATGGAGTACCGGCGGATGAACGCCCCGATCCGGGTCAGCCGGGGGTCGTCCGCGATCTTGAACAGGGGCCGGTCGCTGGTGCCCTGCGCCGCCAGGAGCTTGTGCAGGTGGGCGTCGGCGTCGGTCACCATCGAGCGGAACTTGAGGATGTCGAATGCCTGGTGCCCGGCGCCGATCCGCTCCTGCCGGTAGAACACCGGGCCGGCGCTCGTGGTCCGGACCGCGATCGCGACGACGAGGAGGAGCGGCGAGAGCGCCGCGAGCAACAGGAGGGAGCCCACGACGTCCGTCGCCCGCTTCACCACGCGCTGCGGCCCGGTGTAGGTGGGCGCGGCGACGTGCAGCACGGACAGACCCGCGATGCGTTCGCTCCGGAGCCGCCCGGTCGCGACGTCGACGATGGTCGGGGCGACGACGAGTTCGCACGCGCGGTGTTCGAGGTCCCAGCTGAGCTTCCGGACCCGGTCCGCGGTCAGGGCGTCGGCCCCGGTCACGAGGACGAGGTCCGCCCCGGTCGCATCGAGCGCCTCGGCGACGCGCACGGGGAGGTCGACGTCGAGGGCGTCGGGCGCGGGCACGACCGATGCGACGACGTCCCACCCGGCGGCGACACGGCTGGTGAGGTGTGCGGTGGCCTCGGCGATGCCGGCGGGGGAGCCGACGAGGACGATCCGGCGGCGCAGGCGGCCCGCGAGTCGTTCGCGTCGGATCCACCGCACCCAGGACAGCCGGGCCACGAGGAGGAGGACGACCCCCGCGGCGACGGCCCAGGGGAGGCCGACGCCACGGAGGTCGATCCCGGTGGACCACGATGCGAGGGCGAGGGTCGCGACGGACGCAGCCGTCGCGGTGAGGATCGCCCCCGCACCGTGGTTCCCGTTGCCGAGCCCGAGGAGGCCACGTCGCTCGAACACCGCGAGCCACACGATCCAGACCACGGCGACACCTGCGAGCAGGGCGATGCGGGAGATCGTGGAGCGGGAGAGGTCGGGTACGAGCATCGAGGCTCCGAGTGCCGCCACGACGAGCACGGCGTCCGTCAGACCCACCACGGCACGGAGCCGTTCGGCGGATCGGTCGGGCACCGCAACGGCGTGCGGGGCATCCGTCCAGATGGGGGATTCAGCGGTGGGCGCGTCCGGGTCGGGGTTGCCGGGCGCGTCGAACACTGCATTCGACATGGGTGAGCCTGCTCTTCGGGTCAACAGGTGACCGACGGCGATCCGTTCGGGGACGACGATCGCCGACGCACTCGTCGTCTTCGGGAACGACGGGTCCGCGGTCGTGTTCGGGGCACGACGCGGTTGAGCAGTCAGAGGGTCGATCCTGGCCGGGTAACCGAGGGTCGAGCGGATTCGGGTTCCGCGTGCTGGCCACGGTATTGCCCCGGCTCGCGACCGTCAAGCAACCGCGACGGGATTCCTGACCCGGACGGGCGTCCAGCGGCGTGTCGCCGTCCGTCAGCCGACCGACGTCGGGTGGAGGGCGCGGCGCAGTCGGTACCCCCGGATCGCCATGGCACGGCGGAGGAACCGGGCCAGGGCGTCCTGGAGGCGCCACGCTCGGAACACGCCGGCGACCCGGTACGCGATCCGGATGATCGACTCGGATGTCCCGGGCGTGTCGCGGTCGCCGATGTGCTGCTGGATCCGCCCGAGGCGCCCGTGGGTGGCCGGCACGACGACGAGGTCACCGAGCTGGCCGGGGAGTTCCGGCCACAGGTCCTCGAGATCCGCGACGGCCTCGCCGCGCACGACGCACTCGGCGACGAACGCGTCGATGCCCCGGGTGTGCAGGTGCCGAGCCGCGGCACGCTCGTCGAAGCCGGCACCCGCGCCGATGGCCGCGAGCCGGAGCCCGAGGTCGAGGTCCTCGTTGTAGCCGAGCTCCACCGGCGGCCGGTACGCCTCGGCCTCGCGGTAGAGGTCGCGGGGGATGCTCGCATTGCCACCCCAGAAGGACGTCAGCAGCGTCATGGCGTCCCCGGTGCGCCAGACGGCGACCTGGTTCTCGTAGTCGCGGGCGTAGATGCGGGTCGCTGCCTCGTCGCGGCCCCGACGGGGTGTCAGACGCACGGGCATGTAGCCGAGCAGGGCGCTGCGGGGGTGCTCCGCGTGGAAGGCCCGGTGGCGTTCGACCAGCCCCTCGAGCGGCAGGACGTCGTCGTCGGCGACGAGCACGACGTCGCAGGTGGCGGCCTCGAGCCCGACCGAGCGCGCGATCGACCTCCCGCGGTTCTCGGGGAGCGTGATGAGGCGCATGCGGGGGTCCGCCGTCGCCCGGGCGAGCGCGGCCTCCGCCCCGTCGTGCGGGCCGTCGAGCACGACGACGAGCTCGTCGAGGTCCTGTCGGAGCCAGTGGTCGAGCATGTCGGACAGGCGGTCGAGGCGTCGGTAGGACGGGACGACGACGGAGATGGTCGGGAGGTGCGACATTCGGGTCTCGCGTTTCTCGGGTTCGGGTCAGGGTCGGCGCACGAGCCGGACGGGTACTGGACATCGGCGCTGAGCGTCGCTATTGTCGCAGCCACGACGAGCCAGTCAACCCGCTGACGCCGCCCCGAACCGGCGTCACGACCACGGTGCCCCGGACCCCGAACCCAGGGCACGACTCGCGGCGAGGACCCGAAACCCCGCAGCGTGACGTCGAGCGAACCGACGGTGGCGTACCCGAACGCCCGGCTCCATACCCGAACGGCGCCCACCCATGCCCATTCGTGAGCGGCTCCACGACCAACTCGACCTGGTCGTGGTCCTCGGTCCCGTCCGTGAGGACGTCATCGACGCCCTGCCCGACGCCCTCCACCGACACCTGATCAGCGACGACGGCAGCGAGCTCCGTCGCGCCTACCGTCCGGACCGGGCCTGGGGGCACGTCTCCCGCCGCGCGGCCGACTCGCTCGCGGACGACGTCCTCGACGTCGCCGTCGACGGCCTGGAACCGGCCGAGATGGCGACGCACCTCCTCGACGCCGGCTACGCGGTCCTCCCGATCCGGATGCTCGTGTCCGGCGGACTGATCGCGGTCCTCGTGCCGCACGACCTCTTCGACGGCGCCTCCAGCGGCCACCACATCCGGCGCGTGCTCGCGATCGCCGCGGGTGAGCCGGAGGGGCGCACCGTGCGCCCGCCGACCCGGCGGCCGTTGGCCGCCACCATGCGGGTCGCCGGGCTCGACCGTCCCGGCCCGCTCCGTCTCGCGCGGGCGGCCCGGCGGGACGCGGAGCGACAGGTGCCACCCGACCCCCAGGTACCCGGCGGGCTCGCCGTCGACCGTGCACGGCGCCTCCGCGGGTTCCGCACCGTCCAGCTCGACGAACAGGAACTGCGCACGCTCGACGCCCGTGCGGTCGACGGAGCCGGGCGCCGCACCACGCGCGGCATGAAGCTGTCGGCCGCCGTGCTCGACGCCATCGCCGACGCCGTCCCGCCGACGACCGACTTCACCATCCGGATGAACGTCGACCTCCGTCGCTGGGCGCCCCGCGGCGAGCGGGTCCAGGGCCCGTTCTCGACGTCGTACCCGATCGGTCGGCTCCGGACGATGCGACGCGACGCGGCATCGGTGCACGAGCAGGTCCGCCGGGCGATCGAGACGCGGGCACCGCTCGCGGCCCTCGTCGGCGACGTCGTCGGCCTGGTCCGCGACCGCGTGCGACACCCCTTCCCGATCCCGTCCGGCGACGTCATCCGCACGCAGTTCGACGTCGCCCTCTCCGTCTTCCCCTCACTCATCCCGGACGCCGTCTGGCGACCGGGTGCGACCCCGCTCCTGGGCACGATCCTCGTGCACCCGGGGCACGTCGCGAACCCGTACGTCCAGATGTCGCTGGTCGGGTCCGAGGCCTCGATCGCCCTCTGGGACGAGACCGGGATCATCGACCAGGACCGATTCGAACAGTCGCTCCGAGCCGCCGTCACCCCGGCCGCTCGGGTGCGAGAGGAGCACCACGCATGATGAGCGCACCCGACGCGGTCCGCACCGTCCTCCGGCACTGGGCACTCGTGCTCGTCGCCGTCGTCCTCGGCGTCGTGGGCGGTTCCGTCTACAGCGCCACCGCGAGCCCGACGTACAGTTCGTCGTCGCAGGTGCTCGTGACGATCCGCTCGAGCGGCAGCACGACGGACCGCCTGCAGGGCGCGTCGTACATCAGCCAGGTCCTGCCGACCTACACGTCGGCGATCACGAGCTCGTCGGTGCTGGAGCCCGTCATCCAACAGCTCCACCTGTCGACCGGGGTCGCCGCCCTCGCGAAGGACGTCTCGGCGACCGCGGGGACCGACACGGCGATCATCACCGTCACGGCGGACGCGGGCAGCCCGCGCGCCGCCCGTGCGCTCGCCGCCGCGGTCACGAACCGGTTCATCCAGGTCGCACCCGACCTGCTCTCACCCACGAGCGCGGCGGGTACCAGCACCGCCACGGCCGGGGCGTCCGGCGACACGACGCCCGCGGACCTCCGGCTCTCGACCGTCAGCGTGCCGACCACCCCGACCGGTCCGACCAGCCCCGGGCGACTCGTCGTGGTCCTCCTCGGGCTCGTGGCCGGGTTGATCGTCGGGATCGGCATCGCGCTCGCGCTCGGCGCGGCCGACCGTCGGGTCCGGAGCGCCGAGCAGGCCGCCGCGATCGCCGACGCACCGGTCATCGGACGGCTCCCGCGCCTCCCGGCCCGCGCCTGGCACGACCGGTCGTCGGTCCCCGCATGGACGGAGGCCGTCCGTGACCTCCGCGAGTCGCTCCTCGCCCGGGCAGGCGACCGGCCCACCATCACGTTCCTCGGGAGCACGACGGGCGAGGGCGTGACGACCGTCGTCGCCGACGTCGCGACGGCGTTCGCCCGTGCCGGTGTCCCGACGACCGTGCTCGACATGGACCTCCGGTCGTCCGACCTCCAGGCCGGACTCGCGGTGCGCGGAGAGCGTGGCCTCGTGGACGTCGTGAACGGCCGTGCCGAGTTGTCGGACGTCCTGCTCCGCCCGGCGTCGCTCCCCGCGTTGAGCGTCGTCCCCGGCGGCCGCGGGTCCGATGCGGGCGACGTGTTCACCGCCCGGAACCTGCAGCCGGTCGTGGACCACCTGCACGGCAGCGCCGAGGTCGTCCTCGTCGACACGCCGCCGGCGAACGGCTTCAGTGAGGCCCTCGCGGCCGCCCGCATCGCCACCGCCGTGGTGCTCGTCGTCGGCATCGGCGAGGTCACCACGCCGACGTTGAGCGCCGTGGTGGAGCGGCTCTGGACGAGCGGGCAGGAGGTCCTCGGCGTCGTGGCGGTCCGGGTCCCCGCTCACGTCCGGGTCCCGTCCGCGCACGCGGCGGCCCGCCGGTCCATCGCGGCGACCGCACCGTCCGGGGCATGAGCACGAGCGAGGCCCTGCGCTCCCGTCGCCGCGGAGCAACCGTCGTGGGCGTCGGCAGCGTGGCCGCCGTCGGCCTCGGCGCCGCCGCCGTGGCGCAACCCGCCGCGATCGTGCTCCTCGTGGCGCTGCCGCTCGTCGCGCTCGTACCCGCGGTGGCGGTCTGCTTCGCCGCCGCGGCCGACGGGGTGACCCTGCCGCTGCTGCTCACGGTGCACAGCGCCACCGCGGTGAACATGGCCGTCCTCGGTGCGACGGTCCTCGCGGCACTGGTCGCCGTCCTCCGTGGGCGGATCGACCGACGCGTCGGGTGGCCGGTGCTCGGCATGGTGGCCCTCGTCCTGCCCGCGACCGTCCTCGCGGTGTTCGAGTTGCCGTCCGCGCAGTGGCTCAGCGGCCTGCGGTACGTGTTCATCCCCCTGCTCGTCGCCCTGTTGGCATCGACGATGACGGCGCGCACGATCCGGACGGTGCTCCGGGTGCTCACCACGCTGCTCGCCGTAAACGCCGTCGTCTCGGGCATCGAGTCCGCGCTCGGGTCCGACCGGCTCCTGGCCCTGACCGGCCTGTCCTACGGCACGAACATCCGCAACATCGGCACCACGCTCCGTGCCATGGGGACGTTCGGCACGAACTACCAGCTCGGCGCGTTCGCCGGGGTGCTCGGCGCGGTCGCGCTGCTCTGGTGGGGGACCCTCGAGGACGCCCGACGCGACCGCGTGTGGCGGATCGTCGCGATCGCGTCCGGGGTCGCGTGCCTCGTCTTCAGCACCTACCGCACGGGCATCGTCGTGTTCGTGGTCGCGATCGCGGCCGCCGTGTTCCTGACCCGCGGCGTCGTCGCCGGATGGGTCCGCGTCGCAGCGGCCGTCGGGGGTCTCCTCGCGGTGATCGGGTTCCTGGCCGTCGGCCTCGGGAACGCGGGGAGTCTCCTGGAGCGCTTCGCGGTCTGGGGACAGCTCCTCGCCGCGTCACCGCGGTTCTTCGGACGCGGACTGGGATTCGCCGGTGCCGCGTCGCAGGCGAAGGGCTCCGCGCTCCAGGTCTTCACCGACGACTACTACATCTCGATGTGGCTCCAGTTCGGCGTGGGCGGCGTGCTCGCCATCGTCCTGTTCCTGGCGGTCGCGGTCGCGCTGTACCGTGCCGGCCGCCGCGGCAACCGCCGCGCCGCGCTCGCCGTGACGATCTGGATCGGCGTCCTCGTCGGGTTCTTCTTCGTCGAGCTCTGGGAGTACACGTCCGCCATGTCGATCGTCATGCTCGTCCTCGGTGCATCGGGCTCCCACGCCCGCGCCGTCGACACCGGACCCGTCACCGTTCCCGCACCCCGTCCATCCAGGAGGCCGTTGTGAACACCACCGAGACCGACGGACGCACCCGCCGGGAGGCCCGGGTCGACAGCGAGGGCGTCGGTCGCCGCATCCGCACCTTCGGCTGGTTCTTCGCGACCGTCGTGGTGTCCGGGGCGTCGAGCATCGTCACCATCCCCGTGATCGTCACCCTCACGAGCGCCCACTCCTGGGCTGCGGTCGCGCTGGGGCAGGCCGTCGGGTCGTCCCTCAGCGTCCTGACCATGTTCGGGTGGGGCATCACCGGGCCCGCCCGCATCGCGATGATGCCGCGGAGCGAGCACGCCGTCGCCTACTGGGACTCCATCGTCGCCCGCTTGATCGTGCTCGTCCCCGTCCTCGCCATCACGGTCGGCGTGACGTGGGTCATCGCGCCGACCGCGCACCTGGCCGCCGTCGTCGCGGGCGTGGCGATGGCGGCGGGCGGACTCTCCGGCACGTGGGCCCTCATCGGCCGACGCGAGCCCGTGGCGCTGTTCTGGGCCGACACCGTGCCGCGCGTGGTCGGGACGGTCCTCGGGGTCGGCGCGCTCGCGTTGGGCGGTGGGCTCATCGCCTTCTCGGCGCTGCAGCTCGCCGGCGCTCTCGCCGCGTTCGTCATCGTGTCCGTGCGACTCCTCGGCGGAGTGCGGCGGCCCGCGGGCGGGGTCCACGACGCGGCCGGCGCGTGGCGGGTCATCCGCGAACAGCGCCACGGCGTCGCCGTCGCCGTCGCCGTCGCCGCGTACTACCCGCTCGTGCTCGTGATCGTCGCGCGGTTCATCCCGGCGCAGCTCCCGCTGTACGCGCTCAACGAGAAGCTCCTGCGGTTCGCGACGATGGCGATGCAGCCGGTGCATCAGTACATGCAGGCCGCGGTCCCGTCCCAGCAGGGACGTGCCCTCGTCCGCGCCCTCCGGCGCTCGCTCGCCGCGATCCTCGTCATCTCGGTGCTGGCCTGGGTGGTCTACACCGTGCTGCTGCCCGTCGCGAGCGGTCTGCTCACTGCGGGCCAGGTCCAGGTGCCTGCGTTCGCGGGACTCATGCTCGGTGCGTTCATGGGCTTCAGCGTCCTCGGGAGCTACATGACGAGCGTCGCGCTCGTGGCCGTCGACCGCGTCGGCGTCATCAGCCGCGGTTCCCTCATCGGGTTCGGCGCCGGGCTCCTCGCCGTCCTGCTCACCGCGCTCATCGGCGCGGCGGACGCCCTCGCCGCGGGGTTCGTCGTGACGGGGATCGTCACCGTCCTGTACCAGACCACCGTGTTCGTGCGGGCGATGCCGCGGCACGCGGACGTCCAGTCCGACATCGTGCTGCTCGACGCCCCCGAGCCCACTGAGCCCGCCGCACCGGGCCTCCCGCCTGCCGGATCCGGGGCCGTCGCCCCGATCGTCGTGCCGGAGGTCTGATGGCGGCACACGCTCCCGGCGACGGGGCGCACCGCCCGACGAGGGCACGCCGCCGCCACCGATGGGCGTACCTCGTCGCGGGCGGGGTGGCCCTCGTCGTGCTCGCCGGCGCCGGCGCCGTGTGGGTGCACCGGACGTCCGGCGCGGCGTCGACCCTGTCGGCCTGCGGTGACCACGGCTCCGTCCCGGCGGACGACGCGGCCGCCCCGTCGGCGTCGGCCTCGGCGCCGAGCCCGCAGGTGCGGTCCGGCACGGCCGTCGACAGCTCGACCCGCGCCTCCCGGCACGCCCTGCGGCGGATGGGGGGACTCGGGTTCACCCAGGGCGACCAGCCGATGACCCTCGGCTCGGCGCGGCTGACGACGCTGTTCCGCGGGATCGCCGCCACGGGCGCGACGATCGTCCGGCTCGACCTGAACTGGGCGGCGATCGAGCCGTCCGGCCCGGACTCGTACGACCTCACCCACACGCTCGCCGTCTACCGGGCGGCGACGGCGCACGGCCTCACGGTGCTCCCGGTCCTCACCGGCGTGCCGGGGTGGGCGAGTTCGGCGCCCGGCGGATGCGGGCCGGCATTCGCGGCCTTCATGGACCGTGCCTCGCCCCCGATGCTCGCAGCCGGGGTGCGTGCCGTCGAGATCGGCAACGAGGTGAACACCACCGGGATGTCACCGCAGGCGTACACGCACGACCTGCTCGTCCCGGGAGCGCGCGCCTTCCGTGCCGCGGGGATCACCGCGGGCGTCACGGTCGGCGTGATCTCCACCGGCCTCGCTCCCGCCCGGACCGGGGGCGGCACGTGGTCCCCACCTGACTTCCTGCGTGGCGTCTACGCGGCCGACGGGGGTGCGTACCTCGACGCGGTCGGCATGCACCCGTACTCCTGGCCGGACGCGCCGACCGCGGACGTCGCGTGGAACTGGCTCCGGGGTGCGACGGACGTCCGTGCCGTCATGGTCGCGAACGGCGACGCCGACAAGGCCATGTGGGCCACCGAGTTCGGGTTCCCGACGAACAGCGATCGCGGCGTCTCGGACGCGCAGCAGGCGAGGTACCTGGCGGTCGGGGCGCGGATCTGGGGCGCCCGTGCGTGGGCCGGCCCGATCGTCATCTACTCGTACCAGGACCTCGACACCGGCGCCCGCGACCCCGAGGACAACTTCGGGGTCCGCGACACCGACGGGACCGCGAAGCCCGCGTACGACGTGGTGCGGGACCTCGCCGCGGCTGCAGCTGCCCAGGGCGAGGGGTAGGGCGGGTGTCGACGGAGGACCGGTCCGCGCAGCCTCACGGGACCCGAGCGCTCGGTACACTGGGCCTGCCGCTCCGGCGGCGGGGGCCTTTAGCTCAGTTGGTAGAGCGCCACGTTTACACCGTGGACGTCGTCGGTTCGAGCCCGGCAGGGCCCACCTCGACAGCCCGCGTCCGTGGGACCCGTCCGATCGGTCCGCACGCTGCGGACGAGCCCGCGCCGATGCGACGCGGGAGTCAGGAGTCATCCGTGGGAACGGACATCCAGTTCCGAGTCGGCCACGACGAGCGCGAGTGGGACGCCCTCGTCGCGGCGAGTCCGGGCGCCACCGCATTCCACGACTGGTCGTGGCTCCGGATGCAGACCGACCTCCACGGTTGGCGGTTCGAGCCCCTGGTCGTCGAGCACCGCGGCCGTGCGGTCGGCGTGTTCCCCGTCCTGCTGCGGTCGCCCCGCAGAGCGCGACCCGCGGATCCGCCGTTCCCCTTCGTCGGACCGCTCGTGCCCGAGGCGCTCCTGGCGAGCACGTTGCGCCAGTTCCGACGCTGGCAGCTCGTGCACCGGGTGCCGGTCGTCCGGTTCGACTTCGGGCCCGGCGTCGCGGCGGCCGGCGAAGCAGCACTGGTCGGCAACGGATCCGAGTGGAGCGCCGACCGCACGTTCGTCATCGACCTGGTCGGTTCCTCGCCCGAGTCCCTGGTGGCCGGCATGAAACGCGGCGCGCGCCAGGCCCTCCGCGCGGCCGGACGTCACGCGGTGGAGGTCAGACCCGCGCTGCCCGACGAGGTCACGACGTTGCTGCCGCGGGTCCTGAGCGAGTCCTACGAGAGCCGGGGCGTGCCCTCGCCCTATCCCTCGGAGATCGGCGAGCGCGTCGCACGCTGGGCAGCGGATCGGTCCGACGTCTACCTCTCCACCGCACTCGTCGCGGGGGAACCGGTCGGTGTGCTCGTCGCGCTGGGGAGCCACGAGGTGGTGACGGGATGGGCGGGTGGAACGCTCCGAGCGCACCGCGCCGTCAACCCGAGCACCGTGCTCTACCACGACATGCTCCAGTGGTCCCTCGCCCGGGGCCACAGCGCGGTCGACCTCGTCGGCTACGTCGACCTGGGCGTGAGCAGGTTCAAGATGTCGCTCGGGGCCGTCGAGCGGCCCTACGTCAACGCCGTCTCGTCGCCGGTGCCGCGCTTCGTGCGATCCGCCGTCGCCCGGGTCCGGGACCGTGGCACGGCGGCCGGCCCGCGCTGACACCGCCTCGCCCGGTCAGCCGGCCGCGATCGCCGGTGCCGGTGCGTCACCGGTCTGCTCCGACGAGCGGCGACGCCAGTGGGCGGGGGAGACGCCCACCGCACGCTTGAACGCGGTGCTGAACGCGCTCTCCGAGCCGTAGCCGAGCTCCGCGGCCAGGGCGCCGACGCGGACGTCGGGGTCGCGGAGCGCCCGTTGCGCGAGCAGCATCCGCCACCGTGACAGGTACGCGAGGGGTGGGATGCCGGCGACCGTCCGGAACCGCTCGGCGAAGGTCGTGCGGGACATCCCGGCGGCACCTGCGAGCTCGGCGAGGCCCCAGGACCGGCCGGGGTGATCGTGCATGAGTCGGAGCGCGGGCGCGAGCGGTTCGTCGGCGAGCAGGCGGAACCACCCGACGGGCGGCCGCTCCTGCTCCAGGTACGCGCGGAGGACCTCCAGGAGGATGAGTTGCGCGTTCTGACGGATGGCGAACGCGGACCCCAGGCGTCCACTCGATGCCTCGCGGAACAGTTGCGCCACCAGGGTGGCGAGTCGGGCGGCCGCGGGCGCCGAGGCGCGGACGTGCACGAGACCGGGCAGCGCGGTCCGGAACAGCGCCTGCCCGGCCGGGTTGACCTGGATCCACCCGCCGACGAGGACGTCGTCCGTGGAGAGGTCGGCCGCGGCCAACGCCATGGAGTCGAAGCGCGCGTCGGGGACGAACTCCGCAGGCGGTCCGTCGCCGACGCCACCCCGGACCTCCAGGTGCGTCCGGTGGTTCAGCAGGACGACATCGCCGGGGCCCAGTTCGACGGGCCCGATCGGTCCTCCGGGTCCGTCGACGACGATGCGAGCGGAACCGGCGACGAGCGCGACGAGCTTGAGCGGCCGCGTGATCGTCCCGTGGGACGTCCACGAACCCCGGACCGCGAAGCCACCAGTCATCAGGCCGCGGACCTCGACCTGGTCGAAGACGTCGGACAGGGCGTCGCTCTGCGCGGAGTGGACCATGGTCCGTACTCTGCCGCATGAGAACAGGACGCGCGATGATTCCGCGTCCGATCCTGGACGATGAGACTGAGGGCATGACCTCGCAGCAGATCCCCCTCGGGACGCCGTTCACGGCAGCCTCCACCGCAACCGACGTCCTCCAGGGCGTCGACCTCACCGGGGAGGAGGCGATCGTCACCGGCGGCCACAGCAGGCTGGGCCGCGAGGTCTCCCGCGCCCTCGCGGCCGCCGGTGCGTCGGTCACGGTCGCCGCCCGCGACACCGCCCGCGCCGCCGAGGCGGTCGCCGGGATCGACGGCGTGCGCGTCGAGCAGCTCGACCTCACCGACCCGGACTCGATCGACGCCTTCGCCGCGCGGTGGAACGAGACCGGACGGCCGGTGCACATGCTCGTGAACAACGCCGCGGTGCTGTTCACCCCCGAGCTCCAGCTCGACGCGCGCGGGCACGAACTCGCCTTCTCGACGTCCCACCTCGGTCACTTCCAGCTCACGCGTGCCCTACTCCCGGCCCTCCGGGCGGCGCACGGGGCACGCGTCGTCACCGTGACCTCCGGCGCGGCCCGCATGGGGGGCGTGCGGTGGGACGACCTCGACTTCCGGTCCGGCTACGACCCCGTCGCGGCCTACGCCCAGTCGAAGCGGGCGAACGTGTTGTTCACGGTCGAGCTCGACCGACGCACCGCGGGGCAGGACATCCGGGCCTTCGCGGTGCACCCCGGCGTCGTCATCGGACCCGGCCCGCACGCACCCGCGCGCGTCGACTCCTACCGCGCGCAGGGTCTCGTCGACGAGCACGGTGCCACCGTCATCGACCCGGAGGTGGGCAAGAAGACGGTCGAGCAGGGCGCCGCCACCATCGTGTTCGGCGCGGCCAGCCCGTGGCTCGACGGGGTCGGTGGCGTCTACCTCAAGGACAACGACGTCGCCGTGCTCGACGACGTCGAGCGTCCGATGACCGCCGACAGCATCCCGGCCGACGCGAACTCGGCGATGCGTGACCCCGCCGACGCACGGCGCCTGTGGGCGCTGAGCGAACAGCTGCTCGCCTGAGGACGCGCGGTCGATCCCGCCGCCGACCGTACCGCGTCGTCGGTCGGTCCTCGGTCATCGCCGCCGGGTCCGTCGGGGGCTGCTGGTCAGTAGCTGATGCCGGCGAACGTCGCGTACGACGGCTTCTTGACGTGCGCGGACGTGTACAGGCCGAAGTCACCGTCGATGCCGCCGTCCTGCCAGTCGTAGAGGAACACCGGACCGAGCTGCGGGTACTTCGTGGCGACCTGGAACAGCTGGGTGATCGTCTGCTGCTGCTGCGCGACGGTGTACGCGGGGTAGCCGCCCTCGGTGCCGGTGGGCATCCCGGCCTCGGTGATCCAGATCTTCTTCGCGCTGTCCCCGTTGCTCGACATGATCGCGAGCAGGTCCGGGAGCACGGAGAGGACGTTGTAGCCCCCGTCCGACGTCGCCGGCATCGCCGGGTACACGTACGGGTGCAGGTTCAGCGCGTCGAAGCTGCCGCGCGCCCCGTCCTCGTACATCTGGTCGATGAAGTCGAACGGGTGGTAGTTGCTGCCCTGCGCGCTCCGTGTCGGGGACTCCTTGCCGTAGGGCGCCATACCGGCCATCAGGACGGTCGCCTTCGGGTCCGCGGCGTGGATCATCGGGTACACGGTCTCGAGCAACGCCGTGTACGCGGCCGGGTCCGGGGTCCCGCCCCAGTTCGCCCCGAGGTTGACCTCGTTGCCGATCTCGAACGTGTGCACGCCGAGCGCGGCGAGCTGCGTCACGGAGGACGTCATCCACCCACCGGCCGCCTTGTACCCGGCGGACTCGGGCATCGGCGCGGTGCCGTCACCGAGGATGACGAGCACGTCCAGCCCGGCCGACCGCGCGGCCGTGATCGTCTGGGTCGTCGCGCCACCGTGGCGGGTGGTGTTCCCGGCGTAGTTGTAGTCGAGGCGGACCCACGTCGCACCCGTCGAACGCATGTCGGCGAAGACGGCGGTCGCCGCCGACGCGCTCATCGTGTTGATCGTGTTCTCGTACAGACCACCGGGGGAGATGCCCTTCCCGCGCCCCGAGGAGGCGGGGGAGGGGCTGGCGCCCACCGGGACCCACGCGGGGGTCCCGATCATGGAGATCGGGGTCCGCGGGGGCACCACGGCGGTCGACGAGGCGGCGCTGGCGGCCGGCGACGGCGCAGCGCTGGGTGCCGCGGCGGGCGAGGAGCTGGTCGGCGCCGCGGCGGGCGAGGAGATGCTCGGTGCGGCCGGTGCCGGCGTCCGGACTCCGACGGCGAGCTGTGCGGCAGGGAGTGCGTCGGACAGCGCGCCGGTGTGCGGTGCTGTCCCGGTCGCGGGCCCACGGGTCGTCCGGGCTTCCACCGACGCTGCTGCGGCGGACGGCCCTCCGGCCCGAGGAGCCGACGACACCTGCGGGCGCTCGCTCGGAGCCGACTCGCCCCGGACCGTCCCGCTGACCGCACCGGGCGCCGCGGGTGCCGCCACTGCGGCACCCGTCGGGGAGGCGGGTGCACCGAAGGCCACGTCGGCGTCGCCCGCGGCGCGGGCGCCGGACGCACCGGGCCCGCTGACGCACCCGGTCAGGGTGACGCCCGCGATCACGGCAACGGCGATCGCTGCCCAGGTCCTCCGTGTCCGAGGACGCCGGGAGGACCCGGTGGGTACAGCGAGGGAAGTGCTGACGCTTCCTGATCGCGTCCGCGGCCTGCCGGTCAGGTCGTGGTGGTTGGCCATGAGACAAGGAATGCGGCAGCGTGCGCTGCGGACAATTCCCGCGTTCTGGGGACCCTCCCAGAACGTGGGACAAACGGTGCGCGACGGTGGACCGCACCGCGGACCGTCCCGGCGAGCTCCGCGCAGCGCCGGGTGCGGCGCTCGACGTCCCAGTTCGAGGGTGAAACAGTCGGCACCACTACTGCCGAGTCGCCGCCCGAACGTATCGTGGGCGCCGGCCGTCGACCGAGCGAACAGGGGCTCGGGGCACCGTCGGCGGACACGGGTCAGTCGTGTCCGCAGACCTCGTCCACGTTCTGCCGTCCATCGGGGAGGGCGCACGTCGGGGTCGCGCCGATCGACGAGCCGACGAGCGACATCGCACCCACGCCATCGAGTCCCACCGACGGCGTGACCGGACAGGGAGGCAGCATGACCGGCAGCCGCGGCGACCACCGTTCCGCCCACACGACCGGGGCCGGATCCCGAGCGACGAAGGGCACCCTCGCCGGCATCGTCGTCGCCGCACTCGCCGGGGCGACCGTCATCGGCATCGCCGCGCCCGCGTCCGCGTCGCGGCTCCAGCCCGTCGTCCCGGAACCGACGGTGCCGGCCTCCCACGCCTCCACCGGCTCCGCGTCCACCGGTGCGACACCGGCGGACACCCGCGTCGACCTCACCGTCGTGCTGACGCCGCGGGACCGCGCCGCGCTGCGCGAGCTGCCCGCGAGGGCGCACGGCCTCTCCGCGCACCAGCGGGGGAGCCGGATCGCCGGGACGCGCCCCACGACCTCGGGTCGCGCGCGGGTCGAGGCGGCACTCGTCGACGCCGGGTTCACCGTGTCCGACGCGGGGCCCTGGAACGTCAGTGCGAGCGGGACCGTGGGTGACGCGGAGGCCGTGTTCGGCGTCCGCGTCGTCGGCACCGGCACGCAGATGCACCCCGTCGGCCACCTGACCATGCCGGCGTCCTTCGGAGGCGCGGCAACCACCGTCCTCGGGCTCGATCGGCGGCTCGTCGCGGTGCCGGCAAGCGTGCCGGGGACGCCCGTCAGCGACTTCCGCACGGCCTACTCGGCCTCGGCGAACGCCGGCGCCGGCACCACGATCGCCACCGTGCAGTTCTCCGGCTGGAACGCCGGGGACCTCGCCACCTACGCGAATGCGGCGGGGACCGCTGTCCCGTCGGTGACACAGATCCCGATCGACGGAGCGGACCCGACCGCCCCGAGCGACACGAACGGCGGGGTCGAGGTCGCGCTCGACCAGGAGACCATCCTCGGGAACGCGCCCGCGGCCGCGCAGCGCATCTACTTCGTCAACCAGGACGCCCAGGGCGTGTACGACGCCTACAGCCGCATCGCGGACGACGTCGTGGCCCACGGGATCACCGCGGTCAGCGAGTCCTGGGGGTCCTGCGAGGCCGACATGGACCAGGCCACGCACGCAGCACTCGAGGACGCCATCGACCGCATCGTCGGAGCGGGCGCGACCATGTTCGCCGCGGTCGGCGACACGGGGGCGTCGTGCCAGGGCCTGTCCGGCCCGGCGACCAGCGTCCTCTACCCCGCAGCGAGCTCCGCGGTGGTCGCCGTGGGCGGCACCAGCCTCACCGAGAACGCCGACGGCTCGTTCTCCGAGAGCGTGTGGAACAACAGCAGTGGTTCCGGCGGTGGCGGGTACGCCAGCCTCGACTCCGCGTCGTACCAGGCGGGGACGAACGCCGATCCGTCCCGGGGACGAGCCGTCCCCGACATCGCGGCCGAGGCCGACCCCTACCAGGGCCCCGGCATCTACACCAGCAGCACCAACGGCTGGGTGCTCGGTGGTGGGACGAGCCTGTCCACGCCGATGATGGCGGCGCAGCTCGCCACCACCCTCGCGGACCGCGGCTGCACGAGCGGCATCGGCGACATCCACGCCGCGATCTACGCCCACCCTGGTGACTTCCAGGACGTCACGAGCGGGTCGAACGGCACGTACCCGGCGACGGCGGGCTACGACCTCGCGACCGGTCTCGGAAGCCCCAACTGGTCGAAGCTCCGCGGCGACCTGCCCGTGTCACCGGCGTGCTCGTCCGCCCCGCCGGTGTCGAGCACCCCGCCGGTGTCGAGCACCTCGCCCACGGGGACCCCGAGCCCGACGCCGACCGGCTCGCCCACGGCGGCTCCGACCGCCGGGCCGACGCGGACTCCGGCGCCGACCCCGTCGCCCACCCAGACCCCGGCGCCGACCCCGTCGCCCACCCAGACTCCGGCGCCGACCCCGTCGCCCACCCAGACCCCGGCGCCGACCCCGTCGCCCACCCAGACCCCGGCGCCGACCCCGTCGCCCACCCACACCCCGGCACCGCCGGTGACCGGGATCTCCGCCGACGGCACCAAGCTCCTCGGCGCCACCACCATGACGGCCGGCCAGAGCATCCACTCCCCGTCGCGTCAGTACCACCTCGACATGCAGGCGGACGGCAACCTCGTCGAGTACGGCAACGGCCGCGCGCTCTGGGCGACCGGCACGACCCGGTACCACGGCGCGCACCTCGCACTGCAGGCGGACGGCAACGCCGTGCTGTACGCCGTCACGGGCAAGGCGGTGTGGGCCACGGGCACCTCGGGGAAGGGAGCTGGCGCCGTCCTGAGCATCGACGACCACGGGCGCCTGAGGCTCACCCGCAACGGCTCGACGTTGTGGAACAACAAGCGCCCCGGCGCGGACACCCTGACACCGGGCGCCGTGATCACCGCCGGTCAGTCCATCTGGGACTCCGCCGAGCGACGCCAGTTCGTCCTGCAGACGGACGGCAACGTCGTCGTCTACAAGGACGGGAAGGCGGTCTGGTCGACCCGTACGAGCGGTAGGGGCGGCGCGAAGCTGACCCTGCAGTCGGACGGGAACCTCGTGCTCTACACGAAGGCGGCCAAGGCCCTGTGGTCGAGCAAGACCAGTCGGTTCGGTGGCTCCGGGATGAAGCTCACGCAGCAGAGCGACGGGAACCTCGTCCTCTACAAGAACGGCAAGGCGGTGTGGGCCACCGGGACCAACCGGTGACCGGGAACCGCCCCCGTCTGCATGAGGTGGGGGCACGTCCGGCCCGGTGACGGGCCCCGCCCGGTACCGGTACGGTCGGTGTCGACCCGATCGGTCGAGGACGACGAGGAGTTGGCGATGGCGGCACTGCGCGACCTGCAGCCCGAGGAGGAGCTCGAGCGCCTGCTCGCCGAGGAGCGTGAACTCGAGCAGGAGCGCTTCGACCTCGACGACGCATGGGCGGTCGGCTCCTGGCTGCGGGCGACCGCGATCGAGCGCGGGCTCGGCGTCGGCATCGCCGTCGCCTTCGGTGAGCAGCGGGTGTTCCACGTCGCGACGCCCGGATCCGGCGCGGTGAACGACGCGTGGCTGGATCGGAAGTTCCGGGTCGTTCGCCACTTCGGGCACTCGACGCTCGCGGTCCGGACGCAGTACGAGGCCGACGGCACGACGTTCGGAGCCTCCTCCGCGCTCGACCCGCTGCTGTACCAGGCGGCTGGGGGCGGATTCCCGCTCCGGGTCCGTGGCGCGCTCGTCGGGGTCCTCGGCGTCAGCGGACTCGAGATGCACGCCGATCACGAGTTGGTGGTGGAGGCACTCCGGGCGCACCGCTCGGCCTCCAGCGCGTGAGCGACCCGCTTCTCGAGCAGACCCGATCCGGGTACGACGCAGCGGCGGACACCTACGCGGAACACCTGCCGGACACGTCCTTCGAAGCGCCGATCGACATGGCGATGGTCGATCACTTCGCGCACATGCTCCCTCGTGCCGCGACCGTCCTCGACGCCGGATGTGGCACCGGCAGGATGCTCCGGCACCTGCAGGACCGTGACGGGACGATGCGGCTCACCGGCGTCGACATCTCGTCCGGGATGCTGGCCCACGCCGCCCGACGAGGGATCGCGGTGGACCTGCGGCAGAGCGACCTCGCGGACAGGAGGCCCCCCTCACGGCGTTCCTGCACGAGCCGTCGTCGGTCACCGGGCTCCTGCGGTCACTCGGGTTCCGCGTCGACGCCGTCCTCGACCGCGCGCCCCGGCAGGTGGAGCGGCACCGGCAGGGGTTCGTGCTCGCGCGCACGGCGGGCTGACCAGCCGACCAGGCGTACCGACGTGCATGGGACGGTCCTGGGCCGCCCCGATCCTCCACCCGCGTAGCGTCCGCTCTGCCACGTCAGCCCGGGTCCGGACGCCATCGGCCACCACCCGCGTCGTCGCTGCGACGCTCGACGCGCCGGAGCCGCACCACCGCCGAGGAACACATCGCCGGCACCGCCGGAGCAGACCAGGGAGCACCATGTCCGAGAACAACACCGTCATCCGCAGCATGCACGACATTGGGCTCGCCGCCTGGTTCGGCGGGAACCTCATGGGGGCGACCGGCCTGAACGGCGCTGCGGCCGGAGCGAAGGACCCGGTCGAGCGGCTCACGCTGTCGGCGCTCGGGTGGAGCAAGTGGGCGCCGTTGCAGCTGGCGGCGCTCTCGGTCCACGCGATCGGTGGCGCCGGCCTGATCATCGCCAACCGGGACCGGCTCGGCGTGCAGCCGGAGGCCCGGACCAACACGGGCGTCAAGCTGACGCTCACGATCGTCGCCGCCGTGACGACCTTCTGGTCGGCATCGCTGGGCAAGAAGATGGCCGAGCACGCCTCCGAGGGCGCGGCCGGCACGACGGAGGCGTCGCCCGCCGCCTCCTCGACGCTCACGTCAGCGCAGCGTCAGCAGAAGATCCTGCAGTGGGTGACGCCGGTGCTCACGGGCATCCTGCTCGTGATGGGCGCCCAGCAGGGGGAGCAGCAGCGGTCCGCCGCCGGCGTCATCGACAAGCGGCGCCGCTGACCGCACCACCGACGGACGGGAGGGACGGCACGAGCTGGTGCCGTCCCTCCCGTCCGTCGGAGCGGGGTCGTCGCGAGCGGCGAGCGCGTCCTCATCGCGCGTCGACGGCCTCGTACGCCTGCCACATCGCCGCGTACCGGCCCTCGCGCGCGAGCAGCTCGTCGTGCGGGCCGAGTTCCGCGATCCGCCCTCCCGCGATCACGGCGATGCGGTGCGCCGCGCGTGCCGTCTGCAGCCGGTGGGCGATGACGATCGTGGTCCGACCGGACGCGACGGTCTGCATCGCCGCCGTCACGCGCGCCTCGGTGAGCAGATCGAGGTTCGAGGTGGCCTCGTCGAGCAGCAGGACCGCGGGATCGACGAGTTCGGCACGGGCGAGGGCGATGAGCTGCCGGTGCCCCGCGGAGAGGGATCGCCCCCGTTCCGACAGCTGGTGGTGGTAGCCGCCGGGCAGCTCGGACACGAACTCGTGTGCACCGACGGCGCGCGCCGCCGCCTCCACCTCGGCATCGGTGGCGTCCATCCGGCCGTACGCGATGTTGTCCCGGACGGTGCCGGTGAACAGGAACGCCTCCTGCGGCACGTACCCGAGTTGCCGGCGGTACGCCCGCAGGTCGAGCGTGCGGAGGTCCCGCCCGTCGACGAGGACGGCGCCGTCGTCCGGGTCGTAGAACCGCGCGATGAGCTTCATCACGGTCGACTTGCCGGCGCCCGTCTCGCCGACGAACGCGATCGTCTCGCCCGGCCGCACGGCGAGCGTGACGTCGTGCAGTGCCTCCGGCGGTCGGACCGCCCTCGCCGGCGGGGCGGCGGACGCCGTGCGCGGGTCGGCCGGGCCGCGGCGTTCCGCTGGACGCACGGGCGTGCGCACCACGGGATAGGCGAACCGCACCGACCGCAGCTCCAGCGCACCCGACAGGCGGGGCGGGACGACGGCGTCCGACGCGTCCGGGGTGAGGGTCTCGAGCGCCATGAGGTCGCTGATCCGCGACACCGACACCCGCGTCTGCTGCCACGCGTCGAACACCTGCGACAGCTGCTGGATGGGCGAGAAGAACATGTCGATGTAGAGCAGGAACGCGATGAGCGCCCCGGACGTCAGGTGTCCGGACCCGATGAGCGTCGCGCCGACGCCGAGCACGATGACGTCGGCGACCCCGGACAGGAACTGCACGAACGGGAAGTACGTCGCGACGAGACGCTGCGCTGCGATCCGCGAGTCGAGGTACCGCCGCCCCAGCGCGTGGAAGTGCCGCACCGTCGCGGCCTCGTGCACGAACGCCTGGGACTCGCGGACGCCGGACAGACTCTCCTGGAAGTCCGCGTTGACGACGGCGATGCGCTCACGCGCCTCGTCGTACAACCGGGAGGACCGGCTCCGGAACCACACGGTCGCCCCGGCGAGCGGGACCACGACCGACAGGGTCAGCAGACCGAGTTCGGGGTCGATGAGCACGAGCGCGACGCCGACCCCGACGAACGTGACGATCGACACGAGCGCCGAGAGCAGGCCGTTCTGGATCAGCGTCTCGAACTGGTCCACGTCCGTCGTCATCCGGGTCATCACCCGGCCCGCCATCTCACGCTCGTAGAAGTCGAGGGACAAGCGCTGGAGCTGGGCGAAGATCCGGATCCGCAGACTCAGCATGATCCGCTGGGCCGCCTTGCCCGTCACGAAGGTCTCGGCCATGCCGTCGGCGAGGTCCGCGAGCGTCACGAGCAGGAACAGGGCCGCGGCGCCGAACAGCACGACCTCGGAACCCCGCTGCACGCCGTCGTCGATGCCGGTCTTGACGAGCACCGGCCCGAGCAGGCCGGCGACCGCGTCGACCACGACGAACAGGAGGGCCAGCAGCAGCGGACGTCGGAACTCCCGCAGCAGCGTGGCGAGTGAGAACCGTCGGTCCTGCACGGTCTCGCGGTCGAGGTCGACCGTCGGGACGTCCCGGATCGGTCCGAGCGCCGCCACCCGCGCGAGCAGTTCCGGGGTCGCCGCGAACATGCCGGCCATGCCCCGCCCGCTGCCGCGTCCGCGACCGCCGAGCCCCATGCCGAGGCCACCACCGGGCCCCGACGTCGCGACCGTGGTCGCCGCAGCCGCTCCGGGCCTCCAGGCATCGTCCGTCACGCCGCCCGCCGCCTGCGCGAGCCGGCTCAGGGCGTCGATGTCACCCGCCGCGGCCGCCGCCGCGGTGTCGTCGGTCGCGTCGTCGTCGAGGCCGGTGACGAGCGCGCGGTACACCGCACTCGTGGCGACGAGGGACTCGTGCGTCCCCTCGTCGACGACGCGCCCGTGGTCGAGGACCAGGATGCGGTCGGCGAGGTGCAGCGTCGACTCGCGGTGGGCGATGAGGATCACCGTCCGGTCCCGGAGTTCGCCGCGGAGCGCGTCGTGGATCGACTGCTCCGTCGAGGCGTCGATCGCGCTCGTCGCGTCGTCGAGCACGAGGATCCGCGGATCGGACAGGATCGCCCGGGCGAGGGCGATCCGCTGCCGCTGCCCGCCGGACAACGACAGGCCACGCTCACCGACGACGGTGTCCAGCCCCTTCGGCAGCGCATCGATGAACCCGATCGCATGAGCGACCTCGGCCGCGTGGCGAATCTCCGCCTCGGTCGCCGAGGGACGCCCGTAGGCGATGTTCGCCCCGACCGTGTCCGAGAACAGGAAGCTGTCCTCGAACACCATGCCGATGGCGCCACGGATCGAGTGCAGGCTGAGGTCGCGGAGGTCGTGTCCGTCGAGCAGGACCCGCCCGGACTCCGGGTCGTGGAACCGGGCGACGAGGGACGCGACCGTCGACTTGCCGCTCCCGCTCGGCCCGACGAGGGCGACGCGCTCGCCGGGCCGCACCTGCAGGTCGAGCCCGTCGAGCGCAGGGTGGATGTCGGCACTCCCGGTCCCGTAGGAGAAGGTCACACCCTCGAACACGACGTCGCCCCGGACGTGGTCCACCGCCACGGCGTCCGGCGCGTCCCGGATCGCGGGCTCCCGGTCGATGAGCTGGAAGATCCGCTCGATGCCGACCTGCGCTTGCTGTCCGATCGTCAGCACGCCCGCGAGCTGCCGAGCGGGCGCCATGAGCGCGGCGACGTAGCTCGTGAACGCGAGGAACGTGCCGATGGTGATCCGGCCCTCCAGGGCGAGCCACCCGCCCAACGCCAGGATCGCGACCTGCGCGAGGGTCGGGATCGACTCGAGCAGGGGCTGGAACCGCGCCTGGATCCGCACCGAACGCATCTGCGCGCCGTAGAGGCCGGTCGCGACGCGCGTCAGGTGCTCGACCTCGTGCCGCTCCCGGCCGAACGCCTTGACGACGCGGACCCCGTTGACGTCCTCGTCGACGATCTGCGCCACCTCGCCCTCGCGCTGCTGGGCGTCCCAGGTCGCGGGCATGATCCTGCGCCGCATCCGGTACGCCGTCACGACGAGGACCGGCACCATCACGAGGCTGACCAGGGCGAGCAGGGGTGACAGCGTGAACATCACGACGATCGACAGGACCATCAGGATCACGTTGCCGCTCATGATCGGCAGCATGTTGAGCAGGCCCTGCACGAGCGCCGAGTCGGAGTTCGCCCGGCTGACGAGCTGCCCCGTCGGCATCTGGTCGAGGCTCGCGAAGTCCATGCGCTGCAGGTGGTCGTGCATGTCGTTGCGGAGGTCGTTCTGCACCTCGAGCGCCACCCGGCCGCCGCGGTACCGCCGCAGGTACGTGAAGCCGAACGTCGCGGCGGCGAGCGCCAGGAGCAGCGCCAGCCACGGTCCGAGCGGCGAGGTGTGCGCGACGATCACGCCGTCCACGATGCGACGGGCGACGAGCGGTACGACGACCTGGCAGAGGCTCCCGAGCAGCGCCGCGACGAGCGAGATGACGACGCTCCTGCGGTGGCGGAGCATGTAACGCCAGAGGCGGCGGATCCAGCCCTCGGTGCTCGGGTCGGTCACGCGCGCCACTCTACGCCGGATGGTTCCGGCTCCGAACCATCTGCGTGCGGCCGTCGTCGCCGCTACCAGTGGGTACGCTTCGCGGGTGGATGCGACGCAGCCCTCCGGGACGACGAGACGACGGATCGAGCTGCGGCTCCGGAAGCCGGCGCTGGCGTGGTTCGCCCGACCGACCGTCGTGGTCGACGGACGCGGGCACCCGGCGCAGTGGGGGACCGGCACGTGGGGGGTGTCGGACGCGGGCGGCACCGAGATCGCCGTGTACCTCTACAACCGCGTGTGGCGCTTCGGCGCGGCCAGCACCACCGTCGGCGGGGGCGGAGCGGCCCCCGCGGTCCTCGAGTACCGCGTCGGTGTCCTGCCGACCGCGCGGGGGCGGCTCGTCTCGCTGCGCTGAGACACGCGTTCCCTGGGAAGCACCGGTGTCCTCGTCCCACGGCTCCGGCCACCCGACGCGTAGGAAGGGCTGCAGCGGCCGGCGCCCTGTCGGTCGGAGACGAAGGAGACGACATGGCACAGGGAGTAGCGGCGGTCTGGGTGCCCGTCACGGACATGCAACGCGCGGTCGCGTTCTACTGCGACACGCTCGGACTCGAGGTCACGCACGAGGGTGACGACTGGAGCGAGATCGACGGCGGTGGCCTGCGTATCGGCCTGAACGCCCGCGAGGACGCGAAGCCCGCGAGTGACGGCGGCGCCGTCATCACGTTCCAGCCGGACGGGAGCATCGAGGACGAGATCGCGACGCTCAAGGAGCGCGGCGCCGACATCGAGGGCTCCGTCAGCGAGCACCCGTGGGGTCGGATCATGCCGTTCAAGGACTCCGAGGGCAACGAGCTGCAGTACTACACGCCGCCGCAGGGCTGACCGCGCCACGGAGCGGGCGGGAGGGACGTGCGGCGGCTGCCGCTGAGCGACTCGACCGCACGCACCGCCCCCGGCGGGGAGTAGCGTCCGCCTCGGCACCCGACGCCGCGGTCCGCGGCGCCCGACGAAGGAGGTCCCGCCATGCCCGCACTCATCGACACCTTCACCATGTCGAACGGCCTGCACATCCCGAAGATCGGCTTCGGCACCTGGCAGATCCCCGACGGGGCGGCCGCGTACGACGCCACCCGCGCCGCGCTCGACGCCGGGTACCGGCACATCGACACGGCACGCGCCTACGGCAACGAGGCGAGCGTCGGCCGTGCGATCAAGGACAGCGGCGTCCCGCGCGACGAGGTGTTCGTGACCACGAAGTGCCCGGCCGAGGTGAAGACCGCCGACGGCGCCCGTCACGCCTTCGCCGAGTCCGAGCGCCTGCTCGACGTCGGCCCGATCGACCTGTACCTCATCCACGCGCCCTGGCCCTGGAACGCGATCGGCTCGGACCACCGCGCCGGGAACATCGAGGTGTGGAAGGTGTTCGAGGAGCTCTACGACGCCGGGCGCACCCGCTCGATCGGCGTCTCCAACTTCGACGTGGACGACCTCGAGTCCCTCGCCGCGGACACCGACGTCGTCCCGCACGCCAACCAGATCCGCTGGTTCATCGGCAACACCCAGGACGAGACCACCGCCTACTGCCGCGAGCGGGACATCCTCGTCGAGGGGTACTCGCCGCTCGCCACGGGCGGTCTGCTCGAGAACGAGGCGATCCGGGCGATCGGCGAGCGGTACGGCAAGTCCGTCGCCCAGGTCGCGATCCGCTACCTGCTCGAGAAGGACGTCCTGCCCCTGCCGAAGTCCACCACGCCGTCGCGCATCGCCGAGAACGCCGACGTCGACTTCGCGCTGTCGGCCGAGGACATCGCGACGCTCGACGCGCTCGAGGACACCGACGCCTGACGCTCCGCGCAGGTGGCGGTCCGTACCGTCACGGCAATCGCCTCGAGGAACGGACCAGGATGAGCGCCACGAACGACACGACCGACACCGCGTCGACCGACATCGCGATCACGGACACCGACGCGACCGAGGTCGTCCGGTTCCTCGCCGAGCACCGGCAGCGTGTCGTCGACGAGTTGAGTGCGTGGGTTGCGATCCCGTCCGTCGGCGCGCTCCCGGAGCGGGCCATCGACGTCGAGCGGTCCGCGCACTGGCTCGCCGGCGAACTCCGGGCGATCGGGTTCACGACCGAGCTCCTGCGGGCCGGGCCGTCCGTGGCGGTGTACGCCGAGTGGCAGGTCGATCCCGCGCTGCCGACCGTGCTCGTGTACAGCCACCACGACGTGCGGGACGCGAAGCCCGAGGAGTGGAAGGAGACCGCGCCGTTCGCGCCCGTGCTCCGCGACGGCCGGCTCTACGGCCGCGGTGCGTCGGACGCGAAGGGCCAGATGATCGCGCACCTGTGGGGACTGCGGGCGCACCTGGCGACCCGACCGGACGGGTTGCCGGCGGTCAACTTCCGGGTGATCGTCGAGGGCGAGGAGGAGCTCGGCTCGACGCACTTCGCGGACCTCATCGAGACCCACCGGGACCGGTTCGCCTGCGACGTCGTCGTGTTCTCCGACACGCTGCAGTGGAAGCAGGGCAACCCCGCCGTCGTCACCTCGATGCGCGGCATGACCGGGGCCACGCTGACCATCACCGGGCCGGAGCGCGACGTCCACAGCGGAGCGGCGTCCGGACCGACGCCGAACCCCGTCCACGTGCTCGTCGACGTCCTCGGGCGGCTGCACGACGACGACGGCCGCATCGCCCTGCCCGGCTTCTACGACGACGTCGAGGAGCTGACCGACGAGCGGCGGCGCGAGCTCGAGGACCTGTCCTTCGACACCGACGTCTGGCTCGAGCGCACCGAGACGCGGAGCGTCACGGGCGAGCGCGGGTTCACGGTCGAGGAGCGCCTGTGGGCACGGCCGTCACTCGAGATCCTCTCGGTCCTCGCGGGCGACCCGACCGGCGTCTCGCGTGCGGTCATCCCGTCCCAGGCGACCGCCGAACTCAGCATCCGCACCGTCCCGGGGCAGCACGTGCACACCGTCGCGGAGCAGGTGCGCGCGTTCTTCGACGAGCACATCCCGGACAGCGTGGTCTACGAACTGTCCATCCCGGAGGAGTCGGGGCAGGACCCGTACGTCACACCGTCCGGGCCCGCGCTCGACGCCCTCGACCGAGCCATGGCGCGCGGACACGGGACCCCCACCGCCGGCCGCATGGGCAACGCGGGCGGCGGGCCCGCCGAGCTGCTCGGACGCGAGCTCGACGTCCCGGTGCTGTTCGTGGGCACGGGGCTCCCCGAGGACCACTGGCACTCGAGCGACGAGAGCATCGACCTCGAGATGCTCGTCGCCGGCGCGGCCTCGATCGCGCACCTGTGGACCGAACTCGGCGCGTCGATCGAGCCCGAGCGCTCCTGACGCTCCCGCTCAGCGGTACCGGGGCTTGCGCGGCGGCCGGTCGTCGCGGTCGTCGCGCCCGCCTCGGTCGTCGCGGTCGCGGCGCGGACCGCCACGACGGTCCGGGCGGATCTCGATGAGCTTGCCGCTGATCCGGGTGTCCCGCAGGCGGTCGAGGACGTCCTCGGACAGGTCCGCCGGGAGCTCGACGATCGAGAAGTCCGGACGGATCTGGATCTGACCGAAGTCGTCGCGGCCGAGGCCACCCTCGTTCGCGAGCGCGCCCACGATCTGGCGCGGCTCGACGCGCTGCCGACGACCGACCTCGATCCGGTAGGGCGCCATCGGCTGCGTCGACCGGGCCCGCCGCTCGGGCCGTTCGCCGCGTCCGCCGGTCTGGTCGTCGCGGTCGTACACGCGCGGTCCGCGGTCCTCGGTGGCGCGGCGCTGCCGCTCCTCCTGCGGGTCGAGCAGCAGCGGCTCCTCACCCTGGGCGACGACGGCGAGGGCCGCCGCGACGTCCGCCTCGGGCACGTCGTGGTGCTCGACGTAGTGCCCGATGATGTCGCGGAACGCCGAGATCCGGTCCTGCTGCTCGAGCGCCGCAGTGATCGCGTCGTCGAACCGCGCCAGACGCGTGACGTTGACGTCCTCGACCGTGGGCAGCTGCATCTGCGTGAGCGGCTGACGCGTCGCCTTCTCGATGGCGCCGAGCAGGCGGCGCTCACGGGGCGTGACGAAGCTGATGGCCGCACCACTCCGGCCGGCGCGGCCGGTGCGTCCGATGCGGTGCACGTAGGACTCGGTGTCGATCGGGATGTCGTAGTTCACGACGTGCGTGATGCGGTCGACGTCCAGGCCCCGTGCCGCGACGTCGGTGGCGACGAGGATGTCGAGCTTGCCGGACTTGAGCTGGTTGACCGTGCGCTCGCGCTGCGCCTGTGCGACGTCCCCGCTGATGGCGGCGGCGGCGTACCCCCGGGCCCGGAGCTTCTCGGCGAGCGTCTCGGTCTCGCTCTTCGTGCGGACGAACACGATCATCCCCTCGAAGTTCTCGACCTCGAGGATGCGGGTCAGGGCGTCGACCTTCTGCGGGTAGGACACGAGCAGGTAGCGCTGGGTCGTGTTCGCCGAGGTCGTCGTCTTCTGCTTGACGGTGATCTCGGCCGGGTCGTCCAGGTACTGCTTCGAGATCCGACGGATCTGCGCCGGCATGGTCGCCGAGAACAACGCGACCTGCTTGTCGTCCGGCGTCTCGGCGAGGATCGTCTCGACGTCCTCCGCGAACCCCATCTTGAGCATCTCGTCGGCCTCGTCGAGCACGAGGTACTTGAGCTCGGACAGGTCGAGGGTGCCCTTGGCGATGTGGTCCATGATGCGCCCCGGCGTGCCGACGACGACGTCGACACCGCGGCGGAGCGCCGACAGCTGGACGCCGTACGCCTGCCCGCCGTACACCGGCAGGACGTGCACACCGCGCATGTGCGCGGCGTACTGCTCGAACGCCTCGCACACCTGGAGTGCGAGTTCACGGGTGGGGGAGAGCACGAGGGCCTGCGGCAGTT
Source organism: Curtobacterium sp. MCBD17_040 (assembly GCF_003234805.2). Classification (GTDB taxonomy): domain Bacteria; phylum Actinomycetota; class Actinomycetes; order Actinomycetales; family Microbacteriaceae; genus Curtobacterium. The sequence goes on from NZ_CP126273.1 coordinate 1,434,290, forward strand.
TCTGCGAGGACGCGAGCCGCGACAGGATCGGCAGCGCGAACGCGGCGGTCTTGCCCGTGCCCGTCTGTGCGAGGCCGACGACGTCGCGCCCCTCGAGGAGCGTGGGGATCGTGGCGGCCTGGATCGCGGACGGCACCTCGTACCCGATGTCGCGCACGGCCTTGAGGACCGGCTCGCTCAACCCGAGGTCGGCGAACGTCGGCGAAGCCCCGTCGGTGTCGGCGGCGGTCGGCGTGTCCGTGTCGGTGCTCATACAGGAACGGTATCCGGTCGAGGGTGTCCCGCGTGGCGGATCGCGGGCCCGCGCCTCCCGTCCGGCGTCAGCCGAGTCCGGCGACGAGGTTGACGAGCGTCGCGAGGATGACCGATCCGAACACGTACGCCAGCAGGCAGTGGCGGAGCACGACGCGACGGATCGCCGTGGCCGTGACGGCCGTGTCGCTGACCTGGAACGTCATCCCGAGGTTGAAGGCGAAGTACGCGAAGTCGCCGTACGCGGGCGGCGTCCGCTGGTTGAAGTCGATGCCGCCCTCGGCGTCGCCGCCGTAGTACTGCACGGCGTACCGCAGCATGAACAGCGTGTGGATGAGGATCCACGACAGGGCGACACTGAGCACGGCGAGGGCCGCCAGGAGGTCCGCTCGGAGCCCGCCGCTCTCCTTCGACCCGATGAGCGTCATGCCGACGATGAAGAGGCTCCCGACCGCTGCGAGCACGAGGAGGACGTGGCTCACGCGGCGCGTCGGGTCCTCGCGGAGCGCGTGGACGCGGGTGGCGACGCCGTCGAGGCCGTGGACGGCGGTCCAGACCCGCACGAGGTAGGTCAGGCAGGCGGCCGTCCAGCCGATCGCCCAGGCCGCGAGCCCGGCGTGCACGACGAAGGCGACGACGCCGGCGGCCACGCCGACGACGACCATCGCGATGAGGCGAGCACGGGAGCGGCCGCGGTGCGCGCCGACCTGCATGGAGTCCACCGCATGATCGTCGCCGCCGGTGACTCCGCGCGGGCTGCGACACGCGCTCGCGGCGTCGCCGACCTACTCGTCGTCCGGGTGCTCGCGGTGGTCCCGCGCCGTGCGCAGGCCGACGACGAGCGCCGCGATGCCGGCGGTGAAGCCGCCGAACGTGCTGATGACATTCGAATCATCCGGGCCGGGCACGCCGCGCACCAGGTTGACCAGCGCGCTGATCCCGTCGACGACGAACACGACGCCGAGCGCGTACCAGACGAGGTCCGCGTGCCGCTGGAGCCACCCGGAGATCCGCGGCTCGTCCTCGTCGGCGTCCGTTCGCGGGGTGGTCTCGTCGTCCATGGTCGGGATGCTAGCCGCTGGGCACTCGGCGGCCGCTGGCCGTGCGGCCCTCCCCTGCGGTCGGGTGCACGTCGTTCGGCACGGTCGCGTCCCGGTGGTCGTGCCCGGCGTGTCAGGTGGCGGCCGTGCCGCGCAGCTCGATGGCGATCTGGGTGGCGTCGAGGTTGGCGAGCGCGTCCTCCAGGACGTCGGCGTCGAACGTGCCGTTGTCGCGGGCGTCGAGCAGCGCGGACCGTTGCGCCGCGATGACGGCGAGGCGGTGCTCCTTGGCGATGCCGAACTGCTCCTGGGTCGGGTCGCCCCGGAGCTGCGGCGGCTCGGGCACGGACTCGCCGCTCGACCGCATGAGCTCGAAGAGCCGCGTGCGCTCGGCGTCCGTCTGCTGTTCGAGCGCCGCGGTGTCCCGTGGTGGCGTGATCCGCCGCAGCAGGGGCCCGATCGTGCCGCCCTGGACGAGGAGCGACAGGGCCGCGACCGCGAACGCGATGAGCACGAGAGCCGAGCGCTGTGGCGTGTCGTGCGGGAGGCTCTGGGCGGCAGCGACCGTGACGGCACCGCGCATGCCCGCCCAGACGACCGCGGTGCCCTCGCGCCATCCGAGCGGCTCTCGCCGGAAGTACGCGATGTCGGCGAGCACCTGCGTCACGCGTCGGGCGAACCGCTCGAGGTCCCGCGCGGACCGCGGGCGGCCACCGGAGCCCGGACCGCGCTGCCGCGCGTTCACCTCGACGAACGCCTGCCGTTGGCCCTCGGGCGTGTCGAGCTTCGCCTGCACGCCCTGCAGTCGGTCCTCCAGCCGGACTCCGCGGCCCGCCCGGGCACGGAGGACCCGGAGCAGCGGCGCGACGTACGCGGCCCGGACCATCACCGTGAGCACGAACGCGCCGACGGCGACCAGGACGGCGATCCCGACACCGGCGTGGTCGTGGTGCACGGCCCCGACGATCGACGTGATCTGCAGGCCCATGGTCAGGAACACGATGCCCTCGAGCACGAGCTCCACCGTCCGCCAGTTCTGCGAGTCCGACAACCGGTGCTGCGGCGACAGGTCCCGCGGCGCGAAGACGCCCGTGATGAGGCCCGCGACGACGGCGGCCACGAGTCCGGACGCGCCGAGGGCCTCCGCCGGGACCGCCGCCGCGAACGGCACCGCGAACGAGATCACCGTGTTCACCGTGGGGTCGGTCACGCGCTTGCGCACCACGAGGTCCAGCCAGCCCACGAGCCACCCGATCAGCAGCGCCACGACGACCGAGTACGCGAACGTCCCGACCGCGCCCCAGAACGAGAAGGACGCGGCCGTCGCGACGATCGCGGTGCGGAGGAGCACGAGCGCCGTCGCGTCGTTGAGCAGGCTCTCGCCGTCGAGCATCGCCACGACGCGCTTGGACACCGACGTCCGCTTGATGATCGACGTGGCCACGGCGTCGGTCGGACTCACGATCGCGCCGAGCGCGACGCCCCAGGCGAACCCGAGGCCGGGCAGGACGAGCATGAAGAACAGGCCGAGCACGAGTGCGCTGCCGACGACGAGCAGGACGGACAGCCCGCTGATCGCCCCGAACTCGCGCCGGAAGTTCATGGCCGGCATCGACACCGCCGACGCGTACAGCAGTGGGGGGAGGAGGCCCTCGAGCACCCACGCCGGCTCGATGTGGACGGAGGCGAACCACGGCAGGAAGCTCGCACCGACGCCGATCGCGACGAGCACGAGCGGCGCGGCGATCCCGAGGCGCGGGCCGACCACCGCGGCCGCGGCGATGAGCACGAGCGCGGACACGATGAGCACCAGGAGTTCCGTCACGGATCCAGACTGGCAGGCTCCGAGCACACCGGGGGGACCCGTCGTGTTCCGCCGATCCCGGCCCGTGCTCGGTCGACGCGCTCGGTCGCCACCCGAGCGGCGGCTAGAATTCCTTGAGGAGGCATCATGTCCAGGTGGGGGGACCGCGACGGAGTCGGCGCGGAGCAGAGCGGGACGCCGACGGTGCGCGTGATCGGTGTCGTGGTCGCGGTGGCGACGGCGGGCCTGTTGACCGGGTGTTCGATGCTCGGCGGGACGACCGACCCGGGCCCGTCCGTCACGACGTCGCACCGTCCGACGCACCACCGCATGGCGACCGTGTCCGCCACGCCCACAGCCACGCCGACCGCCCCGAGCGCCGGCGTCATCCCCGGGTCCGCGACGCCGCGCCCCGCGACCGCCGGACCCGAGGCGGCGCCGAGCCCGAGTCCGACGCTCACGTCCGTCCCGCAGGGCACCGTCGTCGCCCAGGGGGACGTCGCGTCGCCGAAGGGCAGCATCCACTTCCACTACCGAATGGTCGCGAACGGCGACGACACGTACTCCGCCGAGTACTCCGGGTTCACCTCGACCGTGCCGGTGCCGATCTCCGTCACGCTGCTCGACGTCCCGCCGGAGGTGGGGGACGGCCTGACCTACCACGGGGTCGCGGACCACCAGCTCGGGGGTCCGACGACCACACCGGCACCCGCGTCGTCCGCGTCTCTCGGCGACATCGGGCAGCCGGCGTACCTCGGGACGCTCGTGACCTACTCGTCGGCGGCGGCCGAGGCCGACGTGCCGCAGGAACTCGGCCCCGACAAGGTCCTCGCCGTGGACACCGTGCACTGGTCGATCCCCGTACGGCAGTCGAACGTCCACCCGGTCGACGGCGGGGCACGCCCATACGCCTCCGGCACCGTCACCGCGACGACGGCCAGCGGTGCCCCGAAGCGGTACCGGGTGGCCCACGGCGACACGACGGCCATGGTGGCGTCGCGGTTCGGGATCTCGGTGCAGGACCTCATCTGGCTCAACGCGGGCCTGCAGGTGTTCGGCGACCAGCAGTACCTCTACGAGGACACGACGATCAACCTCGACCCCGACAGCAAGTAGCCCCCGGCCGGGACCCGGTCACACGACGGCCGCGATCGGCCGACCCGGGGCCCGGACCGCGGAGTCGAGCCGCGTCCACGCGCGGCCCAGGGCCTCGACGAGCCGCACCTGCGCGTCCGCCGGCACCGCGTAGGGGACGCGGAGGAACCCCTCGAAGCCCCCGTGCGGCCCGAACGCACCACCCGAGGTGAGGACGAGGCCCTCGGCGCGGGCGGCGAGGACGAGCGCGCTCGAGACCGGACGGCCGAGGCGCACCCAGGTGGACAACCCGCCGGCCGGTGCCGGGACCTCCCACTCCGGCACCCGGTCCCGCAACCCGGCCACGACGGTGTCGCGGGCGGCGCGGAGGAAGGTGCGCCGGGCCTCCAGGGCGGCCGCCGTGTCCGGGACGAGCTCGCGGACGATGCGCTGTTCGATCGCGGGCGTGCCGAGGTCGCCCGTCGGCCGGGCGAGCACGAGGCGCTGCAGGAGCGCGGGGTCCGCCCGGATCCAGCCGACCCGCAGACCACCCCAGAAGACCTTGCCGGCCGATCCGATGAGGACCGCTGGACCGGCCGTCGCGAACGGCGGCACCACGTCGCCGTCGATCCGGAGCTCCGCCATGGTCTCGTCGGCGATGACGACGGTGCCGGCGTCCGCGGCCGCCGCGAGCACGGCCTCCCGGAGTGCGGACGGCATGGTCGCCGCGGTCGGGTTGTGCAGGTCGGGCATGAGGTACGCGACCGCTGGCGCGCTCCGCCGCAGCGCGCTGACGAGCGCGTCACCGTCCCAGCCGTCGTGCGCGTCCACGGGCACGGCCACCAACCGTGCCCCGGCCGCGCGGAACGCCTCGTGGGCGTGCGGGTACGTGGGGGACTCGATGAGGACCGCCGTGCCGCGGCGCACGAGCACGCGCGCCAGGAGCGCGATCGCGTGCTGCGCGCCGAGGGTGACGAGCACCTGGTCCGCCGTCGTCGGCAGGCCCCGCGTCGTGTAGCGGTCGGCGATCGCCGCCCGGAGCCCCGGGTCGCCGACGGTGTCGTACCCGTTGCCCACGAGTGCGGCCGGGAGGCCCTGCACCGCCCGCACCGCCGCCTCGGCGACACCCGGGGCCGCGTGGAGCGCTGCCTTCCGCAGGTCGAGCAGGTCGCCGTCCACCGGCGCGGCGAGGTGGTCCGGGTCGGGCCGCCCGGCGACCGCGGACGGGAGCCGCAGCACACTCCCCGACCCGCGGGTGCTGCGGAGGAACCCGTCGTCCCGGAGCAGGGCGTAGGCGCTGGCGACCGTCGTCCGGCTGACGCCGAGCGCGTCGGCGAGCTGCCGTTCGGCGGGGAGGCGCGTCCCGACCGCGACCCGCCCGTCGATCGCGAGCACGCGGACGGCGTCGGCGAGTGCGCTGTAGGCGGGCCCGGACGAGCCGTCGCGCCAGTGCGTGAGCAGGGCGGCGGCGGCCCGGGCCGAGAGCACGAGGGGGATCACGGTGGCCAGCGTAGGATGATTGGCTCTCGACGACCAGTCCAATCCGCGATTGGGTGCTCGTGTGTCCCGCCGCCCCGCGCTCGTGCTCCGTGTCGTCCAGCTCCTCGTCGGTCTGTTCCTCTACGGGGCCGCGACGGCGCTCATGGTCCGCGCGGTCATCGGCGTCGCGTCGTGGAGCGTCCTCACCGAGGGGCTCGAGCGGATCGTGCCGTGGTCGTTCGGCACCGTGACCCTGGTGTCGAGCGGCGTCATCCTGCTGTTCTGGATCCCGCTGCGCCAGCGGCCCGGCATCGGCACGGTCCTCAACGCGCTCACCATCGGCCCGGCCGCCGACCTCGTCCTCGCCGTCGTCCACACCCCCGCCGGGCTGCCGGGACGCATCGGGCTGTTCGCGCTCGGGCTCGTCCTGCTCGCCGTCGCCACGGCCTGCTACATCGGGGCCCGGTTCGGAGCGGGCGCGCGGGACGGCCTCATGGTCGGACTCCACGAGCGGCTCGGCTGGCCGGTCTGGCTGGCACGGACCGCGATCGAGTTGACCGTCGTCGTGGTCGGGTGGCTCCTCGGCGGCGACGTCGGCGTCGGGACCGTCGTCGCGTCGTTCGCCATCGGACCGATGGTCGGCCCGCTCATGCCCGTGTTCGCCCGTCTGCCATGGAGCACACCCACCGCGCCCACTCCCCGGTAGCGCTGCGGTACGGCGTCGACGCGCGGGTCCGTCCGTCACACGGGAATGGACGACGGCACCAGCGCTCTTGAGCACTCCATGACATCGTCGACGGAACGCCGCGGCTGGCTCAGTGTGCTCTCGGTGGCACTCGGCTCGTTCGTGCTCGTGCTCTCGGAGTTCCTGCCCATCGGACTCCTGCCCGCCATCGCCCGCGGGCTGCACGTCGACATCGGCACCGCAGGCCTCATGGTCGTCGCCACCGGACTCACCGGCGCCGTCGCCGCACCGGTGGTCACCGTCGCCACCTCCCGCGTGGACCGTCGCGTCGTCCTCGTCGCCCTCACGGCCCTCCTGGTCGTGGCCGACGCGCTCGCCGCGGTCGCGCCGTCGTTCTGGGTGCTGCTCGTGGCGCGGATGCTCCTGGGCGTCGGGATCGGCGGGTTCTGGTCGATCGGTGCCGGGATCGCCGGGAGGCTCGTGGCGCCGTCCGCCGTGATCCGCGCGACCTCGTTCATCACCGCCGGCATCTCGGTCGCGACGGTCGTGAGCCTGCCGCTGGGTGCGTTCGTCTCGTCGCTCGCCAGCTGGCGGCTCGCGTTCGTCATCGGCGGCGGCCTCGGTGTGGTGGCGCTGGGCCTCCAGGTCGCGATGTTGCCGCGGATCCCGGCGACCCAGGCCGTCCGGTTCGCGACGCTCGGCGGGCTGCTCCGGATCCCGCGCGCTCGCGTCGGTCTCATCGCCGCGGTGTTCCTGTTCGTCGCGCAGTTCGCCGCCTACACGTACGTTTCGCCGTACCTGGAAGAGATGGTTCGCGTCGACGCGGACACCGTCACGATCGCCCTGCTCGTGTTCGGCATCGCGGGGATCATCGGGAACTTCGCCGCGGGGTGGACCCTGAGCCGCAGCGTGATCGGCACCATCGGCGTGGCGAAGGCCGTGCTCGCCGCCTCGGTCGTCCTGCTGCCGCTCGCGGCACAATCGGTCGTCGCGGTGTTCGTCCTGCTCGCGGTCTGGGGCTTCGTGTGGGGTGCGCTGCCGCTCGGGACGCAGACCTGGATGTCGAACGCGTCGCCCGGCTCGTCCGAGAGCGGTCTGGCGTTGTTCGTCACGACCATCCAGCTCGCCATCGCCGGCGGGTCCGTGCTCGGCGGCGCCGCCGTCACGTCGTTCGGGCTCGCGACCGACTTCTGGTTCTCGGGCGCCGTCGCGGTGGTCGGCGCCGTCGTGCTCGTCTGGCTCGGGCAGCGCCGACCGTCGAGTCCGGCCGTGACCGGGGGAACGGCGACGACCGCGGGACCGGCGACGACCGCCGCGATCCGTCTCCCGGGTGCCGGCGACCCGGACCCGGTGTGCACGCCGGCTCCCTGACGAACGGACGATGCTGGCCGAGCGGTGCCCGCGTGCACTAGCTTCTGCCGCATGCGCACGGTCACGAGTGGTCTCTTCACGTCCGTGGACGGCGTCGTCCAGGACCCGTTCCGGTTCCAGTACGACTCGTTCGACGACGAACTCGGTGCCGGGATGGGCCGGTTCATGGCGGCGACGTCGACGGTGCTCCTCGGCAGGACGTCCTACGAGGAATGGGCGACGTGGTGGCCCGCCCACCCGGAGGACCCGTTCGCGCGGTTCATCAACCCGATCGAGAAGCTCGTCGTCTCGCGCACCCTCGGACCGGATCTGGCGTGGGAGCACAGCACCCTCATCGAGGGCGACCTGCTCGACGTCGTCCGCGAGCTCCGCGCGGGGGACGGCGGGGACGTCGCGGTCTGCGGCAGCATCTCGGTCGTCCGTCAGCTCGTGTTCGCGGGTCTGCTCGACGAACTCCAACTCATGATCCACCCCGCCGTCGCGGGCGCCGGACGCCGCCTGTTCGAACCCACCGACCCCCCGCTCCGCCTGCGGCTGCTCCGGAGCGAGGTCACGAGCAAGGGCAACGTGCTGAACACGTACGGTCCGTTCGAGGCGGTGGTGGCGCCGTGACGCTCCCCGGGGACGGGCACGTCCACAGCGAGTGGTCCTGGGACAGCGGATCGGACCCGGCGTCGCCGGGGCGGATGGTGCGCACGTGCGAGCAGGCGGTCCGGGTCGGGCTCCCGGCCATCGTGTTCACCGAACACCTCGACCTCGAGGACACGTGGCGCGTCGACGACGGCGACTTGGGACCGTACGCCGGGGCGCTCGTCGGCGACGACGGCATCGTCCACCTGCCGTCGTTCGACCTCGACGGGTACCTCGAGTCGATCGACCGGTGCCGATCCGCGTTCCCCGGACTGCGGATCCTCACCGGCGTCGAGTTCGGCCAGCCACACCTCTGGGGGGAGGCGGCTGCCACGGTCCTCGACACCGGCGCGATCGATCGCGTGAACGGGTCGCTGCACATGCTCCCCTTCGGCGACGACCGCACCGAACCGACGACGCTGTACCACCACCGACCCGCGGACGAGGTCATGTGGGCGTACCTCGAGGAGGTCCCCCGCATGGTCGCGGGGTCCGACGCCTTCGCCGTGTTCACGCACATCGACTACGCGGTGCGCGCCTGGCCGACCGCGACGGCGGGACCGTTCGACCCCCGACGCTTCGAGGAGGGCTTCCGCGCCGCGATGCGCGCCATCGCCGAGTCGGGTCGGGCCCTCGAGATGAACACCCGACGGCTCTGGTCGTGGGTGCCGCAGTGGTGGAGCGAGGAGGGCGGCCGAGCGGTGACGTTCGGCAGCGACGCACACGTCCCCGAGGCGGTCGCCGCGCACTTCCCCGAGGCCGTGCTCATGGTGGAGTCGTTCGGTTTCCGTGCCGGATCGCGGCCCGAGGACCCCTGGACGCGCTGACGCGCCGCGCCAGCATGCACCGGCAGCGCCCCGCGGCGTCCGCTGACCCCGGTCACCGCGAGCGCGAGAACGCCGCGTCGAACGCGGCGTCCGGCGGCGCGATCCGCCCGAGTGCCCGGACGAACGCGAGCGCCTCCGGCCCCCCGACGAGCCGGTCCATGCCCGCGTCCTCCCACTCGACGCTCGTCGGGCCGTCGTACCCGATCGCGTTGAGCACCCGGAAGACCCGCTCCCACGGCACGTCCCCGTGCCCGGCGGTCACGAAGTCCCAACCGCGACGTGGATCGCCCCACGGCAGGTGCGACGCCAACCGGCCGTTGCGTCCGTCGAGCTGCTTGACCGACTCCTTGCAGTGCACGTGGTACACCCGGTCGGCGAAGTCGAGCAGGAACGCGGCCGGGTCCAGGTCCTGCCACACGAAGTGCGACGGGTCGAAGTTGAATCCGAACGCGGGCCGGTCCGCGAACACCTCGAGCGTCCGCTTCGCGGTCCAGTAGTCGTACGCGATCTCCGACGGGTGGACCTCGAGCGCGAACCGCAACCCGACCTCCTCGAACACGTCGAGGATGGGCGCGAACCGGTCGTGGAAGTCCTGGTACCCGGCGTCGACCATCCCCGGGGGCACCGGCGGGAACCCCGCCACGGTCTTCCAGATCGCCGACCCGGAGAACCCGGTCACGGTGTGGGCACCGAGTGCCGCGGCCGCCCGTGCGGTGTCCTGCATCTCGCGAGCAGCCCGCTGGCGGACGCCCTCGGGGTCACCGTCGCCCCAGACGTGCGGCGGCAGGATGTCCTCGTGCCGCGCGTCGATCGGGTCGTCGCACACGGCCTGCCCGACCAGGTGGTTGGCGATCGCCCGGACCTCGAGCCCGTTCCGCTCGAGCACGGCCTTCCGCTCGGCGACGTACTCCGGGTCGGACGCGGCGCGGCGGACGTCGAGGTGGTCCCCCCAGCAGGCGATCTCCAGACCGTCGAACCCCCACTCGCCGGCCAGGCGCGCCACCTCCTCGAACGGCAGGTCGGCCCACTGACCGGTGAACAGCGTGACCGGGCGGGTGCCGGCTGCGGCGCTCACGAGGCGACCTCCGCCGCGGGCGCGGCCAGGGCCTCCCGGACGGACGGCCACGACCGGAGCCGTTCGCGCACGTCGTCCCGCTGTTCGTCGGCGATCGCGGTGGTGAGCGCGCGGCCGAGCACGTCGTCGATGCGGACCGGGAGGCCCGTGGCGGCCGACTCGACGGCCGCCTCGACCATGGCGAGGCTGACGACGTTCTCGTGCACCTCGCCCTGCGGACGCCGTCCGGTCCGCAGCGCGGTGACGAACTCCGCGAGCGACCCGGCGATCTCCGCCGGGGTGCTCGTCGGCGGGTCGACGACGAGTGGCGACCCGTCGGCGCGCTCGGCCGAGGGCGCCGCGTCGCCGTCCCAGAGCGCGGTACCCCCGGCGGCACTCACCCGCCAGTCGCCGTTCCAGGACGTCTCGGCGCCGGCGGCACACCAGCTGCCCGAGTAGACGAACCGCACGCCGTCCTCGAACGAGAACACGGCGCTCGCCGCGGCATCGCCCCGGTACCAGCTCCACGAGGGGTTGAACGCCTCGCAGTACACCGACACGGGATCGCGTCCGAGCAGGGCGCGGACCGCGTCGAAGGGGTGGATCGCCATGTCGAGGAGCAGCGGGTGGTCCATCACGTCGCGGAACCCCCCGAAGTGCGGGGCCTTCGCGAAGGTGTGGGTCACGACGCCGACGTCGCCGAGCTCGGCGGTCAGGGCACGGAGGTGCGTCAGGTGGTCGTTGTACCGGCGGGACTGACTCACCATGAACAGCTCGCCCGTGCACTCGGCGGCCGCGGCGAGCGACAGGCCCTCGGCGACCGAGGCGGCCACGGGCTTCTCGCCGAGCACCGGCAGACCGAGGAACAGCGCCTCGGTGGTGACCGGGTGGTGGGCGCGGGGGATCGTGACGTCGAGGACCGCGTCGGGACGGACCTCCCGGACCATGTCGGCGAGCACGGCACCCGTCGGCACCGTCCCGCCGCCGGCGGCGGCGACGAGCTCGGCACCGGCGCGCGCGGTCTCGGGGACGAGGTCGACGATGCCGACGAGCTCGACGTCGGCACTGGCCACGACGTTCCGGAGCCACGCCTGCCCCATGCCGCCCGCGCCGACCTGCAGGATGCGGACGGGACCGTCGTGGTCGAGGGTGCGGTGCCTCATGACTCGATCGCTCCCTGGTAGACCTTGCCGTTGAAGAAGTCGTCCGTGTCGTACCGGAGCAGGGTCGGCGTCGCGCGCTCGCGCTCCGGACGGGCCCACTCGACCGCGTTCGCGATGACATGGGTCACGTCGGGCTGGTGGTAGACGGGGAAGTCCTGGTCCCCGGGGCTGAAGTAGAACACCTTGCCGAACCCCCGGCGGTACGTCATGCCGCTTCGGAACACCTCGCCGCCGCTGAACCCGCTGATGAACACGAGCTCGTCCGGCGTGGGGACGTCGAAGTACTCGCCGTACATCTCCTGCTCGGGGATGACGATCGGGTTCGGGATGCCGCGGGTGATCGGGTGCTGCGGATTCACCGTCCAGACGAGCTCGCGGTCGTGCTCGCTGCGCCACCGGAGCGTGCAGGTGGTGCCCATGAGCTTGCCGAAGATCTTGGACCAGTGGCCGGAGTGCAGCACGATGAGGCCCATCCCGGCGAGGACGTGCCGGTGCACGCGGTCCACCACCTCGTCGTCGACCTCGGCGTGTGCGGCGTGGCCCCACCAGGTGAGCACGTCGGTCTGCTCGAGGACCTCCTCGGTCAGGCCGTGCTCGGGCTCGTCGAACACGTGCGTCGTCACCGACGCGGCGTCGCCGAGCCAGTTCGTGATGCCGGCGGCGATCGCGCCGTGCATGCCGTCCGGGTAGCGGTCGGCGACGTGCTGCTCGACCTGTTCGTGGCGGTTCTCGCCCCAGACGACGACGCGGATGGGGGTGGTGGTGTCGGTCACGGTTGCTCCGTTGCTCGTGGTGGTGTGGTGTCGTGGTGCGCGGCGGTCACTTGACCGCACCGCCGGTGGCGCCCGCCGCGATGAACCGCTGCGCGATGACGAGCAGGATGATCGCGGGCAGGGAGGCCAGGACCGCGGTCGCCATGACCGTGCTCCAGTCGGCGGTGTACGTGCCGATGTACTGGTAGATGCCGAGGGTGATCGGCCGGATCTTCTGAGTGGTCGTCAGCGTCAGGGCGAACAGGAAGTCGCTCCACGTGAACAGGAAGGTGAACAGCGCCGCGGTGACGAGCGCGTTCACGCTGATGGGCAGCACGACCGCGGTGAACGCCCGGACGTTGCCGGCGCCGTCGATCTTCGCCGCCTCGATGATCGACGTCGGGATCCCGGCCATGAACGCGCGCATGACGATGATCGCGAACGGGATCCCCGCGGTCGAGTCCGCGAGCACCAGGCCGAGCACCGAGTTGAGGAGCCCGAGCTGGTTGTAGGCGGTGTAGAGGGCGTTCGCGACGACGATCCCGGGGATCATCTGCGCGATGAGGATCCCGAACAGGATCGTGTCCGCGCCCCGGATCCGGAGCTGCGCCAGCGCGTACGAGGCCGGGGCGGCGATGAGCAGGCTGAGGACGACGCTCCCCGCCGCGATGAGCAGGCTCGTCACGAGGTTCCCGCCCTGGTCGGCGAGCGCGTGCGCGTACCCGGAGAACTGGGCGTGGAACGGGAACCACGCGGCGTCGATCGCGGGTCCGGCGGGCTGGAGCGAGATGTTGAGCATCCAGTAGACCGGGAACAGCATGACGCACAGGATCAGGATCCCGATGACGGTCAGGATCCACTTCCGGGAGGCCCGGCGCGGCCGCCCCGCGTCGGCGGCGGTCCGGCGGGTGGTCGCCCCTCTGACGGCCCGCGAGCGGGTCGGGGCGGTGAGCACCTGGTCCGGTGCCACGACGTGGTCACTCATCGATCGCCCTCCTCGTGGCGCGCAGGTAGACGACCGCGAACACCGCCGAGATGACGATGAGGATGTCGCTGAGCGCTGCGCCCTTGCCGAAGCTGAGCTGCTGGAACGACAGCTGGTACGACTGGGTGGCGATCGTCTGGGTGGAGTTGGCCGGGCCGCCGTTCGTCAGCCCGAGGATGATGTCGAGCACCTTGATCGTGTACACGACGCCGAGCACGAGCACGACGCTGACGACCGGACGGAGCATCGGCCAGGTGATGTGCCGGAACGCCTTCCAGCCCGTGGCACCGTCGAGGGAGCCGGCCTCGTACAGCTCCTCGGGGATGTCCTGGAGCCCGCTGTACAGGATCGTCGTGTTGAACGGGATCCCGATCCAGATGTTCACGCCGATCACCGTGAGCAGCGCGATGGACGTGCTCGTCAACCAGGGGACCGGCCCCGCGACGACGTGCAGGCCCTGCAACACCTGGTTGAGCACGCCGCTGTCCTGGTCGAGGATCCACTTCCACACCGCGCTCGAGACGATGAGGGGCAGGAGCCACGGCAGGAGCAGGAGCGACCGGAGCAGACCGTTCAGCGGGAACGACCGCTTGAAGAACAGCGCGATGAGGAGCCCGAGCACGAACTGCCCGACGATGGAGATCACCGTGAACAGGGCGGTGTTGAGCAGCGCGGTGCCGAAGTAGTGCGCGCTGATGACGCTCACGTAGTTGCGGAGCCCGATGAACGGGGCGCTCCCGGTGAAGAACGTCGTCGTCGTGTAGTCCTGGAAGCTCATGACGATGTTCTTGACCACGGGGTAGCCGAAGAACAACAGCATGTAGACCACGGCGGGTGCGAGGAACAGCAGCCGGAACACCCGTTCGCGGCGGAGGCTCCCGGCGCCGCGCCGGGGCCCCGGGGCGGGGCGACGGTCCCGCTCGGAGCCGCCCCCCGTCCCCGTCGCCCGGCTCCGCACGCCGGCGGTGTCGACCGTCATCAGCTGTTCGCCGCGTCCTTGAGCGCGTCCGCGGGCGACGACTGCCCGGTGAGCGCCGACTGGATCGCGGTGTAGATCTTCGTCGCGGCGGCCGGCCACTTCGCGCCGAGCTCACCCGTGCGGGCCCGGGCCGTCGCGACCATGTCGACGAACACCTGCTCCGACGGCACCTGCTGGCCGAACCGCTTCGCCACCGCGGTGCGCGACGGGATCGTGTACCGCTGCTTCGCCATGGACAGCTGGTTCTTCGCGCTGTTGAGGCACTTGACGACCTTCGCCGCGACCTTCTGCTTGGCGCTGTCACCGGTCTGCGGCACGGTCCAGACCTCGCCGCCGAGCGGAGCGACCGAGTCGTCGCCCGCCTTCGGCACCGGGATCTTCGCGATGCCGTAGTCGATGCCGCTCGCCTTGAGCGCCGGGATCTGCCACGGGCCGTTGATCATCATCGCGGTCTTGCCCGCGATGAACTGGTCGTTCACGTCGGCCTGCGTCCAGTTGAGCGCGCCCTTCGACACCGAGCCGCTCTTGACCATGTCGGTCCAGAGCTGCAACGCACCCTGGGTGCCCTTGGTGTCGAGGTGCCTCTCGTCACCGCCGTTCGACCACATGAACGGCAGGAACTGCCACGAGCCCTCGTACGTGGCGTTGGCGTCGAACGCCAGACCGTACTGCGATCCCGACGTCAGCTTGGCGGCGGCGGTCTTCAGCTCGGCCCACGTGGTGGGGACCTGGACGCCCGCGTCGCTGAGGTCCTTCTTGTTGTACATGAGCGCGATCGTGTTCACGGTGGGGGCGAGCCCGTAGAGCTTCCCCTTGTACGTGCCGGCCGACACGACGCCCTTGGCGTACCCCTTGGACGAGATCCCGTAGTCCTTGAGCGGGGCGAGGGCACCGCTCGCCGCGATCTGCTGCAGGTCGGGGTTGTCGAGCATGAGCACGTCCGGCAGCGTCCTCGACGACGCCTGCTGCAGGACCTTCTGGACGAGGTTCGCACCCGGCACGACGTTGCGGTTGATCGTGACACCGATCTGCTTGCCGCACTGCTTGAGCGTCTTGCCGATGACGACCTTGTCGTTGCCCTGGTTGTAGTAGTCGAGCACGCTGATGCTCTTCACACTGCTCGCGGCGGGGCTCGAGCCGGTGGCACAGCCGCCGAGGACGAGCGGGATGGTGGTGGCGATGGCGGCCGCTCCGACGAGGGTGGCTCGTCGTCGCGCCCGGGTGGGGACGGATGTGCTGCTGCTGCGCTTCATTGCGGTGCTCGCTTCCTGGATGGGACCTCGCGGCTGCGCGAGGGTCGTGCTGCGCCCGATCGCGGGTGCGCGGGCGTGGTCGAGCGCCCGGCCCGGCGCTCGTCGCCGGGCGGGTCGTGCTGTGTCGGTCTGGGCCGGTCGGGAGGGACGGGTCAGGTGAGGACGTCGGCCGCGGAGTCCGCGGGGACGTCGGCCCAGCTGCCGTCGGCGTCGGCACTGCGTGCGACGGCGTCGAGGACGCGCTGGACGTGGAGGCCGTCCGCGAAGGACGGCTCGGGACGGGTGCCGTCGGCGATGGCGGTGACGAGGTCGACGACCTGATGGGTGAACGCGTGCTCCCACCCGAGGACGTGCCCCGCTGGCCACCACATGTCGACCCAGGGGTGGCCGGGGTCGGTGACGAGGACCTGACGGAAGCCCTGTTCGGTCTCCGGCAGGGTGGCGTCGTGGAAGGCGAGCTCGTTGAGCCGCTCGAGGTCGAACGCCACCGCACCGGTCGTGCCGCTGATCTCGATGCGGAGCGCGTTCTTCCGACCACTCGCGACGCGCGAGGCGCCGAACTGGCCGATCGAGCCGTCGGACAGCCGCGCCGTGATGAGGGCGAGGTCGTCCACGGTCACCGGGCGCCGCGGCGCGTCGGCGGCGGAGCGGCCCCCGAGACCGACGGCCTCCGTCATCACCGGTCGTTCGGTCGTGAAGGTGTGCAGGAGACCGGACACCCGCTCCACCGCCGCTCCGGCCACGTACTCGACGGCGTCGATCGCGTGGGCTCCGATGTCGCCGAGGGCGCCGCTGCCGGCCTGCTCCTGGTCGAGGCGCCAGGTCATCGGTCCGTCGGGGTCGGCGAGCCAGTCCTGGTCGTAGGTGGCGCGCACCTGGCGGACGTCCCCGATCCTCCCGGCCCGGACGAGGTCGTGCGCCAACCGGAGCGCGGGGACGCGACGGTAGCTGAAGCCGACCATCGCGACGACCCCGTGGTCCGCGGCCGTGGCGGCGGCCGCGGCCATGCGCTCCGCCTCCGCGACGCTGTTGGCCAGGGGCTTCTCGCACAGCACGTGCTTGCCCGCCTCGAGCGCGGCGACCGCGATCTCGGCGTGGGAGGACCCCGGCGTGCAGATGTCGACGAGGTCGATGTCGTCGCGGGCGATGACGTCGCGCCAGTCGGTGGCGCTCGACTCCCACCCGAGGCGGTCCGCGGCGGCCGCGGCACGGGCGGCGTCGCGGCCGACGACGACGGATCGACGCACCGAACGCGGCAGGTCCGCGACCACCGGCGCCGTGCGCCATGCCTGGGAATGGGCGGCGCCCATGAACCCGTGTCCGATCATCGCGACCCGGATCGTGCCGTCGACACTGCTCATCTCGTAACTCCTTCGTCACTCAACGGCGGTCACGCTATTGCACGTCCGGAGCGAGCACAAGAGAATCGTCGAAACAATTCGACGACGACACGCGCGCGTTCCAGGCCATCGCGTGGGGCTCGTCCGCGCTATCGTCGAATGGGTTCGACCGCGTCGCGGTCCGGGTCCGGGCGGAGAGAGAGGGCCCACCGTGCCAGTGCAGCGCATCGCCGACGTCGCCCGGCACGCGGGCGTGTCGACGAGCACCGTGTCGTACGTGCTCAGCGGGAACCGACCGATCTCCGCGGAGACCCGGCGGCGGGTCGAGGCGAGCATCGACGCACTCGGGTTCATCCCACACGCCGGCGCGCGGTCGATCCGACGGCGGCGCACCAACGTGGTCGCGCTCGCGCTCCCGCTCCGCCCGGAGTCGCAGGTGCGTGTGCAGATGGAGTTCGTCCTGAGCATCCTCAGCGCCGCCCGGCAGGAGGGCAAGCACGTGCTGCTCCTCAGCACCGAGGACGGGGTCCAGGCGATCCGCGAGGTGACCGCGGGCTCGCTCGTCGACGGCGTGATCCTCATGGAGGTCGAGACGGAGGACGCCCGCGTCGCCCTGCTCGAGCAGCTCGGGTTCCCGACCGTCGTGCTCGGCACCCCGGGGCCGCCGGTCACCCTGCCGTCGATCGACTTCGACTTCGCCGCTGCCGGGGCGCTCGAGGCGACGAACCTCATGGACCAGGGCCACCGCCACATCGGCTACGTCGGACACGCCGTCGAGACCTTCGACCGCGGCCTCGGGTTCGCGGTCACCGCGCGGGACGCCGTGCTGCGGACCGTGCGCGACGCGGGCGGCACCGCCACGTGGGTGTCGACCGGGGGCTCCCGGGCGGACGTCGCGGAGTCGCTCGAACGGCTCTTCGCGCTCGACCCGGACATCACCGGGCTCGTCGTCCACAACGAGACGGCGCTCCCGACCGTGCTCGACCGGCTCCGCGAGCTCGGGCGCCACGTGCCGCGGGACGTCTCCGTGACCGCTCTCGCGCCCGACGCCGATGCCGAGCACTGCGTGCCGCCCGTGTCGAACGTGGACCTGCCGTCGGGCGAGATGGCCCGGACGTCCTTCGCGATGTTGCTCGAGATCCTCGACGGGGGGACACCGGAGGCGTCGCGCATCCCCCCGACCCTGCAGCACCGGGGATCGGTGACGACGCCCCGTCGGTAGTGCTCGGCCGCAGCGTGTCGGAACGCCGTAGCGTGGGAGCATGCCGGACCTCCTGGTCGTCACCGGTCCACTCGCGGTCGGCAAGGACACGACCGCCGACGCCCTCGCTCGCCTGCTCCGCGCCCGGGGGCGGACCGTCGTGGTCGTCGACGTCGACGACGTGGCCGCGATGGTCGCCGGGGGAGCCGCCGACTCCGGACTCTGGGCCGCGGCGCACGAGGCCCACGGTGCCCTCGTCGCCTCCTGGATGCGCTCGGCGGTCGACGTCGTGATCGCCGTCGGCCCCGTGTTCTCGGCCGAGGAACGGGAGGCCCTCACCCGACCGTTGCCACCAGGGGTCACGCCGACCTGGGTGGTCCTCGACGCGCCGGTGGAGGTCACGCTCGGTCGTGCCGCCGCCGATGCCACCCGAGGACGGTCCCGCGTGGCCGCGTTCCACCACGAGGCCCACCGGCGCTTCCGGGGACTCCTGCCGTCGATCCCCGCGGACGTGCTGATCGACACCTCCGTGCGGCGACCAGACGACATCGCGGTCACGGTCCTCGCGCTGCTCGATCAACGCTGAACAGCTCCGGCGTCGCCCCTGGGAGCCGAGCAGACCCGGCCCGGCACGATGGACCGATGGCATCCACCACGGCGTCGCGCAACGTCCTCCGTGACGACACGATCGGCCTCCTGACCCGCGGCTACGGCTTCGGCGCGCACATCTGGCGGCGCGCGGACGCCGGGGCACGATCCGTCCCCATGCGCCTGCTCGGGAACCGGGCACTGCTCGTCCGCGGGGCGGAGGGCGTCGCGGCGTTCTACGACGAACGCCTGGTCCGTCGCCACGGAGCGATGCCCGCCGTCGTCCGGCTGACCCTGTTCGGCCCGGGATCCGTGCACGGTCTCGACGGCGACGACCACCGGCACCGCAAGGCGACCTTCGTCGACGTCGCGTACGAGGACGCCCAGGTCGAGCGGCTCTCGCCCCTGTTCGACCGGGAGTGGCGGGCAGAACTCGCGGCGTGGATCGCCGGTGGTGAGCGGTCGGCGTACCGGGCCGCGGTCGGCGCGTACGGACGGGCGAGCATGCGGTGGGCGGGCCTCCCGGGCACGGACGAGGCGAGGACCCGGTGGGCCGCACGGCTCGCGCAGATCGTCGACGGCTTCGGCGTGCCGTACTCGCCCGAGTACCTGCTCGCGGTCCGGAACCGGCTGTGGTCGGACCGACACGCGCGGCGCCTCGTCGAGGCCGTCCGGAGCGGCCGACTCGACCCGGCTGCCGGCACGGCCCTGTACGAGTGGGCGTGGCACCGCGACCGCCAGGGCGCGCTGCTCTCGTCGCGCACCGCCGGCGTGGAGCTGCAGAACAGCTTCCGTCCGATGATCGCGGTCGCGCGGTTCGCCGCATTCGCCGCGGCGGCGCTGCACGACCGCCCGGACTGGCGGACGCGGATCGCCGACGAGACCGCGGCGCGTGGCTCGCTGGTCGGCGGTCCGCTCGCGACCGCGTTCGCGCAGGAGATCCGTCGGACGGCGCCGTTCGTGCCGATGCTCCCGGCGCGCGCCGTGCAGGACGTCGAGATCGACGGCGCGCGGGTGCCGGCGGGCGGTCGACTGGTGCTCGACATCCTCGGCACGGACACCGACGACCGCTCGTGGGAGCGGCCCGACGTGTTCGACCCGGAGCGGTTCGTCGGCGTCGACGACTACGAAGCGCTCCCCGCGTTCGTCCCGCACGGTGGCGCATCGGTGACCGGTGGCCATCGCTGCCCCGGGGAGAAGCTCGCCATCGCCGGGCTCGCGGCGGCCGTCGCGGCGCTGAGCGATCCCCGCGTGACGGTCCTCGCCACCGGACTCGGCGTCGACCGCCGTCGCATGCCGACGAAGCCCCGGTCGGGCGTCCGGGTGCGGCGGAGCGGGACCGGCGCGCGCTGTCCCTTCCACTGATCCGGGCGGTGACCGTCCCGCGCACCGTTCCCAGTCGGTTCCCCGTATCCTGACGGTGGAAGCAATGGCGATTCCGGTAGAAGAGCCTGGTCGCCGTGGCGCGTCCCCGCGGTCAGGCGTGGCATCGAACCCCTGAGCGCATCGTGACCCACCATCGCATCGAATTCGTGACCCGTGACCGCACGGGCATCACCGCCGTCGTGACGTCGACCGGCGTCGTGGACGCCGACGCGGTCATCCGCAACATCCAGGCGGGACACTCCGGCTACTACGTCGAAGCGACCGATTGGCGGCGCGCACCGGTCCGGACCCTCTCGGTCCTCGGTGGGGCGTACCTGTTCGCGAACTGGGACGGCAGCAAGCGCAACAACCTCCACGACATCGCGGCGCGTGCACCCGCACGCGCCGTGGAGCCGGCGAAGCCCACCGAGTCGCGGTTCATGGTCGCGCTCGGCGCCGCCGTGTCGGTGCTCCTCGGACGACGCCGGACGGCGTACCGCCGCTGACGCCGGATCCGCCGTACGGTCGACATGCGCAGGTCGCGCACGGCAAGGAGGGACCCCCGATGGAACTCGTCTTCGTCCACGGCGCGCTCGTGCGCGACGGCTCGTGGTGGTGGGGCCCCACGGCGGAGCTGCTCCGCGAGCGCACCGGCGTCCGCAGCACGGCGGTCGCCCTGCCCTCGTGCGGTGAGACCGCGCCTGACGACGTGGCCGGGGGACTCGTCGCCGACGCCGACGCGCTCCGCGGCGTGCTCGACGGCCTCGACGCGGCGATCGTCGTCGGCCACTCCTACGGTGGGACCGTCATCGCCGAGGCCGGGACCCACCCCGCCGTCGCCCACCTGGTGCTCGTGTCGTCGTACCTGCCCGACGTCGGCCAGACGCAGGGCGGCGTCATGAGCGGCGAACCGGACCCCGTCACGATCGCCGACGGCGGTGACGGGACCGTCCACCTGTCCGGCTACGACGCGGCGTCGTTCGGCGCCCGGTTCCTCCAGGACGCCGACGAGACGGTGCAACGCGAGGCGTGGGAGCGGCGGACGGCCCAGGCGGCCGCGGCCTTCGTCACACCGACGAGCACCGCCGGGTGGCAGGGCGTCGACTCGACGTACCTCGTCTGCCAGGAGGACCGGAGCACGACCGTCGCGTTGCAGCGGTCCCACGCCGCTCGCGCCACCCGCGCCGTGGATCTCCCGACCGGTCACCACCCGTTCCTGACCCGGCCCGACCTCGTCGTCGAGCAGCTGGAGGCCGTGCTGCACCGCGGCTGATCCGCGTCCGGTGGCGCGCAGGGAGGACCGCGGCCACGGCGAACGCCTACCCCGGCTGACGCCGTGGCGGCAGCACGGTGGCGACGGCGATGACCACCAACACGGCCGGCGCCGAGATCGCGACGACGCGGAATCCGTCCCCGCCGGCCTGACCGACGACGCCGCCCACGAACGACCCCAGTGCCATCGCGCCGGCGACGCACGCGCTCACCCAGGCCACCGCCTCGGTGAACACCGCGCCGTGGACCTCCTGGTGGAGCACCCGGTTGGTGGAGATCGTGAACGGTGTGATCGTCGCGCCCGCGAACAGTCCGAGGGGGAACAGCCAGCCGAGCCCGGGGGACAGCGCGAGCGCGCTCCAGAACACCGCGACGGCCGCGGAAGCCGCGAGCAGCAGGCGGAAGGGCGGGACCCGCGACGGCACGGCGCTCATGAGGACACCACCGGTCACGCTGCCGATCGAGTACGCGGTGAGCACGAGACCGGCGATCTGCGGGAGGCCCGCTTCCGTCGCCCACGCGACGACCGTGACGTCGTTGACCCCGAAGGTCAGACCCAGTGCCACGCTCGAGACCAACAACGCCATCACGCGCCGGGAGCGCCACGGGACGAACGCGCGCCGTGTCACGCTGACGCCCCCGGTCGGTCCGCGCCCGACCCCGCGCCGGAGCCACAGGCACCCCGCGGCGCCGAACACGCCCGACGCCACCAGCCCTGCGGCCGGGTCCACCGCCGCCGAGACGAGGGCCGCGAGGGCCGGCCCGAAGACCCAGACGAGCTCGTCCGCGATCGCCTCGAGCGAGAACGCCAGGTGGATCCCGCTGCCGGCACCGACCATCGCCGTCCACCGCGCGCGGGTGAACGCCCCGGCCGGCACGATCGTCGCGCCGACGAGGAGCACCGCCACGGTGATGACCACCAGGGACTGGCGCGTGGCGCCGGCGACGACGAGGAGCACGACCGCGACCGGGTGCCCCACAGCGGCGACCAGGAGTGCTCCGCGCTGCCCACGACGGTCAGCGACGCGGCCGAACACCGGCCCGGTGAGTGCGCTGGCGGCGATCGCCACCCCCGAGGCGAACCCGGCGTCGGCGAACGACCCGGTCACCGAGCGGACGAAGAACAGGACGCTGAAGCCGACGACGGCGAGCGGGATCCGCGCGACGAGTCCGGCGGCCGCGAGGTGCCGACGATCCGTCGGCGCGAGGAGCGCGGACCAGCCCCGCAGCCCGGTCGTCGTCGACGCGTTCACGGTTCCCCTCGCTGTGCTCGGCACGCACGGCGTCGTGCGGACGCTCCTGAGCGTAGGGCACGCCGACGACCCGCCGCTCAGGCTCCGGCGTCGGCGAGCACGGCAACCGTCACTGTGCTCCGTCACGGAGCGCGCGGAGCACGGCACGGCTGATCGTCCGTTGACCCCGGTCGTCCGGGTGCAGGTCGTCGGTCGGCGAGATGCCGGGGCGCGACGCGAGGTCGCCGGGGAACGCGTCCGCGATGCTGACGTACGCCGAGCCGGTCGCCGCCGCGACCCGCTTCGCCACGTCCCGGTAGGCGGACCACGGCTCCCGCAGCTGCGCCTGCATGGAGGGACCGGGCGCGAACTCGCCGATCACCAGGACGGACGGCTTGGACGGCAACCGCCGCAGCGCCCGAACGAAGCGTTCGTAGTCCGGCAGCAACTGGTCCGCGGTCAGGCTCTTGGCGTCGTTGCCGCCCAGGGTGATCGTGACGAGGTCGGGAGCAGCACGCCGCATCGCCCCGAGGAACCCGGCCTCGTCCTTCGTGAACAGGCCGACGGTCGCGCCGGAGTGCGTCGCGTCGAGCAGGGTGACGCCCCGGTCGCGATCGCCGTCGTAGACGGTGAAGCCCTCGAGGTCGACCGTCCCGAGCGCCGAGACGGTCACGGTGTGCTTCCCGGCGGTCAGCCCGTCCACCTTCGTCATCGTGCCGGTGCTCGCGGCGCCGTCGGTGTCGACCTGCACCGGGGACGAGGAGTCCACCCGGTAGGTGAAGGACCCGGATCCGGGGTAGCGGGTCCACCAGATGTCGACGCCGGTCCCGGTGAACGTGTACGTGCGCGACGATCCGGGGAGCATCCGCACCGCGCGGTACCCGAGGTCGGGAACGCTGTCGTCGAAGCTGGTCGACCCCGTGGTGGCGCTGGCCCAGTCGCCCCACGTCGAGTCCGGGCCGTACACGGCGAACTCGGCGGGCAGGTATCCCGCTCCTCCGGCGGCGCCCTCCGTCGGGTGCGCCTCGCGCAGGGCGGCGAGGGTCAGGTCGAGCCACCGGTCGGAGCAGGTGGAGGCGCCCTGCCCCTCGCTCAGGGAGTCCCCGACCGCCACCCACCGGGCCGGCGCGTGCGCCCGGTCCTCGACGGCGGCGTTCCACGTCGCCAACGGGTCGCGCGCGACGGCGGACGGAGTCGTGGGGTCGCCTCCGGATGCCCGGGTGGTCGCGGCGGGTGCATCCCGTGAGCGTCAGCAGGATCGCGAGCACCAGGGCGGCGACGGGCGCGCCGGGTCGTCGCTCGAGCACAGGACCGGTCATGGGGTCATTGAATGCGGACCCGGGGTGATCGGTCAAGGAGCGTGTCGCGGGACCGGCAGGCGCTGAGCGGTCGTCCAACGGGCGGAGGTGGTGGCGCCGACCGGACGGCCGGCACCACCACGCGCGCATCAGGCCGAGGCGGAGGCGACCCGCTCCGGTCGGCCGGGCACCGCCTCCCGGCCGACCACAGCGGCACCGTGCGGCTCGAGGTGCGTGCCGTGGACGTCGACCGACCGGTCGCCGTGGTTGAGCAGGAACAGGTGGGCGCCCCGCGCGACGGCCTCGACGCCCGCGGGCAGGTCGGCCACGACCGGCGCGACGCCCGTGTCCGCGAGCACCGCGTCGAGCACGGCCCGCAGGTCGTCCGGAGCGGTCGCGACGTACCAGGCCGTGCCGTCGCCGTGCGCGTTCCGCGTGATCGCCGGGAGGCCGTCGAGCGCCCCGCCGACGAACGTCGCCTCGATCTCAGCACCCGTCGGCCGGACGACCTCACCCCACTCGCGGGCGGTGCCCGCCCCGAGACCGGCGATCTGGAGGGCCGGCACCGGGCCGCCGGTCGCCCACGGCTCGGCGGGTGGCACGAACTCCTCGATCCACAGGCCGAGGACGTCGCGGAGCGCACCGAGGTACCCGCCGAGGTGGACGTGGAGGTCCTGGTCGAGGATGCCGGACTGGTAGCCGACGACCAGCGTCCCACCGCCGTCGACGAACGCCGACAGGGTCCGCTGTGCCGCGTCGGGCAGCACGTGCAGCGCCGGGGCGATGACGACCCGGTAGGCGTCGAGGTCGCCGTCGGGTCGCACGAAGTCGACGAGCACGCCGCGATCCCAGAGCGAGCGGTACCACCGCGC
The DNA here is from genome assembly GCF_003234805.2 of Curtobacterium sp. MCBD17_040. Classification (GTDB taxonomy): domain Bacteria; phylum Actinomycetota; class Actinomycetes; order Actinomycetales; family Microbacteriaceae; genus Curtobacterium. The sequence continues at coordinate 1,458,806 of NZ_CP126273.1, forward strand.
GATGATCGGCAGGTACCGGAGCGACGCCGGCGTGGCCTCCTGCTCGAGCGCCCACCAGCTGTCCCAGTCGAGCACGATCGCGACGTCGGCGTCGAGGCGCGTGCCGACCACGTCGGCCAGGTCGGCGAGGTCGGCTCCGAGCTCGACGGTCTCGCGGAACACCCGCGTGTCCTCGCCGCCGTGGGGGACCATCGCCGAGTGGAACTTCTCGGCGCCCGCGCGCGACTGCCGCCACTGGAACTGCATGACGCCGTCCGCGCCACGGGCGACGGCCTGGAGCGACAGGGTGCGGTGCCAGCCGGGCAGGATCGCCGCGTTGCGCGTCCGCCAGTTCACCGCGCTCGTCGCCTGTTCCATGAGGATCCACGGGGCGCCGCCGCCGAGCGAGCGCATGAGGTCCCGGGTCATCGCCGCGGTCACGGGCGCGGCGGGGTCCGCGGGGTCGACGTAGTGGTCGTCCGAGACGAAGTCGACCTCGCGAGCCCAGGCCCAGTAGTCCGAGGGCTTGTAGAAGCCCATGAAGTTCGTCGTGATCGGGACGCCGGGCGTGACCTCGCGGAGGATCGCCGCCTCGGCCCGGTACACGCCGAGCCAGGCGTCGGACGAGAACCGGTCCCAGTCGAGCAGCTGCGTGGGATTGCGGAAGGTCGGAGCCGCGCGCGGCGGCATCACCTCGTCCCACGCGCCGTAGGCCTGCGACCAGAACGCGGTGCCCCACGCCTCGTTGAGCGCCGGGACGGAGCCGTAGCGTGCCGTCAACCAGGTGCGGAAGGCGGCAGCCGACGCGTCCGAGTAGTCGGCCGGCACGTGGCAGGCGAGCTCGTTGTTGACGTGCCACGCCTCGAGTGCCGGGTGGTCCCGGTACCGCTCGGCGAGCGCGCGCACGAGTCGGTCGGCGTACCGGCGGTAGACGGCGGAGCTGGGGGAGTACTGCTGGCGGCTCCCCACCGACAGTCGGACACCGTCCTCGGTGACCGGCAGGACCTCGGGGTACGCCAGCGTCAGCCACGGGGGCGGGGAGGCCGTCGCGGTGGCCAGGTCGACGCGGATGCCGCCGGCGTGCAGTCGGTCGAGCACGTCGTCGAGCCAGTCGAACGTGAACCGCCCGTCGGACGGTTCGAGCTTCGCCCACGAGAACACGCCGACCGTCGCGACGGTGACGCCCGCACGCTGCATGAGCCGCACGTCGTCGTCCCAGACCTCGCTCGGCCACTGTTCCGGGTTGTAGTCCCCGCCGTACCAGACCCTGTCCATCGTCATCCCTTCACACCGCCGGTCGAGAGGCCGGACTGCCAGTACCGCTGCAGGAACAGGAACGCGATCACGAGCGGGATGATCGAGACGAACGCCCCGGTGATCACCGTCGAGAACAGCACCTGCGCGCCGCCACCGCCGGAGGCGGTCGCCTGCCACTGCGCGAGACCCACCGTCACCGGGAACAGCTTCGGCGTGCTGAGCATGATGAGCGGCAGGAAGTAGTTGTTCCACGTCGCGACGAGCTGGAACAGCAGCACCGTCACGATGCCCGGGCCCATGAGCCGGGTCGCGATCGTGAACAGGATCCGGAACTCGCCGGCGCCGTCGATCCGCGCGGCCTCGAGCAGGCTCTCGTCGACCGCGTCCGCGGCGTACACCCGCATCAGGTAGACGCCGAACGGGCTGACGAGCGAGGGCAGGATGACCGCCCACGGGGTGTCGGTGAGGTTCGCGGCGGCGAAGAGCAGGTAGGTCGGGATCGCCAGGGCGGTGAGCGGGACCATGATCGAGCCGAGGATGATCGAGAACACCGCCGTCGAGCCGCGGAACCGGTACTTCGCCAGGGCGTAGCCGGCCATCGTGGCCAGGGCGGCGGCACCGACCGAGCTGACCACCGCGTAGACGACCGTGTTGATCAGCCACCGCGTGAAGACCCCGTCCTGGAACTGGAACAGCTGCACGATGTTGTGGAAGAACTGGAACGAGTGCCCGAGTCCCAGCCCGAAGGTGGTGAACAGGTCGCTGTTGTCCTTGGTGGTCGACACCAGGAGCCACAGCAGCGGCACGAGGAAGTAGACGAGCGTGATCCACACGATCACGGTCAGGACGGTGCTCCGACGCTTGTCGCGCTCGACGGCCCGTCGGCCGGCGGACCGCCGCACGCGCGTGCCGTCCGAGACCACCTGGGCCTCGGTGGCGAGTGGGGTGGCGGTCATCCGAGCCGCTCCTTCCGGTTGATGCTCGTCTGCACGACGAACGAGACGATCATGATGATGATCCCGAGCAGGAACGCGATCGCCGCCGCGTAGTTGATCTCCTGGTTGCGGAACGCGATGTTGTAGGCGTACAGGTTCGGCGTGAAGTCCGTGCCGATCGCGTTCGGGGCGATGTTGAACAGCAGGTTCGGCTCGTTGAACAGCTGGAACGAGCCGATGATCGAGAAGATCACGGTGAGCAGCAGGGCCTGCCGGATGGCGGGCAGCTTGATGCTCCACGCCACCCGCCACTGGCCGGCCCCGTCGATCTCGGCCGCCTCGTAGATCTCGTTCGGCACGGAGCGCAGGGCCGCGTACAGGACGATCATGTTGTAGCCGATGAACTCCCAGCACACGATGTTCATCGTCGAGCCGAGCACGTTGTGCGCGCTGAGCAGGCTCGGTGCGGTGAGGTGCAGGGCGTGGAACAACTGCGTGATGAGCCCGAAGTCGTTGCCGTACAGGTAGCCCCACATCAGGGTCGCGACGACGCTCGGCACGGCGTACGGCACGAAGATGAGCAGGCGGACGATCTTGCCGCCGCGGATCCGGCCGCTGTCGAGTGCGAGCGCGAAGAAGATCGAGGCCGCGCGCATGATCGGGACCTGCACGAACAGGAACAGGGCCACGCGGCCGAGGCCGCCCCAGAAGCTCGGGTCCTGCAGGGCGCGGACGTAGTTCGCCAGCCCGCTGAAGACCTCGCCGCCGACCAGCTGCGACGTGAACAGGCTGAGGTACGCCGAGTACACGAGCGGGACGATGAAGAACGCCGCGAACACGACGAGGAACGGGATCACGAGGATCCAGGCCGCGCGGGTCTGCGCGGAACGGATGTTGGTGGGGCCGCGGCGGGGAGCCGCGGTGCGCGCTCCCGTCCGGGCCCGGGCCGGACGGGCGGCGCCGGTGGTCGCCGCGTCGCTGCGGCTGGGGATGGCGGTCATGTTGCTCCGATGAGAAGTGGGGGCGGAGCCTGGTGGCCCCGCCCCCGTCCGGTCACTTGACGGTGAAGCCCTGCTGCTTGGCGTAGCTCGTCACCTGGGACTGCCAGGTCGCGAGGGCCGCCGTGAGGTCACCGTGGTTGCTGATGGCCTTGCCGAGCGTGTTCGCGTAGCTCGAGTTCACGTAGTCCATGAACGGCAGCCACTCGAACTTCTTGTCGACGGTGTCGGAGACACCGGCGAAGAACTGGTTGACCTGCTGGCCGCCGTAGAACGCCGACTTCTGGCTGGTGAACGAGTCGTCGGTGAGCGTCGACTTCTTCGTCGGGAACAGGTACTGCTCGTTCGCGAGCTTGAGCGTCGACTGCTGGTCGTTGTTGATGAACTTCGCCAGCTCGTACGCCTGGATCGGGTGCTTCGTCGCCGCCATCACGGCGTCCGACGACCCACCCCAGTTCCCGGACACGTTCTGACCTGCCTGCCACTGCGGGATGTCCGCCGCCGCCCACTTGCCGCTCGTGTTCTTCGCGGTGCCCTGCAGGAACACCGGGCCCCACGCGGCGACGAGCCAGGACGCGTACTTGTCCCGCGACAGCCCCTGGTAGTAGTCGTCGGTGAAGTCCGGGTCGGTGGCGACCAGGTCCTTGTCGATGAGGTCCTGCCAGTACGACACGACCTGCTGGTCGGCCTTGGAGTCCAGGTCGATCCCGACCGTCTTCTTGCCGTCGTACGAGAACGGCTTCGCGCCCTTCTGCCAGAAGAAGCTGATCATCTGGAACATGTCGTTGCCGGGCAGGTCCGTGATGTACGACCCGGTCTTCGACTTGACCTGCTGCGCGGCGGACGCGAAGGCGGACCACGTCTTCGGCGCGGCGGCGCCCGCCTTGTCGAAGATGTCCTTGCGGTAGAGCGTGCCGAGGGGCCCGGAGTCCTGCGGGATGCCCCACACGCCGCCGTTCTGGTCGACCTGGTTCCAGACCCAGTCCGTGTACTCGTCCTCGAGCTTCGCCCCGCCGTACGGCGTCAGGTCGAGCAGGCTCTTCGTCTGGGTGAAGGACGGGATGTAGTCGTACTCCATCTGGGCGACGTCGGGGACGCCCTTGCCCGCCTTCAGGGCGGCGCGCACCTTGGGGTAGTGCTGCGAGCCCCCGGTCGTGTTGACGACGTTGACCTTGATCTTCGGGTACTTCTTCTCGAACAGGTTGACCTCGTTCTGGATGTCGGGGACCCAGGTCCAGAAGGTGAGGGTGGTCGGCGTGTTCATCGCCTTGTCGATGTCGGACTGGCTCACCGCCTTGGTGGACCCGCCGCTGGTGCTCGACGGGCTGCAACCGGTGAGTGCGAGCGTGATCGTGACGGCGATCGCTCCGAGTGCCAGCGCGGCGCTGCGTGGACGTCTCATGGTCTTCTTTCGGTGGAGGGAGGGACTACTCGATCGAGGAGCCCCGGACCTCGAGCACGACTGCTGCGCGTCGGTCGAGGGGTACGGGGTCGCCGGCGGCGTACTCGGCGCCGGAGACGAGGTCGACGGCGGCCGCCGGCGCGACGACCTGCGTCGGCTCGGCGGACCAGTTCGACACGAAGGCGAGGCGCCGGTCGCCGGCGGTGCCGGTCGACACGGTGACGGGGTCCGGGGCGGACCACGCCTGCTTCGCCGTGGTGGGCACGAGCCAACGGGCGATGCTCCGCCCGAGCGCGGGGTCCGGGACCGTGCCCAGGTAGGACACCCGGCCGCGACCGGTCGTGCGGGTGGTGAGCGCGGCCTCCAGACCGAACTCGGTCGGGGCGTACGACACGACCACCTCGGCGTCGTCGACCTGCAGGAAGTCGACCCACTCGGTGGCGGCGGCACCCGGCTCGAGCGTCAGGGCGTCGGACGCGGCCGTGACCGCGAGCGGCGCGCCGAGGTTGCTGTACTCGTCGTAGTGCACGCCCGCCGGCCCCGCGAGCACGTCGGGGGCGACCGCCAGCCGGGCCCGCGCGAGCTCGTCACCGTAGCCGGTGCGGATGCCGACGACCAGGTGCCCGCCGGCCTCGGCGTAGTCCCGCATGTGCTCGAGCACGGCCGTCTCGGCGACGTACACCGCGGGTGCGACGAGCACCGGGAACCGCGCGACGAGTTCCTCGACGGGGGTGTCGAGGAACCGGCGGACGTGCTGGACCCGCACCTGCGCGCCGGCCTCGAACAGTCCGCGGTAGTGGGCGTCGAAGATGCGGGAGTACGCGTGCTCGTCGGGGCTGCCGTCCGCCTTCGCGAGCGGCCCGTAGAACGAGAACGCCCACTTCGTGTCCGTGCTGTAGAGCAGCAGGACGTCGGCGTCGGGCACGTGCTCGTCGAGCGCGGACCCGATCGCCCCGAGCGCGGCACCGAGCTCGGAGACCTCGCGGTAGATGCGGCCGCCGACCTGGCTGTGCGGGATGACGCCGCCCCAGTAGGTCTCGACGCCGAAGTGCAGGGTGTGCCAGTGCCAGTACTCGATCATCCGGCCGCCGCGGGCGAGCAGGGCGAACGCGGCCTGCTTGATCTGCCCGGGGTACGGCGGGTGGTTCTGCCACGACCCGCCGATGGACTGCGCGTTCGTCTCGGTGACCAGGTACTGCGTGTCCGCCGAGGACCAGGCGCGGTCGCCCCACTCGAACAGCGCCCACACGCCGGTGTGCCACCACTCGGCCTCGCGCTGGACCTCCGCGTGCCAGTCGAGGCCGTCCTGCATCTTGTAGTACGGGTTGCCGGCGACGACGTCGAGGGACGCGACGAGCTCGTCGTCGGACACCTGCGGGCGGGAGTACGAGATGCACGTCGTGACGAACTGGTCGTCGCGGGCGTACTCGCGCACCAGGTCCGCTTGCCAGGCGATGAGGTCCGTGGCGAGCGTGGACTGGAACCGGCGCCACTCGAGTTGGTACTGCGGCATCGCGTTGCCGTCGGGCCGCCAGAGGTCGGCCCAGTCGCTGAGTCGGTGTGACCAGTAGACGAGACCCCACTCGCGGTTGAGGTCCTCGACGGTGCCGTAGCGGTCCTCGAGCCAGCCGACGAACCGCTGGAAGGTGTGCTCGTTGTGGGGGAGCTGCATGCCCGGCTCGTTGTCGACCTGGTAGCCGATGACCGCGGGGTGGTCGGCGTACCGCGCGACGACCTTGCGGGCGATGCGCTCGGCGTAGAACCGGTAGGCGGGGTGGGACTGGTCCATCTCCTGCCGGGCGCCCCAGCCGTTGCGGTGGCCCGTCGACGGCTCGGCGGCGATCTCCGGGTGCAGGCGCTGGAGCCACGGGGGCACGGCGTACGTCGGCGTGCCGAGGACGACGCCGATGCCACGCTCGTGGGCCCCGTCGAGGACCGGCTGCAGCCAGTCCAGGTCGAACACGCCCTCGCGGGGCTCCCAGGTCGACCACACGGACTCGCCGACGCGGATGACCGTGAAACCGGCGTCGCGCATGCGGTCGAGATCGGCGTCGAGGGTGCCAGCGGGCTGGTACTCGGCGTAGTAGGCGGCGCCGAAGAGCACGCCACTGAACCGGGGGGAAGTCGTCATCGTTGACCTTCGCTCTGCGGATGTTGTCGATAACATCCGTCGGTGGCGATGACAGTAACCGCATCCGGGCGGATCGCGCAAGCACCCGTTCCGCTCGCGTCGCCGCGCGTGGCCGGGAGGCGGTGCTCCGCTCCGTCAGATCCGGCGCGTCGACGCGCGGACCGCGGCCCGCACGGGGTTCGGCGGCGTCACGGGCGCGTCCGGCGCGGCCCCGGGCAGCCCCGCCAGGAGCTTCTCGATGAGGTACCGGCCCTCACCGGCGAAGTCGACCGTGACGGTGGTCAGTGCGGGGACGAGGTACCGTGCCTCGTCGAGGTCGTCGCCGCCCATGACGCTGAGGTCGGCGGGCACCACGACCCCGTCGGCGGCGGCCGCCGAGAGGAGCCCGATCGCCATGCTGTCGTTGCCCGTCGCGATCGCCGTGACGGAGCGTTCCTCGGCGGTCAACCGTCGCCACGCCGCGTGCCCGGAGCCGGCGGACCAGTCGCCCGCGTGCTGCCAGACGAGTTCGCCGCCGCCCTGCCGGAAGCACCGGGCGAAGCCCTCCGACCGCTCGACCGCGGCGATCCAGTCGACCGGGCCGCTGAGGTAGCCGACGCGCCGGTGCCCGAGCTCGAGCAGGTGCTCGGCGGCGAGGCGGCCGGCTTCCTCGCTGACGGTCGGGCCACCCGGGAACGACTCGATGCGCGAGTCGATGACCACCGGGACGCTCGCGGCGTGGCTCTGGATGCGTTCGAGCATCAGCTCGGTCTGTGCCGTCGCCAGGATCCCCACCACCTGGTGCCCGGTCGCCACGGCCAGGGCCTCGTCGATCGCGTCGCGGTCGAGGTCCGCCGTGATCACCACGTCGAGCACGTACCCGCGCTCCTGCGCCGTCTGCGTCGCCCCGGCGAGCATGCGGGCCGGCCCCGTGTAGTCGATGTGGTGGGCGAGCACCGCGATCCGGTTCGAGCGGCGGGCGCGGAGCAACCGAGCGGCGGAGTTCGGCCGGTACTGCAGCTCGTCGAGCGCCGTCTTGACCTTCGTGCGCGTCTCCGGCCGGATGCCCTCGAAGCCCGACAGGTAGCGGCTCACCGTCTGGTGCGACACGCCCGCGAGCCGTGCGACGTCGTAGATCGTCGGGGCCTTCATCGGGGTGCCGTCTGCCGCATGGGGACAGGGTAATGGCCCGCGTCCGATCCCCGGCGCGCGTCCGAGCGGGCGGGTCACCCGGTCGAGACCGTCGACGACCGTTGCCGTCGAGCTCGCGGGACCGTCACCAGATCACGCGGCGAGCGTGACGGACGGGAGGCGGAGCTCCCGTCCGTCACGTCGTCGCCGGTGACGGCGGGTGCTGGGGCGTCAGGCCGCCGCGGCCCGCCGCGTCGCCAGGGTGCGGCCGTGCTCCCGGGCGCGCTCCTCGGCGGCCGCGCGGAGCTGGTCGGCGAGCTCGGTGAACTGGTCGAGCGCGGGGTTGACGCCGACGAGCGTGAACTCGCGCGTGACGACCTCGAGGTCGAGCTGCCAGACGTCCTCCAGGATGCGGCGCATCCACGCCGTCGCGTGGTCCCAGCCCTCGCGCGGCGTGCCGGCGGCGTAGTTCCCGCCCTGCACGGTCACGAGCACAGCGGGCTTGCCGGCGGTGACCGGGGTCTGGCCGGGCGCCATCCGCGGGTCCGTGATGACGAGGTCCACGTAGGTCTTGAAGTGCTGCGAGACGCCGAAGTTGTACAGCGGGACGGCGAACAGCAGGGCGTCCGCGTCGGCGAGCTCGTCGGTCAGGGTCGCGGCGAGTTCGACCGCGGTGCGCTGCTCGGGGGTGCGTGCGTCCTCCGGTGTCATGGACGCGGCGACAGCACTCGCCCAGCTGTCGGCAGGGATCGGGTCGACGCCCAGGTGACGACGGACGACCTCGGCTGCCGGGTCACCGGCCGTCCACTCCTGCTCGACGATGTCGGCGAGGGCACGACTGGTGGATCCTTCGACTCGGATGCTGGCGTCGAGACGGAACAGGGACATGGGACTCCTCCTGGTCGGCAGCGGGGCACGTCGCCCTCGGTTACTGCACGTAACGGGTGTACCCTGCTGAGGTCGGTCACTGCAAACGACCCTCTGTTACCGCGGAGTGACCGACCCCGTCGCTTCGGCCCCCACGTGCCCGTGCAGGCCGCTCGGATGCAGGCGCCGAGGCCGCCCGACCACACAGCAGGAGGACCACCGTGACCGACACCCGGGACGCCGCACTCGAGCAGGACCGGATCATGCGGTCGCTGCCCACGATGAGCCGGCTCTGCACCGAGCACGACCCGGAGGTGTTCCGGTCCCTCCTCGCCCGGATCGGCGACAAGTGGACGCTCCTCGTCATCGGCGTGCTCGGCGAACGTCCGCACCGGTTCACGGAACTGGCCGACGTCATCCCGAGCATCTCACGGCGCATGCTCACGGTCACGCTCCGGGCGCTCGAGCGCGACGGTCTCGTCCAGCGCGAGGTGTTCGCCGAGGTGCCGCCACGCGTCGTGTACGACCTCACCGCGCTCGGCCGGTCGCTGCAGACGGTCGTGCTGACGCTCGGGGAATGGGTGCGCGAACACCAGGACGTCATCGTCGCGCAGCGCCGGACGTTCGACGAGCGCACCGCCGCCACCGACTGACACCGCGGCGGCAATCTCCGAGGTCACTGGGATGTTCGTCCCGGCCCGTGCCCCCGCCTCGGGGTCGGCCTACCGTCTGGCCTGCACAGCAACCGTGGAACGCAAGGAGCAGGCATGAGCCAGATCATCGAGACCATCGACGTCGACGTCCCCGTCTCCGTCGCTTACAACCAGTGGACCCAGTTCGAGGAGTTCCCGAAGTTCCTCGACGAGGTCGAGTCGATCACGCAGGCGACCCCGACCCTGACCGAGTGGAAGATCAAGGTCGGTCCGGTCGAGCGCACCTTCGAGGCGAACATCACGGAGCAGCACCCCGACGAGCGTGTCGCCTGGAACAGCACCGGCGGCGAGATGGACCACGCGGGCGTCGTGACGTTCCACAAGCTCTCGGACACGACCACGCGCGTCACCGTGCAGCTCGACTGGGAGCCCACCGGTCTCCTCGAGAAGGTCGGCGGCGCGGTCGGCGCCGGCAGCCACGCGGTCAAGAAGGACCTGAAGAACTTCAAGGAGTACATCGAGTCGAAGGGCGCCCCGGACGGCGCCTGGCGCGGCGACGTGCAGGCCTGACGATCCTCCCGCCCGACGCCCGGCCGCAGCAGCGGTCGGGCGTCGCGCGCGTCCGGGTGCCGCTCGCCAGGGAGCTCGTCGCCCGGGTCACCGCCCGAGTGCGGCCAGCTCCGCCCGGTTCGCCGCGCCGGCCTTGCGGAGCAGGTTCGACACGTGGAACTTCACCGTGTTCTCACTGATGCCGAGCTCGCGCGCGATCGACCGGTTGCGAGCGCCGGAAGCCACGAGTCGCAGGACCTCGCGCTCCCGCCGGCTCAGGGCCACGACCGCGTCGAGCGGCTCCGGCTCCGCGGGCGGGTCGAGGGGGAGCACCACGGACAGCTCCGAGCCCCAGCCCGCCGTCGAGGACACCGCGAAGCGACCGTCGAGTGCCGTCACCCGCTCTGCGATGGGGCGGAGTACGTCGTCGTGCTCCGTCAGCGTCCCGGCACCGTCGTCGCGGATGTCGACGAGCAGGTTCCGCCCGTCGCAGTCCCACTGGATCCGCACGCGGTGGGACTCGCCCGCGTCGACGAGCGCGAGCACGGCACTGCGGACGATGGCCCGCGCCGCGTGCGCGACCTCACCCGGGAGCGCCCGACCGGTCGCGGGCGGTTCGACGAACTGCACGGACAGGTCACCGAACCGCACCAGCGGCCGCAGGTCGGTCTGGAGGCGCGCGAAGGCCCCGACGACCGGCTCCAGCACGCGGTTCCGCTGATCGTCCGTCGCCGTGCGGATCGCCACCAGGGCGTTCGCGGCGATCTCGGTCGCGACGGTCCTGGCCGCGCGGTCGTCGAGCCGCTCGGAGCGGAGCACCGCCAGCAAGGACTCGAGCGTCACGCCGTGCTGGTCCGCGAGCTCGGAGAGGTCGCGGCCGGCGCGGGTCGCGGCGGCGCGAGTGGCGACCACGAGCGTGTCGGCACCGGTCTCGGCGTCGGGGTCGGCGTCCTGGTCGGTGACGGGCATGGGCCGACCCTACCCGGACCTGCCGGACCCACTCGTTCGGGTAGGCGTACCCGTGCGCCGGGGGAGTGACCCATCCGGCCCCGGGCGAGGAGCATCGTGGTGATGACGGACACCACCACGCCGGCCCGCGCCCTCCGCGCCATCTCCGACGAACTCCGCGCCGCCGCGGACGCCGTCGTCACGACCGCCGACGCGGACGCCGCTGCCGGCACCGGGCTCGACGCCGTCGCGGCGCTCCTCGACGGCGCCGACCGCGTGTTCGTCCACGGCGCGGGCCGGTCGGGGCTCGCCCTCCGCATGACGGCGATGCGACTCATGCACCTCGGTCGGACGGTCCACGTCGTGGGCGACGTCACGACGCCCGCGATCCGGTCCGGTGACGTCCTGCTCACCGCCAGTGGCTCGGGCACCACCACGGGCATCGTCCGCGCCGCCACCACCGCTCGCGAGGTCGGGGCCCGGGTCGCGGTGATCACCACGGTCGCGGCGTCCCCGCTCGCCGACCTCGCCGACGCCGTCGTCCTGGTGCCGGCTCCCGAGAAGCAGGCGCACGGCAACGGCGCCTCGATCCAGTACGCGGGCGGCCTCTTCGAGCAGGTCGTCGTGCTCGTCGGGGACGCCCTCTTCCACGCGGCGTGGCAGCGCTCCGGGATCCCCGCCGCGGATCTCTGGCCCCGGCACGCCAACCTCGAATGACCCTCCCGCGGACCACCCGCACCCACCCCACCCCACGGACCACCAGAGAAGAGGAACCACCATGCAGCTCCAGGTCGCCATGGACGTGCTAACCACCGAGGACGCGCTCGCGCTCGCCGGCAAGGTCGCCCCGCACGTCGACATCATCGAACTCGGGACGCCGCTCATCAAGAGCGCCGGGCTCGCGGCCATCACCGCGGTGAAGGAGGCGCATCCCGACAAGACGGTGTTCGCCGACCTCAAGACGATGGACGCCGGCGAACTCGAGGCGGACATCGCCTTCCAGGCCGGCGCCGACCTCGTCACCGTCCTCGGTGTCGCGGGTGACAGCACCATCACCGGCGCCGTCGCGGCCGCGACGAAGCACGGCAAGGGGGTCGTCGCCGACCTCATCGGCGTGCCCGACAAGGCCGCACGAGCCAAGGAGGTCGTCGCGCTCGGCGTGAGGTTCGTCGAGATGCACGCCGGCCTCGACGAGCAGGCCGAGCCGGGCTTCACGTTCGACACCCTGCTCGACGACGGCAAGGCCGGAGGCGTGCCGTTCTCGGTCGCGGGCGGCGTCTCCACGGACACGATCGGTGCCGTGCAGGACGCGGGCGCCACCGTCGCGGTCGCCGGCGGGGCGATCTACTCGGCCGACGACCCTGCCGCGGCTGCTGCCGCCCTGCGTGCCGCCATCCACTGAGCGACGCGCGGACCGCGCTCGGAACGGACACGAGGACCCGCCGCCCCATCGGGCGACGGGTCCTCGTGTCGGTTCCCCGGTCGGCAGGCCCGGTCAGCGCGCCGCGCGGGGGCCGTGAACCGCTGGACGGTCAGCCTCGATCAGACGTCGACGTCGCTGCCCATCGTCACGGTGCTGTTCGAGGGGAGGCCGAAGCGTGCGCTCGGGTTGGCGGCGTTCTGCGCGAGCGCCACGAACAGCTTCTTGCGCCAGCGCATCATGCCCCGGCCGTGGCCGGTCCGGAGTGCGCCGCGCGAGACGAAGTACGAGGCGCGCTCCACGGCGTCCGGGTCGAGCGAGAGCACGTCGGCGACGCACGCTCGACGGAGTGCGACCGGGAGGTTCGGCTCGTCGGAGAACCCGAACTTGATCGTCAGGTGCTCGATGCCGTCGTCGGAGTAGCCGAGGTCGTCGAACGTGTAGGCCTTCGACGCAGGCACGTGCGGGACGTTCGCGGTCTGCACCGAGACGATGAGCACGTGGTGGTGGAGCACGTGGTTGTGCTCGAAGTTCGCGCGGAGCGCCAACGGCGTCGTGTCCTTGTTCGGGTGCGGGAACACGGCGATCCCGTCGACCCGCGGGGGGTCCTCGGACCGGACGCGGTCGATGAAGTCCGCGAGCGAGCCCTCCTTCTGGTTCCGCTCGTCCGTCACGAGCTGCCGCCCGCGACGCCAGGTCGTCATGACGGTGATGACGGCGGCGGCGATGAGGAGCGGCACCCACCCGCCGTGGAGGACCTTCGACAGGTTCGCGGCGAGGAACGTCAGCTCGAGACCGCCGAAGACGACCGCGGCCAGGACGATCTGCCAGCGATGCCAGTTGAACAGCGGCCGGGCGACGATGAGCAGGAGCACCGAGTCGACGACGAGCGCGCCGGTCACCGACACCCCGTACGCCGTGGCCAGGCGCTCCGACGACCGGAACGCGAGCATCACGGCGATGACGCCGACGAACAGCAGCGCGTTCACGGCGGGCAGGTAGATCTGGCCGCCCTCGCGCTCGGAGGTCTGCCGGACGGTCAGCGGCGGGAGCAGACCGAGCTGCATCGCCTGACGCGAGAGCGAGAACGCACCGGAGATGACCGCCTGGCTCGCGATGACGGTCGCTGCGGTCGCGAGCACGACCACCGGGATCCGCGCCCAGTCCGGGAACAGCAGGAAGAACGGGTTCTGGCGTGCGGTCGGGTCGCGCAGGATGAGCGAGGCCTGGCCGAGGTAGTTCAGCGTCAGCGCCGGGAACACGACGAAGAACCACGCGCGGCGGATCGGCGGCGCCCCGAAGTGCCCCATGTCCGCGTAGAGCGCCTCGGCACCGGTGATGACGAGGACCACCGCACCCATCGCGACGAAGGTGATGGTCGGGTGGGCGAACACGAAGGCGAACGCGTACGTGGGGGACAGGCCGATGAGCACCGAGGGGTCACGCACGATCATGCCGACGCCCGCGACCGCGAGGACGAGGAACCAGAGCAACATGATCGGCCCGAACAGCGTGCCGACACGGCCGGTGCCGAAGCGCTGCACGGCGAACAGCCCGGCGAGGATCACCCCGGCGATCGGGACGACGAGGTGTGCGACGCCCGGGGCGGCCACCTCGAGTCCCTCGACCGCGGACAGCACGCTCACCGCCGGGGTGATGATGGAGTCGCCGTAGAACAGGGCGACGCCGATGATCCCGATGAGGATGAAGACCCCCACCCGGCCGGAGCGCTTGGCGAACAGCCGACGAGCGAGCGCGGCGAGGGCCATGACGCCGCCTTCGCCGTTGTTGTCGGCACGCATGAGGATCGTCACGTACTTGATCGAGACGACGACCGTCACGCTCCAGAACATGACCGAGATCACGCCGTAGACGTCGTCCGGGGTGGGGCGGACCGCCCCGTTGTCGATCGTGAACACCGTGCGGAGTGCGTAGAGCGGGCTCGTGCCGATGTCGCCGAAGACGACGCCGAGTGCCGTCAGGGCCAACGCGGCGAGACCGCGTCCGCCGTGTCCGCCCGATGTCGTCTCGGTGCTCTCGGTGCTCTCGGGTGCGGACGTGCGGGTGTCTGTCACCGACCGTCGCTCCTGTTCCTGGGTCGTGGGGGGTCCATCGTGGCGACGGACCGCCGCTCATCCTCTCACCGGTCGGGGTGCGCGTCCGCCGCGTACGACGATCGCCCAGCCCGTGTCCGCTGACGGCGGACCGTCGAGCGGTCGTCCCGGGAACGGCGGACGCTCCCGGGGCCGGGAGGCATCGTCGGCTCCGACGCCGAGCCGAGCACGGTGGGCGGTTTCTGGGGAGATCCGTGATGGAGTGTCCGGCGTGAATCTGCTCCAGGCCCTCTTGCTCGGCATCGTCGAGGGCGTGACCGAGTTCCTGCCCGTCTCCAGTACCGGCCACCTGACGATCGTCGAGAAGCTGCTCGGCCTCCGGGTCGCCAGCCAGGGCGTGACCGCCTTCACCGCGGTGATCCAGGTCGGCGCCATCATCGCGGTGATCGTCTACTTCTGGCGGGACATCCTGCGCCTGGTCCGCGCGTGGTTCCGCGGCTTGGCGCATCGCGAGGACCGCGACCACGACTACCGGCTGGCCTGGTACGTCATCATCGCGACGATCCCCATCGGCCTCATCGGGTTCCTCGCGAAGGACCTCATCTCGGGCGGTCTCCGGAACCTGTGGGTCGTCGTCGCCGCGCTCGTGCTGTGGAGCATCGTCATGTGGGTCGCCGAGCGCGTCGGTCGTCAGGACCGCGGCGAGCAGCGCACCACCGTGACCGACGCGGTCGTGATCGGTCTCGTGCAGGTGCTCGCGCTCGTACCGGGCGTGTCGCGGTCCGGGGCCACGATCAGCGCCGGTCTGTTCCGGGGTCTCGACCGCGTCACCGCCACCCGCCTGTCGTTCTTCCTGTCGATCCCCGCGCTCGTCGCTGCCGGCGGCTACGAGGCCGCGACCGAGGCGAGCGCGATCGGCTCCACGGTCGGCTGGGGTGCCACCCTCGTCGCGACCGCCGTCAGCTTCGTCGTCGCCCTCGCCGCGATCGCCTGGTTGCTCCGCCTCGTCGCGCGGCACAGCATCGCGGTGTTCATCTGGTACCGGGTGGCGCTCGCGATCGTCGTCGCGGTGCTGCTGGCGACCGGCGTCATCGCCGCGACCTGATCGCCGCCCCGACCACGGTCCTCCACGGGTTCCGGACGCGACGGCGACGGTGGCCTACCCTGGCGACAACGGCTGGGGGAGGCACCATGCAGGAGCCGCAGTCCGGATGGCGCCCGGTCCTCGACGTGGACGACCCGGAAGCGGCCACCGCCGCGATCCGCCGCTCCATGCCCGCGGCGAGCGTGGAGTCCGACCGGCCGGACTTCCGGTTCCACGCCGAGCAGTACCGGGACGAGCGGCTCGACCTCACGCGGTGGGGGTTCCGCGCGCGCGTCGACGGTGGCCGCAGCACCGAGACGAGCGGGGTGACGCTCGTGGTCCCCGGTGGCGGGGTCTACGAGTGGACCGGGGGTGACGAGCGGGGCGATCAGGACGCACCGTTCGTCATGCGTCACGGCGTCGGCTACCACGGTCGGTCCGAGGACATGCACCTGACGATCGTGCGGCTCGAGCAGACACGGTTCGACGACCTCGCTGCGGCGATCCGTGGGGACGACCCGCGCCCTGTCCGGTTCGCCCAGTCGCTCCCACCGACCCGCGAGGGTGCCGAGCACCTCGCCCGGACCGTCGCGCTGCAGGCCGCGGTCCTCGAGGGCCGGGCGGCGGGGAGCAGCGCGCTGGTGGCGGCCTCGGTCTACCGCCTGCTCGTCGTCGGGCTGCTCGAGTCCGTGCCGACCGAGGGCGCGGACGACCGCGAGCGGACGTGCCGTCGCCGGATGCTCGCCACCGTCGACCGTGCCTGCCGGTACATCGACGACCACGCCGCACTCCCGATCACGGTGGCGGACATCGCCCGGCACGTCGGCACGAGCGAGGCCGGCCTCCGCCGTGCCTTCGGGTTCTGGCGCTCGCGAGCGCCCGAGGCCGAACTCGAGCGCGCGCGACTCGCCGGGGCGCACCGGGACCTCCTCGCCGCCGAGCCGGGTGACGACGGGCTCATCGACACGATCGCGGCGCGCTGGGGACACGCGTCACCGCGACGGTTCGCGACGCGGTACCGTGCCGTGTACACCGTCGGTCCCGAGGACACCCTCAGGGCCGAGTGAGCAGGACACCCTCCTTCCGCGATGCGCAACGTCTTCTTCAGCTCCGGGCGGTCCGTCCGTGTCGACACCGACTCGGCGGACCGTGCCCTCGTCGCGCTCCGGGACGCCTTCGACGTCGAGCGCGTCGAGGTCGCCGACGGGCCGTTCCGGTTCCGGCAGGAGGTCACCGGGCAGGGGCGGTTCGCGGTCGCCCGGGTCCGCGTGCAGGGTCGGCTGGTCATGGAGTCCCAGCCGCTGCCGTTCTGGTCCGTCATCGCGCTCGACGCCGGACGGGTCGAGGTGAGCACCGCCGCCGGCACCCTCGTCCGGTCCGACGCCACGCCGCTCCTGTTCCCCCGCGACGGACGCAAGCGCGTGGTCTGGGAGGACGCCGAGTTCCGCCAGATCGTGCTCCGCGAGGAGGACGCGCGCCGGGAGTTCGACACGATGGGGTTGCCGCCCGGTGCCCTGCGCGTGCACGACGCACCGGACGGCGAGGTCGCCCGACTGCACTGGCAGGCCGTCGCCGACCACGTGCGGCAGGTCACCGCGAGCGGGATGCTCGTCGACAGCCCGATCGTGCGCGCGGCCACGTTCCACGTCCTGGTCGCCGCGTTCGTCGAGGCCTTCGTCGACCGGCAGGCCACTCCCGTGCCGGTCGACCCGGGAGCGGGTTCGCCCATCGGCGTGCGCCGGGCCCTGCAGTTCATCCAGGCCCACGCCGCCGAAGAGCTGTCCGTCGACGAGATCGCGGCCTCAGCCGGGATGAGTCCCCGGGGTCTGCAGGCGGCGTTCCTCCGGCAGCTCGGCCACAGCCCGATGACCGCGCTCCGTCGTGAGCGACTCCGGCGAGCCCACGAGGCACTCCTGCTCGCGCGGGACGGCTCCGGCACGACGGTCGCCGCGGTGGCCGCGCACTGGCGGTTCAGCAACCCCGGCCGGTTCGCCACGCAGTACCTCCGCGAGTACGGGCGGTCGCCCCGCGAGACCCTGCGCGCCGACTGACGACGGCGTGCCCCGGGCGCCCGGGAGACCCGCCGCCGGCCCGTTCGGTCAGCCCGCGATCGCGTCGAGTTCGCGGACGGCGTCCTCCGGCAGGTCGAGCGCCGCGCCCGCCACGTTCTCGCGCAGGTGGGCGACCGAGGACGTACCGGGGATGAGCAGCACGTTCGGTGACCGCTGCAGCAGCCAGGCGAGCGACACGGCCATCGGGGTCGCGTCGAGGCGGTCAGCGACCGAGGCGAGCACGTCGGACTGCAGGGGCGTGAACCCGCCGAGCGGGAAGTAGGGGACGTAGGCCACACGGTGCTCCGCGAGCAGGTCCACGAAGGCGTCGTCCTGTCGATTCGCGATGTTGTAGAAGTTCTGCACCGTGACGACCGGGGCGATCGCTCGGGCCTCGTCGTACTGCTCGCGGCTCACCGTGCTCAGCCCGAGGTGGCGGATGAGCCCCTGCTGCTGCAGGTCGGCCAACGCGGCGAAGCGCTCCCCGATCGATCCCGGCTCGGGGGAGTCGAAGCCCCCGACGCGCAGGTTGACGACGTCGAGGGTGTCGACGCCGAGCCGCTCGAGGTTGTCGTGGACCTGGGTGCGGAGCTGGTCCGGTTCGTTCGCGTGGATCCAGGCACCGTCGTCGCCACGGACGGAGCCGACCTTCGTGACGATGGCCAGCTGCTCCGGGTAGGGATGCAGGGCCTCCCGGATCAGCTCGTTGGTCACGAACGGTCCGTAGAAGTCCGCGGTGTCGATGTGCGTGACGCCGAGCTCGACGACGGTGCGGAGCACCGCGATCGCCTCGTCGTGGTCGCGGGCCGGGCCGAACACGTTCGGACCGGCGAGCTGCATCGCGCCGTACCCGAAGCGGGTGAGTTCGAGGTCGTCGGCCAGGCGGTAGGTGCCGCCGGGGAGTGTGGTGGTCATCATGGGTCCTCTCCGGACGAGGACGTGCCGGCCGGGGCTGGCGCGGTCGTCCCCTCGTCCGTGGACCATGCTGGCCGTGTCGCCCGTCCGGCGGGAACGTCCCTGCGTTCCTGGGGACGGCAGGACCAGGAACGCTGTCCGGGAGGACGACTAGCGTTGCCGGACATGGACGACGGCAACCCGCTCGGCGAGTACCTCCGCGCGCGACGGGAGCAGGTCCGACCCGAGGACGTCGGTCTCACCGTCCGCGGCCTCCGCCGCGTCCCCGGGCTCCGGCGTGAGGAGGTCGCGATGCTCGCCGGCGTCAGCGCCGACTACTACCTGCGGCTCGAACAGGGTCGCGACCGCAACCCGTCGGCCCAGGTGCTCGCGGCGCTGGCCGACGCGCTCCGCCTGGACGCGCCCGCGACCGATCACCTCATGTCGCTCGCGGCGCAGCGCGCACACCGTGCTCCGACCCGTCGCACCGGACCGGACCGGGTCCCCTCCGGGGTCGCGATGCTCCTCGAGTCCCTCGGTATCCCCGCGTTCGTCGAGACCCGGACGTTCGACGTGCTCGCCGCGAACCGGCACGCGTCAGCCCTCGCCCCCGGCTTCCGGCCCGGGCGGAACCGCCTGCTCGACGTGTTCCTCGACCCGGCCGAGCGGGAGCTCTGGTGCGACTGGGACCGCGCGGTCGCCCGCCTCGTCGCCGGGTTCCGCGCCTCCGTGGGAGCGGCGACGGACGATCCCCGGTGCGTCGAGGTCGTCGGGGAGCTGTCGCTCCGCAGTCCGCTGTTCCGCAGCCTGTGGGCGCGCCACGACGTCCGCCCGGTCGAGGGTGCCCCCACCGAACTCGTCCACCCCGAGGTCGGGCCGATGACGCTGCTGCGCGAGAAGCTCGCGCTCACCGGCACGGACGGTCAGGTGCTCGTCCTGTACCACGCGGAGCCGGGGTCGACATCGGAGGCCGCGCTCGCGCTGCTCGGATCGCTCGCCGCGACGACGGCGCCCGCGACGACGACGACCGCCGCTGCGGCCGGGCCCGCCGCAGCGGAGGACCTCACTCGACCATGACCCGGATCGTGCCGAGGCTGCCGTCGGTCGGGTCGGGGAGCACCATGCCCGCCTCGAGCCCGCTCCTGAGGTAGTCGATCACCTCGGCGGTCAGGCGTTCCCCGGGCACGTACGCGGGGACGCCGGGCGGGTACGGGGTCGCCTGCTCGGCGGCGATCCGCCCCGCGGCCTCTTCGGCGGGGACGTTCTCGCACTCGCCGAAGAACGCCCGGCGCGGGGTGACGACGGACTCGAGCAGCAGCTTCGACGGGTCGGGGATCCGCACCTCGGGCGACCGTGGCAGCTCCGACGCCGACGCGGCCAGGGACTCGAGCCCGTGCACGAGCCGGTCGGTCGTGAACGCGTCGTCGGCGACCGAGATGTCGATGCCGAGGTGCCGGTGGTCCGACAGGCCGAGGTCGATGCGGTGGTGCTCGCGGAGCCAGTCGAGTCCCTGGTACCCGGTGATCCCGAGCTCGTGGACGTCGAGGAGCATCCGCATGGGGTCGAGCTGGTGCGACGCCTCGGCGCCGAGGAGCTCGTCACGGAGCACGTGGATCCCGTCGATCGCCTCGATGCGGTCCCGCGTGCGGTCGGCCAGGTCGACGGCGCTCCGGATGAGGCCCGCCCCGTCCCGCACCATGTGCCGACGCCAGCCGTCCATCGCCGCGTAGATGAGCACGTTCGGGCTGGTCGTCATGAGCATGTCCGCGCACGCCCACAGGTGGTCGTGGTCGACGAGGTCGCCCTTGAGGTGGAGCACGGACCCCTGCTCGAACCCGAGACCCATCTTGTGCACGCTCGTCACGCACACGTCCGCGCCGGCGTTCATCGCCCACGTCGGCAGGAGTTCCGAGAACGGCAGGTGCGCACCCCAGGCCTCGTCGACGATGAGCGGCTTGCCGAACTCGTGGCACACGGCGGCGATGCCCTCGATGTCCGCGCAGGTGCCGTACGGCGTCGGGCTCACCACGAGCGCGCCCGCGGCGTCGGGGTGCTCCTGCCACACGGCGCGGTAGTCCTCGGGGGAGGCCGGGTGCGAGATGTGCTGGTCCGTGTCGAACCGCGGCGTCACCCAGTACGGCTGGAGTCCGGAGAACACCAGGCCCGCGGTCACGGACTTGTGCGCGTCCCGCGGCATGATGATCCCGCCGTCGACACCCGCCACGGCGAGCATCGCGGCCTTGACCGACAAGGAGCTGCCGCAGGTCGAGAAGAACACGGTGTCGGCGTGCACCGCCTGGGCCATGAGGGCCTCGGCCGTGGGCAGGTAGCCGTTCGACGAGGTCCGGTCGTCGAGGCCGCCGCTCTCGAGCACGTCGTCGCGGAACGGGTCCTTGCCGAGCACGGCGAGGGTGTCCGCGTCGATCCCGCGGCCCTGCCGGTGCCCGGGCGGCGAGAACCCGTAGCGGTCGCGGCCGTGGTAGTCCCGGAGGGCGTCGAGGAACGGTGCGTCGGCCTGGTCGAGTTCGTCGCTCATGCACCCCGTCTACCGTCCGCCCGCCGACCACGATCCAGGAACCGTCCCGGGCCCTCGCCCGAGGGACGCACCAGCGCGCGTGAGGAACGCACCAGCGCGCGCCCGAGGGACGCACCAGCGCGCCGGCAGTAGCGTGTGCCACGTGAGCGACGGCGCGAGCGGCGGCAGCGGACCCGACCGGGGTCGGCCCTGATGCGCGTGCTCGTCGCTCCGGACGCGTTCAAGGGCACGGCGTCGGCGGCGTCCATCGCCCGTGCGCTCGCCCACGGGTGGCGCGCCGAGCGGCCCGGTGACGTCCTCGACCTCGCACCGATGGCCGACGGCGGCGAGGGCACGATCGACGCCTTCGCCACCGCGTTCCCCGACGCCGAGCGCGTCCCGGTCGTCGTGCGCGGCCCCGACGACCGGCCGGTGCACGCCGAGTGGCTCCGGCTCCCGGACGGCCGAGGCCTGGTCGAACTGGCGTCGACGAGCGGCATCACCCTGCTCGACCATCCCCGGCCGGACAGCGCCCACACCCATGGCTTCGGTGCCGCGATCGCCGCCGCGCTCGGGGCGGGAGCACGCGGAGTCGTCCTCGCCATCGGGGGGAGCGCCTCGACGGACGGCGGTCTCGGCGTGCTGCGGGAACTCGGACTCCGCCTGCGCCCACCGCTGGGGCCGGACGACACCGGCGGTGCCGCGCTCGACCGGATCGAGGCCGTGGACCGCGCCACGCTCCGTCCGACCCCGGAGGGCGTCCGGATCCTGACCGACGTCACCGCCCCGCTGCTCGGGCCCCGGGGCGCCGCCGCCGTGTTCGGACCGCAGAAGGGCATCACACCGGATCGCGTCCCCGTGCACGAGGCACGGTTGCGCCGATGGGCCTCGATGTTCCCCGACGTCGACCCGGACACCCCGGGAGCGGGAGCCGCGGGCGGCACCGGGTTCGGCCTCCTGGCCTGGGGCGGGACCATCGCACTCGGCGGCGAGGCGGTGGCCGAGGTCCTCGACCTGGCCGACCGCGTGCTCCACGCGGACCTCGTCGTCACCGGCGAGGGACGGTTCGACGGTCAGACCGCGGGCGGCAAGGTCGTGGCCGTCGTGCAGGCGCTCGCCGCGGCCGCACGGCGCCCGGTCGCCCTGGTGGCGGGGGAGATCGCCGTGGACCCGCGTGGGTTCGCGCACGCCGTGGCGCTCACCGACCTGACGGACCGGGCGTCGGCGATGCGGGGCGCGCTCGCGTGGTCCCGCACGGCCGGGGCGCGGCTGGCGGTGGCAGCGAGCGCCGCATGAGCGGCGCGCGCGCCACGTCCGTGGGTCAGGCCACCGGCTCCACGACGCTGGCCGTCGCGAGCTCCTCGGTCAGCTCGGCGTCCGACGGCTCGACCACGTGCCGGCCGTTCGGGAACACGATGACGGGGATGCTCTTCCGGCCGCTGATCGCCTCGGCCCGGGTGGCGCCGTCCGCCACCGCCTCGAGGTCGACGTACTCGTAGTCCACCGCGAGCCGGTCGAGCAACGCCTTGGAACGACGGCAGTCCGAGCACCACGCAGCGCCGTACATGGTGACGCGGTCGGGAGTGGTCAGGCGGGCGTCGGGTGCTGCGGCATCGGTCATGCACCCGACGTTACGCGCGACGTGTCCGCCGCGCGACCCCGCGGCGGTCGACCCCGCGGCGCTGTCCGTGGTGCTCGACCATCGCCGCGACGACCGCCGCGTCGCCGACCCCGGAGCCGTCGTACCCGCCCCGCCGCTCGACGACCTCGAACACGACGCCATCGAGCGGTTCGACCACGGCGTGCAGGTACGTCCCGGATGCGTCCACGTCCACGAGCACGGCGGCGTCCCGGAGCCGCGTCACCGTGACCTCGTCCAGGCCGGTCCGCGCGGCGAGGTCGTCGTGGTAGTTCGGCGGCGTCGGCAGGAACCGCACCCCGGAGTCCCGCATCCGGGTCACCGTGCCCACCACGTCCGCGCTCGCGAGCGCGACGAGTGTCGGTGACGGCGAATCGGACGAGGGCGCTGGCGTCGTCACCGCGATCCGGACGGCCGGACTGGACGTCGTCGTCGCCCCGGTCGTGAAGAGCCGCCGTCGCGCCAAGCCGTCCGTCCTCGGGGCGTCCGCCGCCACGGGACCGTCCACCCCGAGCACGGCCCGCAGGAAGCCGGTCGTCTCGTCCGTGCGGTCCCACGGCACGGTGATCCCGACCAGGTCCACACCGAGCAGGTCCGACGCCGCCGCGGACGCCCGTTCGCCGGTCGGTGCGAAGTCCCGGGACCAGGACGGTGTCCCGTCCGCGCTGCGGCCACCGAACGCCACGCCGGTGCCCTCCGGGGTGGGCACCACGTACTCGTCGGTCCCCTCCGGCACGGACCCGTGGGGCAGCACCGGCGCCCCGAGCGCCCGGGCCCGCGTCGCTGCCGCCGCCGCGTCCGCCACCCCGAGGCCGACCGCCGCGACCCGCGCGGCCAGCCCGGCCTGCGCGGCGTCGACGACGACCCGGAGGCCGCCCGCCTCGAACAACTCCGTCCGACCGGTCCGGTGCCGCCCCACGCATGCGAGACCGGCGCGGCGGAGCAGCGCGACGAGCGCTCCCTCCGCGTCCGGCGCGAGCACGACGTGGGTCGTGACCGGCTCCGGGACGGCGGGCAGGGCCTCCAGACCGTGCGCTGACCATCCGACCGCCGCCGGCCGGGAGGACCGACCCGGCTCCTCGGCGCCGCGCCCGGTGTCGCCCCGTTCGTCCAAGTCGTGCCGCGGGTCCGCGTCCACGCGGTCCCGGTCGGCCGCCGACCGGAGGACCCGCGTCGCGTCCTCGAGTGCCCGCAGCGACCGGCACGCCGCCCGTGCCGTCACCGTCGGGTCGGTCTGCCGGTACACGTCGTTGAACACCTCGAGCGACAGCGTCCCCGCGAACCCGGTGCCGAGCACGTGCGACAGGAACCCGGCCAGGTCCCAGTCGCCCTCGCCCGGGAACAGCCGATGGTGCCGGCTCCAGCGCAACACGTCCATGTCGAGCACCGGCGCGTCCGCCACCTGGCACGACATGATCCGCTCACCGGGGATCTCCGCGATCGTGCCGAGGTCCGTGCCGCGGGCCAGGATGTGGAAGCTGTCGAGACAGATGCCGAGCGCCGGGTGGTCGACCTCGCGGACGATCCGCCAGGCGTGGTCGTAGGTCGACACGTTCCGGCCCCAGGCGAGCGCCTCGTACGCGACCGTCACCCCGTTCCGCTCCGCGAGCTCCGCCAACGCCCGGAGCTGGTCCACCGCCAGGGCGTCGTCGTCCGACACGGCCGTCGCGACGTTGGAACACAGCAGCATCGTGGAGATCCCGAGCCGGTGCATGAGGGCGAACCGCTGCTCCGCGCGCCGCAGGTTCGCACGGAACACGTCGTCCGGCACCTGCTCGAGGTCCCGGAACGGCTGGTAGACGTCGAGCTCGAGACCGAGGTCACGCGCGCGTGCGGCGACCTGCTCCGGACGCAGCCACCCCGTCACGAGGTCCTGCTCGAACAACTCGACGCCTCGGAACCCGGCGGCGCTCACTGCCTCGAGCTTCTCCTCGAGCCCGCCACCGAGGCTCACCGTCGCGATCGCGGCCCTCACGACCGGACCTCCGCGGGGACGTGCACGGACCGGGGCGGCACCGCGGCGCCCGCACGCACGCACGCCGAGGGAGGAGGCGGCACGGCCGTGGGCAGCACGGAAGGGGCGTGCGTCGTCATCTGGTGCTCCCGTTCGGGTTCGGGGCGTGTGGGGACGGGTCGAGCGACGCTGCTCGTGTCCGGACCGGACCCGCTGCCGGATTCGGGGTCCGGACGGGTCGAAGGCGAGCATGGTCTGCCCGTGTGGCCGAAGATAGCCCGTCCGGACCACCGAGGTAAAGCGGCCCGGCACGGCCGTGCGGTCCCGTCACTAGGCTCGGCGACATGTCGCAGGAGCGCACGGACGTCCTCGTCGTCGGCGGCGGTCCGGTCGGCCTCTTCCTCGCCGCGCTCCTGGCGCAGGCCGGCGTCGACGTCGCGGTGTGGGAACGGCGCGCCGGAGCCCCGTCCGGCTCCCGCGCGATCGGGATCCACCCGCCGTCGCTCGACGCGCTCGCCGCGGTCGGCGCGACGGCACCGGTGCTCGCGGAGGCGGCGCGGGTCGACCGCGGGACGGCGCGGAACGGGGGACGTCCGATCGGCTCGCTGTCGTTCGCCCGAGCGTCGTCGACCCATCCGTTCGTCGCGACCCTCGACCAGCACCGCACGGAGGCGATCCTCCGGGAGCGTCTCGCGGCCCTCGCCCCGGGATCGCTCCGCACGGGCACGACACTCACCGCGCTCGAACGACGGCGGGACCGCGTCACCGCGCAGGGGAACGGCCCGGAGGGGCCCGTCACGCTGACCGCACGGTTCGTCGTCGGAGCGGACGGCGCCCGGAGCGTCGTCCGCGACCGCATCGGGGTCCGCAGCCACGGGCGGGACTACCGCGACCGGTACGTCATGGGCGACTTCGCGGACGCGGAACCCCCGTGCTCCGGTCGCGGCGGCTCGGGCCCGTCGCCCGCGACCACCGCACTCGTCGACGTCGGTCGGCACGGGGTCGTCGAGTCGTTCCCGCTGCCCGGCGGTCGCCGCCGGTACGTCGTGCTCCGCTCGGACCCCGCCGACCGGCACGGGCTGGACGGCGCATCGCTCGATCGGGACGCGCGCGCGCCGGGCCGGCCGCTCGACCCGGACGACCCCGACCCCCGCGCCGCCGCACACCTGGCGCGGACGATCCGGGAGCGCACCGGCACCGAGGCGGACCCGGAGACCTGCACCATGCTCAGTCCGTTCCGGGTGCGTCGCCGCACCGCCGAGCGGGTCGGGGTGGGCCGGGTCGTGCTCGTCGGCGACGCCGCCCACGAGATCAGTCCGATCGGCGGGCAGGGCATGAACCTGGGATGGCTCGACGCGGCCGCGCTCGCACCGATCCTCGCCCAGGCCGTGGCCACCGGCAGCGCCGGCCCATGGCCGGAGTACGCGCGGCACCGACAGGCCGCGGCGCGTCGGGCCGCGCGGCAGGCCGAGCTGAACATGGCGCTCGGGCGACCGGCTGCCGGCCCCGCGCTCGCGGTCCGGGAGGCCCTGCTGCGGACGCTCCTGGCCCTGCCGACCGCGGACGCCCTGGCCCGCGTCTACGCCATGCGGTGGGCCTGAGGGCGACGTCCCAGGCGGGTCACGCCGCGAGCCGTGCGCCGGAGAGCGCCAGCTGCACCACGACCACGAGCGACGCGATGATGACGAGGCGGAACAGCGTGCGCGTCGGGGGACCGGTGAGCACGAGGCGGATGCCCACCGCGGCGAGGACGACCACCGCGACCGCGCCCGCGACCGCCAGGGCGAGCGCCGGACCCCGCGCGGGGTCGTCGCCGGTCGTCTGTCCGACGAGCACGAGCCCGTCCGCCACGACGAGCGCGGCGAACGCCAGGACGCCCGACGCGTGCAGCCCCAGACGATGCGGGAATCCCCGGACCCCGGTGGCGGCGTCGTCGACGAGGTCCGGCAACACGTTCGTGCAGTGGATCGCGACGCCGAACACCGCGCCGGTGGCGATCGCCCAGGGCGCCGGCCACACCGCTGGCATCCCGCCGGGCCCGAGGCCGCTGTCGGCGGACACCGCCACGACCGGCAGCAGCCCGAACGCGACGACGAACGGGGCGACGGACCACACGCGGCGCTTGAGTCCGGCGTCGTACGCCCACCCCGCGGCGACGAGGACGAGGTGCGCGGCACCCGCGACCAGTCCGAGCGGTACGGACAGCAGCACCGCGGCGACGGCGGTGCCGATCGCCGCGCGGCGGACCGTCGCGACGGGCACGAGCCCGCGCGCGACGGGCTTGTCGCTGCGGCCGACGGCACGGTCGCGGTCGGCGTCGATCCAGTCGTTCGCCAGGCCGATCGACAGCTGGCCCGCGAACACCGCGAGCGCGACGAGGAGCACGCTCCACACCGGGTGTCCGACGGCGACGGCGATCACCGTGGCGAGCACGGTCACGGCCACGGTCGGACCCGGGTGCGACGCGGCGAGGAGCAGACGCACCCGGGAGGTCACGGCGCCAGCCTACGGACTGCCGGGAACCTGAGCGTTCTCGCCGTTCCCAGCGCGCCCCGCGCCTGGCATGCTGGCGGGGTCCCCCGTGTCCGCGCGCCGTCCGCGCGCCGAACCGGGCCGACGGAGGGGAACGCATGGACGGCTGGGCCGGGGGGCTGCCGCCCGCCGCGCACGACCGCATCGAACGCCAGCGGTCGAGCGGCGTGGCCGGGTCGTTGCTGTCCGCCGCTGGCGCGGCCGCGATCCGCGCGGTCGACCTCGCGCCGGTCGGCGAGGTCTTCGGGTGCGTGGTCGAGCAGCTCGCCTACGCCGGTGGCGGATGTGGCATCTGGTCGTCGGGGCTGAACATCCCGTTCGGCGGCGGGTACTCGGCCTTCCCCAACGGTTCCGGCACGGCGACCCTCGGACGCTCGGGACCGTTCGGCTCGGGCGGCTTCGGGTCCGGACCCTTCGCCTCGGGTCCGTTCGCCTCCCAGCCCGGCGGGTACGTCCCCTGGACCTCGCCCGTCCTCACCACGGGGAGCGACGGCCGGAACGCCGGCTTCGGCTCCTACGTCCACGCCGTGCAGGAGGCCTGGCACGGGGCGCTCGACCGGATGATCGCCGAGGCTGCGGCCCTCGGCGCCGACGGTGTCGTCGGTGTCCGCATCCGGCGCACGCGGCTGGAGACCGCGACCCACGAGTTCACGGCGACCGGCACCGCGGTGCGCACGCTCGACGCCTCGGTCTCGCCGCACGCGCGGTCGGCACGCGACGTCTGGGCGGCCGGGTCGACCGCCGAGGAGGTCGCCGCCCTCATCCGCTCGGGCTGGGTCCCACGCGGGATGGCGTTCGGCGTCTCCATCGCCACGAAGCACGAGGACCCGCTCCTCAAGTCACAGCGGAGCGTCTGGTCGGGCAACGTCGAGATCGAGGGCCTCACCGAACTCGTGAACGCCGCCCGTCACGACGCCCGGGTGCAGCTCACCCGTCGCGCCGCACCGCTGAACGGCTCGGACATCGTCATCACCGGCAGCAGCCTCGGCGAGTTCGACACCCCGTGCGGCGAGGAGGTCGACCTCCACGCCGAAGCGACCTTCACCGGCACGGTCATCGCGCCGGGCCCCATGCACGCGTTCCGCGACCACTCCGCGACCGCCGCCGCCCGGCGCGACGTCACGACCGTGATCCCGCTCCGCGACACCACGAGAGGAACCACCCGCCGATGAGCACCACCGGACCCGACCTGTCCCGCGTCCCGCTCCCCGCCGACGCCACCGCGCGCCTCGACGAGGGACGGCGCCGCCTGTTCACGTCGGACCTGTCGGTCAACGAGTTCCTGCTCGTGCGGCAGGCCGGGTTCCGTCCGGTCGGCCTCGTCCTCGGCTCGAGCGTCTACCACGTCGGGATCCAGACCGGACGCTGGAGCAAGAACATGGAGCTCGACAAGCTCAGCCAGGCGATGTACCACGCCCGGGAGCTCGCCATGACGCGCATGGAGGCCGAGGCGGACCGACTCGGTGCCGACGGCATCGTCGGTGTCCGGCTCGAGATCGAGTTCAAGGAGTACGGCAACGACCTCGCCGAGTTCGTCGCGGTCGGCACCGCCGTCGTCGCGGACGCCCCGCCGCCCACGGGCAAGTGGCGCAACACCCGGGGCCTGCCGTTCACGTCGGACCTGTCCGGGCAGGACTTCTGGACCCTCATCCAGGCCGGGTACGCGCCCCAGGGCCTCGTCATGGGCACGTGTGTCTACCACATCGCCCACCGCGGCATGATGGCGTCGCTCGGCACGATCGGCCAGAACACCGAGATCCCGCAGTACACCGAGGCCCTCTACGACGCGCGGGAGCTCGCGATGGGCCGGATGCAGACCGAGGCCGAGTACCTCGACGCCGAGGGCATCGTCGGCGTGCAGCTCCTGTCGCTGCCGCACCGGTGGGGCGGCCACACGACGGAGTTCTTCGCGATCGGCACCGCGGTCCGGCCCCTGCGCGAGGACCACGTCATCGCCACGCCGGGGCTCGTGCTGCCGCTCACCGACCGATGACCGTGTCGCTCCCGGTGCCCCTGCCGTCCGCGGACGAGCCGCAGGCGCTCGTCGAGGCGCTCGCGGTGAACTCCGCGCGCGCGCTCGGCCCCGCGGCCGACGCGGCGCTCTCGGTCGAGCGCGACCGGTCGCTCGGCGATCGCCTCGCCGGGCGTCCCGGGACGGTGACCGCCCTCCGGCTCGAGGGCGTCGACGCGCGCATGACGTTGCGCCTCGAGCGGCACCGACTCACGGGGGAGGCCGCGCAGGTCTCGGGCGGCGTCGTGATCGCGCGTCGGGCGATGCCGCTCGGCGCATGGCTCCAGGCGTTCGCGGGCGAGGTCGCCGCGGTGGCCGCGGACGCCGCCGGCGACGCGGCCGTGGCCGCACGGGCGCTCGCAGCCCTCGGTGTCGCCCCGGCCGCCGACGTCGTGCGCGTCGACCCGTCGGACGTCGCCGGCGGTCTGCTCCCGCTCCGCGCGGCCGTCGCCGGACGCGTGCCCGAGCCGGCCGCCGCGATCGTCGACCGGATCGCCACGGCCCTCCAGGAGGCCCTGCCGCGCGTCACCGGCACCGGCGAACCCGAGGTCGTCGTCACCCGGACGGCGACCGACTACCTGCCCGAGACGCTGCGGGCGTACCTCGCGCTCCCGGCGGAGTGGGCGGCGCACCACCGGCTGTCCGACGGCCGGACGCCGGCCGAGGCGCTCGTCCAGCAGCTCACCGCGCTCGAGCAGGCGGCCGCGCGGATGCGCGACGCGGCCGTCGAACGCGACGCCGACGCCCTCCTCGTCAACGGGCGCTTCCTCGACGACCGGTTCCGGACCTCCCGGCTCGACCTGCCCTAGCCGCCCGGCCTGCCACGCGCGTCAGGCGGTCCGGCTCGCGTCCTCGGCGTGGGAACGAGCGAGCGCTCCGCGGGCACGCTCGACCTGCGCGCCCAGCGCGTCCACCGTCGTCGCCATGGACTGCACGGCACCCGCTCGGTAGGCGTCGATCGCGTCCATCGTCGCGAACACCTGGTCGAACGCGTGCTGGAGGGTCTCGACGCTGACCCCGGACGACGTCGCCTGCTCGTGCACGGCCGCGGTCTGCTGCCGGAGCAGGTCGCTCGTCCGGCCGATCATCGCGTCGGTCGCCGAGTTGAGCGCGGCGACCTGTTCGAGGACGAGCCGCTGCTGCCCGAGCGCCTGCGCGACGACGATGGCCGTGCGGAGCGCGGCGACGGTGGTCGTCCGTGCGCGGTCGACGCCGCGGATGAGCTCGAGGTTGTTCTTGCGGATGAGGTCGAGCGCCAGGTACCCCTGCACGGACACGGCGATCTGCGTCGCGAGGTCCTGCCGCCGCTGCCGCACGGGGAACAGCGCGTCGGCGACCAGTGCGTCCGCCGCGCGGCCGTCCGAGGCCCGGAGCGCCTCGGCCTTCGCGCTGATCGCGTCGTCGAGGGCGGCCGCCAGCGTCGCGTACTCCGCGAGTCGTCCCATCGTGGCCCACAGCTCCGCCCGCTCCTGCTCGATGGCGGCGTTGTCCCGGCGCAACGAGTCCTGACCGGACACGAGCGCCGTGATGACCGCGTCGAGCTGCTGCTGCGCGGACTCGTACTTGTGGAAGTACCGGGCGATCCGGTTCGCGCCCGGCAATCGACCGAGCAGGCGGCGGGCGCCGGTCAACTCGGCGCGCGCGGGGTCGAGGTCCGTGACGGTCTCGCGGAGGTCCTGCAGCGTCCGGGCCACCGCCGCCTGCGGATCACCCGCCGGGCCCTGGCCCTTCGCGGCGGCGAGCGACGTGGCGGGCCGCTCGAGCATGCGGCTCGACACCTGCGACGCCGACCGGATGTCCTGTTCGCCCATCCGCACGAGGTCGTCGACCCGCTTCGTGAACTCGGGGCTGCCGGGCTGCTCGGCGGCGAGTGCATCGGCGAAGGCGCGGGCCTTGTCCTGCAGTTCCGACCGCTTGTCGGCGGGGACGGCCACCATGCCGACGGCCTGGTCCGGCTCCACCTCGGGCACGGCGGCCGGCGGCGTGAGCTGGAGCTCCTGCCCGGTGGGCTCCGGCGGGGTCAGCGGTGCGTCGAGGTCGAGTTCGGACATGCGGTGTTCCCCCTCCGGCGACCGGCCGTCGGCGCCCGCGCCCAGCGTAGGGCCGGCGGCGTGGTGTGCGCCGGACGGCTCCCTGAGAAGACGGTCATCGTCCAGGGCCGACGGGCGCAGCGCGATCCGGGCGCGGCCGCCCGCTCCTGGTGGGGCGGCCCGCCGTCGCGGCCGTTCCTCCTCAGACCGTCAACCGGTACATCCGCGCCTGCGCGTTCCCCGCCTCGGTGCCGATCGTCAGCCCGGCGGTGGTGGGCGTGACGGACCAGGGCGCGCCGACGCCGGCGGGCGGGTAGACCTGCTCGACGGTCGGCACGCTGCCACCCAGGTGCGGCAGGGCGAGCTCGACGTCGCCGGCCGCGGCCGGGAGGCGCCACACCACCAGGAGCGTCTCGTCACCGGCGTCGAACGCGACCGACAGCCACTGGTCGTCCCACGTCGGCAGCCCGGTCGGGAACCGGGGGACCGCGCGGGCGAGGGTGTGCTTGGTGGCCTGGTGGGCCTCCACGGCGGCACCGACCAGGGCGAGCTGGTCGTCGTCCATGCCGCTGAGCACGCCCGCGAGGTACAGGCGACCGGCGAGCCCGGCACCCATCGCGAACACGATCTCCTCGTCCGACATCGTCGGCTGCGGGTACGCCCAGTTGCCCGCCTGCTCGGGCAGCACGTGTGCGAGGGCCCCGACGGCGATCGCCGGGTACAGGAGCGGGTCCTGCTGGTCCGAGGTGGACTGCAGCTGCAGGGTGCCGAGCATCGCGGGATCCGAGCGCATGGCCCCGGATCCGCAGTTCTCGATGACCAGGTCCGGGTGGCGGTCGAGCACGTCGCCGAGCCACGCCAGCAGCGCCCGGTCGTGTTCGAGCAGGCCCTGGCCCGCGGACTCGGCGCCGACGTCCGTGCCGGCGCCGGGCGTGACGTTGTAGTCGAACTTGAAGTAGCCGATGCCGAACTCGGCGATGAGCCGGTCGACCGCCTCGTCGAGGTGTGCGCGTGCCGCCGGGGAGCGCATGTCGAGGAAGTACCGCTGGTGCTCGCGGATCCGTTCGCCGTGCCGTCGGAGGAACGCCTCGTCGGGGAGCGTCTCGGCCGCGGTGCTCGTGACGCCGACCACCTCGGGTTCGAGCCAGACCCCGGGCACCATGCCACGGTCCCGGATGTGGTCGACGACCGCGCCGAAGCCGTCCGGGAACCGCAGGGTGGACGGCCGCCAGTCGCCGACGCTCGCCCACCATCCGGCGGAGTCGTCGTACCAGCCGGCGTCGATGCAGAAGTACTCGGCACCGGCCCGCGCTGCTGCGTCGACGAGCGGCAGGAGCTTCGCCGTGGTCGGGTCGCCCTCGAGCGTGTTCATGTAGTCGTTGAACACCACGGGCAGCGTGTCACCGACGGGGTGCGGTCGTCGGGCCGCGCGTCGATGTGTGGCGAGGTTCCCGAGGGCGTCCTCGAACGACGCCGCGACGGTCACGGTGACGGGCACGGTCGTGAACGTCACGTCGGGCGTCAGGGTGAGCGACCACTGGTGGTCGGCGTCCTCGGGGCCGAGCAGCGCGACGTAGGCACCGTCGTGCGAGCGGTCGCCCTTCGGTGGTCCGTACGGCTCCGGCGCGCGGACCCGGTCCTCGATCGGCACGGCGCCCCGGTTCCAGTCGGGGTCCTCGCCGACCTCCCAGTGCCAGGCGCCGTTGTGCTCGATCTGCCACGCGAGGGTTCGGCCGGTGCTCCGGGCGACGGCGGCACCCGCGGGGTTGTACAGGCCGGACGACCACGTCGAGGTGCTCGTGGCGGCGATGCGGTTCCGGCTCGTCTCGCCGCGCGCCCCGGGGTCGATGGACGGCAGACCGGGAGCGCGGAGCGGGGTGGGCGCCCACCGGTTCTCGGCGGACCACCCGGTGCGCGCCGACCAGATGTCGAGGTCGTCGATGTCCTCGGAGACCACGGCCCCGGTGGCGAGACTCGTGACCGCCCAGAGCGTGAGGGGAGCCGCGCCGTCACGGAGCGACACGGTCGTCGCGGTGCGGACGGCGGGCGCTCCGCCGACGAGCTCGAACCGCGAGGTCACGACGAGCCCGTCGGGGTGCTCCTGGCGGATCTCGAGGCACTCGCGCCCGGGCCGTCCGTCGGTCGCGGGCTCGGTCGTCGCGACGTGCGTGACGTACCGGAGGCCCGCGCCGAGTTCGGTGCCGTCGAACCGGTAGCTGTTGTTCCGCCGCCCGTACCGGGGCGCGAGCACCTCGACGAGGGGCTGCGTGGGCAGCAGGTCGTCCTGGATCCGCGGCGCCGGAGCGGCCGGACCCGCCAGTGACACGAGCCGGACCGGCCCGTCCTGGTCGGCGGCGAACGTCAGGGTGAGGGATGAGGGTTCCCAGGAGAAGTGCGTCACGGTGCTTCCTTGCATCGGTCGGACGGGTCGGTCAGCGGCGACCGTAGCACCGCGAGAGCGGTTTTGGTAACGTTTACATTCGTTATCATCCCGTTACCGAACGCGCTTGACCGGCTTCCCGGCAGCCGGACATGATCATCCCCACGTTCCGGAGCCGAGCAGCCCGGGACCGACATCTGGCCCAGGCGGACACCCCGTCCGCGGGGCTCCATCGGCGATGGCGCCGGTGGTCCGTCGGCGTGCCCGCCGGCGGTCTCGTCAGGACTCGAGGAGGCGTCCGTGAACGATCAGAAAGCCCAGCCCGGAGACGACGGACGGCTCTCGCGCCGTGGGTTCGTCGGCATGGGCGCGGCCATCGCGGGCGGGGCCCTGCTGTCCCCCCTCGCAGTCGCCGGCGTGCCGTCCGGCGCCGCCGAGGCCGCCATCCCGAAGAACGTGAAGGCCGACCTCGTCCTGTCGACGTGGGACATCGCCGCGGACCTCGTCACGTACGCGAAGTTCGCCGCGGCGTACAAGAAGACGCATCCCGGGGTGAACATCAAGATCCAGAAGACGCCTGGCGGCGACTTCAACCAGTGGTTCACGACACAGCTCAGCGGTGGGAGCGCGCCCGACATCGTCCGCGTGACGTGGCAGTCGTTCGGCCGGTACGCCGAGAACGGCGGCCTCATCGACCTGTCGAAGTGGGTCCCCGCGCGGTACGGCAAGGGGTTCCAGAAGAGCTTCTGGCAGGCGTCGCTGCTCGACGGCAAGCCGCACGCGATCCCGCAACACACCGACACGTTCGCGACCTACTACCGCAAGGACGTCTTCGCGGCGATCGGCGAGCAGCCCCCGGCGAGCATCGGGCAGGCGTGGTCGCTGTCCGAGTTCCACGACCTGCTCGTCAAGGTCAAGAAGCAGACCGGCAAGTACGGCATGGTCTACGGCTTCGGCGGTCCGAACACGGCCTACCGCTGGCTCCCGTTCCTCTACATGATGGGCGGCCGGCTGCTCGACAACGACCTGAAGAAGCCGATGATCAACACCAAGAAGGGCATCGCCGCGCTCGACTGGTTCCAGGGCCTGTACAACGACGGCCTCATCCCGAAGTCGAACACGATCAAGGCCTCGAACGACGCCTCGACGCTCAACAGCTTCACGACCGGTCAGGTCGGCGTCATGCTCTACGGCGACTGGCTCATGGGGGACGTCGGCAAGGGCCTCGATCAATCGAAGTGGGACGTCACGTACATGCCGAAGGGCAAGAAGGCCGCGTCCGACCTCGGCGGGAACCTGCTCGGCGTCTCGAAGTCGTCGAAGCACCCCGACGTCGCCGCCGACTTCATCAAGTTCGTCTGCAACCAGGCGAACATGGAGTACTTCTGCGAGAACGACCTGTTCCTGCCGATCCGCACCGCGCTCGACGCCGACTCGCTGCACTTCAGGTCCAACAACGACCAGATGAAGACGTTCGTGGAGCAGGTCGCCACGATCCCGACGAACATGGCGAAGATCGAGACGAGCCCGCAGTTCAACCAGATCAACGAGGTGCTCGCCGACCAGCTCGACCTCTGCTTCATCGGGACGCAGACCCCGAAGGAGACGGCGAAGAACATCTCGGACGGGATCAGCCGTGTCGTCGGCTAGCGAGGTCGCCGCGCGCGGGGTGGTCGGGTCGGTCGACGTGCGGCCGTCGTCCCGCACCGGCGGGCGGCCGCCGCGTCGGGGCGGGCGGCGTCGCGTCCCGGTCGCCGTGCCGTGGACCTTCGTCGCCCCGTCGCTGCTCCTCTTCGTCGTGTTCGCGTTCGGACCGATCATCGTGTCCGTCGTGCTGTCGTTCCAGGACGTGCAGACGTTCGGCGGCGGGAGCTGGATCGGTGGGAAGAACTACGCCGACATCCCGAGCGACCCGGTGTTCTGGACGAGCGTGTGGAACACCGTCGTGTTCACGCTCGGCACGGTGCCGACGTCGGCGGCGATCGGGCTGCTGCTCGCCGTGCTCCTCAACCGCAGGCTCCCCGGCCGCGGCGTCATCCGCAGCCTGTACTTCCTGCCGATGGTCGTGTCCGGCGTGGCCGTGTCGCTCGTCATGGCGTGGATCTTCAACGCCGACAACGGGATCGCGAACGCCGCGCTCCAGGCGCTCGGGCTCCCGCGGATCACCTGGTTGTCGTCGCCGCACTGGGCCATGGCCACGGTCATCCTCACGGTGGTCTGGGGACGGATCGGGTTCTGCATGGTGACCTACCTGGCGGCGTTGCAGAACATCAACCCGAGCGTGCTCGAGGCGGCGAGCGTCGACGGTGCCGGCAGTGGCAAGCGCTTCTCGAACATCGTCTGGCCGCTGCTGCGACCGACGACCTACATCCTCGTCGTGCTCAACGTGGTCTTCTCGATCCAGGCGTTCGACGTCATCTACGTGCTCACCGGCGGTGGCCCCGGGTTCTCGACGACCGTGCTCGTGCAGTACATCTTCCGGGCCGCGTTCACGCAGGGGACGATGGGGTACGCGTCCGCCGTCGGCGTGCTCCTCGTGCTGACGCTGCTCCTGCTGACACTGGTGCGGAACGTCCTCGCGCGCCGCACCGAGGAGGACCAGGCATGAGCACGTCGGCATCGCGTCCCGTCGAGCGGGTCGGCAGCTCCACCGCCGTTCCCGCCCGTGCCGTCGGACGCTCCACGGCCGGTCGTCCGGGAGGCACGGCACGCGTCGTGCGCACCCGTCCCGACCGCCGCGTACCGATCCAGGACCGGATGACCCCCGCGCGGTGGGTCATCTGGGCGGCGATGGTCCTCGGGGGACTCGTCATGGTGTTCCCGGTCTACTGGGTGTTCGTCACCGCGATCAGCCCGGGCGGCCTCGCCCAGACGTCGGGGTTCTCGCTGTGGCCGCATCGGGTCGACCTCGGGGTGTTCGCCAAGGCGTTCGCGGACCAGCCGGTGCTGACGTGGCTGGTCAACTCGGTGGTCATCGCGGTCGCCGGGGTCGTCATCTCGGTGTTCATCAGCGTGCTCGCCGGGTACGCGTTCGCGAAGTTCTCGTTCCGCGGACGGAACCTGCTGTTCGGCGCGATGCTCGTGACGATCATGGTGCCGATCCAGGTGGTCATGGTGCCCGAGTTCGTCATCATCTCGAAGCTCGGACTCGTCGGCACCCCGTGGGCCGTGATCCTGCCCTCGGCGGCACAGGCCGTCTCGATCTTCATGGCCCGGCAGTACATCCAGGCGATCCCGACCGAGCTCATCGAAGCGGCTCGGGTCGACGGCGCGGGGGAGTTCCGCACCTTCCGGACCGTCGTGCTGCCGGCGTGCGGCCCGCTCGTCGCGGTCCTGACGATCCTGACGTTCGTGTGGCGGTGGAACGACTTCGTCTGGCCGCTCGTCGCCCTGCAGAAGCCGGAGAGCTACACGATCTCCGTGGGCTTGTCCTCGCTGAACGGGTCCTACTCGCACCCGTGGGACGAGATCATGGCGATCACGCTCATCTCGATGATCCCCGTGATGATCGTGTTCTTCGTCTTCCAGCGGCAGTTCGTGCAGGGCATCGCGGAGTCCGGCATCAAGTGACCGGCGCGTGGTGTCGGGATAGCATCGTCCGATGGTCGAGCGTCCGCCCCGCGCGCCGGGCATCGCGGACGTCGCCCGGATGGCCGGCGTCTCGGTCGCGACCGTCTCCCGCGTCCTCAACGACCCGGGGGTCGTGAGCGAGCGGCGTCGGACCGCCGTGCAGGACGCCATCGTCCGACTGGGCTACCGGCCGAACGAGGCGGCCCGCGCGCTCAAGTCGGGTCGCCAGAAGATGATCGGCGTCATCACCGGGAACACGACCCGGTACGGGTTCGCCTCGGTGCTCCGGGGCATCGAGGAGGCCGCGCGTGAGGGCGACTTCCTCGTCACGATCACGGTCGTCGAGAACGGGGACCCCGACCACGTCCGGTCCGCGGTCGAGCTCGTGCTGTCCCAGCCGTTGTCCGGGATCATCGGCATCGAGTTCGACGAGTTCGTGACGGCGGCACTGGCGCGGATCCCCGCGACCATGCCGACCGCCACCGCGGCGATGGTCGGCACGAACCGGTCGGGCCTGCCCTACGCATGGCTCGACGACGAACTCGGTGCGCGACTGGCGACCGAGCACCTGCTCGCGCTCGGTCACCGCACGGTCCACCATCTCGCCGTCGACTACCCGAACGACATCGGGCACGGCCGGACGTACGGGTACCTGGCCGAGCTCGCCGCCCGCGACGCGCCGGTGCCGCCCGTGGTCGCCACGGACTGGGCCCCGATGAGCGCCCGGGCCGCCGCGATCGAGCAGCTCCCGGACGACGCGACCGCCGTGTTCTGCTTCAACGACGAGGTCGCGATGGGCGTGCTCCGGGCGATGGCGGACCAGGGCCGCGCCGTCCCCGGCGACGTCAGCGTGGTCGGGTTCGACGACATGCCCCTCGCCGAGGTGTGGACGCCCGGGCTCACCACCGTCCGGATGGACTTCGCCGGACTGGGCCGCGCCGCGTTCGAGGTCCTGCGCGCGACGATGGCGGGTGCCCCGCCCCCGACCGCGCGGGCGATCCGGCCCTCCCTCGTGGTCCGCGGCTCGTCGGGCGCACCCCGCGCCGCCGCGCGACCGTGACGCGTTCGACGGTCCCCGCTCGGACGCTCCCGCCGGGCCGACCCGGGCCTCCCGGCGTCACGCGAATCGCGCCCGGCGAGCACGATGTGGTACTCACGTGTGTGCACCCCGCCCATCCCTCGGAGGAACGACGATGACCACGATCGACGGCACGGCCCGCCACGACCGGCCACGCGACGACGTCCGGGGCGAGGTCGACGACGACCTGCGCGGCGACGTCAGCTTCCTCGGGAACCTGCTCGGGCGGGTGCTCCGCGAGACCGGCGGCGAAGCCCTGTTCGCCGACGTGGAGGCCCTGCGCGCCGCCGTGATCGACGCGTACGAGGGCACGGACGACCGGGCCATCGACCGGGCCCAGGAGATCGTCGAGGGCTTCGACCAGGACCGCGCGGAGCAGGTCGCCCGGGCCTTCACCTGTTACTTCCACCTCAGCAACCTCGCCGAGGAGCACCACCGCGTCCGCGTCCTCCGACGCCGTGGTGACGTGGGGGGCACGCCGGGGGACTCGATCGCGGCGACCCTCGCCGGACTGCGTGACGCACTCGGCGAGGACGAGGCGGCCACCCGCCTGGCGGCCCTCCGGTTCCACCCGGTGCTCACGGCGCATCCGACCGAGGCCCGACGCCGAGCCGTGGCCACGACGATCCGCCGGATCAGCGACCTGCTCGACGCACGGGACGCCGTCCGGAACGCCGTCGACGGTGCCGAGAACGCCCGCCGCCTGCTCGAGGAGGTCGAGACGCTCTGGCGTACCTCGCCCCTCCGGCCCACGCGTCCCACCCCGCTCGACGAGGTCCGCACGGCGATGAGCGTCTTCGACCAGACGCTGTTCGAGATCGTGCCGGCGGTGTACCGGCTGCTCGACGACCGCCTCCTCGGCGACGACGCCGGGCGCCGTCCGGTGGCCGCCCCGGCGTTCATCCGCCTCGGCAGCTGGATCGGCGGCGACCGCGACGGCAACCCCCACGTCACCGCCGAGGTCACGCTCGAGGCGGCCCGGATCCAGTCCGAGCACGTCCTGCTCGGGCTGACCCGCGCCGCGACCCGGATCGCCGACGCGCTGACCCTCGACGACGGCGGCACCCCGCCGACGGCCGACCTCACCGCGCTCGACGACGCCCAGCAGGCGCTCGACGCCGACGTCGCGGCGCGCATCGCGGTCCGCGCGCCGCAGGAGGTCCACCGCCGCGTGCTCCTGTTCGTCGCGGCCCGCATCGACGCGACCCGGCGCGAGGACGTCCCGCTCGCGTACGCCTCGCCCGAGGACCTGCTCGCCGACCTCCGGACCGTCCAGGGCTCGCTCGCCGCAGCCGGCGCCGAGCGCGCGGCCCACGGCGAGCTCCAGAACCTGATCTGGCAGGTGGAGACCTTCGGCTTCCACCTCGCGGAGCTCGAGGTCCGGCAGCACTCGCAGGTGCATCGAACCGCCCTCGCCGAGGTCCGTGCCGGCGTCGAGCACAGCCCGATGACGGACGAGGTGCTCGCGGTGTTCCGGGCGATCGCGTCCCTGCAGGCGCGGTACGGCGTGCGGGCGGCGTGCCGGTACGTCATCTCGTTCACGCAGTCGTCCGAGGACATCGCCACGGTGTTCGAGCTCGCCGAGGCCGCACTCGGGTCCGCCGAGGCCGCGCCGGTGCTCGACGTCGTCCCGCTCTTCGAGACCTTCGCCGACCTCGACGCGAGCACGCGGATCCTCGACGAGGCCGTCCGCCTGCCCGCGGTCGAACGTCGACTCGCCGCGACCGGGCGCCGGCTCGAGGTGATGCTCGGGTACTCCGACTCGTCGAAGGACGTCGGTCCGGTGTCGGCGACGTTCGCGCTGTACGACGCCCAGGCCCGGATCGCCGCGTGGGCTGCCGACCATGACATCGAGCTGACGCTGTTCCACGGCCGGGGCGGTGCGCTCGGCCGCGGCGGCGGTCCGGCGAACGAGGCCGTGCTCGCGCAGCCGCCGGGGTCGGTCGACGGCCGACTCAAGATCACCGAGCAGGGCGAGGTCATCTTCGCCCAGTACGGCGACAAGACGATCGGCGCGCGGCACCTCGAGCAGATGGCCGCTGCGACCCTGCAGGCGTCCGCGCCCTCGAACGAGTCCGTGACCGCCGCGGCCGCCGATCGCTTCGCGGACGTCGCCGCCACGATGGACCGCGCATCGCGCGCGGCCTTCTTCGACCTCGTCAAGGCGGACGGGTTCGCGCCGTGGTTCGCCACCGTCACGCCGATGGAGGAGATCGGGCTCCTCGCGCTCGGCTCCCGGCCGGCCCGTCGCGGCTTGTCCGTGGAGTCCCTCGAGGACCTCCGCGCCATCCCGTGGGTGTTCTCGTGGACCCAGGCGCGCATCAACCTGGCCGGCTGGTACGGCCTCGGGTCGGCGCTGGCCGCGGTCGGCGACGTCGAGCTGCTCCAGGACGCCTACCGGTCCTGGCCGCTGTTCTCGGCGATGATCAAGAACGTCGAGATGTCCCTGGCGAAGACCGACGAGGCGATCGCGAACCGGTACCTCGCGCTCGGCGACCGCCCGGACCTCGCCCGCATGGTCCTCGACGAGATGGCTCTGACGCGCGCCTGGGTGCTCCGGACGAGCGGCTCGTCGGACGTCCTCGAGGACCGGCCCGTCCTGAGCCGCGCCGTCCGCCTGCGGAGCCCGTACGTCGACGCCCTGTCGCTCCTGCAACTCCGGGCGCTCCGTGGCATCCGGACCGCGAGCGACGGCGACCCGCAGGACGCCGACCATCGACTGCTGCTCCTCACCGTGAACGGCGTGGCCGCCGGTCTGCAGAACACGGGTTGATCCCGTCGTCCCGACGGCGGACGGGAGGCACGGGGATCGCGGTCCCCGTGCCTCCCGTCGTCTCCGTGGAGGCGTCCCTCCCGGGCGGGATCAGACGCCGACGGTGATCGCGCTGGTCGGCACGGCGGCCGCGGCGGTCGCGACGGGTTCACGCCGGAGCGCCACGACCGTGACGTCGTCGTCGTGCCCGGCGGTGCGGGCCATCGCGACGAGGGCCTCGACCACGGCGCCCGGCCGCGGATCCCGGCGGGCGATCGCGGCGACCTCGTCGATCGTGTCGAGTCCACCGCCGAACAGGTCGAGCACGCCGTCGCTGAAGGTGACGAGGACGTCCCCGGGCGCGATGGCGATCTCCATCGTCTGCCAGGCGTCGTCGATCCCGAGACCGATCGGCAGGTGCGCGGTGGTCAGGCGCTCGTGGGTCCCGTCCTCGCGGACGACGATCGACAGGCCGTGTCCGGCGTCCGCCCAGCGGAGGACGTCCCCGCTGAACCGGGCGTGGAAGAGCGTCGTGAAGGCCGTCGACTCGCCTCGGTCCGCGACGTCCGTCGAGAGCCCTTCCGAGGCACGCACGATCGCGGCCGCGGGGTCGGGATCACGCCGGGAGCTGCGGACCACGGCCCGCACGGCCGCGGCGATGAGCCCGGCGCCGACGCCCTTGCCCATGACGTCGCCGAGGGTGATCGCGATGCCCTCGTCGGTGCGGTACCAGTCGAAGAAGTCGCCGCCGACCGTGGCGGAGGGCAGACAGGTCCCCGCGACGGAGTAGCCGGGCAGCGAGCAGAGGGGCTGGGGGAGGAGCGAGCGTTGCACCGCGGCGGCGCGGTCGATCTCGTCCGTGACGGCTGCCTCGCGCTCGGCGGCGAGGCGCAGCTGCGTCGCGTGCTGCCGGGCGAACTCGTTGACGACGAGCGCCACGGTCGTGTAGACGACGAGCACGACGACGAGGCGGATGAGCTCGGTGACCCGGCCGCTGCCGCTGATCCCGAAGACGAACGGCGTGAGGATCACGACCGCGGTGCCGAGCATCGCGTAGAGGACGTGCCGTCGGCCGTCGGTGGCGGCGAACCACACGACGGGCAGGACCACGAGGGCGGTGAAGATCGACGCCGACGAGCCCGTCGCCCATCGGAGGACGCCGAGTGCCACGAAGTCGACCGCGGGCACGAGGAGCGCGAGGGCACCGAGCCGCTCGCTGCGCGCGGTCACCACGCTCGCCCAGAGCGTGGCGATCGCGGTGAGCACCAGGCTCACCGCGAGTCCGGTGTGGTCCGACACGGCGAGCTGCGGGACGGCGACCGAGAGCACCGCCGCCAGGGCGACCAGCACCGCGATCGGTGCCTGCTTGAGGAACGGTGTCACCGAGTACCGGTGGATGAACCGACGCACGCTGGTCATGGGGGGTGCCTCCGGTCCGCGTCCACGAGAGTGATCGTGACGACGATAGGTGTCGCGGCTCCCGCTTCCCACCCCCAGAACGGGCACGGCGGCGGATGGGCGCCACGCCGGAGCGGGTCGCCGCTGCATGGTTGTCGGCGTGCATGCGCCGTCCGGGGCACGGGCGACGTCATGGGTGCGGAGTAGACCGGTGCCATGACCGACAGCTCGAAGGACCCGCAGCTCGTTCCGCTCGCCGGCAGCGAGCGTCCGTCCGCCCCCGGCGTCCGCGCCGCGGCGGCCCTCCCGCCCGACTCCCCGGTCCAGGCGACCGTGGTGGTGCGGCGCGCGAACCCCGTCGCGCCGCTCGACGGCACCGCCGTCCCGATGGACCGCGCCGCGTTCGTCAGTGCGCACGGGGCGACCGAGGCCGACCTCGACCTCGTCCGCACCACGCTGGAGGCCCTCGACCTGACCGTCCTCAGCGCCGACCCCGCCACGCGTCACGTGCGCGTCGAGGGGACGACCGCGGCGATGGGCCGGGCGTTCGGCACGGACCTCGAGACCGTCACGAGCGACGCGCCCGGCGGTGGCAGTGCCCAGCACCGGCACCGGTCGGGGGGCCTGAGCGTTCCCGCGGCACTCGACGGCGTCGTCGTGGCGGTGCTCGGCCTCGACGACCGCCCGCAGGCGCGGACGCAGTTCCGTTCCGTGCCCGCCGCCGCCCGCTCGACCAGCTACTCGCCCGTCGAGCTCGGCACCGCGTACGCGTTCCCGCCCGACACCGACGGCTCCGGCCAGACGGTGGCG
The DNA here is from genome assembly GCF_003234805.2 of Curtobacterium sp. MCBD17_040. GTDB lineage: Bacteria > Actinomycetota > Actinomycetes > Actinomycetales > Microbacteriaceae > Curtobacterium. The sequence continues at coordinate 1,501,807 of NZ_CP126273.1, forward strand.
ATCATCGAACTCGGCGGCGGGTACGTGCAGTCCGACCTCGACACCTACTTCTCCGGTCTCGGCGTGGGCTCCCCGTCGGTGACCGCCGTGGGTGTCGACGGCGCCGAGAACGTCCCGGGTGGGGATCCGAACGGCGCGGACGGCGAGGTCATGCTCGACGTCGAGGTGGTGGGGGCGCTGGCTCCCGGAGCGGCGATCGTCGTGTACTTCGCCCCGAACACCGACGCCGGCTTCGTCGACGCCGTGGCCGCCGCGGCGCACGCGACTCCGACCCCGACGGCCATGAGCATCAGCTGGGGACAGAGCGAGGACGCCTGGACCGCTCAGGCCCGCTCCGCGCTCGACGACGCCGTGGTCGACGCGGTGTCCCTCGGGGTCACCGTGACCGCGGCCGCGGGCGACAACGGCAGCACCGACGGGCAGTCGGACGGCGGGCAGCACGTGGACTTCCCGGCGTCGAGCCCGCACGTCCTCGCCTGTGGCGGGACCCGGCTCGAGGCCTCGGGCACGACGATCACCTCCGAGACCGTGTGGAACGACGGCGCGAGCGGTGGCGCCACGGGCGGTGGGGTCAGTGATGCGTTCCCGCTGCCGACCTGGCAGCAGGGCGTCGGCGTGCCGGGCACCGCCGAGTCGTCGGGCGGCCGAGGCGTCCCCGACGTCGCCGCGGTCGCCGATCCCCAGACCGGGTACGAGGTCCTCGTCGACGGCAACCGCACCGTCATCGGCGGCACGAGCGCGGTCGCTCCGCTGTGGGCCGCGCTGATCGCCCGGATCGTCCAGTCGACCGGGCGGCCGCTCGGGCTCGCGCAGCCGGTGCTGTACAGCGCGGCGTCGACCTTCCGCGACGTCACCTCGGGGTCGAACGGCGCCTTCGCGGCGGCTCCCGGGTGGGACGCCTGCACCGGGCTCGGCTCCCCGGACGGCGCTGCACTGCTCGGAGCCGTGGCCGCGGGCAGCGGTAGCGCTGGCAGGTGACGTCTCCGGACGACACCGTGGCCCCGCTCGGAACGCGACACACCGCCGATCATCCGGGTTCCTCCGCTCCTCCTGCCTACGATTCGGCCATGGAGACCCAGTCCGGAGCACGTCCCGCCCTCGTCGACCCGTTCGGCCGCGAGGTCGAGGCGTGGCTCCGGGACGTGCCGGCGGTCCACGCCCCGTACGTCCCGGACCTCGTCGTGCCGCCGGTGACCGGGCCCGTCGCACTCCCCACCGAGACCGACACCGCGGCCGCTCCGGACGCGGGCGGCACGGACGCGGGCGGCACGGACGCGGGCGGTCCGGAGACGGCGGCCGAACCCGTCGCCGCTGCGGCCGTCGTCGCCGAGCCCGTGCGGGCACTCGACGTCGCTCCGCTGGACGACCCGGCACCCGCCACGCTCGTGGACCCCGCGCCCGCCGCCTTCCGTCGTGATCGCGGACGGCACGCCTCCGCCTGCGCCCCGACGTTCCCCGAGCCCCCGGCCCGGATCTCGCTCCGGATCGGGGACCTCGCTGTCGAGCTCGCGACCGCGACCGGCCGGAGCACCGTGGAGCGCATCTCCCTGCTCGAGGAAGAACTGCGCCGCCGCGACGAGGACCGCGCGCGCTTCGCCGCATGGGAGGCCCGGATCGCCCGGTCCTCCGACCCCGAGGTCGCCGCCGCCCGGGCCTGGGCCACCGAGGTCTTCGCGGACCTCCTCGCCGCCGCCGTGGTCACCCGACCAGCCCGGACCGCCGTCTCGACCCGGGCCACCACCACGCCGGCCCGGGGCGACGCACTCCCCGCCCTGCAGTCCGTCCTCGCCGACGCGCTCGACCGCGAGGACCTCGACGTCGAGTCCGCCAGCGCGCCGGTCGCTCCGGTGGCCGCGGTGACGCGTCCGACGCCGCTCGTGCCGCCCGCCACGGGCCCGAGCGCGATCGACCACGAGGCCTTCGTCGCCGCGTTGCGCGCCCACACGGGTGCCGACGCCGGTGCGGCGACCGCGTTCCCGCTCGGTCCGGTCCGGTCCGGGTCCGCCGCCGCGGTCGAGGCATCGGCCGAGCCGCTCGCGGGCACCGACACCGACGAGCACCGTTCCGACGTGGCGGCACCGGGGGAGCCCGTGCCGTCCGACGTCGCGGCGACCACGCCGAGCTGGTGGGCACGCGTCGTCGCCCGCGTGCTGCGGGTCCTCCGCCGCGCCTGACCAGCCGCTCGGGGCTGTCCTGCCGCTCGGGGCTGTCCTGCCGCTTGGGGCTGTCCTGCCGCTCGGCGCTGACGTGCCGCTCGGCGCCGACGTGCCGCTCGGGGCCGACGGCCCTCGGTAGACTGGGCCGATGCCGACCCTCCGCGCCGTCCTCGCCGCCGCCGAGGCCCTCTGGCCCGCCGACGGCGCCGAGTCGTGGGACGCCGTCGGCCTCGTGTCGGGCGACCCCGATGCCGAGGTCCGTCACGTGCACCTCACCGTCGACGCCGTTCCCGAGGTCGCGCGAGAGGCCGTCGCGCTCGGCGCCGATCTGCTCGTCGCGCACCACCCGTTGCTCCTGCGTGGTGTGACCACGATCGCCGAGACCACGTACAAGGGGTCCGTCCTCGCCACCCTCGTGCGCGGCGGCTGCGCGCTCCTCGCCGCGCACACGAACGCCGACGTCGTGACGACCGGGACCTCCGCGGTGCTCGCCGACCGCCTCGGCCTCGTCGAGCAGCGCCCGATCGAACCGGGCACCCGACCGGGGACCGGGATCGGCCGGGTGGGCGTCCTCGCCGCCCCGATGACGCTCGGGGCGCTCGCGCGGCACCTCGTCGACGTCCTGCCCGCGACGGCGTCGGGTGTCCGCGTGTCGGGCGAGCACGACCGCCCGGTCCGGACCGTCGCACTCTGCGCGGGTGCCGGCGACTCCCTGCTCGGTGCTCCCGAGGTCCTCGCCGCCGACGTCTACGTCACGAGCGACCTCCGGCACCATCCCGCGTCGGAGTTCCGGGAGCGCGCGATGCTGTCGGACGGTCCGGCACTCGTCGACACGTCGCACTGGGCCACGGAGTGGCTCTGGCTCGACGTCGCCGCCGCGCAGCTCGCCGACGCCACGGGCGTCCGGGTGACCGTGAGCGACATCCGAACCGACCCCTGGGACTTCGCCGTCCTCCCGTCGTCCGCCCCGCATGCCGACGGGACCGACGAGGGGCCCCAGCCGACCGACCCGGAAGGAGCCGCCGCGTGAAGGCAGCCCCGGAGGCACAACTCCTCCTCCTCGATCTCCAGCGCATCGACAACGACGTGACCCGCATCGGCCACCGCATCACCGGACTCCGCAAGGGGGAACACCTCGCGGAGCTCGGGCGGCGTGCGGCGGTGCTCCGCAGCGACCTCGCCGCGGCGACCGGCAGCGTGGAGGACGCCGAGCGCGAGCTCGCACGCCTCGAGTCCGACACCGCGACGGCACAGGCCCGGATCGACCGCGACACCACCTTGCTCCAGGCGGCGAAGAACGCGAAGGACGCCGCCGGGCTCGAGAGCGAACTCGCCAGCCTCACCCGGCGCATCAACGACCTCGAGACCACGGAGCTCGAGGTCATGGAACGGCTCGAGGTCGCGCAGGCCCGCCTCGGCGACGTCCAGGCGCAGCTCGCCGAGATCGACGGCGAGCACGACCGGCTGCTCCACGAGCGGGAGGCCCAGGTGGCCTCGCTGGAGCAGGACCTCGGTCACGTGCGGGCGAACCGCGAGACCGTCGCCGCGCGCGTCCCCGCGGACCTCCTCGCGCTGTACGAGCGGCAGCGGGCGCGGTACGGCTTCGGCGCGAGTCTGCTCCAGGGTGGGGTCTCGACCGCGTCCGGTGTGTCGCTCACGGCCTCGGACCTCCAGACCGTCCGCGCGGCCGCGCCGGACGAGGTCCTGCTCTGCCCGGACAGTGACGCGATCCTCGTGCGGACGGCCGAGTCCGGGCTCTGACCACCCGGTGCGACCGCCGCGGTGGCCGTGCTGAGGGCCGTCCGAGCGGCGAAGACTGCGATCTCGGCGATCGGGCCGGTAGGGTGGACGCGCGAATGGGTCGGTGAGACGGTCGCGTCACCCCTCGGGGTGCCGAGGAACGTCCGGGCTCCACAGAGCAGGGCGGTGGGCAACACCCACCCGGGGCAACCCGCGAGACAGTGCCACAGAGAACAGACCGCCGTCGGGGCGACCCGGCGGTGAGGGTGAAACGGTGGTGTAAGAGACCACCAGGGATCCGGGTGACCGGATCTGCTCGGTAAACCTCGCCCGGAGCAAGGTCAGACAGAGGACGACGAAGCTGCTCGCTGAGTCCTCGGGTGGACCGCTGGAGGCCGACGGCGACGTCGGTCCGAGATAGATGGCCGTCACCGCCGCGCGAGCGGCGGGACAGAACCCGGCGTACGGCCGGCCCATTCGCACCGACGTCGTCAACGGCCGACGAACCGGTACCTTCCGGTTGAACACCGGCATGCCGCGGTTCCGCCGGAAGCAACCGGTTCAACGGGGCGGGACGCGGCAGGACCGATGGACGGGAGGGGCGGTGCCAGGCGGCGCCGCCCCTCCCGACCGTCACTCCTTGCTGTCCGCCGCCAGCTTCGCGGCCCCGATGATCCCCGCGTTGTTGCGGAGCGTCGCGGGGATGATCTTCGCCTGGAGGTCGAGCAGGGGCAGGAACTCCTCGTGCTGCTTCGAGATGCCGCCGCCGACGACGAACAGCTCGGGGGACAGGTACGCCTCGAGGTGGGAGTAGTACTTCTGCAGGCGCTTGGCCCAGTGTTTCCAGGAGAGGTCGTCGCGCTCCTTCGCCGCGTACGACGCCTTCGTCTCGTAGTCGACCCCGTCGATCTCGATGTGGCCGAGCTCGGCGTTGACGATGAGCACCCCGTCGTTGATGAGGGCCGTGCCGATGCCGGTGCCGAGCGTCGTCATGATGACGAGGCCGTCGACGCCCTTCGCCGCACCGAACTGCTGCTCGGCGAACCCCGCTGCGTCGGCGTCGTTGACGAAGTGGATCTGCCGCCCGAGCCGCTTCTCGAACAGCTCCTCGGCCGGGAAACCGATCCACTTCTTCGACACGTTGGCCGCGGACATGGTCCGGCCGTCCTTCACCACGGCGGGGAAGCAGATGCCGATCGGCTCGTCGTTCGTCATGCCGAGCTCGTTGATGATCTCGACGACGACCTCGGCGATGTCGTCCGGCTTGCCGCCCTCGGGCGTGGCCTTCTTGATCCGGTCGCTCGTGAGCGCGCCGGACTCGACGTCGACGATCGCGCCCTTGATGCCGGTTCCGCCGATGTCGACGCCGACCGCGAGTTGTGCCATGGGGGAGTGCCTTCCGGTGCTGTTGGGTTCAGGAAACGGTGAGGAGCTCGGCGCCGCGTTCGGTGACGACGAGGGTCTGTTCGAACTGTGCCGTCCAGGACTTGTCGCGGGTCGAGACCGTCCAGTCGTCCGGCCAGATGTCCGCGTCGATGCCACCGAGGGTGAGCATCGGTTCGATCGTGAACACCATGCCGGGCTCGATGACGGTGTCGTACTGCGGGGCGTCGTAGTGGGGGATGATGAGCCCGGAGTGGAACGCCCGCCCGACGCCGTGGCCGGTGTAGTCACGGACGACGCCGTACCCGAACCGCTTGGCGTAGGACTCGATCGCCCGCCCGATGACGTTCACCTGGCGTCCGGGAGCGACGGCGCGGATGCCACGGCGCATGGCTTCCTCGGTCCGCCTGACGAGGTCCTGGACCTCCTGGCTCGCGGTGCCGACGACGAAGGTCCGGTTCGTGTCCCCGTGGACGCCGTCCTTGTACGCCGTGATGTCGATGTTCACGATGTCGCCGTCCTGCAGCACCGTGTCGTCCGGGATGCCGTGGCAGATGACCTCGTTGACGCTGGAGCAGAGCGACTTCGGGAACCCGCGGTAGCCGAGCGTCGACGGGTAGGCGCCGCGCGCGACGATGAACTCGTGGCCGACCCGGTCGAGTTCGTCGGTGGTCACCCCCGGGCGGATGGCGGCGGCGACCGCGTCGATGGCCTGCGACGCGATGCGGCCCGCGGTCCGGATCCGCTCGACCTCGTCGGGCGTGTACGTGTCGCCCAGGCCGTGCTCGTGCGGTTCGACGTGGCCCACGTACTCCGGTCGGGCGATGTCCGCGGGGACGGGGCGGGTGGGACTGATGCGGCCGGCAGTGAGGTGTCCGTGTTCGTCCCGGGGCATGCTGCCGAGTCTATCCGGCGGTCACGGGCCCGATCCTCGCGCGTACGCTCGCGGTCATGAGCGACGAACGGATCGAGTCCCAGTTCTGGTTCAACACCACCACGCACCAGGTCGAACAGGGCATGCAGTCCCCGAACCGGGACCGCATCGGGCCCTTCGACACGCGCGAGGAGGCGCAGGCGGCACTCGACCGTGTCCGTGCGAACAACGCACGGTGGGACCAGGAGGACGCGCAGGGCTGACCGTCCCGCCGCCGCCCCGCCGATGTCCGGTTCGCGCGAGCGGAGGTCCGATGTGCGCAGGACCTCGTCCGGCTCGCGCAGTCCGATCGCGTCGCGACCCCGTCGGACGTACCGTCGGAGCGGGCGGGGAGGCTGACCACGGCGACCCACCGATGCCAGCATCCGGTCCGGTGTCCTCGCTCCGTCGAGAGGAGGCACCAGATGAGCCTGTACGAGTCCCAGTCCGGCGTGGAGCCGGCCCGCATCGCCACCTACCGCCGGCTCCGGCAGCAATGGCGCCGCGGCACGCTGACGAGCAGCGGTGGCCCACGGTACGAGGACTTCTTCAGCGACGACGCGTCGTCGCTGGTCGATCGCTAGCCGACACGAGGAACGGCCCGGCACCCATGGGGTGCCGGGCCGTTCGTCATCCGGCCGGGAGGCCCGGCCTCAGCGGTACTGCTGCGGCCGGTACGTGATCGGCAGACGACGGTCGCGTCCGAACGCCATGCCCGAGATCTTCGGGCCGATGGCACCCTGCCGGCGCTTCCACTCGGAGCGGTCGACCAGCCGGGTCACCTCGGCCACCGTGTCGGGGTCGTGACCCTCCGCCACGATGTCGGCGGCACCCAGGGCCCGGGTGATGTACCCGTCCAGGATGCTGTCGAGCACCTCGTACGGCGGGAGCGAGTCCTCGTCCTTCTGGTCGGGACGGAGCTCGGCCGATGGCGGTTTGGTGATCGAGTTCTCGGGGATCGGCTCGGTCTCGCCCCGTCCCGCGGCGAACCGGTTGCGCCACGTGGCGAGTTCCCACACGAGGGTCTTGGGGACGTCCTTGATCGGTGCGAAGCCGCCGACCGAGTCACCGTAGACGGTGGAGTACCCGACCGACAGCTCGGTCTTGTTCCCGGTCGTGAGCACCAGGTGACCGTCGAGGTTCGACAGCCCCATGAGCACGAGCGCCCGGGCGCGGGCCTGGATGTTCTCGGCGGCGAGCCCGGTCAGGTGGAGCTGGTCCTCGAAGGGGCGTACGAGGTCGGCGATCGCCTCGGTCCGGTAGTGCAGGCCGAGGCGTTCGGCGACGTCGTCGGCGTCCGAGCGGGAGTGCTCCGACGACCACTGGGACGGCATCGAGACGCCGTACACGCGGTCGGGGCCGAGGGCGTCGACCGCGATCGCCGCGCACACCGCCGAGTCGATCCCACCGGACAGGCCGAGGACGACCGAACGGAAGCCGTTCTTCTCGACGTAGTCGCGTGTGCCGAGGACGAGCGCGTTCCAGATCTCCTCGAGGTCGTCACGGGGTTCGGCGACGTCGCGGGGGAGTGCCGGGCGTTGGCCGTCCAGCGCGATGCTCCCGGGGGTGGTGTCCGGGGTGTCGAGGAGGACCCGGTGGACGTCCTCGGTCACGACCGGGTCGGTCGCCGGCGCGGGGTCGAGGTCGACGAGGAGCAGGTGCTCCCGGAACTGCGGGGCGCGGGCGAGGACCGTCCCCGCTTCGTCGACGACGAGGCTGTCCCCGTCGAAGACCAGGTCGTCCTGGCCGCCCACGATGTTGACGTAGGCGACGATCGTGTCGGACTCCGTGGCCCGCCGGGTGACGAGCGGGAGGCGGACCTCGTCCTTGTCCGCGATCCACGGCGAGGCGTTGACGACGAGGAGCAAGCCGGCGTCGGCGGCGAGCACCCGGGCGACCGGACCGCCCTCGCGCCACAGGTCCTCGCAGATGATGATCGCGACGTCGACGTCGGCGATGCGCGCGACGAGCAGGTCGTCGCCCGGGATGAACACCCGGTACTCGTCGAACACCGAGTAGTTCGGCAGGTGGTACTTGGCGGTCGTGGCGATGACCCGCCCGTGCTGGAGCACGCTCGCGCAGTTCTGGGCGATGGCGCTCGGCGCGGTGGTGACGTCCAACGAGCGGGGCTCGAACGGGCCGTCCGGGTGGCCGACGACGACGGCGACGTCCCCGAGGCCCTGGTCGGCGAGGCGGCGTGCGAGGGCCTCCACGGCCTCCCGGGCGGCGCGGAGGAACGACGGGCGCGAGGCGAGGTCCTCGATGGGGTACCCGGAGATCGCCATCTCGCCGAAGGCGACGAGGTCCGCGCCCTGCTCGGCGGCCGATCGCGTGGCCGTGATGATGCCTGCCGCGTTGTGCTCGAACGCCCCGACGACCGGGTTGGTCTGTGCGAGCGCCAAGCGGAGTCGGGGCATGGCCACTACCCTAGTGACGACCATCAGAAAGGGCGTGCATGGACAAGCAGACGGACTTCGTGCTCCGCACCATCGAGGAGCGCGGCATCAAGTTCATCCGACTCTGGTTCACCGACGTCATCGGCACGCTCAAGTCCGTCGCGATCGCCCCCGCCGAGGTCGAGGGTGCGTTCGCCGAGGGGATCGGGTTCGACGGCTCCGCGATCGAGGGCCTCACCCGCTCGTACGAGGCCGACGTGCTCGCGCACCCGGACCCCTCGACGTTCCAGATCCTGCCCTGGCGCGGCGAGGTCGACCCGACCGCCCGCATGTTCTGCGACATCACGACCCCGGACGGGCAGCCCGCGGTGGCCGATCCGCGCAACGTCCTCAAGCGCACGCTCGCACGTGCCGGCGAGCGCGGCTTCACCTTCTACACGCACCCCGAGGTCGAGTTCTACCTGCTCAAGAGCCTGGCGCTCACCGACGGCCGCCCGGAGCCCGTCGACCAGGCCGGGTACTTCGACAACGTGCCCGGCGGCAGTGCCCACGACTTCCGGCGTCGTTCGGTGCGCATGCTCGAGGACCTCGGCATCTCGGTGGAGTTCTCCCACCACGAGGCCGGCCCGGGCCAGAACGAGATCGACCTCCGCTACGCGGACGCCCTGACGACCGCCGACAACATCATGACCTTCCGCACCGTCGTGAAAGAGGTCGCGATCGAGCAGGGCGTCTACGCCACGTTCATGCCGAAGCCGCTGTCGGGTCGGCCGGGTTCCGGCATGCACACGCACGTGTCGCTGTTCGAGGGCGACCAGAACGCCTTCTACGAGCCCGGTGGCGAGTACCAGCTGTCGACGATGGGCCGTCAGTTCATCGCGGGGCTGCTCCGACACGCGCCCGAGATCACCGCTGTCACGAACCAGTTCGTCAACTCGTACAAGCGCCTCTGGGGCGGTGACGAGGCTCCGTCCTTCGTGACGTGGGGGCACAACAACCGCTCGGCCCTCGTCCGCGTGCCCCTGTACAAGCCGAACAAGGGGCAGTCGAGCCGGGTCGAGTACCGGGCGATGGACTCCGCCGCCAACCCCTACCTCGCGTTCTCGCTGCTCCTCGCCGCGGGGCTCAAGGGCATCGAGGAGGGCTACGAGCTCCCCGCGGAGGCCGAGGACAACGTGTGGAGCCTCACCGACGCGGAGCGCCGTGCACTCGGCTACAACCAGTTGCCGGCGAGCCTCGACCACGCGCTGAGCCTCATGGAGGACTCGGAGCTCGTCGCCGAGACACTCGGCGAGCAGGTGTTCAACTTCGTGCTGCTCAACAAGCGGCAGGAGTGGAAGGCCTACCGCGACCAGGTGACGCCGTTCGAGCTCGAAACGAACCTCGAGCGGCTCTAGCCGGACCGGACCACGAGCGGGTCCGAGCGCACGGTGCTCCGGGCCCGGAACCACCGCCGAGCAGGACCAGGAACCGCATGAGCGACACGACGACGACGACGTCGCGGAGCGTGTTGGCGCGCCTCGGGTTCGCGGACCTCGGGACGGCACAGGAGCGGATCGCGGCCCTCGGCCGTCGGGTTCCCGTCGCCGAGGCCGCGTCGACCTGGGGGGCCACGGCCGACCCCGACGGCGCACTGCTCGCGGTCGAGCGGCTGCTCGACGCCGCGCCGGAGGCAGTCGCCCCCGTGCTCGCCGACCGAGCAGCCACCGAGCGCCTCATCCGCCTCGTCGGGGCGTCGGCGGGGCTGGCGGAGTTCCTCGTCCGTCGGCCCGGGGAGCTCGCCCTGCTGCTCGACCCCGTCGCACCGCCGGACGACGCCGACACCTACCGGCAGGCGCTCGAGCGGGCGGTCGACGGCGCGGTCGGCGAGGACGCCCGGGTCCGGCTCCGGGTGCGCTACCGCAGCCTCCTGGCCCGCATCGCGCTCCACGACGTCATGCACCCGGACGCGACCGAGGCGTTCCCGGCCGTCGCCGCGGGACTCGCCGACCTCGCTGGCGCCGCCCTCGACGTCGCCGTCGCGATCGCCCGGCGCGAGGTCCCGTTCCCGGAGGGCGACGTCGCCGCGACTCCGCTCGCCGTGATCGGCATGGGCAAGGCCGGCGCCCGCGAGCTCAACTACGTCAGCGACGTCGACGTCATCTTCGTCACCGAGCCCACCGAGGGCGTCGGCACCGACCGCGCGGTCCTCATCGCGACGCGCATCGCGATCGCCGCGACGCACGTCATCACGGATCTCGCAGCGGAACCGCCCCTCTGGGAGGTCGACGCGAACCTCCGCCCCGAGGGCAAGGACGGCGCGCTCGTGCGGACGCTCGACTCGCACGTGGCGTACTACGCTCGGTGGGCCCGCGAGTGGGAGTTCCAGGCACTGCTCAAGGCGCGGCCGATCGCCGGTTCGCGCGACCTCGGCGAGCGGTACGTCGCGGCGGTCGCGCCGTTCGTGTGGGAGTCGTCCGACCGGCCCGGCTTCGTGGAGTCCGTGCAGCGGATGCGCGAACGCGTCACGGCGGCGATCCCGGGCGACCAGGTGGACCGGCAGATCAAGCTCGGACCGGGTGGGCTGCGCGACGTCGAGTTCACGGTGCAGCTCCTCCAGCTCGTGCACGGTCGCACGGACCCGACCGTCCGGCAGCGTGCGACGCTCGATGCGATGGCGGCCCTCACCGATGCCGGGTACGTCGGGCGTCCCGAGGCGGCGCGGTTCGGGCCGGACTACGCGTTCCTCCGGGTCCTCGAGCACCGCATCCAGCTCCGGGGGCTGCGTCGCACGCACCTCATGCCCGCCGACGAGTCCGACCTGCGCGTGTTGGCGCGGTCGACCGGGCTCGCGACGAGCGCCGAGCAGTTGCTCACCCGGTGGCGCTCGGTCAAGCGCGAGGTCCGCGGCCTGCACGAGCGGCTGTTCTACCGACCGCTGCTGTCGGCGGTCGCCGCGACGTCGGCGGACGGCATCGTGCTCACGAGCGACCAGGTGCGGCAGCGCCTCGCGGCGATCGGGTTCGTGGACCCGGACGGCGCGTTCGAGCACATCCGCGCGCTCACGCAGGGGGTGTCGCGACGGGCGACGATCCAGCGCACGCTCCTCCCGGTCCTCCTGCGGTGGATGGCCGAGGGTCCGGCACCGGACCGCGCCCTGCTCGCGTTCCGACGGCTCAGCGACGCGCTGGGGGAGTCGAACTGGTTCCTCCGCATGCTCCGTGACTCGGACGGCGCCGCCCACAGCCTCACCGTCGTGCTGTCGGAGTCCGCGTTCCTGGCCGGTCTGCTCGAGCGGACGCCCGAGGCGGCACGGTGGCTCGACGACCCCGACGAGCTCCTGCGACCGCGTCCACGTGCCGCGCTCGTCGCCGAGGCCGAGGCGACCGTCGCGCGCCACGCGACGGACGACGTGGGCGCCGCCGCGGTCCTCCGCGCTGCCCGTCGGCGCGAGACGCTCCGGCTCGGGATGGCCGCGGTCATCGGGCGGATCCGGGTCGAGGAACTCGGTGAGGCGCTGACGGACGTGTCCGAGGCCATGCTCACGGGCGCGCTCGAGCTCGCGCGCCGGGGGACCGCGCCGGGGCTCGAGTTCGGCATCGTGGCGATGGGCCGGTTCGGCGGCCGCGAACTCGGCTTCGGCTCCGACGCCGACGTCCTGTACGTGTACCGCGCGGACGGCTGGGACCGCGAGGCCGCCGCACGTGCCGCCCGCCGCATCGTGACGCGCCTCGGGACCTGCACCGAGGACGCCCTGTTCCCCTTCGACCTCGACATCGGACTGCGGCCCGAGGGTGTGAACGGCCCGGTCGTCCGGACGCTCGAGTCGTACGCCGCGTACTACGCCCGCTGGTCCCTGACCTGGGAGGCGCAGGCGCTCCTCCGCGCCCGCGGTGCGGTCGGCGACGACGCACTGCTCCGGAACTTCGAGCACCTGGCCGACCTGACGCGGTACCCGGAACACCTCGACGACCGCGAGGTCCGCGAGGTCAAGCGCATCAAGGCGCGCGTGGAGTCGGAGCGGCTGCCTCGCGGCGCGGACCCCGCTCGGCACCTCAAGCTCGGGCGGGGATCACTCAGCGACGTCGAGTGGTTCGTACAGCTCCTCCAGCTCCGGCACGCACTCGCGATCCCCGGGCTCCGGACGACGTCGACCCTGCGGGCACTGCGCGCCGCCGAGCGCGCCGGGCTGGTCACGACGGACGACGCCGAGCGCCTGGCCGACGCGTGGCTCCTGGCATCGCGGGCCCGCAGCGCGCTGGTGCTCTGGACGGGCCGCACGACCGACGTGCTCCCCGTCGAGCGAGCCCAGCTCGAGGGCGTCGCACGGTTGCTCGGGTACCCGCACGGGTCGGCGTCGCAGCTCGAGGAGGACTACCTCGCGACGACGCGCCGCGCTCGGCAGGTGTTCGAGCGCGAGTTCTACGGAGGACCGGACCGGAGCCCCGTCGAGGGCTGACATTCCTGCGGACGAGAGCCGCCGGGCGAGGGTCGGTGCTCCCGGGCCGGCAGACCACTCGGATCTGCGCCCGACACGCCCGAGATGCAGATCTCGCGGGTGATGCGCCCGACGATCACGGGTGATTTCGTGTTGGCGCGGATCGTCCCCCGACCTGGGAACGGTGTACCCCGGCGCTCAGGGACTGCGCGGCTCCGGCCCGGCGTCGCGCTCGGTTCGACGCAGTGCTCCCGGTCCGGCTCCCGGACGACACCTGTCGAGCACGAAAACATGCTGTGACCAGGTGATCACGCGAGACGGACCGAAGCGGCGAACGGCCCTTCCGGCGCTGGAACATCGGCTCGATGCGGAACCGTCGGTCCCCCTTCCTGCTGTCGGGCGGACGGCGGACATGTCGGGTAGGGCGAACGACCGACCCCGATGTACCCCGTAACGCACGTGTAACACCCCCGGACGGGGGCCGCGTTGCGGACTCCGGCAGGCTCTGTCACAAATGAAGCACCCGAACTGACCCTGGTTCCCCGATGGCGCGGAATCCCACCTCGAACGCCGAAGCAGGGATCGATGTTCACTTTCATCCTCCAAATCCGCCAGATGGTCGATGGACACCCGGAGTTCTACTTGTTCACCGTGTACTCGGCGATCATCTGGCTCCTCTGGATCGCCAAGGTGGTGATCTCCGCCCGGTACCGGCCGTACACGGGCACGTTCACGGGGACGACGAGCGTCGTCGTCCCCGTCGTCGACGAGCCACTCGACCTCTTCCGTGACGTCATCGGCCGCATGGTCGAGCAGCGTCCGGGCGAGATCATCGTCGTCATCAACGGCGCGCCCAACGCGGGGCTCGTGCAGGTCTGCGAGGAATTCGCACCCCTCGTGACCTGGACGCACACCCCGATCCCGGGCAAGCGCAACGCCGTCAAGATCGGAACCGAGCTCTCGCGCGGTGACATCACGATCCTCGTCGACTCGGACACCGTCTGGACCCCCGGCACGCTCGACGAACTCGTCAAGCCGTTCGCCGACGAGTCCGTGGGCGGCGTCACGACGCGCCAGCGCATCCTCGAACCCGAACGCAGCTGGATCACCCGCTGGGCCGACTGGCTCGAGAACTCCCGAGCCCTCTACTCGATGCCGGCGCAGAGCGTGCTCGGGCAGATCGGGTGCCTGCCGGGCCGGACGATCGCGTTCCGCCGCAGCATCCTCATGCGCGTCATGGAGAAGTTCATGACCGAGAAGTTCATGGGCGTGTTCCTCGAGGTGTCCGACGACCGGACGCTCACGAACCTCACGCTCAAGGAGGGCTACCGGACCGTCTACCAGTACACGTCACTCGTGTACACAGACGCGCCGCTCAAGGTGAAGAAGCTGTTCAAGCAGCAGCTCCGCTGGGCGCGTGGTTCGCAGTACAACACGCTGCGGATGCTCCCGTGGATGATCGGCCACGCCCCGATCCTCGCGCTGTTCTTCGTGACCGACATCATCCTGCCGTTCATGCTCTTCGGTGTCATCGCCGGCTGGGTGTACCGCGCGTTCACCGGTCAGGGCCAGAACCTCTACCAGGGCATCCTGCACCAGTACGGGTTCTCGACCGGCTTCGTCTACGTCGCCGCGCTCATGGTCGTCTCGAGCGTGCTCAGCATGGCGATCCGGCAGATGCGGCACCTCGCCGAGAAGCCGTCCGACTTCGTCCGCCTGCCGATGTTCATCATCGTCTCGACGTTCTTCCTCATGCCGATCCGGCTGCTCGGGTTCTTCCGCCTCGCGCACGCCTCGGGCTGGGGCACCCGCGCCGGTGCGTACGCGGGCGGACCGATGGAGACCGAGCCCGCCGTGCCCGTCCCCGGCCACGACAGCACCCCGCCCGTCAGCCCCATCGACCGGATCGACGAGGTCCGCTCCGAGGAGGTCGACCGCGAGTTCGAGCAGATGTTCCAACTCGGCTCCTCGACCGGCGCCGACGCCACCAGCACCTCCACCACCACCGTCCTCGCGACGCGTCGGGACACCGTCCGGGACGCCCGCATCTCGCGCAAGGCGGCGGCGACGCCCGCCAAGCGCGTCAACCCCTACGCGGTGATCCCGTACCTCATCGGTGTCGCGATCTTCGCCCTGGAGGCACTCACCATTGTCTGAATCCATCCGCCACTCCGGAAGCTGGTGGGCCCCGTCGAGCAAGCACGCCAAGCGCACCGCCGTCGGGACCACCGCCATCGTCGTCGCCCTCGCGCTCATCACATGGGCCGTCTGGATCTCGCCCGGCAACGTGGTCAGCACCGCCGTGCACCACGCGCTGGGCGTGAAGACCCAGGCCCAGAAGACCGCGGACGCCACGGCCGACGCGGCGAAGCTGCAGGCGAAGCTCACCGCCGCGCAGCACCGCATCTGGAAGCTCGAGGGGCAGCTCCAGTCCGCGAACGCCTCCGGCGCCTCTCGCGCCGAACGTCTCGCCTCGTTGCAGGCGCAGCTCAAGACCGCGTACGCCAAGCTCGGCACGGCCGAGTCGGCGGCGTCCGGCGGGACCACGACCGCGTCCGGATCGACGTCGGGCGGGTCCGGTTCCGCCAGCGCTTCCAACGGGTCCGGCGGGTCCGGTGCCGTCCCCGCGGCCGCCGGGAACCCGGCCAAGGCGTCGTCGACCTCGACGGCGGCCGTCGCGGCCCCGACGAAGGCCGAGGTCCTCGCGCAGACGTCCCGCTGGTACGGCCTGTACACGCCGCAGTCCCCGTTCAACTGGGCGGACTACGACGCGATCGAGCAGAAGGTCGGCACAGCGGCGAACATGGCGGGGTACTTCCAGGGCTTCGACCAGGCGTTCAACGCGACTGCCGTGCAGCGGTCGTGGGCGAACGGCCGCCTCCCCGTGATGACGTGGGAGACCGCACCGTCGCAGACCGGCAACGACAGCCCCTACATCGCGGGGTACTCGAACGCGGACATCATCAACGGCAACTTCGACGCCTACATCAAGCAGTACGCCGACGCCGTCAAGGCGAATGGGATGCCGCTCGTGATCCGGCTCGACCACGAGATGAACGGATCCTGGTACAACTGGTCCGAGAACATCACGAGCCTCCCCGCGAACGAGCGCAACGCGACCCACAGCTACACCGACATGTGGAAGCACGTCTGGACGATCTTCCAGAACGAGGGTGCGAACGCCGACGTGATCTGGGACTGGTCCCCGACGCGCATCGACAACCTGTCGCCGAACGCGAATTCGGTGAAGATGACGCAGGGGTACCTCAACGAGTACTACCCGGGCGACCCGTACGTCGACTGGGTCGGGATGAGCGGGTACTACCGCGACGCGTCCACGCCGGCGACCTTCGACGAGACCTTCGCCGGGACGCTCAAGCAGATCCGCGCGCTCCCGCACACCGAGGGCAGCAAGCCGATCTTCCTCGCCGAGATCGGCGCGACCGAGACCGGCGGCAGCATCGGCTCGGCCAACGCACCGAGCCAGAAGGCCGCGTGGATCACGTCGCTCTTCGACGCCCTGGCCGAACCGCAGAACAAGGACATCATCGGGTTCTCGTACTTCGACGAGACCGCGACGACGATCGCGGACGGCGTCCGCAGCACCAACGACTGGCGCATCGACTCGCGCTCCGACAGCCTCGCCGCGTTCACGGCGGGCATCGCACGCACCGACATCGACTACGACCTGCAGGAGGTCAGCAAGTGACGAACAGCAACAGCGAGCACGCCGCCACCAGGCTCGACACCCGCCCGGCGCCCCGGATCAGCGTCATCGGGACCGGGTACCTCGGTGCGACGCACGCCGCGGCCATGGCCGAGATGGGGTTCGACACCATCGGCGTGGACGTCGACCCGTCGAAGCTCGCGGCCCTCGCCGCGGGCGAGGTCCCGTTCTACGAGCCCGGGCTCCCCGAACTCATCACCAAGCACGTCGCGAGCGGCAAGCTCCGCTTCACGGCGGACCTCGCCGAGGCGGTCGCGTCGAGCGATGTGCACTTCATCTGCGTCGGCACGCCCCAGCGAGCGGGTAGCCATGCGGCGAACCTGAGCTACGTCGAGAGCGCCACCCGGTCCGTCGCGGAGCACCTGACGCACCCGGGTCTCATCGTGGGCAAGTCGACGGTCCCGGTCGGTACGGCGGCACGGCTGCGCTCCCTCGTCGCCGAGTTCTCGCCCGCCGGCATCGACGTCGAGCTCATCTGGAACCCCGAGTTCCTCCGCGAGGGCAAGGCGGTCGAGGACACGCTGCACCCGGACCGCCTGGTCTGGGGCGGTGCCTCCGCGGCGGCGGACGCCGTCATCCGCGAGGTCTACGCCGCACCGATCGCCGAGGGCACGCCCGTCATCGCGACGGACCTGCCGACCGCCGAGCTCGTCAAGGTGAGCGCGAACGCGTTCCTCGCCACGAAGATCTCGTTCATCAACGCGATCTCGGAGCTGTGCGACATCGCCGGCGCGGACGTCACGACGCTCGCCGACGCCCTCGGGCACGACGTGCGCATCGGTCGTAAGTTCCTGAACGCGGGCCTCGGCTTCGGCGGTGGCTGCCTGCCGAAGGACATCCGTGCGCTCATGCACCGCTCGTCCGAACTCGGCGCGAACCGGGTCGTCGGCCTCATGCAGCAGGTCGACGAGATCAACATGGGCCAGCGCCAGCGCGTCATCGACATGGCGATCGAGGCGGCCCAGGGCTCGGTGCTCAACCGGCGCATCGCCGTCATCGGCGCCGCGTTCAAGCCGCTCACCGACGACGTGCGCGACTCCCCGGCGCTCAACGTCGCCGCGGCCCTGCACCTCCGTGGCGCGCAGGTCTCGCTCTGGGACCCGGAGGCCATGGAGACCGCCAAGCGCAGCTTCCCGACGCTCACCTACGCGGAGAGCATGGAGGCCGCGGTCGAGGGTGCCGACATGGTGCTCGTCCTCACCGAGTGGGACGACATCGTGCAGGCCGACCCGTCGAGCCTCCGTGCGCTCGTCGGTCGCGCGATCGTGATCGACGCGCGCAACTGCATCCCGGTCACCGACTGGGTCAAGGCGGGGTGGTCCGTCCGATCCCTGGGCCGGACCGCCTCGGTCGCGGGTGCACCCGTGAGCATCGCCGCCGGGACGAACGACTTGATGGCCACGAGTCGCTAGCCCCGCGGGGAACCGGAGGGCCCGTGTCGGCGGACACGGGCCCTTCGCCGTTCCCGCACACGGCCGGGAGGTCCGTCCCGCGTCGCGCGCTGCGGTGACGCTCGCGGGCGGCCCGGCCCGTGCCTCCCAATCCGTGCCTCCCGGCCGTCCTCCGCGGTGACGAGACGACGAGAGGCCCGCACCCTGCCGGGTGCGGGCCTCTCGCGAGCGGCTTCGACTCAGACGCCGAAGTACATCTCGTACTCGAACGGGTGCGGGCGCTGCGCGTACGGGAGGATCTCCTTCTCGTACTTGTAGTCGATCCAGGTGCGGATGAGGTCCTCGGTGAAGACGTTGCCCTTCGTGAGGAACTCGTGGTCGGCCTCGAGCGCGGCGAGGGCCTCCTGGAGCGACGACGGCACCTGCGGGATGCCCTTGGCTTCCTCGGGCGGGAGCTCGTAGAGGTCCTTGTCGACCGGCTCGTGCGGCTCGATGCGGTTCTGGATGCCGTCGAGCCCGGCCATCATTTGCGCGGCGAACGCGAGGTAGGGGTTCCCCGAGGCATCCGGTGCACGGAACTCGATGCGCTTCGCCTTCGGGTTCGTGCCCGTGATCGGGATGCGGATGGACGCCGACCGGTTGCCCGCCGAGTACACGAGGTTGACGGGGGCCTCGAAGCCCGGGATGAGCCGGTGGTACGAGTTGATCGTCGGGTTCGTGAAGGCCAGGACCGCCGGGGCGTGCTTGAGCAGGCCGCCGATGTACCAGCGGGCGATGTCCGACAGGCCCCCGTAGCCGTTCTCGTCGTAGAACAGCGGCGAGCCGTCGCTCCACAGCGACTGGTGTGTGTGCATGCCCGAGCCGTTGTCGCCGAACAGCGGCTTCGGCATGAAGGTCGCGACCTTGCCCCACTGCTCAGCGGTGTTCTTGACGATGTACTTGAACTTCAGGATGTCGTCGGCCGCGTGCACCATCGTGTCGAAGCGGTAGTTGATCTCCTGCTGCCCGCCCGTGCCGACCTCGTGGTGGGCGCGCTCGAGCACGAGGCCCGAGTCGATGAGCTTGAGCGAGATGTCGTCACGCAGGTCGGCGGTCTTGTCGACCGGCGACACCGGGAAGTACCCGCCCTTGTACGCGGTCTTGTTCGCGAGGTTCCCGCCCTCTTCGCGACGACCGCTGTTCCAGGCGCCCTCTTCGCTGTCCACCTCGTAGAAGCTGCTGTTCTGCTTCACCTCGTAGCGGACGTCGTCGAAGATGTAGAACTCGGCCTCGGGGGCGAAGAACGCGGTGTCCGCGATGCCCGTGGACGCGAGGTACTTCTCCGCCTTCTTGGCGACCTGACGCGGGTCACGGGCGTAGATCTCGCCGTTCCGCGGGTTGTAGATGTCGAAGACCATGATCAGCGTCCGCTCGGCCCGGAACGGGTCGATGTAGGCCGTCGTCACGTCGGGGATGAGCTGCATGTCCGACTCGTGGATCGAGGCGAACCCGCGGATCGACGAACCGTCGAAGAGCTGCCCGACGGCGAAGAAGTCCTCGTCGACCGTGGAGGCGGGGATGTTGAAGTGCTGCTGGACACCGGGCAGATCCGTGAAGCGGATGTCGAGGAACTTGACATCCGTGTCCTTGATGAACGCGAGCACCTCGGAGGAATCACTGAACATGTGAGTCGTTCTCCAATGGTTGGTGATGGCGGGGGCCAGGAGGCTACCTCCGTCGAGGCTATTGACCCGGCATTTCCCCGACGTGACTGCATTGTTTCCGGCATGTTACGTGGCGGTCGGCCCAGTACCCTGGGTGGTATGCTCGGTCCGACCTACTCAGCCCCCGCCGCCTCGTCGGACACCTGGCCCGGGAAGGACCTCGGGCTCCCGGCTGAAGGGTCCCGGAGCGTCGCTCGGCTCGGTCGTCGGATCGCTGCCCTCGCGATCGACGGTGTCCTGGCGGACCTGGTCGCCGTGGCGCTCCACGTCTACCCGTCCGGCCGCGACGTCGCCGAGGGCTGGTGGGTCCTCGGGATCTTCGCCGTGCTGCAGATCGTCTTCATCGCCGTGCTCAGCGGCAGCTTCGGTCACCTGTGCGTGGGGCTGCGGGTCGTACCTGTTCGACCCGGGTACATCGGCGTGGTTCGGCCGGTGGTCCGCACGGTCCTGCTGTGCATCGTGATCCCCGCGTTCATCTTCGACCGGGATCAGCGTGGGTTGCACGACCGGATCCCGGGCACCGTGCTCGTCCGCCGATAGCCGAGCGCGCCGTCAGGGGACGAGGCGGACACGCGAGTTCCGCCCCCGCGAGCGGAGGGGGCCGACGTTTCGCCCCGGGAGCTGAGGGCGCCGACGATTCGCCCCGCGAGCGGAGGGCGCAGACGACGAAGGCCCCGCAGTCGAGCGGGGCCTTCGTCGTGATCCGGGGTGCTCAGCGAGGTCGCCCGGCACGCATGCGCGTCGGGTCCATGCCCTTCGGGATCGCGGACGCGGGGTTCTGGGTCAGCGAGTCGAGCCGGTTCGCGACGGCGACGACCTCGTTGCGGTTGAGCGAACGCTTCAGACGGTTCATCCGCCGTGGCAGCCGGTGCAGCGTGACGGCGTCCTCGCCGTCGCCCACGGCGATCACGTGGAGCGCGACGTTCGGCACGATGCGGTGCACCTTGCGTCGCTCCTCCTCGACCAGGCGGGAGAGCGTCGCCGTCCGTCCCTCGGTGATGAGGACCACGCCGGGAGTCCCGACGGCGCGGTAGACCGCGGCCTGCGACCGGGCATGCACGGCGACGGGCATCTCGCTCGACCGCCAGTTGCGGCGGAGGGAGTTCGACAGGACGGCGCCGACCGCGCCGGGCTGGCCGTCGATCTGCGAGTACGCCGCCCGCTCGGCGAGACGCCCGAGCACGATGAGGAACAACAGGACGCCGAGCAGCACGCCCGCGACGATCCAGAGGATCTGGGCGAAGACGGTCTGGTTCGGCAGCAGGAACGCCAGCAGGACGCCCGCGAGCACGGGAACGCCGAACGCGAGGATGAACCACCCGAGCGACGTCGGGTCGGCGCGCCGCGTCATCTGGAAGACCTGGAACATCTGCTTGAGACGTCCGGGCTCCTTCGCCGTCAGCTCCGGGGTCGTGGTGCGTGCCATGCGTCCAGGATACGGCCTGCCCGGACACCGGTGATCCCGAGGTCGGCGCTGTGGGCGAACGAACCGTCCTGGTCCGTGTGGAGGGCGCGGGAGCCGTCGTCCACATGTGCCCGGCCGCCCGATCGTTCCCCTGGTGGATTCCGTGGCGGGCCGTGGCGGCGTGGGGACCGCGATGCTACCGGGCATGGACGGATGGTTGCGCGGAAGGGACGGGCGACGGAACGGGCGGATCGCGCCACCGCAGGTCCGGATCACCCGGAGACCCGACCGGCGTACCCCGCGCGTCGACCGTGGACGGGGCCACGGTACCGAAGCGGACGGGGGTACCGACGTCGCCGAGGCGGTCGTGGTGGACGACCAGGGGTGGCCCGGCTCCTGGATCCCGTGCGTCGACGTGGACGCGGCTGCTGGCTTCCTCGGATGGGTGGCAGCGCGAGGTGTGGACGAGGACCGCCACCTCGTCCGCGTCTCCGCGCTGGCTGCCGGTCCGGACGGCCTCCCGATGGCGTTCGTCCGTCAGGTGGAGGGTCTCCCGCTGCCCATCGCGCTCGACGTGCTCGGCGGACTCACGGTCGGTGTCGCGGTGACGCTCGGGCTGCCGCTCGTCCGCCTCGCCGTGCGCGCCGCCGTGTCGGGCAGCACCCCGGGCCTCCTGCCGTTCGGCCCGGTGCGTCCGTCCGACGTGCTCGTGGACCGCTCGGGGGCGGTCGTCGTCGCCGAGCCGCCCCCCGGCGCATCCGGGGGTCCGCCACACCTGCCCGGTTCCGGCACGGAGAGCGCCATGATGCGTTCCTCGGCGGCGGGACGTCGCCACCGCGCGCCTGCCGGTGTGGACGGCCTGCTCGTGGCGTGCCGCGTCGTGTGGGAGCGGGCGGACCCGCGTCTGCCCGAAGTCGACCGCGTGTTGCGCGCACTCGACGAGGCGCGCGCCGACGTCGACGGCTGGACCGATCGCGTGCCCGCGGCGATGGTCGCCGCGGCGGTGCCTCGCCCGGTCCGATGGCCTCACGACGCGACGTTCCCGGGCACGGTCGCCACCGACAGGGCCTCGCCGGCTGCGGTGCATGGGGGAGCGACGCGGTGGGGCGCAGGGGGAGCGGTGCGTGCCGGCGCGGGCCACGGCGACGGCGCGCCCGCGCCGCTCCCGAGCCGCGTGGGCACGATCGTCGGCGCGTTGTCGGCCGGTCTGCCGGTACCCGGGGGTCGGCGGCTCCCGCTCCGGGTGGCGATCGGCGGCCTCTTGGGCGTGGTCGGGCTCGTCACCGGGCTCGTGCTCACGGGCGGGCCGCGTGCGGCGACCGCGATGCCGGTGTCGCCCGGTGCGGGCACGACAGCGGCCCCGGTCCTCGTGCGAGGACCGGGGCCGCCGTGATCGCGTCAGTACCCGAGGTGCGCCGTGAAGTCGCCCGCCTCGAGCCGGTTCTTCACCGCGACGAGGTACCGCGCGGCGTCGGCACCGTCGATGATCCGGTGGTCGTACGACAGGGCGAGGAACACGGTCGATCGGATGGCGATCGCGTCCTGACCGTCGACGCTGATCACCGCCGGCTTCTTGACGACGATGCCCGTGCCGAGGATCGCCGACTGGGGCAGGAACACGACCGGGGTGTCGAACAGCGCACCACGCGAACCGGTGTTCGTGAGCGTGAACGTGCCTCCGGAGAGCTCGTCGGGCTTGAGCTGGTTGTTGCGCGTCCGCGCGGCCAGGTCCGCGATGCTGCCGGCCAGTTCCGCGAGGCTCAGCTCCGCCGCGTCCCGGATGACCGGGGTCAGCAGCCCGCGCTCGGTGTCCACCGCGATCGAGAGGTTCTCGGTCTCCGGGTACACGATCTCGTCGCCCTCCACCGTGGCGTTGAGCTTCGGGTGGGCCTTGAGGGCTTCGGCGGCGGCCAGGGCGAAGAACGGCATGAAGCTGAGCTTCGAGCCGGTCTTCTGCTGGAACTCGGCCTTGTGCGCGTCGCGGAAGCGGGCGACGTTCGTCACGTCGACCTCCACCACGCTCGTGAGCTGGGCGGTGGACTGCATCGACTGCACGGCCCGCTCGGCGACGACCTTGCGCAGGCGCGTCATCTTCTCGCGGGTGCCGCGGAGCGGCGACACCTCGGCGACGAACGGTGTCCCGCTCGCAGCCGGAGCCGTGGTCGACGCGGTGGAGGCTGCCGCTGCGGCAGCGGCCTCGGCGGCTGCGAGGACGTCCTCCTTGCGGACACGCCCGCCGACACCGGAGCCGGTCACGGTGGCGAGGTCGACGCCCTTCTCGTTCGCGAGCTTGCGGACGAGCGGGGTGACGTATCCGGAGGTGCCTGACGTGGTCGGGTTCGGGACCGTGGCCGACGTCGCCGGGGACTGCGGCGCCGCCGCGGGGGCTGACGGCACGGCGGCCGGAGGAGCGGGGACCGGCGCCGGCGGCGCGGGCACGGCGGCGGGCGGCGCGGGCACGGCGGCCGGCGGAGCGGCGGGAGCGGCCTGCGCGGCCGGCATCGGCTGGACGGCGGGCGGCGCCGGCGGTGCCGGGACGGGTGCGGGAACCTCGTGGTCCTGCTCGTCCGTCGGGGCGGCGAACGGGGCCTCCTGGTCGGCGGCCTGCTCGTTCTCGGGCGCGACCGGCTCGTTCGACTCGACGGGCGCGGCATCCTGCGCGGGGGCGTCGTCGGACGCGCCCTGGTCGGAACCGTCACCGATGCGGACCAGCGGCGTCCCCACCTCGACGGTCTCGTCCTCGCCGACGAGGATCTCCTCGACCACACCCGCGACCGGTGACGGGATCTCCGTGTCGACCTTGTCGGTCGAGACCTCGAGCAGCGGCTCGTCGACCTCGACGCGGTCGCCCACGTTCTTCAGCCATCGGGTCACCGTGCCCTCGGTGACGCTCTCCCCGAGCGCCGGGAGGTTGACGGATTCGCTCATCAGGTGGACTCCTCTTCGAAGGCGTGGTGGTGTGGTGGTGCGGTGGTGCTCGACCGGGTCCGGCGGAGCGTCACAGTGCGTGGAGGGGCTTGCCCGCGAGGTGCAGGAACGCCTCGCCGAGCGCCTCGTTCTGGGTCGGGTGTGCGTGGACCAGCGGGGCGACGTCCTCGGGGTGGGCTTCCCAGTTCACCGCGAGCTGGGCCTCACCGATGAGTTCGCCGACGCGCGCACCGATCATGTGCACGCCGACGACCGGACCGTCGACCACGCGCACGACCTTGATCGAGCCGGACGTGCCGATGATGTGGCTGCGGCCGTTCCCTGCGAGGTTGTAGTCGTACGCGTCGATCTTGTCGGCGCCGTACTCCTGCTCCGCCTTCGCCTGGGACAGCCCGACCGAGGCGACCTCGGGGTCGCAGTAGGTGACCTTCGGGATGTTCTTGTCCTCGATGATGACGGGACTCAACCCCGCGATCTCCTCGGCGACGAAGATGCCCTGCTGGAACCCGCGGTGCGCGAGCTGCAGGCCGGGGACGATGTCGCCGACGGCGAACACGCCGGGGACGCTCGTGCGGAGCCGGTCGTCCGTGAGCACGTACCCACGGTCCATCCGGATGCCGGTTTCCTCGTAGCCGAGCCCGGCCGTGACGGGACCGCGGCCGACGGCGACGAGCAGCAGGTCGGCCTCGACGGTGGAGCCGTTCTCGAGCGTCACGACGACGCCGTTCTCGTGCTGCTCGACGCCCTGGAACCGGACGCCGAGCGAGAACCCGATGCCGCGCTTGCGGAACGCCCGCTCGAGCTGCTTCGACATCGCCTCGTCCTCGTTCGGGACCAGGTGCGGCAGCGCCTCGATGATGGTGACGTCGGCGCCGAAGGACTTCCAGACGCTGGCGAACTCGACTCCGATGACACCGCCGCCGAGGATGGCCACCTTGTTCGGCACGTAGTCCATCTGCAGGGCGGTCTCGGAGGTGATGACCCGCCCGCCGATCTCGAGACCGGGCAGGCTGCGCGAGTAGGAACCGGTCGCGAGCACGACGTTCTTGCCGGTCACGGTGCGTTCACCGACCTGCACGGTGGTGGGGGAGGTGAGTCGACCGGAGCCCTCGACCACGGTGATGCCGCGCGCCTTGATCAGCCCCTGCAGGCCCTTGTACTTCGAGGTGATGACACCTTCGCGGTACTCGATCACCTTCGGGACGTCGATGCCGTGCAGCTGGGCCCTGACGCCGAAACGCTCGGCGTCACGGGCGCCGTCGGCGATCTCGGCCGCGTGGAGCAGTGCCTTGGTCGGGATGCATCCGCGGTGCAGGCAGGTCCCGCCGAGCTTGTCCTTCTCGACGAGCGCGACGCTCATCCCGAGCTCCGCGGCCCGGAGCGCCGCGGCGTACCCGCCGCTGCCGCCACCGAGGACCACGACGTCGTAAGTCTCTTCCGTCACCTGGTGCAACTCCCTCGTGCGAGAGGGCCGATCGGGCCCTCGTGGAACGCCGCGCCGCGGCGGCGCCCGGCGGTCGGTGCCCTGGTTCGGGTCCCGTGCCGTGTGTGAGCAGTCGGCGGATGACAAGCACATCCGCCGGAACGACCCTACTCCTCGGACTGCAGCTGTTCTGCGAGGGCGACGAGTGTCCGGACCATGACGCCGGTCGGACCCTTGCCGAGCCAGCCGTACCCGCCACCCTTGTTCTCGGCGGGCCCGGCGATGTCGAGGTGGGCCCACGGGATCGTGCTGCCGTCCGGGCGGGTGCCGACGAACCGCTCGAGGAACCGGCCCGCGAGCAGCATCCCGGCGGCCGGCTGCCCCGGCGTGGCGTTCACCATGTCGGCGACCTCGCTCGCGAGCCGCGCGTCCAGCTCGTCGGGCAGGGGCATCGGCCAGACGAGCTCGGAGACGGATTCGGCCACCGCACGGACGCGGTCGACGAGGTCGTCCGATCCCATCAGCCCGGACGTGCGGTCACCGAGGGCGACGACCTGCGCACCCGTGAGTGTCGCGACGTCGACGATCGCGTCCGGGACCTCGAGCGACGCCGCGGCGAGGCCGTCCCCGAGGACGAGGCGCCCCTCGGCGTCGGTGTTCGTCACCTCGACGGTCTTGCCGTTCTTGAGCGTCAGGACGTCGCCGGGGCGCGTGGCGGACCCCGACGGCATGTTCTCGGCCAGGCACAGCCACGCCGTGACGCGGACGTGGAGCCCCAGGCGGGCGGCGGCGACCGTGGCGGCGAGCACGGTGGCGGCGCCGGTCATGTCGTCCTTCATGCCGTTCATGCTCGCGGCGGGCTTCAGCGAGAGACCCCCGGAGTCGAAGGTGATGCCCTTGCCCACGAGCGCGAGGTGCTTCGACGCTCCGTCGGGCGCGTACCGCACGACCACGAGCCGGGGCGGCCGGACGGAGCCGCGGCCGACCCCGAGGATCCCGCCGTAGCCCTGCTCCTCGAGCGCGGCGACGTCGAGCACCTCGACGTCGAGGGGGAGACCGCGCGCTGCGTCCAGGGCGGCCTCGGCGACGTCCTCGGGCGCCATGTCGGCGGCAGCGGTGTTGACGAGGTCACGGACGAGCGCCACCGCGTCGGCGACGATCGCCGGTCGGACCGTGGCCTCGGCCGGGGCGGCCGCGAGCACCGTGATCCGTTGGTCGCCGCGGACCGGTCCGGTGGTGCCGGTGCCGCGGTGCCGGGTGAACGTGTAGGTCCCGAGGGCCGCGCCCTCGAGCGCTGCGTCCACCAGGTCCTCGTGATCGGTCGGGAGGCCCAGCGCGATCGAGACGACGTCGTGCAGCTGTCGGAGGGCGCTGCCGGCAGCCGCACGGATCGACGCCGCGTCGACCCGGCTCCCCAGGCCGATGAGCGCCACGCTGCGCGCGGCGAGGCCGGGCGCCGGCAGCCGGACCAGCTGGTCCTTCGTGCCGCGGACGCCGAGCGCCGCGAGGTCGATCCCGAGGTCGACGACGGTGCCGTCGGCGGTGGGGGCGACGACGGCGGGCGAGCCGTCGGAGCCCGGGCGGACCCCGAGCACGAGGACGTCGGCGTCGACGCTGTCGGGGCGGTCGGAGGTGGTGTCGAGCGTGGGGCGGACCATAGCGCCAACCCTACTGACGCGCTCGTGCCGGACCGTCGGAGCTGTTCGCTCTGGGCGTGCAGCGGCGGTCGGGGGTGTCCGACGGCCCCGCCTAGCATGGTCGGGATGAACCCCGAAGACCTGTACACGCTGACCGCGGCAGCGGCGGACGTCCCGCCCGGTCTGCACCTGGTCGCGGGCCTGACGGGGTTCGCCGACGCCGGCACGGCGGTCGGTCAGGTGACCGAGACGCTGCTCGCCGGTCCGGGGGCGGTGCTCGTCGCGGAGTTCGATCCGGACATCCTGCTCGACTACCGGGCGCGCCGCCCGGTGATCACGTTCGACCGCGACCACATCGCCGAGGTCACGCCGTCCCGTCTGACGCTGCACCTCGTGCACGACGAACTCGGTCGCCCGTTCCTCTTCCTCTCCGGGTACGAGCCGGACTTCCAGTGGAACCGGTTCGTCCGCGCGGTGGTCGACCTCGCCGAGGACCTGGCCGTCACCGACACGACGTGGATCCAGTCCATCCCCATGCCCGTCCCGCACACCCGTCCGATCGGGATCACGGTGAGCGGGACACGCGCGGACCTCGTCGAGTCGATGAGCATCTGGAAGCCGCAGACCCAGGCACCGGCGAACGTGCTGCACCTCGTCGAGCACCGCATGAGCGAACTCGACCGCCAGGTCACCGGTCTCGTGCTGCTCGTCCCGCACTACCTGTCCGACACCGAGTACCCCGACGCCGCCGTCGCCGCGCTCTCCGGCATCGCGGCGGCGACCGGCCTGATCTTCCCGACGGACCGCCTCCGCGAACTCGGGCGCGACTTCCACAACCGCGTCGACGAGCAGGTCGCGGGCAACGGCGAGCTCGAGCACCTCGTGCAGGCACTCGAGGAGCGGCACGACACGTACGTCGAGGGCAACCCGGTGTCGTCGCCGCTCACCGGTGCCGACGGTGAGGTCCCGACGGCGGACGCGATCGCGGCCGAGCTCGAGCGCTTCCTGGCGGACCGCCGCCCGGACGGCCCCGACGGGGTCGCGGGCGACGCCACGCTCGACTGAGCCGCACGACGTCGGCAGCCGGAGCCGCACGGTCCAGAGGGCGGCCGCTGGATACGCTGGCGAGGATGAACTCCCGCCGCTCGTGGACCGTCTGGTCCGTCGCCGTGCTCGCCTACGTGCTGGCCGTGCTGCAGCGGTCGTCGCTCGGTGTGTCGGGCGTCCAGGCGCAGGAGCGGTTCGCCGTGTCCGCGGCCGTGCTCTCGACGCTGGCGGTCGTGCAGATCGCGGTGTACGCGGGCCTCCAGATCCCGGTCGGGATCCTGCTCGACCGGGTCGGGCCACGTCGGCTCGTCGCCGCCGGCGCGGCGTTGCTCGCGGTCGGTCAGGCGGTGGTCGCGATGTCACCGACGATCGGTCCCGCGATCGGCGGTCGGGTGCTCGTCGGCGCCGGCGACGCCATGACCTTCATCTCGGTGATCCGGCTGTTGCCGATGTGGTTCACCGGGCCGATCCTCCCGCAGATCTCGCAGTGGACCGGCAACCTGGGGCAGCTCGGGCAGATCGCTTCGGCGTTCCCGTTCGCGGTCCTGCTCCACGCCTCCGGGTGGAGCGCCGCGTACGGCGTCGCGGCCGCGGTGAGCCTCGCCGGGTTCGTGCTGGTCGCCGCGTTCGTCCGCAACGGTCCGATCGCGGTGCGGACGGACGCCATCCCGTTGCCCGGCTCGCGGCGCGGCGCGTTCTCGACGTTCGGGCAGGCGCTGCGGCGTCCCGGGACCCAGCTCGGCTTCTGGTCGCACTACGTCACGCAGTCGTCTGGGACCGTGTTCAGCCTGTTGTGGGGCGTGCCGATGCTCGAGCGCGGGCTCGGGTACTCCGCGACCGTGGCGGCGGCGTTCCTCACGGTAATCGTGCTCGTCGGGTTCGTGGTCGGCCCGGTCCTCGGGGTGCTCTGCGCACGCTTCCCGTTCCGGCGGTCGAACCTGGTGCTGACGATCGTGGGCGTCATCTTCGCCGCGTGGACGGCCGTGCTGCTCTGGCCCGGCGCTCCGCCGACGTGGCTCGTCGTCGTGCTCGTGGTGGTCCTCGGCGTGGGCGGCCCCGGGTCCCTCATCGGCTTCGACTTCGCGCGGACCTTCAACCCCGTCGGGTCGCTCGGTTCGGCGAACGGCGTCGTCAACGTCGGCGGGTTCCTGGCTGCCTTCGTCATGATGTACTGCATCGGCGTCGTGCTCGACGCGGTCCACGACCACACGGGCGCGGCGGTCTTCGCGTGGTCGTCCTTCCGGGTCGCCCTGCTCGTGCAGTACGTCGTGGTGGGGTTCGGCGTGGTGATGCTCCTCGTCGCGCGGCACCGCACGCGAGCACGGATCCACGCCGAGGACGGAATACGCGTCGGCCCCCTCTGGGTTGCTCTGGTGCGGCGTATGCGCGCCGGCCGTACGACGGACGGGCCGACCAGACCCTGACATCGCATCCCACCCGACCACGCATCGTGCGTTCGATCGACCTCGAGCGGACGACACGCGTCGGGCGGCGGCGGGACGTGCAATAATGGCGTACGGACCCGTTCGGGTCCTGGTACGCCGATCAGCGGCGAGCTCCGGCTCGTGGTGATCGGGGCACGAGGACTTGACATGGGTCCTCATGCTGCCCGGAACGCAGGGTCCTGACGTCGGTCCGCCGACGGCGGGGGCAGGACAGCGAGGGGCCGTCACGACCCAGGACGTGACACGACGAGAGAGGTGATCGCATGGCTGCCCGGAGCACGACGATCGATGCGACGAAGGCCACGGCCGACGCCGAGACGGTGGAGACCGCGACCGATGAGAACGCGGCACCCGCCGCGCCGAAGAAGCGCGCCCCCGCCAAGAAGGCCGCGCCGAAGAAGACGACCGCCAAGACCGCGCGCGGCAAGGCGGCCGCCCCCGCCGACGACGAGCCGGACACCGTCGAGGACGCGCCGGAGGACGCCGTCGACGTCGAGGCCGACGACACCGAGGTCGCGGCCGACTCCGAGGACAGCGACACCGAGGACGGCGAGGAGACCGAGTCCGAGGACACGGCGACCCCCGCGCCCGAGGCGGCCCCTCCGGCGGGCGCGCTCGTCATCTCGCAGGCCGACGACGACGAGGTCCCGGTCTACTCGACCACGATCACGGGCGCCACGGCGGACCCGGTCAAGGACTACCTGAAGCAGATCGGCAAGGTCCCGCTCCTGAACGCGGCCGAGGAGGTCGAGCTCGCGATGCGGATCGAGGCCGGCCTGTTCGCCGAGGACAAGCTCCAGCACGCGACGGGGCTGTCCAAGCAAGAGGAGCGTGAGCTCAAGTGGGTCGCCCGCGACGGTCAGCGCGCGAAGTCCCACCTGCTCGGTGCGAACCTCCGCCTCGTGGTGAGCCTCGCCAAGCGCTACACGGGTCGCGGCATGCAGTTCCTCGACCTCATCCAAGAGGGCAACCTCGGCCTCATCCGTGCCGTCGAGAAGTTCGACTACACGAAGGGCTTCAAGTTCTCGACCTACGCGACCTGGTGGATCCGGCAGGCGATCACCCGCGCCATGGCGGACCAGGCGCGGACCATCCGCATCCCGGTCCACATGGTCGAGGTCATCAACAAGCTCGCCCGCGTCCAGCGGCAGATGTTGCAGGACCTCGGACGTGAGCCCACGCCCGAGGAGCTCGCGCGTGAACTCGACATGACGCCCGAGAAGGTCGTCGAGGTCCAGAAGTACGGCCGCGAGCCGATCTCGCTGCACACCCCGCTCGGCGAGGACGGCGACAGCGAGTTCGGTGACCTCATCGAGGACACCGAGGCCGTCGTCCCGGCGGACGCAGTGGGCTTCACGATGCTGCAGAAGCAGCTCGAGAGCCTGCTCGACTCGCTGTCCGAGCGCGAGGCGGGCGTCATCCGCATGCGCTTCGGGCTCGGCGACGGCATGCCGAAGACCCTCGACCAGATCGGCGACACGTTCGGCGTCACCCGCGAGCGCATCCGCCAGATCGAGTCGAAGACGATGGCGAAGCTGCGCCACCCGTCGCGGTCGCAGTCCCTGCGCGACTACCTCGAGTAGGCCCCGCGTGCGTTTCGTCGTCCCGATCCTCATCGGGCGGATCCTCCGCGCCCTCGCTCGTGCGCGCGGCGGGGGGTCCGCCTACCCCGGCTACATCCTCCTCAAGCTCGTTCCCGACTTCCTCCGGCACGTGTCGCGGCAGTTCCCGAACGGGATCGTGTTCGTCCTGGGTTCGAACGGCAAGTCGACGACGACCCACATGATCTCCGAGATCATGCGGGCGCACGGGCTCCGCGTGTTCACGAACCCGTCCGGGGCGAACCTGCCGCAGGGCATCGCGTCGGCGCTCCTCTCGGAGGTCGGGCTGACGGGACGCCTCAAGGCGGACATCGGCATCCTCGAGGTCGACGAGGCCTTCGCCGTGGAGCTGTCCGGCATCCTCTCGCCGTCGACGGTCACGATGCTCAACGTGCAGGTGGACCAGCTGTACCGGTTCTTCGAGACGGAGCGCGTCGCGACGATGATGCTCGACACCGCGGCGACGTCGTCGCGGAACGTCATCACGAACCACGACGACCAGTTCCTCGACGCCTACGAGGGCCGGGCCGGCCAGCGGGTCCTGCGCTTCGGCGCCGCGCCCGAGGTCGTCGCTGCGGCCCCGAACGGATTGCAGAACGCGGACGACTTCGCCCGGGACGCGTCGGGCACGACCGCCGCGGACGCCGAGGTCGTCGAGTCCACCGGGGACGCAGCGGTGGTCCGCTTCGGTGGGGCCGACATCCCGGTGCGGCTGCCGGCCCGGGGGCTGCACTACGCGGTGGACGCCGCTGCTGCCACCGCGACCGCTTCGGCCGCCCTCGGCGAGCAGTTCCGCGCGGAAGCGGTGACCCGGGCCTTCACCGCGATGAAGCCGGCCTACGGGCGTGGTGAGCGCATCCCGATCGCGGGAGAGCACGCCGAGTTCACCATGTTCAAGAACGCCGCGAGCCTGCAGCTCAACCTCGACGCCCTGTCGACGCCGCCCGAGCAGGTGCTCATGGCGATCGACGAGGGCACGCCGGACATCTCCTGGATCTACGACATCGACTTCTCGCATCTCGACCACGTGGACGTCGTGTCGGGTGACAAAGCGTGGCAGATCGCCCTCGCCCTCGAGTTCGCCGGGGTGCGGATCGGCCGTGTGGAGCCTGATGTCGAGGCCGCGATCCGACTGATGTCCGGACTCGGAGCGACGACGTCCGGTACGAAGCACTTCATCGTCAACTACGAGATCATGATGCTGGCCCGCAAGGCCCTCGGTCATCCCGACCTGGAGAGGACGGCATGACGGCCGATTGCCTCACGATCCTGCACCTCTACCCGCGGCAGATGGGCGTCTCGGGCGACCGGGGGAACGTGACCGCCCTCGTCGCCCGCGCGGACGCCGCCGGGATCCCGACCGAGGTCGTGCGCCACGACGTCGGGGACAGCCTCCCGACGGACGCCGACGTCGTCGTGGTCGGCAACGGCCCGCTCAGCGCGATGCGCTCGCTCGGCGGGGACCCCGCCCGGCTCGCACCGTTCCTCCAGGACGCCGTCGCCGCCGGCGTGCCGCTCGTGGCGGTCGGTGGCGGCTACGACCTGGCGACCCGCGAGGTCGTCCCCACCGAGGGGACGCCGGTGACCGGCCTCGGGGTGTTCGACGCCCGCGCCGTGCGGGGCGCCGAGCGCCGGGTCAACTACTTCCTGCTCGACGTGCGTGCGACCCTGCCCGGCGGAGACCAACGCGTGGCGGGGTTCGAGGACCACGCGACCCGCATCGAGAACATCGATCCCACGGCGGTGTTCGCGGACGTCGTGTCGGGCGGCGGCAACCAGGACGGCACCGGCACCGAGGGCTCGGCGACCGCCGCGGCGTTCGGCACCCACACCCAGGGGCCGCTCCTGCCACTGAACCCGCACCTGACCGATGCGGTGTTGGCCGCCGCCACCGGTCGTCTGAGTCGCGAATACGCGCCGGATCCGGCCCGCACCGCCGCCGTGGACCGCTACGCTCGCGAGGCCCGCGCGGTGATCACGCGCTACGTCGACAAGGCGTTCAAGCGCATCGCCTGACGCGGTCGCGAGCGGCACACAGGCCGGGTACGCGAGAGGCCGGATCCCCGATGGGGATCCGGCCTCTGTTCGTCGGACCGACCGCGGCGATCGCCGTGGCGGGGCCGGGCGCTACTTGCTCTCGTAGAGACGGCTGGTCTCGTCGTGCCACTCGAGGGCGGTCGCGGCGAGCTTGTCCTTGAACTCGGCACCGTGGTGGGCGCAGAAGAGGAGCTCGCCGCTCGCCATCGTGGCTCGGATGTAGGCCTGCGCGCCGCAGCTGTCGCAGCGGTCGGCCGCCGTGAGCTGGTTGCTGCCGAGGTCGTCGATGGAGAGGTCCTGCACGGTCTGGGACATGGTGTGCTCCTCGTTGATCGGAGGCGGTGCCGGGGTTGGTGCGTCCATTTCAGCACGCGCTCCCTGGGATCCCCGCATTGTGGTCGCGCTGTTTCGCTGACCGCGGATTCCGTCGACGGTCACCTGCGCGTCGCGGACACCGCCGGGAGGCGCGGGTCGGCCGAGCGTCGTGCGCTCACGTCCGGGGTGGTGCGCCAGGAGCGTCACCGGTCCCGGGTAGCCTCGGCAGGTGAGTTCCGACTACAACGCCCGCCATCTCTCCGTGCTCGAAGGGCTCGAGGCGGTCCGCAAGCGT
This sequence comes from Curtobacterium sp. MCBD17_040, assembly GCF_003234805.2. Classification (GTDB taxonomy): domain Bacteria; phylum Actinomycetota; class Actinomycetes; order Actinomycetales; family Microbacteriaceae; genus Curtobacterium. Next base: position 1,535,766 of record NZ_CP126273.1, read on the forward strand.
CCCGGGATGTACATCGGTTCGACGGACTCACGAGGGCTCATGCACTGCCTGTGGGAGATCATCGACAACTCCGTCGACGAGGCCCTCGCGGGCCACGGCGACGAGATCACGGTGCGGCTGCACGCGGACGGCAGCGTCGAGGTCGGGGACGTCGCGCGTGGCGTGCCCGTCGACGTCGAGCCGAAGACGGGGCTGACGGGCGTCGAGGTCGTGTTCACCAAGCTCCACGCGGGCGGCAAGTTCGGGTCCGGCTCGTACGCCGCGTCCGGCGGTCTGCACGGGGTCGGCGCATCCGTCGTGAACGCACTGTCGGAACGCCTCGACGTCGAGGTCGACCGCGGCGGCAAGACGTACGCGATGTCGTTCCACCGCGGTGAGCCCGGCGTGTTCGACGACGCTGCGGGCATCGGCCCGGACGCACCGTTCACCCCGTTCACCTCGGGCAGCGAGCTCCGAGTGATCGGCAAGGTGAAGCGCGGCGTCACGGGCACGCGCGTCCGGTACTGGGCCGACCGGCAGATCTTCACCGCCGACGCGGTGTTCCAGCTCGGCGACCTGACGAACCGGGCGCGGCAGACGGCGTTCCTCGTGCCGGGTCTCGGCATCACCATCACCGACGAACGCCCGCACGCGATCGCTGCGGCATCCCGGCTCGCCGAGGGGCAGGGCGCCGAGCGGCTCGAGGGACCGGTCGTCGAGCGGTTCCGGTTCGACGGTGGCATCAGCGAGTTCGCCGAACACCTCGCTCCGGACACGGCCGTGACCGACACGTGGCGCGTCACGGGGACCGGTACCTTCACCGAGACCGTGCCGGTGCTCAACGACGCCGGGGCGATGGTCGCGACCGAGGTCGAGCGCACCTGCGAGGTCGACGTCGCGCTGCGCTGGGGGAGCGGCTACGAGACCGTGACCCGGAGCTTCGTCAACATCATCGCGACGCCGAAGGGCGGGACGCACCAGACGGGCTTCGAGAACGGTCTGATGAAGGCGATCCGCGCGCAGGTGGACGCGAACGCCCGCAGGCTCAAGGTGGGGCAGGACAAGCTCGACAAGGACGACGTGCTCGCCGGACTCACCGCGGTGCTGACGGTGCGGCTGCCCGAGCCACAGTTCGAGGGGCAGACGAAGGAGATCCTCGGCACGCCGGCGGTCCGGCAGATCGTCGCGAACGTCGTGGCCGCCCGCATGACCGAGATCCTGACGTCGACGCAGCGGACCGAGAAGGCACAGTCGCAGGCGCTGCTCGAGAAGGTCGTCTCGGAGATGAAGTCCCGGATCTCCGCTCGCGCGCACAAGGAGACCCAGCGCCGCAAGAACGCGCTCGAGAGCTCGTCCCTGCCCACGAAGCTCGCCGACTGCCGGTCGAACGACGTCGCCGCGAGCGAACTGTTCATCGTCGAGGGCGACTCCGCGCTCGGCACCGCCAAGCTCGCCCGGAACAGCGAGTACCAGGCGCTGCTTCCGATCCGCGGCAAGATCCTCAACGTGCAGAAGGCCTCGGTGAGCGACATGCTCTCGAACGCCGAGTGCGCGTCGATCATCCAGGTGGTCGGAGCCGGATCCGGACGCTCGTTCGAGCTCGACCAGGCCCGTTACGGCAAGGTCATCGTCATGAGCGACGCCGATGTCGATGGTGCGCACATCCGCACGCTGCTGCTGACGCTGTTCTTCCGGTACATGCGCCCGATGATCGAGGCCGGCCGGGTGTTCGCCGCCGTCCCGCCGTTGCACCGCGTCGTGGTGGTGAACCGGGGCAAGCCGAACGACACGCTGTACACGTACTCGGAGCAGGAGCTGCAGGGCGTGCTCCGGAAGCTCGAGAAGTCGGGCAAGAAGTACCAGGAGCCGATCCAGCGCTACAAGGGCCTCGGCGAGATGGACGCCGACCAGCTCGCCGAGACCACGATGGACCGGGCGCACCGGACCCTCCGGCGCGTCAACGTCTCGGACGCCGAGAACGCCGCTCGGGTGTTCGAGCTGCTCATGGGCAACGACGTGGCGCCACGCAAGGAGTTCATCCTGGCCGGCCAGGGGCTCGACCGGGACCGCATCGACGCCTGACCGGCCCAGGCCCCGGCCGCCCCGCGGGGTCGCCTTCCGGCCGCTCCGCGGGGTCGCCTTCCGGGCCCGCTACGCGGGGTCGGACTCCGCCCCGATGGGGACGGCGGGGCTCGCACCGATCGTGGTCACGACGGCCTCGAGCGGTGACCCGGACCCGTCGCGCTTGGACAACCAGTCGGGCAGTGTCCGGGCCGCGCCGTCCGGACCGAGCGCGTGCGGGGGAGCGACGCCGGCCCACGCGACGGCGAGGCCGTCCTCGCCCTTGAGGAACGCGTGCGCCCGGACCCCCATGGTGCCGCGCCCCTTGGCGGGGAACTCGGACAGAGCGGAGACCTTGGCGCGGCCGGGGTCCGTGCCGGCGAGCGTCGCGGACGACGTGGACACGGTCGCGACGACGACGTCGGCCGCTGGGTCGACGGTCGTGAAGGCGATGACCGTGGCACCCGCGGCGAGCTGGACGCCGGCGACGCCGCCCGCGGGGAGCCCCTGCGGGCGGACCACGGCGGCGGGGAACCGCAGGAGCTGCGCGTTCGAGGTCACGAACACGACGTCGTCCTGTTCGGGTCCCTGTGTGGCGCCGACCACGGCGTCGCCGTCCTTGAGGGCGATCGCCACGACGTCGGGCTTGTCCGGCCACGCGTTCGGCACGACGCGCTTGACGACGCCCTGCCGTGTGCCGATCGCGAGCGCGTTCGGTGACTCGGGGTCGAGGAGCGCGACGACGGTCTCACCCGACGGCAGGCCCAGGTAGTCGCGGACACGCACGCCGGCGTCCAGGCGGACCGAGGCCGGCGGGACGGCGGGGACGTCGACGGGCGAGAACCGCACGACGCGGCCACGGTCCGTGAGTGCGCCGACGGAGGACCGCACCGTGGTGGCGACGGTGGACCGCACGGCGTCGTGCTTCGATCGCGCCGGGGTGCGCGCGACGCGGTCGGAGCCCTCGGTCTGGTCGACGCGCACGAGCCGTCCGGTGGTGGACAGGAGCACGCGGCACGGTGCGTCCACGATCTCGAGCTCGACGGCGGCCTTGCGTCCGCCGCGCACGGGCGCGTCGGCTTCGGTGAGCAGGGTGCGGCGCGGGGTCGCGAAGCGGTCCGCGACCTCGGTGAGTTCCGTGGCCACCTGGGTCCGGAGCCGGGCGTCGGAGCCGAGCAGTTCCTCCAGGGCGGCGATGTCGGTGAGCAGCTCGTCGCGTTCCCGCTCGAGCTCGAGGCGCGAGAACTTGGTGAGGCGCCGCAGGCGCAGCTCGAGGATGTACTCGGCCTGCACCTCGGACAGGTCGAAGACCTCTTGGAGCCGCGTGCGTGCGGCCTCGGAGTCGTCCGAGGTCCGGATGACCTCGATGACCTCGTCGATGTCGAGGATCGCGATGAGCAGGCCCTCGATGAGGTGGAGACGCTCGCGACGCCGCGCGAGGCGGTAGCGGGACCGGCGGGTCACGACGTCGAGGCGGTGTGCGACGTAGACCTCGAGGAGCTCCTTGAGCCCGAGCGTCTGCGGGGTGCCGTCGACGAGGGCGACGTTGTTGATGCCGAAGCCGTCCTCGAGCGGGGTGTGCTTGTACAGCTGCTCGAGCACGGCGGACGGGTTGAACCCGGTCTTGATCCCGATGACGAGCCGGAGTCCGTGGTTCCGGTCGGTCAGGTCGGTGACGTCCGAGATCCCCGAGAGCTTCTTGGACTGGACGCCGTCCTTGATCTTCTCGATCACCCGCTCGGGACCGACGAGGTACGGCAGCTCGGTGACGACGAGCCCGGTCTTGCGTGGGGTGATGCTCTCGACGCTCACCTTGGCGCGGGTGCGGAAGGAGCCGCGGCCGGTGGCGTAGGCGTCCCGGACCCCGGCGAGGCCGACGATCGTGCCGCCCGACGGCAGGTCGGGGCCGGGCACGAACTCCATGAGCTCGTCGAGGGTCGCGTCGGGGTGACGGAGCAGGTGCTTCGCGGCCTCGACGACCTCGCCGAGGTTGTGCGGCGCCATGTTCGTGGCCATGCCGACCGCGATCCCGGACGCGCCGTTCACGAGCAGGTTCGGGAACGCCGCGGGCAGCACCTCGGGCTGCATGAGCTGGTTGTCGTAGTTCGGGACGAAGTCGACGACGTCCTCACCGAGGCCGTCGGTCATCGCCATCGACGGCTCGGCGAGTCGTGCCTCGGTGTAGCGGGCGGCGGCGGGTCCGTCGTCGAGCGAGCCGAAGTTGCCGTGGCCGTCGACGAGCGGGACGCGCATCGTGAAGTCCTGTGCCATCCGCACGAGGGCGTCGTAGATCGCGCCGTCGCCGTGCGGGTGCAGCTTGCCCATGACCTCGCCGGTCACGCGCGCGCACTTGACGTGTCCGCGGTCCGGGCGGAGGCCCATCTCCGACATCTGGTACAGGATCCGGCGTTGGACGGGCTTCAGGCCGTCACGGGCGTCGGGCAGCGCGCGGGAGTAGATGACCGAGTACGCGTACTCGAGGAACGAGCCCTGCATCTCCTCGGAGACGTCGACGTCCTCGATGCGCTCACCGTCGGGGAGGCCGACTGCGTCCGTGCGTGCCATGGGCCCTCTCTGTCGCGGCGCTGTCTGGTTGACTGGGCCGGATGACTCCGATGGTACCGACGGCGACGCAGGACACCGCGAACCTCGCCGACGTGGTGCCGGCCTGCCTGACCGCACTCGGCCACCCTGGACCGGCGCTCGCGGGGCTCGGTCGGGAGGCCCGGATCCGGCTCCGTCCCGCCCGGTCCGCGATCGTCGTGCTCGTCGACGGACTCGGTGCGAACGCCGTGCGGGCGCGCGCCGGTCACGCGCGGTTCCTCGCCGCCGAGAAGCGCCGCCTGCGGAGCGGGTTCCCCACGACGACCGCCGCCGCGCTCACGACGCTCAGCACGGGTGCGACGCCCGGGACGCACGGCGTCGTCGGGTACAGCGGGTTCGACCCGGGCTCGGGCCGCGTGGTCAACCTGCTCAGCGGCTGGGACGCCGAGGTCCCCGCGGGGTGGTTGCTCGTCCCGACGCTGTTCGAGCGGGCCGTGGCCGACGGGCTCGTGGTGCGGTCGGTCGGGCCGGCGCGATACCGGACGTCGGGGTTCACCGCGAACGTCCTGGCGGGCGCGGACTACGTCGACGCCGACACCATCCCCGCCCGGGTGGACGCCGCGCTCGAGGCGGTCGCCGACGGGCCGGCCACGCTCGTCTACCTGTACGTGCCGGAGCTCGACTCGATCGCCCACAAGCGCGGCTGGCAGTCGGACCGGTGGACGAGTGCGCTCGAGGCCCTCGACGCCGAACTGGCCCGGCTCGCGGCGGCGCTCCCGGCCGATGTCGGCCTCGTCGTCACCGCGGACCACGGCGTGCTCGACGTCCCCGACGAGGCGAACGTCGCCATCGCTCCCGACCTGCTCGAACCGGTCGTCGGGTTCGCGGGGGATCCGCGCTGCCGACAGCTCACCCTGGCGCCGGGGACCGACGTCGACGCCACCGTGCGCGCGTGGCGGGAGCGCGTCGGCAAGCGCGCGTGGGTGGCGAGCCGCGACGAGGCGATCGCCGCCGGGTGGTTCGGGGCGGTCACCGACCCGGTCCGGGCGCGACTCGGCGACGTCGTGGTCGCCGCTCGCGGTCAGTGGGCGTTCAACGACGACCGCGAGGCCGGCGAACACCCCCGGCGGATGCTCGGCCAGCACGGATCGATGTCGGACGACGAGACCTACGTCCCGCTGCTCCTCGCGGGGGCGTTCGCCACCTGAGGTCGGGGTGCCGGATCAGGCCAGGTCGTCGTCCGGCCGCGTGCCGAACACGATCTCGTCCCAGCTCGGCATCGCCCGTCGGCTCCGCTTCTTCCGGTCCGGTCGGCCTCCGTCGGGCTGCTCCGCGGTGGAGCCGGACTCGTCCGCCCGGGGCGCGGACGATGGGCGGCCGCCGTCGCCCACCGGGTCGTCGACCCCGTCGGCGTCGCCGACCTCGCCGGGAGCGAGGGTGTCGAGCGGGATGTCCACGACGGTCACCGACCGGCGCTGCCGGTCGTCCCCGCGGCGGTCGTCCGAGTGGTCGCCGAACGTGGCGGCCTCGCGCTCACCGCGCCGGCGCCGCAGCGCCTCGAGCAGGTCGGCGGTCTCGTTCCCCGGGCCCCGTTCCTCGACGGCCGGCGCGCCGATGCGCGGCAGCGGTGCGCGGAGTGGCGGACGGTCGGCGGCCTCCCGGTCCGGTGCCGGACGCTGGTCGGTCTCGACCCGGAACGCGCCGGAGTCGAACCGGGTGGACGCGCTGTCCTCGGGCTCCGGATCGACGGCGCGGAGCCGAGGGGTGAGGCCCTCGTCGTCGTCCTCGCGCGACAGGCGGTGCGCGTCGCCGTTGTCGGGCGTCAGCGTCGAGGTCTTCGGGTCGAAGCGCCACTGCGCGTCGTGCTCGACCTCGTCCGCGACGTAGTGGACCTGCACCTGCCAGCCGTGCTCGACGTCCTTCCGGCTGGACCAGCGGACGTCGGTGGCGTCGCCGGCCTCGAGCCGCGCGGTGATGGCGTCACCGAAGACCTCGGGTGCTCCCGCTTCGCCCGTGACGGAGACGCGTCGGGCGGCGTCGAGCACGAACGACCGCTCGGCCATCACCGGCCCCTCGAACCGACGGACGTCCTCGACCGCGACGCCCATGAGCTCGGCGACCTGCTCGCTGCTCAACCCGGCGCGGATGCGCGCCTGGATCTCCTTGGGCGGGATCCGGCGGTGCGGCTCGCCCTCGGCGGGGCTCGCCTGGCGGACCTGGCCGGACAGCGAGGGGGTGACCGCGAGCCGGTACTCGCTCCCGGAGTCGGTCGCGAGGAGGATCGCGCCCGGTTCCACACCGATGACTCTCACGTCTTGCATCTGTCCGCCTTCCCGTGCATGCGTACAGTCCGGAAGTGTGCCACCCGCCCGACCCCGCGACCGGGACGTCGTGGGCGTGCCGCGCGGAAACGTCGTCGGCCTCGTGTCCGTGGCCGGCCGCTGACGCCGGTGCCGACGATGGCGTGAAGACGGGCTGGAAGCGGGAATGCGCAGCCGGCCCGACGGGTTGCACCGCCTGCTGGAGCACCGGATCGCACGGTTTGCGAATCATCGGTACTTGATGCAAACTGTCGCCGCCGATCCCGGCGACGACCCCTCTCAACGAGAACGGATGGGCATGGCCACCGACTACGACGCCCCTCGGAAGACCGACGACGACTCCGAGTCGATCGAGGCACTGAAGGAGCGCGTCCCCGACAAGATGTCGGGTGTCGTGGACGTCGACGACGCCGACAACCCCGGCAGCTTCGAACTCGCCGGACAGGACCTCTCCGACGTCGACCTCGACGTCGTGGTGCTGCCGCCGCAGGTGGACGAGTTCACCTGCGTCGAGTGCTTCCTCGTGAAGCACCGCTCGCAGCTCGACCACGAGACGAAGCTCGGTCCCGTCTGCATGGAGTGCGCCTCGGCGTAGTCCACACCCCGCACGTCGAACGGCGCCGGATCCCGATCGGGGTCCGGCGCCGTTCGTCGTGCTCCCGACCGGCGCCGTTCGTCGTGCTCCCGACCGGCGCCGTTCGTCGTCCTCCCGACCGGTCAGCGTCCGAGGGCCGCGACGACCTGGTCGGGGTGCCGCACGGACACCAACCAGTACGGGGTCGGGTCCTGCGCGTCGGCGACCTCGACCTTGACCACCCCGTGGACGTAGCCACGGAAGAGCGTCCACGCGCGCGCGTCCAACGTCGGCCCGCGCTCGCGGGTCGCCGCGCTGCCGTCGTACCCCTGCACCGCGCCGACCGCGCTCCGCGGCAGGTGCGCGCGGCCCGCCCGGAACTCGTCCTCGGTCACCTCGACGATCGGTGCGAGCAGCCAGAGCATGACGAGGACCGCGAGCTCCATGCCGATCGCGACGACGACGCCGACGGTGGTGTTGATGGGCAGGAACACGAGCAGGCTGGCGGGGATCACCAGCGCGGTCGCGAGGTAGAGGGTCGGGGGAGCCCAGAGTCGTTCGCGGTACACGGTCACCCCCCTATTCGACCACGCCGTGTGCACTACCCTCGTCACGTGACCGAGCCCCTCGACGTGCCATGGACCGGGGCGGACGCCCCTCGGTTCGCCCACCCGGGAGACGCCGGAGCCGACCTCGTCTCCACCGAGGCGGTGGTGCTCGCCCCCGGTGAGCGTCGACTCGTCGGCACCGGCGTGCGGATCGCCCTGCCCGACGGGTACGCCGGGTTCGTGGTGCCGCGGAGCGGTCTGGCCGCCAAGCACGGGATCACGATCGTCAACGCGCCCGGCACGATCGACGCCGGGTACCGCGGGGAGCTCAAGGTCGCCCTGCTCAACACGGACCAGCGCGAGTCGTACTCGGTGGCGGTGGGGGACCGCATCGCCCAGCTCGTCGTGATGCCCGTGCCCGCCGTGCGGTTCGTCGCCGTCGACGAGCTCCCGGACAGCGTCCGCGGACACGGCGGATTCGGGTCGTCCGGGTACGGTACGGCGGTGGACGTGAGCGTGGCGGCCGCCCCCACGACGGAGGGCGCGGCGGACGGCACGCGACCCGGAACGGACGACCAGGAAGGAGCCGGCGCATGAGGATCGGCAGGGGCAAGAAGGGCACCGAGCCCGCCGAGGAGGTCGAGCTCGCCTCGACCACGCCCGAGGTGGACATCGCGGACGAGGCCGACGAGGCGCTCGACGAGGTCGTGACGGTCGAGCCGACGGCGAAGTCGGCTCCCGCAGACCGCGAGGAGAACGGGCCGCTCGACGAGACCGAGGCGAATCCCGTGCGTCCGTACGTCGACCTCGGCGGGGTGAAGATCCTGCCGCGCGAGGGCCTCCACCTCCGCCTCGAGGTCGAGGAGGGCTCGCAGCGGGTCGTCGCGGTCGGTCTCGACTTCGAGGAGTCGACGCTCCAGGTGCAGCCGTTCGCCGCGCCCCGGACGACGGGGCTCTGGCACGAGATCCGCGCGCAGATCGCCGAGCAGATCGGCCGGCAGGGTGGCGTGGCGACCGAGGTGGACGGGCCGCTCGGCCCGGAGCTCCGCGCGGACGTCCCGGTGGTCGGCGAGGACGGCGTCACCGACGGCCTGCGGACCGCGCGCTTCGTCGGGGTCGACGGGCCCCGCTGGTTCCTCCGCGGTGTGATCGCCGGCAAGGCGGCGGAGGACCCCGAGGCCGCGACCGAGATCGAGGACCTGTTCCGGAGCGTGGTCGTCGTCCGCGGGACGAGTCCCATGCCGCCCCGCGACCTCATCCCGCTCCACATGCCGAAGACGATGCCGACCGCGACGATCTGATGACGTCGGACCCGAGCGCCCCGCTCCCCGAGGACCACGCCACAGACCACGCCGACGCGCTGTCGTTGTCGGCGCAGCTGCGTGACGCGGTCGCGCGGGCCGGCATCGCGCGGGTCGCTCCGGGCGAGGCGCCATCGGGCCGGGCGCTCGTCGCGGCGGTCGGCGGGGTGCGCGGACTGGCCGAGTCGATCCTCCCGGGGTTCGCGTTCCTGATCGTGTTCGCCGTCACGCACCAGCTCGTGCCGAGTGTCGTGGTCCCCGTGCTCGTCGGGCTCGTGTTCGTCGGGCTGCGGCTCGTGCAGCGTCAGCCGCTCGTCACCGCGCTCTCCGGGATCCTCGGCGTCGCGATCTCCGCCGGCCTGTCGCTGTTCACCGGGCGCGCCGAGAGCAACTTCGTGCCGGGCATCGTCGTGAACGCGGTGTCCCTGGCCGTGTTGCTCGCCACCCTCGTGGCCCGACGGCCGCTCATCGGGATCGTCGTGGGGCTCCTGCTGCCGGAGGGCGACCACTGGCGCAGCGACCCCGGCAAGCGCCGTGTGCTCACCGTGGCGACCTGGCTCTGGGCGGGGCTGTTCGCGGTGCGGCTCGCGATCGAGGTCCCGCTCTACCTCGCCGCGCAGGTGGAGCTCCTGGCCGGCATCAAGCTCGTGACCGGGGTACCGCTCTACGCGGCGATGCTCTGGGTGACGTGGCTGCTCGTCCGCTCCGTGTTCGGGCAGGTCGCCGACGGCGGCACCGGGGACGTCGACGCCGCCGGAGGCCCCGACCGCGTGTAGCATCTGTCTCGACATCGAGACATCTCGGGCCCGCGACGGAGCGGACCCGACCAGCAAGGGAGGCGGCACGATGGCTGCGTTGAACAGCTTCGGTTCGAAGGACGTCCTCACGGTCGGGGGTGTCGACCACGCGTTCCACCGCATCGACACCGTGCCCGGACACGAGCGACTCCCGTACAGCCTGAAGGTCCTGCTCGAGAACCTGCTGCGCACCGAGGACGGCGCGAACGTCACCGAGGCGCAGATCCGCGCGCTCGGCTCCTGGGTGCCGACCGCGGAGCCCGACACCGAGATCCAGTTCACGCCCGCGCGCGTGGTGATGCAGGACTTCACCGGCGTGCCGTGCATCGTCGACCTGGCCACCATGCGTGAGGCGATGGCGGAGATCGGCGGGGACCCGACGAAGATCAACCCCCTCGCACCGGCCGAGCTCGTCATCGACCACTCGGTGATCGCCGACCTCTTCGGGCGTGCTGACGCGCTGAAGGTCAACACGGACATCGAGTACGAGCGGAACGGCGAGCGGTACCAGTTCCTCCGCTGGGGGCAGACCGCGTTCGAGGACTTCAAGGTCGTCCCGCCGGGCACCGGCATCGTCCACCAGGTGAACATCGAGTACCTCGCCCGTGTCACCTACACGCGCGAGATCGACGGCGAGCTGACGGCCTACCCGGACACCCTCGTCGGCACCGACTCGCACACCACGATGGTGAACGGGCTCGGCGTCCTCGGGTGGGGCGTCGGCGGCATCGAGGCCGAGGCGGCGATGCTCGGTCAGCCGGTGTCGATGCTCATCCCGAAGGTCGTCGGGTTCAAGCTGTCCGGTGCGATCCCGGCCGGCGTCACCGCGACCGACGTCGTCCTGACGATCACCCAGATGCTCCGGAAGCACGGCGTGGTCGGCAAGTTCGTCGAGTTCTACGGCGAGGGCGTCGCCCAGGTGCCGCTCGCGAACCGCGCGACGATCGGCAACATGAGCCCCGAGTTCGGGTCGACCGCCGCGATCTTCCCGGTCGACGACGTCACGCTCGAGTACCTGCGCCTCACCGGGCGCGAGGAGTCGCAGATCGCCCTCGTCGAGGCCTACTCGAAGGCGCAGGGCCTCTGGCACGACCCCTCGGTGGAGCCGGCGTACTCCGAGTACCTCGAGCTCGACCTCTCGACGGTCGTGCCGTCGATCTCCGGACCGAAGCGCCCCCAGGACCGGATCGAGCTCTCGGTCGCCAAGGACCAGTTCGAGGTCGACCTGGCGAACTACGCCACGACGACGCCGTCGGAAGAGGACAAGGCCGTCGCCGACTCGTTCCCCGCGTCGGACCCGGTGGCCGCCGCGCCCGGCGACGAGCACGCCGTCCAGGACGACGCGGACGCCCAGCCGTCGGAGGTCCCGCTCCACGCCGCCAGCGCGCCGAACACGGCGTCGAAGCCGGTCCGGGTGGCGCTCGACGGCGGCGACGCGTTCACGATCGACCACGGCGCGGTCGCCATCGCCGCGATCACGTCGTGCACGAACACGTCGAACCCGTCGGTGATGCTCGCGGCCGGGCTCCTCGCCCGGAACGCCGCGAAGAAGGGCCTGAAGTCGAAGCCGTGGGTCAAGACCACGCTCGCGCCCGGGTCGAAGGTCGTCACGGACTACTACGAGAAGGCCGGGCTCACCGGGTACCTCGAGGACCTCGGGTTCTACACGGTCGGCTACGGCTGCACCACGTGCATCGGCAACTCCGGCCCGCTGCCCGACGAGATCTCGCAGGCGGTGCAGGACAACGACCTCGCCGTGACCGCGGTGCTCTCCGGCAACCGGAACTTCGAGGGGCGCATCAACCCCGACGTCAAGATGAACTACCTGGCGTCCCCGCCCCTCGTGATCGCGTACGCGCTGGCCGGGTCCATGCACTTCGACTTCGACGCGGACGCGCTCGGCACGGACCAGTCGGGGGAGCCGGTGTACCTCAAGGACATCTGGCCCGACGCGGCCGAGGTGCAGGAGGTCATCGACCACTCGATCGACACCGGGATGTTCACGCACGAGTACGCCTCGGTGTTCGAGGGCGACGACCGCTGGAAGTCCTTGCCGACGCCGACCGGTGACACGTTCGAGTGGGACGCCGAGTCGACCTACGTCCGGAAGCCCCCGTACTTCGAGGGCCTGACGATCGAGACCACCCCGGTATCGGACATCAGCGGCGCCCGGGTGCTCGCGAAGCTCGGCGACTCCGTCACGACCGACCACATCTCGCCCGCCGGGTCCATCAAGGCGGACAGCCCCGCCGGGCACTACCTGGCAGAGCACGGGGTGGACCGGAAGGACTTCAACTCGTACGGGTCGCGCCGCGGCAACCACGAGGTCATGATCCGCGGGACGTTCGCGAACATCCGGCTCAAGAACCTGCTGCTGGACGGCGTCGAGGGCGGGTACACGCGGGACTTCACGAGCCCGGAGGGTGCCCAGGCGTTCATCTACGACGCGTCCCAGCACTACCAGGCGCAGGGTGTCCCGCTCGTGATCCTCGGCGGCAAGGAGTACGGCTCCGGATCCTCCCGCGACTGGGCGGCGAAGGGCACGAACCTGCTCGGCGTCCGTGCGGTGATCGCGGAGAGCTTCGAGCGCATCCACCGCTCGAACCTCATCGGCATGGGTGTCGTGCCGCTGCAGTTCCCGGCGGGCGAGACCGCGGACTCGCTCGGACTCGACGGCACCGAGGTCGTGTCGATCTCGGGGCTCGAGCAGCTCAACGACGGGACGACCCCGCGCACGGTGCACGTCACCGCGACGCCGAGTGAGCACTCGCCCGCGGGTGCCCAGCCCGTCGAGTTCGACGCGGTGGTGCGCATCGACACCCCCGGCGAGGCCGACTACTACCGCAACGGCGGCATCCTGCAGTACGTGCTCCGCTCGCTCGTCTAGGTGACCGGTGGACGGACGGGAGGGAGGGTGCGACTGGCACCGTCCCTCCCGTCCGTCCAGGTCACCATCTGCGCGACGAGCCCCGCGCCGCCAGCAACCAGACCGTTCTGCGGTGGCGCGAATACACTGAGCGTTCGCCCACGAAAGGAGCGTCCGTGAGCCTGTTGTCCGGCATCCGGTCGCCACGCGACCTGAAGCGTCTGTCCGACACCCAGATGGTCGAGCTCGCAGCGGAGATCCGCACGTTCCTCGTGGCCGAGGTGGCGAAGACGGGCGGGCACCTCGGGCCGAACCTCGGCGTGGTGGAACTCACCCTCGCCATGCACCGGGTGTTCGACTCCCCACACGACCCCATGGTGTTCGACACCGGGCACCAGTCGTACGTCCACAAGCTCATCACGGGGCGACAGGACTTCAGCGGCCTGCGGACACAGGGCGGTCTCGCCGGGTACCCGCAGCGATCCGAGTCCGAGCACGACATCGTCGAGTCCTCGCACGCGTCGTCGTCGCTGTCGTGGGCGGACGGCATCTCGCGGGGGTTCCAGCTCACCGGGCAGAGTGATCGCACCGTCGTGGCCGTGGTCGGTGACGGCGCGCTCACCGGCGGCATGACGTGGGAGGCCCTCAACAACATCTCGGACGACAACGACCGCCGTCTCGTCATCGTCGTCAACGACAACGGCCGCTCCTACGCGCCGACGATCGGCGGCATGGCGCGGTTCCTCAACCAGGTGCGGACGCGGCGTGAGTACCGCGAGATGTACGAGCGCACCCAACGCTTCGCGAGCCACTTCGGGCATCCCGGACGTGCCGTGTACCGGGGACTCCGGGGCGGCATGCACGGGTTCCTGTCGCGGTTCACGAACAACGAGGCGCTGTACTCGAACCTCGACATCAAGTACATCGGACCGGTCGACGGCCACGACGAGCGCGCGCTCGAAGCCGCGTTCCGGCAGGCGAAGGACTACGGGACGCCGGTCATCGTGCACGCGATCACGGAGAAGGGGCACGGCTTCGAGCCCGCGCTCCGCGACGTCGCCGACCAGTTCCACGCCGTCGGGCACATCGACCCCGAGACGGGCGAGTCGCTTGAGAGCGCGAGCGCCGGACCCGCCTGGACGGACGTGTTCGCGGAGGCACTCGCGCAGGCCGGCGATGACGACGAGCGCATCGTCGCGATCACCGCGGCGATGCTCCGGCCGACGGGACTGCATCGGTTCCAGGAGCGGCACCCGGAGCGCGTGTACGACGTGGGGATCGCCGAGCAGCACGCCGTCACCACGGCAGCGGGGCTCGCGTTCGGCGGACTGCACCCGGTCGTGGCGCTCTACGCGACGTTCGTGAACCGCGCGTTCGACCAGGTCCTCATGGACGTCGCCCTGCACCGCGCCGGCGTGACCTTCGTGCTCGACCGCGCCGGCGTCACCGGTCCGGACGGGCCGAGCCACCACGGCATGTGGGACCTCGCGATCCTGCAGGTCGTCCCGGGCATCCGCATCGCTGCGCCCCGTGACGCCAGCACCCTCCGCGAGGAGTTCCGCGAGGCCGTCGCCGTCGACGACGCCCCGACCGTCGTGCGGTTCCCGAAGGGCGCGGTCGGGCCCGACATCCCCGCGGTGCACCGCCTCGCGGACGGCGTGGACGTGCTCCGGTCGGCGTCGGACTCGTCGGACGCCGAGGACGTCCTCATCGTCGCGGTCGGGGCGATGGCACCGATCGCGCTCGACGTCGCCGCGCTCCTCGAAGCGCAGGGCATCGGCGCCACGGTGGTCGACCCGCGATGGGTCGTGCCCATCGCGACCTCGCTCGTCGACCTCGCGCGCGACCACCGGCTCGTCATCACGCTCGAGGACGGCGTCCGCGTCGGGGGCATCGGGACGCGCCTGCGGCAGGACCTCCGCGCGGCCGGAGTCGACACCGCGGTGAACGAGCTCGGGCTGCCCGACGCGTTCATCGACCACGCGTCGCGGTCCCAGATCCTCGAGCAGGTCGGACTGTCGGCACAGGCGATCGCGCGCGACGTGATCGACCAGGTCGTGGGCACGAAGCTGCCGAAGGCGAAGCCCGCCCCCGCTCGCGAGTCGTCGGGCTCGGCGCAGCGCTGACGGCGGCGGGTCCGCGACCGCCGTCGCACCGCCGGGGTGCCGGTCGCACCGGGGCATCCCGGTGTCCGAACGGGATGCTCCGGTGCGACGCGGCCGGAGCGGCGCTCAGCGGGAGGCCGGACCCACGATCCGCGGGTCGTGGAACGTGCCGCCGAACACCCGCTCGGACGCGCCGACCCGGTCGAGGTATGGGCTGATGCCGCCCGAGTGGAACGGGTACCCGGCACCGAGGATCAGCCCGAGGTCGATGTCCTCGACGGCGGAGACGACGCCCTCGTCGAGCATGCGGTGGAGCTCGTCCGCGAGGCCGTCCTCGAAGCGTCGCTGGATCTCCGCCGCGGACGATGGTGTCGCGTCCTTCCTCGCGGGCGCGACGAGTTCCACCGCCGCCCGGTCGTACCCGGTCACGGCGCCCTTCTTGTCGCGCGTCGTGATGGCACCGTGCTCGGCGAGCCGCCGGAGTCCGTCGCCCGACCAGTAGCGGTCGGGGAACGCCTGGTGGTGGGAGTCGAGCACGTGGGCGCCGACGGGCAGACCGACGAGTTCGAGCAGTTCGAACGGCGACATCGGGAGGCCGAGCGGCGCGGCGCCCTCGGCCACGACCTCGAACGGGGTGCCCTGCTCGACGCCGCGCATCGCCTCGCCGAGGACCCGGGCGAGCACACGGTTCACCACGAAGCCGGGGGCGTCCGCCGTGATGATCGCGGTCTTCTTCAGCGTCCTCGCGACGGCGAGTGCGGTCGAGACGGCCTCGTCCGACGTCCGCGGTGCGCGGACCACCTCGACGAGCGGCATGACCGCGACCGGGTTGAAGAAGTGGAAGCCCACGAGGCGGTCCGGGTGCTCGAGCGCGTCGGCCATGGCCTCGACCGAGAGCGACGACGTGTTCGTGGCGAGGATCGCGTCCGGGGCGACGATCTGCTCGACCCGGCGGAGGACGTCCTGTTTGACGCCGAGTTCCTCGAACACGGCCTCGATGACCCAGTCCGCGTCAGCGAACGGCTCGAGGGACACCGTGCCGGAGACGAGGCCCACGATCCGGTTGGCGTCGTCGGGCGAGATCCGTCCCTTGCCGAGCAGCGCGTCGACCTCGCTGCGGATCCGGGCCACCCCGGCATCGACGCGGCCCTGGTCGAGGTCGGTGATGACCACGGGCACACCGAGACGGCGGGCGAACAACAGCGCGAACTGCGACGCCATGAGTCCGGCACCGAGCACGCCGACCTTCGTGATCGTCCGCGGAGCGGCCTCGGGTGCGCCGACCGGACGCTTGGCGCGCTTCTGCACGAGGTCGAACGCGTACATCGACGCGGCGAACTGGTCGCCGCTGATGAGGTCCGCGAGGGCGTCGTCCTCGGCCGCGAACCGGTCGTCGAGGCTGCCGGAACGGGCGGCGGCGACGAGGTCGAGAGCGACCCGGGGCGAGCGCGGCACGGTGCCGATCCGGCCCGTGACCTGCCCTCGGGCGACCTTGACGACCGTGCCCCAGGTGGCCTTGGCGAGGGTGCCCGGCTCGTTCGGGCGCTTCACCGTCACCCGACCGGACAGCACGCCGTCGGCCCAGCGCAGCGCATCGGTGAGGAACATCGCCGAGGGCACGAGCGCATCGCCGATGCCGAGTTCGACGGCGGTGGGCCCGTCCATGAGCCGGTTGTTCTTCAGCGGGTTCTCCACGATGACGCGGAGCGCGCGCTCGGGCCCGATGAGCCGCGGGAGCAGCGTCGCGCCGCCCCAGCCGGGGATGATCCCGAGGAACACCTCGGGCAGCCCGATGCCCTGCGCCGCGGACGAGAACACGCGGTAGGTGCAGTGCAGCGCGACCTCGAGTCCGCCGCCGAGGGCCATCCCGTTGACGAAGGCGAACGACGGCACGCCGAGGTCGCCGAGCCGCCGGAGGGTGTCGTGTCCGAGCCGGGCGAGCGCGTGCGCGGTCTCGCGGTCCGGCACGCGGGAGGCCTGGGAGAGGTCGGCGCCGGCGGCGAGGCAGTACTGCTTGCCCGTGATGGCCGCGGCGCGGATCGTGCCGGCGGCGGCGTCCGCGCGCACCTGGTCGAGCGCCTCGCCGAGCGCCCGGAGCGACCGCGGGCCGAGCGTGTTGGGGCGTTTGTGGTCCTTGCCGTTGTCGAGCGTGATGAGCGCCAGACGGCCTCCGGAGGGCAGCGCCACGTGCTTGACGTGGGCGTTCGTGACGACCTCGTCGGCCGCGAGCGCCTCGAGTCGGTCGAGCACGGCCTGGTCCGGTGCCGCGGTGGCGTTCGTGCCGGTCGTGGTCATGTCAGGCCGCCTTCCGTGCCGCGCTGCGCGAGAAGCCCGGGTTCTCCCAGACCACCGTGCCGCCCTGCCCGAGTCCGATGCACATCGTCGTGATCCCGTACCGGACCTCGGGGTGCTCGGCGAACTGGGCGGCGAGCTGGGTCATGAGCCGGACACCGCTCGACGCGAGGGGGTGGCCGACCGCGATGGCCCCGCCCCACGGGTTCACCTTCTCGCTGTCCTCCGGGATGCCGTAGTTGTCCAGGAACGCCAGGACCTGCACGGCGAACGCCTCGTTGATCTCGAACAGCCCGATGTCGTCGATCGACAGCCCGGCCTTCCGGAGCGCCTTGTCCGTCGCCGGGACGGGTCCGACGCCCATGACCTCGGGGTCGACGCCGGCGAACGCGAACGACACCATGCGCATCTTCGTCGGGAGTCCGTGCTGCTTCGCGCCGTCCTCCGAGGCGAGGAGGCTCATGGTGGCGCCGTCGTTGAGGCCGGCGGCGTTGCCGGCGGTGACCCGTCCGTGGGGCCGGAACGGTGTCCCCAGCGCGGCCAGGGCCTCCAGGGTGGTGCCGGGCCGCGGCGGTTCGTCGCGGTCGACGACGTCCCAGCCCGATCCGGTCGCGACCGCGACGGGGACGAGGTCCGGCTGGAGCTTCCCGGCCTCCCACGCCGCCTGGTACCGCTGCTGGGAGCGGACGGCGTAGGCGTCGGTGCGGTCCTTCGTGATCGCGGGGAACCGGTCGTGCAGTCGTTCCGCGGTGTTGCCCATGACGAGTGCGTCGCCCGCGACCATGCGCTCGGCGAGGAACCGGGGGTTCGGGTCGACCCCGAAACCCATCGGGTGCCGACCCATGTGCTCGACCCCGCCGGCGATCGCGACGTCGGCGGCGCCGAACGCGATCGCCCCGGCCAGGGTCGTCACGCTCGTCATCGCGCCGGCGCACATCCGGTCGATCGCGTACCCGGGAACCGACTTCGGGAGGCCCGCGAGCATGCCGACCGTGCGGCCGAGCGTCAGCCCCTGATCGCCCTGCTGCGTCGTCGCGGCGACCGCGACGTCGTCCACGGCGGCGCCGTCCAGCGACGGGTTCCGGTCGAACAGGCCACGCATCGCGTGCGTCGCGAGGTCGTCCGCCCGGGTGTTCCAGAACACCCCTTTCTCGCCGGCGCGTCCGAACGGGGTCCGGACACCGTCCACGAAGACGACGTCTGATGCCTTGGTCACATGAGCCTCCTGATCTTCCTCGATCATCGCCGACGCTATGCCGGGCGCGACCCCGGAGCGAGTCGGTTGGCCGGTTCCTACGAGGCGGACTCGCCGCCCGGCTCGTCGGCCTGTCCGGCTGCCACAAACGCGGCGGCGATGCGGTCCGCGGTCTCCTCGATCTGCCACGGGCGGGCGTCGAGCGCGGCCAGCGCGTCGGCGACGGTCTCGGGCGTCACGGGCGAGGGGGGCTCCCACGCGAGCGTCCGGAGGGTGTCCGGAGTGAGCAGGTTCTCGACCGGGAGCGCGAGCTCCTCGGCGCGCGCCACGACCGCCGGTCGCGCCGCCTTGTACCGGCGATCGGCCGCGGGATTGCGGTCCGACCACGCGCGCGGCGGCGGGAGGGACGGCTCACCCGTTCCACGCACCGACGGGAGGTCCGTGGTCGCCCGGCCCTCCTCGACGGCGGCCCACCACCGGTCGAGTTCGCTGCGGCTCGCGCGTCCGGAGAACGTCTTGACGGCACCCAGCTCGCGCTTCGACGACGGGTTCGCGGCCGCGGCGGCGATGATCGCCGAGTCCGGGATCGTGCGCCCGGGCGCGACGTCCGCCGCCTGGGCGTAGGCGTCACGCGCCTGCCAGAGCGCCCGTGCGATCGCGAGGGACCGCTGTCCGCGGAGCGTGTGCAGCCCCGAGAGCCGGCGCCAGGGCTCCGCGCGCGGGGGCTTCGGCACGCGCGTCAGGACCGCCGCGAACTCCTGTTCGGCGATGTGGGCCTTGCCGGACCGTTCGAGGCGCTCGGCCATCTCGTCGCGGAGGTCGACGAGGAGCTCGACGTCGAGGGCCGCGTACACGAGCCACGCCTGGGGGAGCGGACGTGTGGACCAGTCGGCGGCGGAGTGCTCCTTGGCGAGGTGGATCCCGAGGAGCTCCTCGACGACCGCGCCGAGGCCGACGCGGCTGAGCCCCGCGAGCCGCGCTCCGAGCTCGGTGTCGAAGATGCGCCGCGGCACGAGCCCGACCTCGCGGAGGCACGGCAGGTCCTGGCTCGCGGCGTGGAACACCCACTCCTCGTCCCCGATGACCGCTTGGAGCGCGGCGAACGCGTCGGCGTCCTCGGCCCTGATCGCGATCGGATCGAGCAGGAACACCCCGGCACCGCGGCGGTAGACCTGGATCAGGTAGGCGCGCTGGGAGTACCGGTAGCCGCTCGCGCGCTCGGCGTCGACCGCGACCGGACCGTGACCGGCGGCGATGTGCGCGACGGCCTGCCGGTACGCCGCGAGGTCCTCGATGACGCGGACGGTCGCGTGGGAGTCCTCGACGCCGGGGTCCGTTCCGTCGGGCGTCGTGCGCTGGTCAGTCACGGGCGAGCCGCCTCGGGGCGAGGAGGGTGACGCCGTCCGACGACGGTGGGAGTCCGGCGAGCATCGCGACGATGTCCTCCCAGGCCCGCACGTGCGCCGTGAGGTCGTCATCGGTGGGGCTCCACGAGGCACGGAGCTCGAGCTGGGCGCCGTCGCCCTGGGCGCTCAGCTCGCCGTAGCCGCGCGAGATGATCTTGGTCGCCGTGCCGGAGGCGTGGTCGTACGCGGCACCGTGCGCCGCGAGGGCGTCGACGAGCCAGCTCCACGTGACGTCGGCGACGAACTCGTCCACCCCGATCTCGGGCTCGAGGGGCGCCTGGGCGAACGTGACGACGCGGAACGGGCCGTACCAGCCCTCGGGCTCCGCCGGGTCGTACATGGCGATGAACCGACCGGTGCCGAGGTCGGAGTCGACCCCGTGAGCGATCCCCGAGACGTCGGCGGCCAGCGCGAGGGAGTGCGGCGCCACCCGGCTCGGCGACGGGATCTCGGTCACGGTCGTCTCCGACCGGGTCGAGCCCTGGGCCACGAACGCCCGCAGGCGCGCGAACGCCTCGGGTTCCGCGGTCGGTGCAGGGGTATCGGACACCTCTGCAGACTAGGCTCCGGAGCCGGGACCGGGAGGGGCGGCACGCCGTCCGTCGGTCTGCTCGGCAGAGAGGACGCGTGCGATGACCGGAACGGCGTCGTCGGCGCGCCTCGCGAGGAGTGTCCTCGCGGTCGGTCTCGGCGCCGGCACGGTCTCCCTCGGACGCACCGTGACCTACGCGGCGACGGCCGCCCGGACCTGCCGCTGCACCCGGCCGAGCATGCCGACCATGCCGCGGATCCGCAGCGGGCTCACGGCCTCGCTGAGTCCGAGCGTCAGCGGGTAGTCCGCCGGCACCGCCAGGACCTCGTCCGAGGTCAGTCCGCTGAGTCCCTGCGCGAGGATCGACGCGAAGCCGCGGGTGGTCGGGGCCTCGCGCGGAGCCGTGGCGTGCATCGTGACCACGCCGTCGTCGACCGTGACGAAGATGAACACGGGGGACTGGCACTCCTCGACGCGCTCGAGCAGGTCCGGGTGCTCGGCGTACTCCTGCGGCAGCGCCGGGAGTTCGTCCGAGAACTCGAGCAGCAGCTGCAGGCGGTCCTGGAGCCCCAGCGCGAGGAAGTCGTCGCGGATCGTGGCGAGCGACGCGGGCAGCGTGTCGGTCATCGGGTCCGTCCCGCCGGGATGTCGCCCGGCTCGGTGCCCGTCGCGATCGGCACGCGCACCGCGCTGCCCCACTCGGTCCACGAGCCGTCGTAGTTCTTGACGTCCTGGATCCCGAGCAGGTGCGTGAGCACGAACCAGGTGTGGCTCGACCGCTCGCCGATGCGGCAGTAGGCGATCACGGCGTCGTCGTCGCCGATGCCCGCACCGTCGCGGTACACGGCGTCCAGCTCGGCTCGAGGACGGAACGTGCCGTCCGGCGCCGCCGCGGTTGCCCACGGGATGTTCGTGGCGGTGGGGATGTGGCCGGCGCGCAGCGCGCCCTCCTCCGGGTAGTCCGGTGCCGTGGTGCGCTCACCCGAGTACTCGGCCGGGCTCCGGACGTCGATCAGGGGCTCGCCGAGGTGCGCGAGGACGTCCTCCTTGAAGGCCCGGACGGCGCTGTCCCGCCGCTCGACGACGGGGTACTCGACCGGCGTCACCTCGGTCCGGTCCGTCGTCATGGGGCGACCCTCGGCCACCCACTTCGCCCGCCCGCCGTCGAGCAGACGGACGTCCTCGTGCCCGAAGAGGGTGAAGACCCACAACGCGTACGCGGCCCACCAGTTGTTCTTGTCACCGTGGATGACGACCGTCGTGTCGCGCGCGATCCCCTTGCCGCCGACCAGGCGCGCGAACGCCTCGCCGTCGATGTAGTCGCGCTGCACCGGGTCGTTCAGGTCGGTGTGCCAGTCGATCTTGACGCTGCCGGGGATGTGGCCGGTCTCGTACAGGAGCACGTCCTCGTCGGACTCGACGACGACGAGGTCGTGCTGACCGGGTTCCGCGGCCGTCAGCCGTTCGGCGAGCCACGCGGTCGACACGAGTCGCTCGGGGTGGGCGTACGCGGCGAACTGCTCGGACGGGTCGACCG
The DNA here is from genome assembly GCF_003234805.2 of Curtobacterium sp. MCBD17_040. Taxonomy (GTDB): domain Bacteria; phylum Actinomycetota; class Actinomycetes; order Actinomycetales; family Microbacteriaceae; genus Curtobacterium. Next base: position 1,557,824 of record NZ_CP126273.1, read on the forward strand.
GGGCGGTCATGGGTACCTCCTGGGCCCCTCGGGGCCGGTTCGGATCGTGCGGGTGGACATCGGACGCGGATAGCATCGACGGGCGGCGCCCGGACAACGCTACGCGTCCGCACCGTCCGTGGTCGATCAACGTGACGACGGGTGACGCTGTTCCCGATCCCTCGACGGAAGGTCCGCCCAGCATGCCGAACGACGCCGTCGGGACCCTGCCGCGTCTGGCGGACCGGGACCCCGTCGTCACGCCGGAGCAGATGGCCGCGGCGCTCGTCCCGCCGCCGCAGTTCGCCGACGCGTCGTTCGCCTCGTACCGACCCGACCCCGACTTCCCGTCGCAGGCCGAGGTCCGCGACGCCGTCGAGCGGTTCGTCGCCGACCGGCCCGTGTCCGCCCGCCGCGGACTGTTCGGCCGTCGGCGTCCCGCACCCGAGCCGACGACGTCGGGCGTGTACCTCGACGGCGGCTTCGGTGTCGGCAAGACCCACCTGCTTGCGGCGGCGTACCACGCGGAGACCGGCCGCCGGACGTTCGGGACGTTCATCGAGTACACGGCACTCGTCGGTGCGCTCGGGTTCCAGGGCACCGTGGACCTCCTCACGGGCACGGCGCTCGTGTGCATCGACGAGTTCGAGCTCGACGACCCGGGCGACACCATGATGATGACCCGGCTGATCCGGGAACTCGCCGAGCGCGGCACCCGCATCGCGGCGACGTCGAACACCCCGCCCGGGGCCCTGGGCGAGGGCCGGTTCGCGGCGCAGGACTTCCTCCGGGAGATTCAGGCGATGGCGGACCGGTTCACCACGCTCCGCATCGACGGGCTCGACTTCCGCCGCCGCTCCATCGACGAGACCGCCGCGACCGTCGACGACGTCGCCGCGGTCCTCCGCGCCCTGCCGGGAGGCCAGGCGCGCGTCACCGAGGACCGGTTCGCCGACCTCGTCGCGCACCTCGGGACGGTGCACCCCTCGCGGTACGTCGCGATGGTCGAGGGGCTCGACGCGGCCGGCCTCGTCGACGTCGTGCCGTTCACCGACCAGACCGACGCGCTCCGGTGGGTCGCGCTCGTGGACCGCCTGTACGACGCCCAGGTGCGGCTCGTGGCGTCCGGCACTCCGCTCGACCAGGTGTTCCCGGAGTCCATGCTCTCGGGTGGGTACCGCAAGAAGTACCTCCGTGCCGCGTCGCGCGTGGTCGCGCTGACGCGCGCCTGAACGCCGCTCCGGCGCGTCGGCTGCGCGTCGGCACCTGTTCGGGGGAGGTCCTCGGCTGCTGTCGAGCGCCGCGCCAGCCTGCCGAAACACAACGTTCACACGGCGGCGCGTCGTGTTACATCCGTGAAACACGCCGTGCTCCGGAGTGAAACCTCTCGTCGCCACACTGGTCCCACCCGAGGCGGGCCCGTCAGACGCGGACAGCGCCGCCGACGCGGTCCACAGCAACAGAGAGGTGAACAGATGCTCAACCAAGGTCAAACGGCCTTCATCTTGATCATGGCGGCGCTGGTGTTGTTCATGACGCCGGGCCTCGCGTTCTTCTACGGCGGCCTGGTCAAGGCGAAGAGCGTCATCAGCATGATGATGATGTCCTTCGGCGCGATCGGTCTCGTGAGCGTCCTGTGGGTGCTGTACGGCTACGCGATCTCGTTCGCGAACACCGGCCCCGGCACCCACGTCGTCGGTAAGGTCGGGTTCTTCAGCATCGACCTCAACCAGCTCGGCCTCGGCCAGGCGTTCGAGCAGTCGCAGGCATCGACGCTCCACGCCACGTACCCCGACCTCGCCTTCGTCGGGTTCCAGGCCACGTTCGCGATCATCACGGTCGCGCTCATCTCCGGCGCCATCGCCGACCGCGCCAAGTTCGGCGCGTGGATGATCTTCTCGGGCATCTGGGTGACCCTCGTCTACTTCCCGGTCGCCAGCTGGGTGTTCAACCTCAAGTCCGGCATGTTCGCCACGTGGGGTGTCATCGACTTCGCCGGTGGCACGGCGGTCCACATCGACGCCGGTGCCGCGGGCCTCGCCCTCGCGATCGTGCTCGGCCGCCGCGTCGGGTTCGCCAAGGGCGCCCACAAGCCGCACAACCCCCCGTTCGTCCTGCTCGGCGCCGGCATCCTCTGGTTCGGCTGGTTCGGGTTCAACGCCGGGTCCGAGGGCGCCGCGGACGGCATCGCCTCGCTCGCGTGGATCAACACGCTCGCCGCACCCGCCGCCGCCGTGCTCGGCTGGCTCATGATCGAGAAGATCCGCGACGGCAAGGCCACCTCGGTCGGCGCGGCGTCGGGCGCCGTCACCGGTCTCGTCGCGATCACGCCCGCCTGTGCCGCGCTGACGCCCGGCTGGGGCGTCGTCCTCGGGTTCGTCTCGGGCATCATCTGCTGCTTCGCGATCGACTGGAAGTACCGCCTCGGTTTCGACGACTCGCTCGACGTCGTCGGCGTCCACCTGGTCGGCGGCATCGTCGGCACGCTGTGGCTCGGGTTCTTCGCGAACACCACCGGGCTCATCTACTCCGGCTCGTTCGTGCAGCTCGGCAAGCAGGCCACCGCGGCCGGCGTCGTGCTCGTCTACTCGTTCGTCCTCGCCTTCGTGATCGGCTGGATCGTCGAGAAGACCATCGGCTTCCGCGTTCGCGCCGAGGACGAGGTCGCCGGCATCGACACCGCCGTCCACGGCGAGGAGGGCTACGTGCTCTACGAGGAGGCCGACCGCACCCCGGTCTCCGTCCGCTGACCCACGCGACACGCACGACGCCCCCGGCTCCGCGCCGGGGGCGTCGTGCGTGTCCGGTGGCAGACTGACGCGGTGACCACGACGACACCGCCCACGCTCGCCAACTTCCGTGAGGTCGGCGGACCCGGGTTCCAGGCGGGGCGGACCCGCACCGTCTACCGCTCGAACACCGAGGACGTGCCGGCCACCGCCTACCCCGTCGTGCTCGAGACGGTCGTGGACCTGCGCCGCGGCGACGAGGTCGCCGCGCTCGCGCACCCGCTCCGCGCGGCCGCGGGCTACCGGAACGTACCGCTGTTCGACCCCGCGGCCGGTGAGGAATCGGCCCCCGACGCCCTCGAGCTCCGCGACCAGTACGTGGACTGGCTCGTGCGGCACCGAGCGACGATGCTCCTCGTGTTCCGCGCCCTGGCCGAGACCGAGGGCGACGTGCTGGTCTGTTGCTCCGCGGGCAAGGACCGCACCGGCGTCGTCAGCGCGTTGCTCGCCCGGCTCTGGGGGGCGGACCTCGACCGCATCGGCGCGGACTACGCCGCGACCGGGGCGGCGCTGGCGGACCGTTTCGCCCGCGAACGCGCCGAGGCTGCCGACGCCGAGCACTTCGACCGCAACGTCCGATCGGAGGCCGCCACGGCCGTCGCGGTCGTCGAGCACGTGGAGGAGCAGTTCCTGTCCGTCCGCGGCTACCTGCGCTGGCTCGGGCTGAGCGACCGCGAGGTCGACCGGCTCTGACCTCGGGTCCCGGTCCCCGGCCCCCGGCCCGGGGACCGCGAGATCGCGCACGATGCCGCCCTGTCGTGTGTCAGAGCGGCATCTCGTGCGACCTCGATCGTCCCGTGACCCGGGACCCCGGTCCCGGGATCACGGGGTCCGGGGTCCCGGGGTCAGGGCATCACGGCAGGTCGGCGCCGTCCGCGCGGTCGCCGCCCGGTGCCTCCTGGTCGTCCTGCTGGGTGCCCGAGGACGCGTCGCCGGCCGCATCGGCCGCGCCGACCATCGCGTCGCCGCCGCGCGCGTCGTCACCGAGTGCGGCCAGGGCGCTCTGCTCCTGCTCGCCCCGGTCCTCCCGGTCGAGGCCGGACGAGCCGTCCTCGGCGCGACCCATCTGCTCCGGGTGCTGGTCGATGTGCCGGTCGCCCGACTCGGATGCCTCGTGCTGCAGGCTCGCACCCACGCTCGCGGCACCCTCGTTCATCCCGCCGTGGTCGTTCACCATGTCGTCGTCCTCTCCGTGGTCCAGGCCACGTGCCGTGTGTCCGCTGTGGCCGTGATCACCAGGCGTAGTCCTCCGGGGACGTCTTGTGCCCCGGGAAGATCTCGTCGAGGCGGTCGAGCGCTGCCTGGTCGAGGTGGATGTCCACGGATGCGACCGCCGACTCGAGCTGCTGCATCGTCCGCGGGCCGGTGATCGGCGCGGTCACGCCCGGCTGGTGGAGCAGCCACGCGAGCGCGAGCTCGCCCGGCGCGTGGCCGATCTCCTTCGCGAACGCCTCGTACTGCTCGATCGCGGGTCGGTTCGCCTCGAGGGCCTCCTTCGCGCGACCCTCGAGCCGGCGCGAGCCCTCCTCGGTCTTCTCGATGACGCCACCGAGCAGACCGCCCTGGAGCGGCGACCAGGGGATCATCCCGAGGCCGTACGTGCGCGCGGCGGGCAGGGTCTCGCGCTCGACGTCGCGGACGAGCAGGTTGTAGATCGACTGCTCACTGACGAGGCCGACGAAGTTCCGGCGCGCGGCGGCCTCCTGCGCCTGGGCGATGTGCCACCCGGCGAAGTTGCTCGACCCGGCGTACAGGACCTTGCCCTGCTGGACGGCGACCTCCATCGCCTGCCAGATCTCCTCCCAGGGCGTCGCCCGGTCGATGTGGTGGAACTGGTACAGGTCGACGTGGTCCGTCTGCAGCCGGCGGAGCGAGTCGTCGAGCTGACGACGGATCGCCAGGGCCGAGAGCTTCGACTCGTTCGGCCAGTCGCCCATGTCGCCGTACAGCTTGGTCGCGATGACCGTGCGTTCGCGGCGGCCGCCGCCCTGCGCGAACCAGCGGCCGACGATCTGCTCGGTGACGCCCTCGCCCTTCTGCCAGCCGTACACGTTGGCGGTGTCGAAGAAGTTGACGCCGAGGTCGTGGGCGCGGTCCATGATCGCGAACGAGTCCTCCTCGCTCGTCTGTGGTCCGAAGTTCATGGTGCCGAGCACGGCGCGGGAGACGGACAGGCCGGTGCGTCCGAGGTGTGTGTATTCCATGCCTCCGGGTCTACGCCTCCCGCTGAGCGCGGGTCCAGGAGCAGCGGACCAGCCTGGGTGCCGTGCGTCCGCCACGCATCACCAACGGACGCCGACGGAGCAACGACAGGAGAGGACCACATGAGCGACCAGCAGCAGCCCCCGCAGCAGCAGGACACCCCCGGCAGTGAAGCCGAGCTCGGCCCCAAGGCGGACCACGGCGAGCAGTCGTACAAGGGCTCAGGCAAGATGACCGGCAAGCGTGCCGTCATCACGGGCGGCGACAGCGGCATCGGCAAGGCCGTGGCCATCGCGTTCGCCCGCGAGGGTGCCGACGTGCTCATCAGCTACCTCCCGGACGAGGAGGAGGACGCCCAGGACACGAAGCACTGGATCGAGGACGCCGGCCGGAAGGCCGTCCTGTTCCCCGGTGACCTGTCCGACCCGGCGTACTGCCGCTCCGTGATCGCGACGGCGGTCGAGGAGTTCGGCGGGCTCGACGTACTCGTCAACAACGCCGCGTTCCAGATGACGCACGAGACGCTCGAGGAGATCCCCGACGAGGAGTGGGACCACACCATCGCCACGAACCTCAGCGCCTACTTCCACCTCGCGAAGGCCGCCCTGCCGCACATGGAGGCGGGCGCGTCGATCATCGGCACGAGCTCGGTCAACTCGGACAACCCCGTGCCGACGCTCCTGCCCTACGACGTGACGAAGGCCGGCATCGCGAACTTCTCGGCTGCGCTCGCGCAGCTCGTCGGGTCGCGCGGCATCCGCGTGAACAGCGTCGCGCCCGGGCCGATCTGGACGCCGCTCATCCCGTCGACGATGCCCGAGGAGCAGGTCGAGTCGTTCGGGTCGCAGGCGCCGCTCGGTCGCGCCGGCCAGCCCGCGGAACTCGCCCCGGTGTACGTGCTCCTCGCCAGTGACGACGGCAGCTACGTGTCCGGTGCCCGCATCGCCGTCACCGGCGGCACGCCGATCCTCTGATCCGCGACCACGGGACGGACGGGAGGCGCGACATCGAAACCGGTGCCGCGCCTCCCGTCCGACACCCGGCCGTGTGGGGTACGACTGGACCAGCGAGAGGAGTGACCATGCCCGCGAAGGACGAGATCCCGAGCACCCTGCAGCGCTCGGATGAGCACGCGCAGGAGATCTACGCGAAGACGCTCGACTCGGCGAACGAGACCTACGGCCCCGGGGAGCGCGCCCACCGGACCGCGTTCGCCGCCGTCAAGCACGAGTACGAGAAGATCGGCGACCACTGGGAGCGCAAGGCGGAGAACGGTCCGTCCGACTCCGGTGCGGCCGGGAGTCGTGACGACGGTGAGACCCAGCAGGGCGTCGACGCGAACGCGTCCAAGCAGCACCTCATGGACGTGGCGAAGCGGCTCGACGTCAGCGGGCGATCGTCGATGACCAAGGACGAACTCGTCGACGCGATCAAGAAGGCCAACGCGAAGGCGACGCGCGACGCCCGCTCGTGAACGTGCACGAGGGCCCCAAGACGGGGTCGGGTTCGTTGTCGTGCGCACTGCACGGTCGCCGGGCGCGCGTCGACTAGCGTCGATCCGGTGAACGACGCGAACACGCCCGGCAGCCGCATCATCGGCCTCGGGCACCACCAGCCCGCCCGGATCATGACGAACGACGACCTCGCGGCGATCGTCGACACGAACGACGAGTGGATCCGGACCCGAACCGGGATCCGCACGCGGCACATCGCGTCCGAGGCCGACACCGTCACGAGCATGGCGATCGAGGCCGGCCGTGCCGCCATCGCCGACGCGGGCATCGACCCCGCCGAGATCGACCAGGTGTTCGTCGCGTCGACCTCCGCCACCGACCGCGCGCCGTACACCGCCGGACGCGTCGCCGTCGCGCTCGGGCTCACTGCCGGCCCGGCGCCCATCGACATCAACACCGCCTGCTCCGGCTTCGAGTACGCGCTCGCCCTCGCCGACCAGTCCATCCGGCTCGGCAGCGCCACGACCTCGCTCGTGATCGCGTCCGAGAAGATCTCCGGCCTCGTCGACTGGACCGACCGGTCGACGTGCGTCCTCATCGGCGACGCAGCCGGAGCCGCCGTCGTCCAACGCAGCGACACCGCGGAGATCGGCCCGGTGTCCTGGGGGAGCGTCCCGCACCTGCTCGAGGCCGTGCTCGTCGACGGGGACCCGCAACGGTTCTCGCAGGAAGGCCGCTCGATCTACCGCTGGGCGATCACCGAGGCGGAGGGGCACGCGCGGCGCGTCGTCGAGAAGGCCGGGATGACGATGGAGGAGATCCAGGTGCTCGCGTTCCACCAGGCGAACCTCCGGATCATCGAGCCGCTCGCCAAGGCGCTCGGGGGCGACACGAAGTTCGTGATCACCGACGTGCAGGAGTCCGGGAACACCTCGGCCGCGAGCGTGCCGCTCGGGTTGTCGAAGGCGTGGGCGGCCGGGGAACTGCCCGAGGGCGTGCCCGCGCTGCTGTTCGGGTTCGGCGGGGGCTTCGCGCACGCCGGACAGGTCGTCCGGACGCCGGTCCGGCGGGGCTGAGTCCACCGTCGGTGCGGCCGTGACGCGCCCGGCCCGCTCGCTACGACGCGGGCGTGTCCGTGCCCGTGTCCGGGTCGGCCCAGAGGTCGTCCGTGTCGGCCGGACGACGCCAGGGCAGGGCGCGCTGCCGGCGCCGCGCGGTCCCGGCCTCGACGCCCGGGGCGACGTCGCGCCCGCGTCGAGCCCGCTCGGGGCGCGGCGACACCGGGAGCGGGAAGTGTGCCGGCGGCGGGCCGAACGCCGTCCGCGAGCCGTCGATCACCTTGCGGCCGAGCGCGTGGTTCCCGACGCCGCCGATGACAGCGCCGATCCCGAACGGCACCGCGCGGCCGAGCACGCTCGCCCCCTGCCGCGCCAGGAAGCGCTTGACGAACGAGTCACGGAGCCGCCCGCCGATGCCGCTGACGACCGAGCGGGGCAGGCTCGACGTGACGAGTTCGCCCCAGAACGCCGTCCGCGTCGGGCCACCCCCGGCCTGGGCCGCGAGCTGCTTGACGAGCGAGGTACCGGGCGCGCCGAGGATCATCGCCATCACGAGGGTCCGCGCTCGTTCGGGGTCGGTCACCGCGATGCCGTGCACCTCGGTGACCGACTGGGCGAACAGGGCGCTCGCCTCGAGGAACGCCGCCGTCTCCGCGCCCGTGAGGCCGAGGCTCGTCGCGAACCCGACCCCGGGGATCACCGCGCTCGCTCCGACCGCGGCGCCGCCCGTCGACACGGCGGTGAGGTACTGGCGCTCGAGGATCGCGATGACCTCGGCCGGTGTGGCGTCCGGGCGGCGCCGACGGATCCGGTCGACGTGTGCGACCACCACCGGGCGTTGCACGCTGAGCACGCGGTCGAGCGTCGCCGACCAGCGAGTGGACGCCAGGCCGCTCGGGCCGGGTACGTCGGTCTGCGCCTCGACCGAGGTGTTGTCGGTCGGGACCGTGACGGGAAGGGGGACGATGGCGTTTCGATCGCCCGGGGTGCCTCGTTTGGCCATTCGTGCACCCTACGCTCGGCGGTTTCGCGGGTGCCGGGGCCGGTGCGTTCCGCCCGCCCTGCCTGCGCGCTCCTTCCGCTTCAGACTGCGCGTCGGGGCGGCGATGGGGCGTAGGGGTAAGCCCGCGCGGGGGAGCGTCGGCAGCTCGGCCCGCGGGCGGCGTCGGCGTCGTGGACGCGTGCTGGCGGCGTGGACGCCGGTCGTGCGCTCCGGGGATCCGTGAACGGGGCCCGCACCGACCGTGCGCGCCCGGCGGTTGCCGGTCGGGCGGGGACGAGGTGGGCCTCCCGGTCGGTGGCGGCACCGGCGGCTGTCGGCGGCGCGACCAGAGCGGGCGTGACGAGTCGACGGCATGCAGTGATGCTCGTGGAGCAGGGGCGCGCCCACGCACCGGGAGCACTGGACTGGGGACGGGCCTCCTGGTGGATCACCTGGGGAGGAGTGTCGTCACCGTCGGAAGCGAGTGGTGCGTCACCTGGTGACGGTCCCGCCGTCGTCCGTCATCGGCGATGTCGTCGTATGCGCGGGAACCAGATCACGCGTCTTCGGCGACGTCGTGCGTGTCGGACGACCGCTGACCTGTCGGGAAACCAGCGGGAGCGGCGGGGCGGCGTCAGCGGCGCGCGAGCACCGCTCGGAGGGGGTGGTCCTGCCCCTCGAGGATGAGCTGCGCGCCGATGCCGGTGCGGGCGTTGACGATGACCGGCGCGAGCAGGTTCACCGTCGTGCCGCTCTCGGCGGGATTCGCGACGACGAGGAGCATCGCCTCGCCCGCGTCGCGGAGGTCGAGGAGCGCGGTCTGCTCCTCGGTGATGACGGGCGCGTAGTCGGGCAGGTGCACGGCGGCGTCGAGGACGAACAGGCGTGGGTCCTCGGTGCCGGCAGCGGTGGTGCCGTGCCCGGCGAGGGCGAAGAGCCCCTCGGCACCGGTGACCTCCTGCAGGGTGAACGACGTCAGGGGTTCGAGACCGAACGGTGGGACGGTGAACGTCAGCGGGATGTTCATGAGAGGTAGTCCATCAGGGTCGGCTGCAGCGTCTTCGCGGTGACGGCGAGGGCTGCCTGGTAGTTGGTCTGCTGGAGCTGCAGGTCGAGGATCGCCTTGGCGACGTCCTTGTCCTCGATCTGGGAGCGCTGTCCCTCGAGGTCGGTGGACTGGGACGCGAGCGTCGACTGCGCGGCGATGACCGAGGAGTGTCGGGTGCCGACGTCGCCCTGGACGCCACGGACGGCGGCGATGCGGCTGTCGACCTGACTGATCCGCGCGCTGACGTCGGCACCGGACTGCAGGTCGCTGCTGATGTCGTCGATGAGGCTGAACACCGAGTCACTCCCGGTCCCGAAGACGGCGCTGCCGTCGGTGTCGACGCGCACGGTCGTCCCCGACGCGATCCGGCGCTGCACGCCGACGTCGGTGCCGTCGGTCGACCCGTTGTAGGTGAAGTCGCTGCCGTACGCGGCGGACGCGTCCGTGTTGCCGGCGAAGACGGCCCGACCGCCGTACTGCGTGTTGGCGTCCTGGAGCAGGTCCTGCTTGAGTCCCTGGAGCTCGGTGACGATCGCGTTCCGGTCGGTGTCGTTCATGGTGCCGCTGTTGGATCCCTGCACGGTGAGGTCACGGACCTTGTTCATGACCGAGTACACGCTCGCGAGCGCGGAGTCGGTCGTGGCCAGCCACCCGGCGCCGTCGTCGGCGTTGCGGGAGTACTGCGCGTTCTGGGCCTGGGCGCTCCGCACGGTGATCGACTTGCCGGTACCGCTGGGGTCGTCCGACGGGACGGTGATGTTCTTCAGGCTCGACGCCTGGTCCTGCAGCTGCGCGAGCCGCGCGGCACCGGTCTGGAGACGCTGTTGCGCCGCCGCCATGGACATCTGGGTCGTGACACGAGTGAGCATGACGATCAGCTGATCCCGACGACGCCGACGTGGTTGATGAGGGTGTCGAGCATCTGGTCGACCGCGGTGAGCACGCGCGCGGCCCCCTGGTAGGCGTGCTGGTAGGTGAGCAGGTTCACGTTCTCCTCGTCGAGGTCGACGCCGGCCCCGGACTGCTGCTGCGTCTTGGCGCTCGTCGCGGCGAGTCCGGTGAGGGTGGTCTGGGTCGCGGCCGTCCTCGACGTCGTGCCGATGCCGGTGACGACGTCCGACCAGGTCCGGTCGGGGGCGTCCGCGGCGGAGCCGATCTGGCCGATGGTGTCCGCGATGCTGCCGCTGTACGAGCCGTCCGCGGTCCGGACGGCGATGCCGGCGGCGTCGGTCGGGACGACGGTGAGGCCCTGCGCGGCCGGGACACCGGCCGCGATCGCGAAGAAGTCCGTGCCGGTGGCACCCGCGGGGGTGTACCCGGTCTCGTGCACGGCGTTCACCTGCGTGGCGAGCGCGGTCGCGACACGGTCGTACCCCGCGGAGGCCTCGGCGAGGGCGCCCCCGGTGCCGTCGGCGTTCGCGGGCGCGAGGACGCTGAGCGTGCCGGCGATGCTGCCGCCGTCGAGTGTGACGGGCGAGCCGGACCCGCCGACCCACGACAGGGTCACCGGGGAGGCGGCGGCGCCGCGCAGCGTGTCGGAGCCGGTGACGGCCACGGCGTGGGCGGACGTGCCGTCGACGATCGCGTTCCCGCCGATGACCACGTCGACCGTGCCGTCGCCGTTGTCCCGCACCGTGGCGCCGGACAGGGACGCCATCTGTTCGGTGAGCACGTCGCGTTGGTCCATCAACTCGTTCGTCGAGCCGCCCCCCGCGGCGGTGGTGCGGATGCGGTCGTTGAGCGCCGCGACCTGGGTCGCCGCGGTGTTGAGCTGCCCGACCGCGTCGCCGACGTCGGACCGCGCGGAGGCCCACTGTGCGTCGATCGCCCGGGATCCGGTCCGCAGCGTGCTCGCCACCTGCGTGGCCGAGCTGAGCACGACGCCGCCGGACGCGGTGTCCCCGGGGTTGTTCTGGAGGTCCGACCAGGCCGACCACATCGTGTCCAGCTGGCTGGACAGTCCGTTCGCCCCGGGTTCGTTCAACGACGTCTCGAGGTCGGACAGTGCGGACGAGCGAGCCGACGCGTACCCGGAGGCGGACGCGGAGGCACGGACCTGGGTGTCGAGCGTCATGGTCGCGAGTCGGGCGATGCCGTCGACGGAGACGCCCTGGCCGGCGGTCGCGACCGTACCGGTGAGGAGCCCGGTCGCGGCGACCGGCGGGATGGACGTCTGCGTGATCCGCTGCCGGGTGTACCCGGTCGTCCCCGCGTTCGCGATGTTCTGACCCACGACGTCGAGTCCGGCACGGGCGGCGGAGAGCCCGGAGTAGGCGGTTGCGAGGGATCCGAAGGTGCTGACCATGACTACAGGCTCCCGTCGAAGAAGTGCGCTCCGGCGGCGCCGGCGTCGGCGGACCCGCGGCCGTCGTACGTCGCGACCTCGCCGACCGCACCGGCCAGGGTCTCCTGCGTGGCGCGCGCCGCCGCTCGGAGGAACCGCTCGTTCTCGTCCCGCAGCGCGGCGACCTGCGCGGTCAGCTCGATCATCGCGCGGAGGTGCGCAGCGAGGATCTCGCCCCACGGCCCCTCCGGCGCGGCGGCCGACACGATCTCGCGGAGGGGTGCGTCGGTCGGCGCGCCGAGCTGCTCGGCGACGGCGGCGCTCTCGACGCTGCGCTCGAGGCCGACGGCGCGCAGCCGCTCGAGGACCTGTTCGACCTCACGGCTCGCGTGGTCGACCCACCGCGAGCGTCCGGCGGTCAGGAGCAGCTGCTCCTCCTCGAGCTTGAAGGTGAGGAGCTCGAGGAGCTCGCGTTCCCGCCACAGCACGGCGGACAGTTCGTTCATGCCCAAGGTCTCCTCCCGGTGATCGGCTCGCTGCGTCGACGAGCACTATCGGTCCGCACGTCCACCGCCGTTAGGAGCGACGGTGGGAGCGGCCTGGGCGCGCTAGCCGAACCCCCGGAGGGGCACCAGTGGCACCGCGCCTCCACTTCGGGGGGACGGGAACCGCCTTGTCCCCCGAAATGCCGACCCAGGGCGCCCAGGAAACCCCCGGACTGGGGCCGGTGGAGGTCTCCTGTCCCCCTCAGCTCGTCGATAGGTTCATGACTGCACCGCGGGCGACCGCACCGATCATCGAGGGGGAGACACCGGATGGACCGCACGGCACGGAACGCACTCGTGGTGGAGAACCTCCCGCTGGTGGGGTACCTCGTCGCCGAGGTCTGCGCCCGTGCGACCCACCTGTCGCGCGACGACATGGCCTCCGTCGGTGCCCTGGCGCTCGTCACCGCCGCAGACGCGTACGACCCCTCGCTCGGGGTGCCGTTCGGTGCGTACGCCCGCACGCGCATCACCGGGGCGTTCGCCGACGACATGCGCGCCGGCGACTGGGCCAGCCGTGGGACGCGCAAGCGCATCAAGGAGACCCTCGCCGTGCAGGACACCCTGACGGCGCAGCTCGGACGCGCGGTGTCGGTCCAGGAGCTCGCGGACGCCATGGGGGTCGACCGCCAGTCCGCGGCGGACGCCCTCGCCGACGCGGGCCGGACGGTCACCACGATCGACGAGACCGTGCACGACTCGCTCGCGGCCGAGGTCCCGTTGCCCGGTGACGACCTCCTCGCCACCGAGCGCACCCGCTACCTCCGCGCCGCCGTCGCCGCTCTGCCGGAGCGCATGCGGTTCATCGTCGAGGCCGTGTACTTCGGGGACCGCACCGTCACCGAGGTCGCCGAGGAGCTCGGGATCACCCACTCGGCGGTGTCGCAGCAGCGGTCCGAGGCGATGCGCCTGCTCCACGACGGCCTGACCGCCCACTACGGCGACAGCGACGACGTCGTCGTCGAGCCGCGCTCCCGCACGACGGCCGCGCGACGCAGCGCCTACCTCGCACGGGTCGCCTCGAACGCGGCGGTCGGCATGGCCCGCGCCGTGATCGAGCCCCTCGCCGGAACTGCCGCCGCGGCGAGCTGAGAACGTCGGGAGCACGGCACCGCGGAAATCGGTCCGCACCGTCTCCTAACGGCTCCGGCCGCACGGCCGAGAGTCCTCGATGCCAGCCCATGGACGGGCCGGCGCACCACACCCACATTTCACGGAGGAAATCACCATGGGTATGTCCATCAACACCAACCTCTCGGCACTCGACACGTACCGGAACCTCAACGCGACCCAGAACGACCTGTCGAACTCGCTCGAGAAGCTCTCGAGCGGTCTGCGGATCAACAAGGCCGCCGACGACGCCGCCGGTCTGTCGATCTCCGAGGGCCTGAAGTCGCAGGTCGGTGGCCTCACGGTCGCGGCCCGCAACGCCCAGGACGGCATCTCCGTCGTGCAGACCGCTGAAGGTGGCCTCACCGAGGTCCACTCGATCCTCCAGCGCATGCGTGACCTCGCCGTGCAGGCCGGCAACGACTCGAACAACGCCGACTCGCGCACCGCGATCACGACCGAGGTCTCGTCGCTCCAGTCGGAGCTCAGCCGCATCGCCTCGTCCACGAACTTCAACGGCACGTCGCTGCTCAACAGCAACAGCACGCTGAAGTTCCAGGTCGGCGCGAACGGTGACGCCAACAGCCAGATCTCGGTCGACCTGTCCGGCGCCAACGTGAACAAGGTCGTCGACGCGCTCGGCGCGACGCAGTCCGACGGCACCGCGTTCACGATCAAGAGCGGCACGAACATCAACACCGCCTTCCAGGGCAAGTCGCTCTCGTTCGAGGCTGGCAAGGGCACCTCGTCGGACCTCAAGGTCACGACGGGCACCCTCACGGGCTCGAACGCCGACGGCACGTTCACGTCGGTCGACGATCTCGTGTCCTCGCTGAACGGTGACGCCACGTTCTCGAAGAACTTCACCGCCACCGCGGTGAAGGACGTGAACGGCGCGACCACCGGCTTCAACGTCCGCGCGAACGACGGCAGTGCGGTCGACACCGTCAGCCCGCTCGGGACGGCGGACACCACCGGCACCCTGACGGGCGCCGCCGGTTCGTCCACGACGGGCCTGCAGTTCGACACCGCGGACCACGCCCAGGCGGCGATCCGTGCCATCGACGCGCAGATCACGGCCGTGTCGACCGCCCGCTCGAACCTCGGTGCCGTCCAGAACCGCTTCGATCACGCCATCAACGTGACGAACGTGGCGAAGGAGAACCTCACCGCGGCGCAGTCGCGGATCACCGACGTCGACATGGCGGAGGAGATGGTCAACTACACGCGCGACAACATCCTGAGCCAGGCCGGCACGGCGATGCTCGCGCAGGCGAACCAGAGCACGCAGGGCGTCCTCTCGCTGCTCAAGTAACACCCCTGGCGGCCGCCGCCGTACGGATCCGTTCGGGTGATCCGTGCGGCGGCGTCGCTGCCGTCGAACGACCGGAAGGAGCCCCACGGTGTCCACCACCTCCGCCTTGACGACCACCTCGACGTCGGCATCGGGCACGCTCGGCATCGACGGCCTCGCCAGTGGCCTCGACACCACGAGCATCATCAACTCGCTCATGTCGATCGAGCAGCTGCCGCAGTCGCTGCTCCAGGACAAGGTCACGTCGACGAGCGCGTTCATCTCGTCGCTGCAGACGATCAACGGCCTGTTCGCGACGATGGCGACGAAGGCCACGGCCGCCGCCACGAGCACCTCCCTCAACCTCCTCACCGCGTCGAGCTCGTCCTCCGCGGTCACCGCGAGCGTGTCGAGCACCGCGGCCGCCGGGAGCGTCAGCTTCACGGTCGGGAGCACCGCCGCAGCGCAGGTCGGTGTCACCGCCGCGATGACGACGTGGTCGAGCAGCGCGCCGACGCTCACACTCGTCTCCGCGAGCGGTGCGAAGACCGAGATCAGCCCCGCCTCCGGCTCGCTCGACGACGTCGTCAGCGCGATCAACAAGGCAGGCGCCGGCGTCACCGCGACGAAGGTCGCCGCGGGCACGACGGCCGACGGCACGAAGCAGTACCGGCTCCAGCTCACCGCGACGGCCTCGGGGTCGGCGGGCGCGTTCACCCTCTACCGCGGCTCGGGCAGCGACGTCGACGCGGGGACCGCGACGAACGTCCTCACCGAGTCCGGTGCCGCCGTCGTGCAGCAGGCGTCCGACGCCTCGGTCACGCTGTGGGCGGGCACCGCGGCCGCGCAGACGATCACGAGCTCGACGAACACGTTCACCGACCTCGTGCCCGGACTCACCGTGAACGTGTCGGCGGTGTCCGCGGCGCCGGTCACGGTCACCGTCGCCCAGGACACGACGAAGGCCACCGCCGTCGCGTCCGGCCTGGTCGACGCGCTCAACGCGATCACGAGCTACTACTCCTCGAACACGAGCGTGTCGACGTCGACGAGCGCCACCGACGGCTCGCAGTCCACGACCGCGGGCGTGCTCCTCGGCGACGCGACGACGCGGGACGCCGTGCAGCAGATCACGAGCGCGATGTCGACACCGGTGAACGGGCAGTCCCCGTCCTCGATCGGCATCGAGATCACGAAGGACGGCGACTTCACCTTCGACTCCGACGCGTTCCAGGCCGCGCTCGCGACGGACCCCGCCGGCACGCAGAAGATCCTCTCGGGCCTGGCGCAGAACGTCGCGAACGTCGCGAACGGTGCGTCCGACAAGTACAGCGGTTCGATCACGACCGCGATCACGGGGCAGCAGTCCGTGGTCACGGACCTCAACCAGCAGATCAGCGACTGGGACACGCGGCTCGCGGACCGCCGTGCGACGCTGCAGGAGGAGTACACGAACCTCGAGACGAACCTGTCCACCCTGAAGTCGCAGTCGACCTGGCTCACGAGCCAGATCTCGTCGCTGCCCTCGTACTCGTCGTCGAGCAAGTGACCCGATGAACGCCTTCGACCTCGCCTCCGCCGCCGCGTTCCGTCGCGCCGCCGCCGAGGGCACCGCCGCTGACGACCGTCGCCGCGCGCAGTACGCGACCCAGTCGGTGCTGTCCGCGACCCCGGCCCAGCTCGTCACGATGCTCTACGACCGGCTGCTCCTCGACCTGCACCGCGCCGAGCAGGCGCAGACCACCGCCGACTGGTCGACCGCTCGGGAGCAGCTCATGCACGCGCAGGCGATCGTGGGGGAGCTGTCCACGTCGCTCCGCATCGACGTGTGGGACGGCGGGGAGGGGCTGCTCGCCATCTACAACTACGCGTCGACCGCGCTGATCACCGCGAACGTGCACCACGACGTCGACGCGACACGGCAGTGCATCCGTCTGCTCGAGCCGCTCCGTGCCGCGTGGCACGACGCCGCCGCGGCGTTGCCCGCGTCGGCGACGGCGACCGGGACCGGGGGAGCACTCGGTGTCGCCTGAGTGGTCGACGCCCGGCGAGCAGTCCGGTCAGGATCGCGGCGACGCAGTGACCGTGGACGCGCACTCGGCGTGGCACCGCGTCCTCACCGACCTCGAGGTCGCGGTCGCCCGCGCCGACGCCGTCGGCGTCGCGGTCCCGGCGTGGACCCCGCCGACCGGACTGGGACGGATCCCGCGCGAGCTCGTGGGTCGGGCCTCCCGGCTGCTCGCAGCGCAGCGGGACGCCGTCGCGCGCGTCGACGCGGCCAGGAGGGACGTCGCCGCGCATCTGGGCGCGCTGCGGTCCGTCGCGTCGTCGCGGGCGCCGGAACCGGCTCGGTACCTCGACGTCACGGGCTGACCGACCCCCGTTCGGGGCGACCGCTTACGTGGCCCGGGCGGTGCGCCGATAGCCCCTCTCGAGCACGGATCGCTCGTCCTCGGCCACGGATCGGCCTCCGCCACCGGCGACCCCTCGTGGTCGCCGTCCTCGTGGAACGGCTGGTCATGCTCGACTCCGTGTCGACCTCGGCGCTGCAGAGCGCGCTCGACGGTCTCTCGCTCCGGCAGAAGGTGATCGCGAACAACGTCGCGAACATCAACACGCCGAACTACCACGCCGAGAAGGTGCAGTTCGAGGACGCGCTCGCCCAGTCCGTCGCGGACGGGAACGGCAGCACGACGCCGACCATCGCGCGGAGCCTCGAGCCGACGAACACGAACGGCAACAACGTCGACCTCGACGAGGAGACGCTGTCGAACGTCGACACGACCCTGCGGTACCAGTTCGCGTCACAGGCGATGAACGCGGAGCTCACGGCGGTCCGCGCGGCGATGCGGACCGACTCGTGACCACGTTCGACGCGATCGGCATCGCGAGCACCGGCCTCACGGTGCACCGGAAGTGGCTCGACGCGATCTCGGACAACATCGCGAACGTCAACACGGTCAAGTCCATGGACGACTCGGCGTTCCAGGCCCGGTACGTCGAGGTCCAGGAGGGCGACGGCGTCTCCGGCGCCTACGTGGAGGGCGCGGCGTTCGGCAGTGCCGCCGGCCGCGTGACCTACGACCCGGACAACCCGCTCGCGAACAAGGAGGGGTACGTCCGGATGCCGGACATCGACCTCGGGACGCAGATGGCGGACCTCATCATGGCCCAGCGCGGCTACCAGGCGAACGCCGCCGTGGTCGACCGTGCCAAGACCGCCTACGAGGCGGCACTCCAGATCGGGAAGAACTGATGCCCATCGACGCCGTCAACGGGGTCACCACGAACGCGCTCTCCGGCGTGTTCGGCACCTCGCAGGCCACCACGCCCGCCACCACCGCCGAGCCCACGACCGGCGCCGACGGGTCGTTCGCCACGAGTCTCGGCAACGCGGTGGACGGCCTCCAGTCGCTCGAGAGCCAATCGAACACGCTCGCCGTCAAGGCCGTGACCGGGAACCTCGACGACATCCACGACGCGACCATCGCCGCCACCCGCGCGCAGGTGACGCTCGAACTCGTCTCCGCCGTGCGGAACAAGGGCGTCGACGCCTTCAACGAGATCATGAGGATGCAGGCCTGATGCCGCTCGCACTCCGCAACGCGTTCGCGCGGCTCGGCGCGACCCTCAAGGGGTTCAGTGTCGCGCAGCGCACCATCGCGGTCATCGGGATCGCGGCCGTCGTGCTCGGCGCGATCGCCCTGACGAGCTGGCTCTCGAAGCCCTCGTACGCGCCGCTGTTCACCGGCCTCGCCGCCACCGACGCGAGCTCGATCACCGACCAGCTGACGACGGACAACGTGCCGTACCAGCTCACCGACGGCGGGGCGACCATCCTCGTGCCCCAGGGCGACGTGTACCAGGAACGCCTCAAGGCGGCCTCGAACGGACTGCCGTCGTCGAACGAGGGTGGGTACGCACTGCTCGACAAGATGGGCGTCACGGCGTCGGAGTTCCAGCAGAACGTCACCTACAAGCGCGCGATCGAGGGCGAGCTCGCCAAGACGATCAGCGCCATGGACGGCGTGCAGACGGCGTCCGTGCAGCTCGCGATCCCCGAGAAGAGCGTGTTCGTCTCGGAGACCAAGGACCCGACCGCGTCGGTGTTCGTCGAGCCGAAGGCCGGCCAGACGCTGAGCACCGAGCAGGTCCAGGCGATCGTCCACCTGACGAGCGCCGCGGTCGAGGGCATGCAGCCGACCGACGTCTCGGTCGTCGACGCGAAGGGCGACGTGCTCTCGGCCGTCGGCACCGGCACCACCGGCGGGTCCGACGACCAGGCGAGCGACTACGACACCCGCGTCGGCCAGCAGGTCCAGGCACTGCTCGACAAGGTGGTCGGCGCCGGCAACTCCTCGGTCGTCGTCGCGGCGACCATGGACCCGAACTCCGGGACGCGCACCACCGAGTCGTTCGCCCAGCCCACGAGCGGCCCCGTCGCGCTCAACGAGTCCAGCTCGACCGAGAGCTACGACGGCTCCGGCGCCGGCGGATCCGGAGCGACCGGTGTCCTCGGCCCGGACAACATCGCCGTGCCGAGCGGCAGTTCGACGAGCGGCACGAGTGGATCGAGTGGGTCCAGCGGCTCGGGCAACGGTTACACGAACGAGTCGTCGACCAAGGACAACGCCGTCGACAAGACGACCGAGACCACCACGATCCCGGCCGGTGCGCTCAACCGGCAGACGATCTCGGTCGCGCTCAACAGCAAGGCCGCCAAGGGCGTCAACCTGCAGAGCATCGACGACCTCGTGGCCAACGCCGCCGGTGTCGACCAGACCCGCGGCGACCAGGTGAAGGTCGCGGTCGTCGACTTCAACAACGACGCGGCCAAGCAGGCCGCCGCCGCGCTCAAGGCCGCCGACGCCCAGGCCGCCGCGACCGCGATGTGGTCCACCATCCGCACCGCGGCCATCGTGGGCGGTGTCGTGCTCGCGATCGTCGCCGTGCTCGTCATGATGGCCCGCCGGGGTCGGCGCGCCGAACGCGAGGACGTCGACCTCGGCGAGCTCGACGCGTTCTCCGACGCGTACGAGCTGCCGATCGCGCTCGACGGTGCGGACCCGCGTGCGTCGCTCGCCGCGGCGGACGCACCGACCATCGCGCTGCCGACGCTCGGTGAGGCGCCCACCGGAGACGCCCCGACCGAGGTGCTCTCGAGCGAGGACGTCACGGCGGAGCGCCGGCGGGCGGACATCGCCGCCCTCGCCGAGCGTGATCCGGAGAAGACCGCCGACCTGCTCCGCGGGCTGCTCGACGACAGGACCTCGGTGTGAGCACGCCGCTGACGACCCCGAGCAGCGGGGCCCCGACGGCCGGGACGCAACAGCTCACCGGCGCGCAGAAGGTCGCGGTCATCCTCATGCAGATGGACACGGCCAGCGCCGCGAAGGTCATGAAGCAGTTCTCGGAGCTCGAAGCCGAGGAGATCACGGCCGAGATCGTCCGGATGCGCCGCGTCGACCAGACGGTGGCGGACCGCGCGATCGCCGAGTTCCACCGCATCAGCACGACCGGCCGGGTCACCCGCCGCGGGGGCAAGGACGCCGCGCTCGGACTGCTCGAGGCGTCGTTCGGCTCCGAGCGGGCCGCGGGTGTCATGGAACGCCTGGCGTCGACGATGGCCGGGGCGTCGTTCGAGTTCCTCGACGAGGCCGAGCCCGGGCAGGTCGTCACGCTGCTCGACGGCGAGCTGCCGCAGACGATCGCGCTCGTGCTCGCGCACCTCAGCGCCGGGCAGGCGTCCGCGGTGCTCGCCGGCATCGACGAGGCCGCGCGGACCGACGTCGCGCAGGCGTTCGCGACCATGGGCACGGCGACCCCGGAGGCCGTCGGGATCGTGGCCGCGACGCTCCGCGGTCGCGCCGGCGCCGTCGTCGCTCCCCGCGAGAGCGTCGAGGTCGTCGGCGGCATCGCGCCCCTCGTCGAGATCATCAACCGGTCGGACGTGTCGACCGAGCGGGCCCTGCTCGACAGCCTCGAGTCGCGCGACCCGGAGCTCGCCGAGGACATCCGGTCGCGCATGCTCACGTTCGCCGACATCGTCAAGCTCGAGGCGCGGGACATCCAGCAGGTGCTCCGCGGCATCGACTCGAAGGTGCTCGCGACGGCGATGAAGGGCGCGCAGCAGGCGGTCGTCGAGACCATCCGCGCGAACGTGTCCGAGCGCAACCGTGACCTGCTCGACGACGAGGTGCAGTCGATGGGGCCGGTCCGCATGTCGCAGGTCGAGGAAGCACGTGCCGAGGTGGTCCGTTCCATCCGCGAGCTCGAGGCCCAGGGCGTCATCACGGTGCACCGCGCCGAGGAGGACGACTTCGTTGAGTGACGTCGACACGAGCGCTGCCACGTTCACCCGGATCGCCTATCCCTCGATCGCGGCCCCGGCCGAGGAGCGTCGGAAGGCGCAGGCCGACGTGCGCGGTCACGCCGCGGGCTACGCGGCGGGCCTGCGCGCCGCCGAGGCCGAGGCGTCGGTGCGGCGGGCTGAGCTCGAGGCCGAGCACGTGGCCCGCACCGCAGCGCTCGAGGCGCGGACGGCCGCCGCCGTGGCCGCGCTCGAGACCGCGACGCGCGCGCTCGTGGCACGCGTGGTCCCGGTGCTGCACGAGGCCGAGGAGACCGTGGTCACCACCGCCGTGGAGCTCGCCGAAGCCGTCGTCGGACACGAGATCCGGGCCTCCCGGGCGATGCCCACCGACGGCCGGGAGGCGCAGCACCCGTCCGGCGCGCTCGCGACCGTCCGACGCGTGCTCGCGTCCCTCGACACCGACGTCGCGCTGGCGGTGCGCCTCAGCCCGGCGGACGCCGCCGCCGTCGCAGGGGCCGCTCTGCCGGTCCCCATCGTCGCGGACCCGGCGTTGCGCGACGGCGACGCCGTGGTCGACCTGCCCTCCGGGATCCTCGACGCGCGCATCACCACGGCGTTCGCCCGCGTGCGTGCCGCGCTCGACCTCGCGTCGGACGACGGGACCGCCTCGTGACCGTGGGAACGCCGCTGCGGATCCGTCCGGCGGCCCTCGACCGCGCCGTCGCGGCGGCCCGTCCGCAGCGGGTCGGCGTCGTCACGAGCGCCGTCGGACTCGGACTCACGATCGCGGGGCTCGACTGCGCGATCGGCGAGGTCGTCGCCGTCGGCCGGGACGGCGAACCACCGGTCGCCGTCGAGGTCGTGGCCACCGACGCGAGCGGCATCCGCTGCATGCCGCTCGGCCGACTCACCGGGGTGACCGCGGGCACCCCGGCACGGCCGACCGGGCGTCCCGTGCTCGTGCCCACCGGTACCGGTCTGTTCGGGCGTGTGCTCGACGGGCTCGGGCGGCCGATCGACGGTGCCGGGCCGCTCGACGCCGACGACCTGGTGCCCCTCGACCACGACACGCCCTCAGCCATGCACCGCGCACGGATCGCGACCCCGCTCCAGCTCGGCGTCCGCGTGCTCGACACCCTCACCACCGTCGGCCGAGGGCAGCGCCTGGGGCTGTTCGCCGGCTCGGGTGTCGGCAAGTCGTCCCTGCTGTCGATGATCGCGCGGGGGAGCGACGCGGCCGTGAGCGTCATCGCCCTCGTCGGTGAACGCGGTCGCGAGGTCCGGGAGTTCCTCGAGGACGACCTCGGGCCAGCCGGGCTCGCGCGTTCGGTCGTCGTCGTCGCCACCTCCGACGAGCCGGCGCTCATGCGGCTCCGGGCGGCGTTCCTGGCGACCCGCATCGCCGAGTCGTTCCGCGACGCCGGACAGGACGTCGTCCTCATGATGGACTCGCTCACCCGCGTCGCGATGGCCCAGCGCGAGATCGGCCTGTCCGTGGGCGAGCCGCCCGCGACCCGCGGGTACCCGCCGTCGACCTTCTCGCTCCTCGCAGGCCTGCTCGAGCGCGCCGGAACGGACCGCGTCGGCAGCGTCACCGGCCTGTACACGGTGCTCGTCGACGGCGACGACCACAACGAGCCGATCGCCGACGCGGCGCGGAGCATCCTCGACGGGCACGTCGTGCTCGACCGGCGCCTGGCGGTCACGGGACACTTCCCGTCCGTCGACCCACTCGGGTCGGTGTCCCGCGTCGCCGGCAAGGTGACGCCCGCGGACCGCCGCGCCCTCGCCACCACGCTCCGATCGGTCATGGCCGCGCGGAAGGCCGCCCAGGACCTGCTCGACGTCGGGGCCTACCAGCGGGGGAGCAACCCCCTCGTCGACGCCGCGGTGGACCACCAGGGCGCGATCGACGCGTTCCTCCGGCAGGGCATGGACGAGCGCGCCGAGGCCGAGGACTCCTGGCGCCGGCTCGCAGCCCTCGTCGCGCGGTTCGGGGGCGTCTGATGCCCCGCCGCTTCGCCCTCGCCGGACTGCTCCGCCTCCGGCACGCGCAACAGGACCAGGCCGCCGCCGAGCTGGCTGCCGCCAACGAGCGGCTCCGCGACGCCGCCGACGCACGGATGGCCGCCCGCCGCACGCTCGACGACCCGCAGGCCGAGGTCACCGACGCCGCGGTGCTCAGCGCGGTCGCCGCCGCCCGCGCCGCGACCCGCGGGATGCTCGAGGAGCTCGCGGGGGTCGAGGCCACCCGCCGTGCCGCCGCCGACCGGGCCCGCAGTGCCCACCACGACGCACGCCGTGCCGCGATCGGACTCGAGAAGCTCGAGCAACGGCACGCCGAGCGCGTCGCCGAGGAGGACCTGCGCGCCGAACAGCTCGTCCTCGACGAGATCGCCGCCCGCACGGCACGACCCACGCCGCCGGAGACCGAGCGTCCCGCGGCCCCGACCGACCCCACCGGAGGTGCCCGATGACCGTCGACGCGGTGTTCGCCCGGATCCAGGAGATCCAGTCCCAGATCGCCACCCTGCGCGGCGGTGTCGACGCGAGCGCGACCGCCACGAGTTCCACCGATGCCTCGACCGCGTTCGCGGACGCCCTGAGCGCCGCGAGCGACCCGACGACGGCGACCGGCGCCAGTGCCACCGCTGCTCCGGCCACCACCGACGCTGCCGCGCCGACGTCGACGGATGCCGAGGCCGGCACGCTGGCGACGGGGTCCGGGGCCACGGGAACCGAGGTCGTGGCGGACGCGGAGAAATACCTCGGCGTGCCGTACGTGTTCGGTGGCACCACCCGGTCCGGTATGGACTGCTCGGGACTCGTCCAGACGGTGTTCAAGGACCTCGGCGTCCACATGCCCCGCGTCGTGCCGGACCAGGCGAAGATGGGCGTCGCCGTGCCCTCGCTGGCCCAGGCGCAGCCCGGGGACCTCATCATCCCGAAGGGCGAGGGCCACGTCGTCATCTACGTCGGCAACGGGAAGGTGCTCCACGCGCCGCACCCCGGCAAGGACGTCCGCATCGTCGACAACTGGCTGAAGGACAGCGACATCGCGACGATCCGGCGCATCGTGCCGTCGACCGCCACGTCCTCGCCCCCGGCCCCGGCCGCCTCCGGCGCGTCCGCGGTCGCGTCCGCCCGGTCCCTCCTGGCGTCGCTGTCGTCCGCGACGGGAGCGGGCTCGAGCGCGTCATCGCTCGACGCGCTGGCGTCGCTCGGCGGGCTGTCCTCACTCGGCGGCCTGTCCTCGCTGTCCTCGCTCGGGGGCCTGTCGTCGCTCTCGTCGCTCGGCGGCACCGCGGGGACCTCGTCGGCCGACCTCCAGACAGCGGCGCTCATGTCGCTGCTCGGCGGCGGGAGCATCGCATGACCGTGCTCGCCACGCCCGCGGCACCGCCGCCCCCGTCGCCACGGTCCGGTACGGGACGTCCGACGTCGCCCACCGGCTCCGGGGACTTCGACGCGACCCTGGCCTCCGTCGCCACCGACAGCGATCGGGACGGCCGGTCCGACGACCGGCTGGACCAGGAGGCCGGCGTCCGACCCGATCACCGGCCCGCTCCGTCGACCGGGAGGCCCGGGAGCCGCCACGAGGACCGCGCCGCACGACCACGGGGTCGCCACGACGGCGCCGACCGCCATGCGGAAC
Organism: Curtobacterium sp. MCBD17_040; assembly: GCF_003234805.2. Lineage (GTDB taxonomy): Bacteria > Actinomycetota > Actinomycetes > Actinomycetales > Microbacteriaceae > Curtobacterium. Next base: position 1,582,537 of record NZ_CP126273.1, read on the forward strand.
GAGCCCGGCCGGCATCGACGCCCGCGAACGGGGCGGACGCGGGCGACCAGTCCGGCGCTGACGTCGGGGACGGGCTCGTGGACGTCGCCGGTGCCGCGGCGCTCGCGAGCCTGGCTGCTGCCGTCACCGGGGCGTCCTCGACGGCCGCCGGTGCGCCCTCGGCCGTGGCCGACACCGGAACCACGTCCGGCTCGGTCGGCGCTGTCCCGACGGGCGCGGGTGCTGCGCTCGACGACCCCGGTGCCACGACCGCCACTGCCACCACCGTCGCCGGGGGCGCCGCGCCGACGGGCGTCGGTCTCGGCGCGGACACGACCACCGGCCGCCGCGCGGCGCTCGGGTCCGGTGCCTCCGGCCCGACACCCGCCGTGCCGGCGACGCTCACCCCGATGGGGGGACTGCCCGGGCTCGCCGCCGCCCCGGTGCCCGACGGCGTTCCCGGGAACACCTCGGCCGACGCGACGTCCGACCCGAGCGCGACCGCAGGCGTCCCCGGCACGCTCGCCGGAGGCACCACGGCCCCGGGTGGTGCCTCCGTCACGTCGACGTCGCCGGTCGGACTCGACACCGTCGGCCGCAGCCGGCTCGGCCGGAGTGCCACCGGCACCGGCACCGGCACCGGCGCCTCCCGGTCCGGCTCCGTCGAGACCAGGACCTCCGAAGCCACCACCGACGGGGTCGGCATCGCCGGGCGCGCCACCGACGCCTCGAGCACCGGAGCGAGCGTCACCGGACCCGCCACGACCGGCACCGCGACGAGCGGTACCGCGACGAGCGGCACCGCGACGAGCGGACCCCTGCCGAGCGCGGCGGCGGCCAGCGGGGCGATCACCGCTCCGCCGTCGACGGCGACCGAGCGACCGGCGGTCCGCATGGCCTCCGCGGACGCCGCACCGTCCCTCCCGACCCGCACCGCGGGACCGGCTCCGGCCGGTCCGGCGCGCACGACGACCGGACCCGCGGCCGTCGACCAGCGTGCGCCGGACGCGGCCCCGTCCCTCCCGTTCGCCGTACCCGCGGTGGCCCCGGGAGCCGGACCGGCCGGTCCCGCGGTGTCGGCGACCGCCGCAGCGCCGTCGCCGACCCCCGCGCCGTTGGCGCAGCAGCTCGCGCGACCGCTGTTCACGCTCGCGGCAGCACCACACGGCGAGCACGTCGTGACCGTCACGGTGAGCCCGGAGACGCTCGGATCGGTGACCGTCCGCGCGCACGTGTCCGCCGACGGGATGCGCGTCGAGCTGTTCGCCGCGTCGGACGCGGGCCGGGACGCGGTGCGGTCGATCATGCCCGAGCTCCGACGTGACCTCGGGCAGACCGGGGTGGCGACGACACTCGACCTCTCGGGGCAGAACCAGCCGTCGGACACGGGCGGCGGCGACCGGCGACCCTCGACCGCCCCGACGCCCGGGTCGGGCGGTCCGGTCGGGCCCACCGGCGCCACGGCGGCGTCCGCTGACGCCGCTGCGGCCGCCGGACGGACGGCCACCCCGACCACCGGGCTCGACGTCCTCGCCTGACGGCGCTGACGAGACCCGAACGACGACCGATAGTCACCCAGAACGAACGAAGGACCGCACATGGCACTCGACGGCATCACCGGCACCGTGGACACGGCCGCCCAGGCATCAGCGCTCGCGGCGAACCCGACGACGACCTCGTCGACGATGGACTCGCAGATGTTCCTCAAGCTGCTCGTCACGCAGCTGCAGAACCAGGACCCGTCGAGCCCGATGGACACGAACGCCATGATCGGCCAGCAGACGCAGATGGCGATGATGGAGCAGATGACGAACCAGACGTCGACCGCGAACGAGAACTTCTCGCTCCAGATGCGGATCGCCGCCGCCAACCTCGTCGGCAAGCAGGTCTCCTACACCGACGCGACGACCGGCACCGACGTGACCGGCACCGCCACCGCCGTCTCGTACGCCGGGAGCGTCCCGCAGGTGACCGTCAACGGGAAGGAGGTCGCTCTGGACAGCGTCTCCGGCGTCACGACCACGACCAGCAGCGGGTCCTGAGGGCCCCGCATCTCCCCGGGCCCCGCCCGCACGACCACCCCGGCCAGGACGGCCGGTCGGACCACCACCGCACAGCACGGACGCGCCGCGGAGACCACCACTTCCGTCACCGACGGCGAGCCAGCCGGCCCGTCGCCCTCCGAAAGGACGCACCATGCTCCGCTCGCTGTACTCCGGGATCTCCGGACTCCGCTCCCACCAGGAGATGCTCGACGTCACGGGCAACAACATCGCCAACGTCAACACGGCCGGCTTCAAGTCGTCGACGACCGTGTTCCAGGACACCCTGTCGCAGATGACCCAGGGTGCGGGCTCCCCGCAGTCCGGCCTCGGCGGCACGAACCCGGCCCAGATCGGCCTCGGCGTGCAGGTCGCCGGCGTCTCGACGAACTTCGCGCAGGGCTCGGCCGAGGCGACCGGCAAGGCCACCGACCTCATGATCTCCGGCGACGGGTTCTTCGTCACGCGACAGGGCAACGACACCGTCTACACGCGGGCCGGCTCGTTCGACTTCGACGCCCAGGGCCGCCTGACCACCCCGGACGGCAAGATCGTCCAGGGCTACTCGGCCACCAACGGTGTCGTCGACGACGGCGGCCAGCTCGGCGACATCACGCTGCCGCTGACCGCAGCAGCACCCGCTGCCGTGACGACCTCGGCCACGGTCGACGGCAACCTGCCGTCGGACACCGCGACCGGACAGGTGATCACCCGCGACAGCGACGTGTACGACGCGTCCGGCACCAAGCACGCGATGACGCTCGCGTTCACGAAGACCGCCGCGGGATGGAACGTCAGCGGCACCGACGGTGAGGGCAACGCCGCGTCCGGCACGATCACGTTCGGCGCCGACGGCAAGATCAGCGGCGGTGGGACGCTGAAGATCGGTGGCATCACCGCCGACATGACCCAGCTCACCGGGTTCGCCACGCTCTCGACCGCGTCGATCAGCAGCCAGAACGGCCACGCGGCCGGCACCCTCAAGGGCTTCTCCATCTCGCAGGACGGCACGCTCGTCGGCCAGTTCTCGAACGGCTCGACCGAGGCGCTCGGCCGCATCGCCCTGGCGTCGTTCGCGAACCCGGGTGGCCTCGAGAAGGTCGGCGACTCCGGCTACCGCGCCACGGCGAACTCGGGATCGGCGCAGGTCGGGAGCCCCACGTCCGGCAGCCTCGGCTCGCTCGCGTCGGGCACGCTCGAGATGTCGAACGTGGACCTCTCGCAGGAGTTCACGAACCTCATCGTCGCCCAGCGTGGGTTCCAGGCGAACGCCCGCATCATCACGACGTCCGACTCCGTGCTCGAGGAGCTGACGAACCTCAAGCGCTGACGCGCACGCCGCGCGGCCGGGAGGCCAGGCGGACGTCCGGTTCACCGGTCACGTCCGCCGGGCCTCCCGGCATGTGCGCGGTCACCGGCGCGCCGCTGCCCCTCGGGTGCTGGGAATTCGAAGCACCGTACGATGGACGGATGCCCGCCGACGAAGCCCGACCCCTGCTCGACCCCGTCGAACTCGACGCGTACTTCGCGCTCATCGAGGTGAGCAGTCTGCTGCGCCACACGGTCGAGCAGCAGCTGCGTGAGGCCGGCGACCTCAGCTACGTGCAGTTCCAGCTCCTCGCCACGCTGGGCGACGCTCCGGACGGCAGCCGCCGGATGACCGAACTCGCCGACGGCGTCGTCTACAGCCGGAGCGGCCTCACCTACCAGGTGGGGCTGCTCGAGCGGGCCGGGCTCGTCGCCCGGAGCACCTCGTCCGAGGACGAGCGCGGCGTCACCGTGACGGTCACCGACGCGGGTCGCGCCGTGCTCGCCCGCGTGTTCCCGGGCCACGTCGCGGTCCTCCGCGAGCTGTTCCTCGAGCCGCTCGGCCACGACGACATCGAGGCGCTGTCCCGCGTCCTCGCCCGCGTCCGCGATCACATGCGCACCATCCCGCCCCGTTCCGCCAGGCCGCGGCGCACCCGTGCCGCACGGCGCGACACGCCGAGCGGCGACTGACCGGAACGGATCGTGAACCCGATCGCCCGGTCCGTGCAATACCTGGTGTGAGCACCGACAGCGACATCATCCGGCGGACCCTGGAACGGCCCGCCGAGTTCGCCCAGCTGTACGACCGGCACGCCCCGGCGATCCACCGGTTCGCAGCGCGCCGCGCGGGACCCGACGTGGCCGAGGACCTGGTGTCCGAGACCTTCACCGTCGCGTTCGAGCGCCGGACCGCGTACGACCTCGACCGCGCGGACGCCCTGCCCTGGCTGTACGGCATCGTCACGACGCTGCTGAAACGGCACCGTCGGATCGAGGCGCGGCTCTGGGCGAGCGCCCGGGCCGACCCGACCGCGCTCGTCACCGAGCACGACCACGAGGCGCTCGAGGCCGAACTCGCGGTCCGCCGACTGCGCTCCGCGATCCAGCGGATGCCCGCCCGCGACCGCGACGTGCTGCTGCTCTACGCCTGGGCCGACCTCGACTACGAGGGCGTCGCCCTGGCGCTGGACGTTCCCGTCGGGACCGTCCGCTCACGACTCAACCGAGCACGCCGCACGCTGCGTGCCGCTGCAGGCCGCGACGCGGCCCAGGAGGTGGAACATGGACGAGTTGACACTGCTCCGGTCCGTTCGTGACGACGTGGAACCGGTCCAGCCGGAGACGTTGGCACGCGGCCGGGAGGCACTGCTCGCGCACATCGAGCAGGGCACGCCCACACGGGGTCCGGTCCGACGTGGATCCGGTCGGCGCGGCCGCCGTGCCGGGTGGATCGGCGCCGGTTCCGTCGTCGCCGCGGGCGTCGCGGCGGCCCTCGTCGTCGGGAACGTGATCGGCGTGGCCGGCACCGGACCGCACGGGAGCGCGGCACCGGCCGCGGCGGAGGTCCTCACCCACGCCGCCGCCTCGACGACCGCCACGACGGACCCGGTCGTGCACCCCGGTCAGTACCTCGAGGTCGCGACGCGGGCCGTCTACGCATCCGGGTTCGAGGACGACCACGGCTCCGGCACCTACCTGTCGTCGCAGGACGGCCAGTTGTACGTCCCCGCCGACACGGCCGGTGACTGGGTCTGGGTCCGCGACCCGGAGCGGGTGGTGCAGACGTTCGGGCCCGACTCCGAGCGCGCCGCGCGCGTGTCCGACAAGGCGAAGGGGGAGTACCTGCGCGCAGCCGGTGGTGGGTTCTACGGGAGCCCGGCCGTGGTGTCGCCGTCGGACCTCGCGGCCCTTCCACGGGACCCCGCCGCGCTGCTCCGGCACGCCTACGACGCCACGAAGGGCCAGGACGACCCGGACCTCGCCGCGTTCGGGTGGATCGCCGACACGCTCCGCAGTGGACTCGCACCGGCGGACCTCCGCGCAGCCCTGTACAAGGCGGCCGCGGGCATCCCCGGGGTCGTCCTGACCGACCGCCAGGCCAACCTCGAGGGGCGGACCGGCGTCGCGATCGGCTACGCACAGGGCAACGGCGACCAGCAGGAGCTCATCATCGATCCGTCCACGGGCCTGCTCATCGGCGAACGCGAGGTCGTCACGGGCGGGGCGGCTGCCTCCTGGAAGGTGCCCGACGGCACCCCCATCGGCTGGACCGCGGTGACCACGAGCGTCGTCGACGCCGCACCGGCCAGGAGCGCCCGGTGAGCGCCGCACCGCAGGTCGAGACCGTCGGCGTGGACACCGTGCCGCTCCTGGTGATCCCGACGCCGAGGACCCGCTGGGTCGACGTCACCTGGGCACTCGAGCGCGAGGCCGCGAACGGACGATGACGGCCCGTGCCGGGGAGCGGCACCGCCCGACCACCGGGCGTACGCTCCCCGGCATGACCGCCGCCGACCCCGCGATGCCGACCCTCGTCGCCACCGTCCTCGACTCGCCGCGCCCCCTGGAGCTCGCCCGCTTCTACGGCGCCCTGACGGGTTGGACGGTGTTCGAGGACGACGACAGCTGGGCCCGGGTCCGTCCTGACGACGGCCCGGGCCTCTCGGTGCAGCTCGAGCCCGAGTACGTCCCGCCGACCTGGCCCGGCCGATCGGACGCCCCCGGCATGCAACTCCACCTCGACTTCCTGGTCGAGGACCTGCCTGCCGCGGTCGCGCGAGCCGAGGGGCTCGGCGCACGGCAAGCCGCGTGGCAGCCGACCGAGGACGTCCGGGTGATGCTCGACCCGGACGGCCACCCGTTCTGCCTGTTCCTGCCGGGGGCTTGAGCGTTCCCGGCTGTCCCCGCCGGTGGTGCGGGCCGGCGGGTCAGCTCCCGTCCCCGGTCGGACGGACGGGCGACGGCGCCGGCCACGCCCCGGCCGGCGCACCGTCCGACCGCCCGTGCTCCGCGGCGAGCCGGTCGGCTCGGCGGAACTCGCCGCGCCGAGCGATCGCCCCGGCGGCGCCGGCCGCGACCGAGATGGGCACGAACAGGATCGCCGACGGCGGCCAGACGGCGATCGGGACCGCGGCGAGCGTGCCCGCGAGCACCGAGGTCGCGACGACGTGCACCGCGCGCGAACGGACGGGGCGCATCACCCGGCCCAGTGACCACGTGAACGGCAACGCGACGAGGACGGCGCCGAAGGCGAACACGGCAGTGAGGCCGTCCATCCAGACGACCCAGAGCAGCATCTGGCCCACGACCTCGTACCAGGGCCCGCCACCGACGCCGATGCCGTCCGTGAGCGACACGAGCGAGGTCCCCGACAACCCCAGGAGCAGGACGATCGGCAGTGTCACCCCGACGAGCCACCCGTACGCCCGGATCTCGAGCCACCAGCTGTCGGCCCACGTCCGGTTCCCGTTCTGGCGGTCGGTCGTCATGCGAGGCGCCCGGCGACGATGCCGACGATCTCGGTGACCGCCGAGCGGAACGGGCGGATCCGGAGCATCGGGAGTGCGAACCGGAGGACGCGGAGCATCGCGTCGACGAGACGTGCCGTGCGGGCCTGCTCGGCGGAGGTGTCGTAGGTCCAGAACAGCGTGAGGAGCAGGTAGCCGGTCCAGAGCGCGATCGGCAGGTCACCCGCGAGGTCGCGGGGGAGCTGTTGCCGCGCAGCGTCGACGGCCTCGCGGAACAGCCCGAGCACGAGGTCCCGCGCGGCGGACGACTCGGTGGACAGCGGGTTGATCGGGGAGGCGGGCGCCATCGCGGCCGCGAGGAACTGCGGGGCGATCGCGTGGTAGCCGCGGAGGTTCGCGAGCCCGGTCCGGACGACGATGCCCACCCGCGCCGTCAGATCGTCCTCCGCGGCGAGCTGCGGGAGCGCGACCGCGCGGTGCTCCTGCTGCACGTCGACGTAGAGCTCCTGGACCAGGTGGTCTTTCGTCGGGAAGTGGTAGTAGGCGTTCCCGACGGAGAGTCCGGCGTCGGTCGCGATGCCTCGCATGGTCGTACCGTCGTAGCCACGCTCGCGGAGTGACCGCAGCGCGACCTCGCGGATGTGCGCCCGTGTGCGGCTGCGCTTCGACTCCCGGTCCTCGTTTTCGAACATGTTCAAAAACTAGCGCGCGATGCGTTCCGCCGTCCAGCTTCCGGGACGGCGTCGTCCAGTGCGTCACCGTCGGACCGGCTCCGTCCCTCCGGACCGTGCGGCTCGGCGGATGGCATCCACCACGTCGAGGTTCGCGACGATGTCGTCGCCGCGTCCGTACGCCGTGCTGGGATCGGGGACGCCGGCACCGACACGACGGACGAAGGCGTCGAGCTGGTGGTCGAAGCTCGTGCCGCCGGCGACCGTCGTCATCGTCGGAGCGCCGCGTCGGGGGATGACACGGAGGCTGTTTCCGTGGTGCGGCACGATCGGTCCCGTCACCGTCACCTCGGCCTCCGCGAGTTGGAGCGTGAGGGACACCGGATCGTCCTGGTCGAACGAGCAGTGGATGCTGGCGGTGGTGCCCGTGGGGAAGCGCAGCGTCGCGATCGTGTCCGAGTCCGCGCCGCTCGGGTTCCACCGCTGACGGGCGGTCACCTCGCTCGGCTCCGCGTCGAACAGGAGTCGCGACCAGTGCACGGCGTACACGCCGTTGTGGAGGAGGGCACCGCCTCCGAGCGCGGCGACGTGCAGGATCGACTGCGGATCGTACGGGCGGGTGCCGTTGACAGATGAGCTGATCGACGAGAGCGGCCCGTACCGGCCGTCCCCGACCAGCGTCCGGAGCGCGTCGAACAGCGGGTGGAAGCGGTAGTGGAACCCCTCCATGACGAGCCGCCCCGAGTCCGCCGCGACGGCGACGATCGCGCGACCCTCGGCGCCGCTCACACCGATCGGTTTCTCGCACAACACGTGTTTGCCCGCGCGGAGCGCCGCGATCGTCCACCGTGCGTGTTCGGCCGCGGCGTTCGCGATGTACACCGCGTCGACGTCGGCGTCGGCGAGGACGTCCTCGTAGTGCTCCGACGCGCGCGGGATGTCCCACGTCCGCGCGTACTCCGCGGCTGCCCCGGGGCGACGCGCCGCGACCCGCGCGACGCGCACGTCCGGACGACGTGCGGCAGGCTCGACCAACCCGGATGGACCGATCGTCGACGCCCCGATCATCCCGAACGTCAATGGCATGCTCGCTCCCTCGTGGCTCATCTCGGTGTTCGTGTTCGCTCCCCGCGACGCGCGGACGCTCACCAGGTGTCGGGACGCGCTCCCAGCGGGACGGGCTCCGGTCGCTCGACGCGCGACGCGATCTCGACGACGCGGTGCTCGGCGGCGGCAGGGGTGATCGACTCCATCACGTCGAGCACGTGGAACGCGAGCGCGCCGGAGGCCCGGTGCGGCCGGCCGGTGGCGATCGCGTGGGCCATGTCCGCGAGGCCGTGACCGCGGCCCGCGTCGGCGTACCCGCCGGCGACCGGGAGCTCCCGCCACGCGTCGCTCCCGGCGACGAACACCGACACGGGGTCCGAGAAGCGGTTGGGGTCGGGCACACCCAGCGTGCCCGCGGTGCCGTACACCTCGAACAGGGGTGCGCGGGTCGCCCAGACCTCGAACGACATCGTGACGGTCGAGACGCTGCCGTCGACGTGCTCGAGGATCGCGACGACGTGGGTGTCGACCGACACGTCGATGCCCGTCCCGGCCGCCGGGCCCGTACCGATCGTGCGCCGGCGGTCCGATCGCGTCGCACTCGCGCTCACCCGGGCGACGGGGCCGAGGAAGGTCACGAGGCTCGACAGGGAGTAGGGACCCATGTCGAAGAGCGGACCCCCGCCCGGCTGGTAGTAGAACCCCGGCGCGGGGTGCCACAGCTCGTGCCCGGGCGCGCTCCACGCGACGGCGGCACCGACGGGTGTGCCGATGAGCCAGTCGTCGATCGCGGCCCGTGCGGTCTGGATGCCGGTACCGAGCACGGTGTCCGGGGCGCTGCCCACCCGGACGCCCGCGCGCGCGGCGGCCTCGAGCACCGGGGCGGCCTCGGCGGTCGAGAGCGCGAGCGGCTTCTCGCCGTACACGTGCTTGCCGGCCGCGACGGCGCGTGTGGCCACGGAGGCGTGCGCGGCGGGGATCGTCAGGTTGAGCACCACGTCGACGTCGGGCGAGGTCAGAAGGTCGTCGACCGCGAGTGCCTGCACGCCCGCAGCGGCGGCGACGGCAGCCGCACGGTCCTCCAGGACGTCGGCGACGGCGGTGAGCCGGAGTCCGGGCAGGGACGGCAGGTCGGCGAGGTACTGGGCGCTGATGGTGCCCACGCCGACCAGGCCGACGCGCATCGGAGCGGTCATCGCGCGGCCTCCCCGTGGAACTCGACGCGCGGAGTCGCACCGTCGAACGACACCCGTGTCGCGCCGATCCGCCACGTGTGCCCGTCGTCCGCGTTCGCCTGGAAGAACAGGACCCCTGCGTCGGGGCCGTCGGCGAGGAACCCGGGATGTCCGGACTCGCTGTGGTTCCAGGCGCCGACCGGACCCGCCGGGATCAGCGGCTCGTCGGCACCCCGCGTCCACGTCCGCGCGTCCGTGCTCGTCGCCCAGCCGATCTGCTGCGGGCAGTTGTTGTACGCGCCGGCGTAGAACATCGTGAACGTCGTGCCGTCCCAGCGCAGCGCCGGCGCTTCGATGCACTCCTGCTCCCACGGCAGTTCCGGTGCCAGCGCCGGACCGTCGACCGACAGCTGCTCCCAGTCCGCCCTGCCGAACGCGCTGTCGAGGGGCGCGCGAGCGGTGCCGAGCATCTGGATCCGCATCTCCGGGTCGCGCGTGACCCAGGCGAGCACGAGGTGCTCGTCGGTCGCCACGAGGTCGGCGTCGATCGCACGTCCGCACGTCCAGTCGCCCGACGGCGCGAAGACCGGGTTCTCGGGGTTCGGCGTGAAGGCGATGCCGTCGTCGCTCACGGCGTGGCAGATCGCGTCCTCGCGACCACGGCCGTAGGTCTGGAAGAACAGGTGCACGCGTCCGTCGAGCACGACCGCACCGGGGGCGGCGGCGCCCGTCGCGTCGTAGTCGCCGAACGGCGGCAGGACGGCGACGGTGCGCCAGGACACGAGGTCGTCGCTCTCGGCCACGGCGACCGACCAGCCCTCGGCGACGTCGTCGGACCCGGACGGCAAGGAGCAGTAGAGCAGGTAGCGGCCACCGAACCGGATCACCGACGGGTCCTTCGCGTACGGGCGGCCCCGCCGCGAGGTGTCACCCCACGGTGCGCCCACCAGTCGAGGGGTGCCGGGGAGGTCGATGGACCCGAGTGCGTCGTCAGCGGTCATGCCCCGAGCCTGCTCCCGATCCGCTCGTCATGCCGCGACGAGCAGGTACCCGGCGAGCACGAACCCGCACACCGCGATGGCGACACGGAGCACGGACTGCGGGACACGCCGTGCGACGCTCGGACCGATCAGCCCGCCGATGAGCGCGCCGAGGCCGAGGGGCCACACCGCGGCCCACGTGACCGTCCCGGAGAGGGCGAACAGCACGGCGGGCACGATGTCACCAGCGAGGAGCAACACGTTCTTCAGCGCGTTCGCACGGTGCAGGACGGGTTCGCCGTCGAGCAGCAGCACGGCGATCATGAGGACCCCGGAGCCCGCCCCGAAGTACCCGTTGTAGAGCGAGACGCCGGCGACGCTCGCCGCGGCGACCGGGCGCGCCATCGTCGTCGCCGTCCGTCGGCGGTCGATCCACGGTTGCACGAGCAGCAGGGCGGACCCCGCGGCGACGAGGAACGGGACGATGCGGTCGAACACGTGCGACGGCGTCGCGAGCAGCAGGGCCGCGCCCGCGGTCGACACGACGACCGTGACCGGCAGCCACCGCCGGACGGTCGGCGCGTGCCCGACCAGGTCGCCCCGCGCGCGGAGGGCCGATCCCGCCCCGCTGCCGAGCAGGGCCACGGAGTTCGTCACGTTCGCGGCGAGGGGCGGGATGCCCACGGCGAGCAGGGCCGGGTACGCCACGAGCGACGTGATGCCGCCCGCGGTGCCGATGACGCCCGCGGCGACACCGGCCACGAACAGGAACACCGCGGTCGTCACCGTTGGATCCTGGCACGTCGCGGAGCCCGGCCGACGGGTCCGCGCCGTGGCTCGGCGGGTTCCCGCTGCCGGTCGTCAGGCGGTCGCGGTCCTCGGCCGGGAGGCCCGGTGCGGGGTTGCGGACGGGTCCGGCTCCTCGAGGTGGATCGTCCCGGAGCGGTTGCGTCCCTGCGTCTCGAGCACCGCGCTCCGCACCACGGCGCCGAGATCGCCCGTCCGCGCGTACTCGGCGCGCTGCCGCTGGGCACCCGTGCCGTGCGCGAGGACCTCGGCGATGCCCCGCTCGACGAACTGCTCGTCACCGTTCGCGCGGAGCGCCGGGCCGAGGCGCTCGAGGAGCATCCCGATGACCGTGCGCGCCTCCGCCGCACGTCCCGTGACCGGGTCGACGAGTTCGCCCTCCAGTCCCTCGAGTGCCGCCCGCCAGTTCGCCAGTCGAACCGCGCACGCGGGAGCGTCCGGGGCGGGCACGCCGTTGCGCCAGTCCGCCGCGGCGGTGTCGACCATCGCCCGCACGATGCCCGCGATCATCGCCGTCACCGCCGGGTCGAGCGGCACGTCCGCGACGCGCACCTCGACCGTCGGGAACGACCGCGACAGCCGAGCGTCGAGGTAGAGCATGCCCGCATCGAGCAGGGCACCGGTGCCGAGCATCGCCTGCTCGACGGCGTTGTACCGGGCGACGGATCCGAACCGCTCCATCGGCCCGGCGGAGGGCCACCGCGTCCACTCGATGCTCCGGTAGCTCGCGTGCCCGGTGTCCTCGCCGTCGTGGAACGGGGAGTTCGCGGTGAGGGCGATGAGGACCGGTGTCCAGGTGCGGATCCGGTCCAGCACGGCGACGCCCTCGTCCTCGGACTCGATGCCGACGTGCACGTGCAGCCCGCAGGACAGGCTCCGACGGGGCAGCGCTCCGTAGCGGTCGAGCATCGTCCGGTACCGCGGTGTGTCCCGGGCGTGCGGTCGCGTCGGGAGCGGCGCGCTCGCGAGTGCCGCGACCCGGGCACCCTCGAGCGCCGCGATCGCGTCGACCGTGCCGCGGTTCGCCAGCACCTCCTGCTCGAGCGCGGACAGCCGGTTGTGGACCGACGACACGGTCTCCAGCATCTCGAGCTGCATCTCGCCCGTCAGGGATCCGTCGGCACGTGACCCCTGCAGCCGGGTCCGCCAGCCGAGGACCTCGTCGGCGAGGGGCACCGGCTCGCCGGTCTCGCCGTCGACCAACAGCAGTTCTTCCTCCACACCCATCGTTCGCATGGGACAACTGTGTGCGGATGCGGCCGGGAGGATTCACGGGGTTGTCAGGAGCAGCACACGGCGGTACGCGGGCGCGCGGAACGTGCGCGCGGACTCGCGAGCGCACCCGCGGTTCGCGCACCGCCGGTCCGGGCGGGACCACCTGGATCGACGCTCGGGTGTCACCGGGTTCGGTGGGCGCGGTCGGCCTGCGGAACCCTCGCACCGGCGTGGAGGCACGAGCATGTGTGGTGTGGCAGGCGAGGTCACGTTCGACGGAGAACGGGCCGACACGGACGTCGTCCGCCGCATGGCGGCGACGATGCACGACCGGGGCCCGGACGGCGAGGGAAGCTGGTCGTGCGGGTGGGCGGCGCTCGGGCACCGACGGCTCAGCGTCATCGACCTCTCGGACGCTGGGGGCCAGCCGATGCAGTCGGCCGACGCCCGGGTGACGATCGTGTTCAACGGCTGCGTGTACAACCACCGGGAGCTCCGCCACGAGCTCGAACCGGGCCGCCCCTTCGGCACCACGAGCGACACCGAGGTGGTGCTCGCCGCGTACGAACGCTGGGGCGCACGGTTCGTCGACCACCTCGTCGGGATGTTCGCGGTCGTGGTCGTCGACGAACGGCGGCGGGAGGTCGTCCTGGCTCGTGACCGCCTCGGCGTGAAGCCCCTCTACCTGGCGACCGTCGGCGGTCGGCTGCGGTTCGCGTCGACGCTGCCGGCACTCCTGGCGGGTGGGGGCGTCGACACGGAGCTCGACCCGGTCGGGCTCCATCACTACCTGAGCTGGCACTCGATCGTTCCGGGGTCGCGCACCGTGCTGCGGGGGGTCCGGAAGCTCCCGCCGGCCACCGTGCGGGTCATCGACGAGCGCGGCGGGACACAGGACCGCGAGTACTGGGCGCCGACGTACGAACGCGACGCGGGACGGGCGTGCTGGACGGCCCGCGACTGGGAGGACGCCGTCGAGGACGCCCTCCGCACCGCGGTCCGACGCCGCCTGGTGGCCGACGTCCCGGTCGGCGTGCTGCTGTCCGGCGGACTCGACTCGAGCCTCCTCGTCGCCCTGCTCGCCGAGGAGTCCGCCGACCCCGTCGGCACGTACAGCATCGGGTTCGAGGACGCCGCGGGGGAGTCCGGGGACGAGTTCCGGTGGTCCGACGTCGTCGCGGAGCGGTTCGGCACCGAGCACACCCGCATCCTGGTCCCGACGACCGATCTGCCGACGGCGGTGAACGAGGCCGTCGACGCCATGACCGAGCCCATGGCCACCCAGGACGTCGCGGCGTTCTTCCTGCTGTCACGGGCGGTCTCGGAGGACCGGAAGGTCGTGCAGTCCGGGCAGGGTGCCGACGAGGTGTTCGCCGGCTACCGATACCACCGGCGTGCTGGTCGGGTGTCGCGGGACCGGGCGCTCGACGCCTTCGCGGGCACCTTCTCCGAGAGTGCCTCCGGCGTTCGCGCGCTCGTGGAACCCGGCCGGCTGCCGGCCGGTGACGTGAGCCGTGACACCATCGCCGCGCACCTCGCAGCCCCGGGTGCCGAGACCGCGCTCGACGCCGTCCTCCGGCTCGACACGCACCTGCTCATGCCCGACGACCCGGTCAAGCGCGTCGACAGCATGACGATGGCCTCCGGTCTGGAGGCTCGGGTCCCGTTCCTGGACCAGGACCTCGTCACCCTCGCGGCGGCGTGCCCGCCCGCGCTGAAGATCGCCGACGACGGCAAGGGCCTGCTCAAGGCACTCGGTCGGCGGCTCCTGCCGCAGGAGGTCGTCGACCGGCCGAAGGGGTACTTCCCGGTCCCCGCGCTCCGGCACCTCGACGGCGCGTTAGCCGGGGTCGCGCGCGACGCCCTGCTCGCGCCGGAGGCCCGGCAGCGCGGGCTGCTGCGCCAGGACGTCGTGCAGGCCGTCATCGACCGGCCTGACGCGTTCCGCACGCGCGTCGGCGGTGCACTCTGCTGGCAGCTCGCGGTGCTCGAGCTGTGGTTGCAGCGGCACGGGATCCGGTGAGCGGCCGCCGAACCGGCCCGGTCCACCCCCGGGCACGAGACCGCCGACGGCGCGGGGCACCGGGCTAACGGCGGTGACGCCGCGGCCGATAGTCGTGACTGTACCGCTCAGGACGAGCGGGACACCCGCCCCACGGACGGCGGCGGGAGCACACGACCTAGGACGGGCCATGATCGTCGTCACGCGACTCAACGACAGCAGATTCGCTGTCAACCCGGATCTCGTGGAACGCATCCAGGAGAGCCCGGACACCACCCTCATCATGGTGGACGGCGCGAAGTACATCGTGCAGGAGTCGATGGCCGAGGTCATCGACATGATCGCCGCGTACCGCGCCCGGATCATCGCGATCGCCTCCGGCGTGGCCGACGACACGGCCTCGAGCGTGAACACGACGGGCCCGCAGCCGGTCCTCGCGCCGGTGTCCGACATCGCCGCACCGCGCACGTCCGAGGGGCGGCGCTGACGTGGACCTCGCGACGATCATCGGCGTCCTGCTCGCGTTCGGGGCGCTCTTCGGCATGGTCTCGATGGAGCACGTCGAGATCTCCGGACTCATCATCCCCGCCCCGATGGTGCTCGTGTTCGGCGCGACGCTCGCCTGTGGCCTCGCCGGAACGACGCTCAAGGACGCCATCGCGAACCTCAAGGCGATCCCGACCGCGTTCACCGGCAAGGTCGTGCCCCCGGCATCGGTGATCGAGGACGTCGTCGGTCTGGCTGAGACGGCGCGGACGAACGGCCTGCTGTCGCTCGAGCAGGAGGCCGACAAGCACGACGACCCGTTCCTCAAGAAGGCGCTCCAGAACATCGCGGACGGCACCGACGGCGAGGAGCTCCGGATCCTCCTCGAGGACGAGATCGAGTCGAACGCGTCGACCCTGCGGAACGCGAGCAAGTTCTTCATGGGACTCGGCGGCTACGCCCCGACGGTCGGCATCATCGGCACCGTCGTCAGCCTGACCCACGTGCTCGCGAACCTGTCGAAGCCGGACGAGCTCGGGCCGCTCATCGCGTCGGCGTTCGTGGCGACGCTCTGGGGCCTGCTCAGTGCGAACTTCCTGTGGCTGCCGATCGGCGGCAAGCTCAAGAAGCTCGCCGACCTCGAGGTGGCTCGACAGACGCTGCTCATGGAGGGCCTCCTGGCCGTGCAGGCGGGCAGTCAGCCGCGCCTGCTCGGCGAGCGGCTCCGCGCCATGGTGCCGCCGTCGGCCCGCGGTGACGCGGCTCCGGCCAAGGGCGCCAAGGGCAAGGGCAAGGGCGCCGCCGACGACGAAGCGCTGGCGGCCTGACGTGGCTGGCAGAGGGCGAGGGCGCCGCGGTCACGGCGGCGGCGGACACGATGACGACGACCACCCGGACGAGCGCTGGATGGCGTCGTACATGGACATGATCACCGTGCTCATGTGCATGTTCCTGGTCCTGTTCGCGATGTCGCAGGTCGACCAGCAGAAGTTCATCGCGCTCAAGGACTCGCTCGCGACCGGCTTCGGCCAGGTGCAGAAGCAGAAGGTCGACACGGCGTCCGGCACGGTCGTCAAGCCCGACGAGGTGACGAAGAAGGACGGCAAGGGCTACGCGCTGTCGAAGTCCGATGCGGAGCACTCGAGTGCGGCGAGCGGCACGGCGAACAGCAACGCGGACGGCACGAGCGCCGACCCGAGCGCGGTCGCGGTCCCCGCGGCGGCCCCGACGCCGAACACCGCCGTGGCGAAGGCGAGCAAGGCGGACGTCGAGGCGGCGAAGAAGGAGCTCGACGACCTGAAGGCGATCGAGGCCGCGATCAAGAAGAACCTGACGGCCGAGGGCAAGACCGCGAACGTGCAGTTCGACCTCGACGCCCGCGGGCTGACGGTCCGGCTGGTCGGGAGCGAGACGTACTTCGCCACCAACAGCGCGGACCTGTCGGACGAGGCCCGAGCGGTCATGGACGCGATCGCCCCGGTCCTCAAGAGCAGCGGCCACGACATCAGCGTCGAGGGGCACGCCGACCAGCGGAACTCGACCGCGCCCTACGCCACGAACTGGGAGCTGTCCGCGGCCCGCGCGACCGGCGTGCTCCGGGATCTCGTCGAGCGCGGAGGCCTGCCGGCCGACCACGTGCAGAGCGTCGGGTTCGGGTCGAGCCGGCCGCTGTCCAAGGGGTCGACCGACGCCGACCTCGCGCTGAACCGTCGCGTCGACATCGTCGTGCTGTCGAACCAGGACCAGGACGTCAGCGCGCTCATGCCGGCCATCGCGGCTGCGCAGGACGCGGCGCATCGGGGCGAGACGGCGGGGTCCACGGCGCCGACGACCGCGGAGGGCGATGGGTAGCGGCGACGGGACACCCGCCCAGTCCGGGGGACAGCGCTAACGACGGATCACCGCGGGACCGATAGTGCCCGTCGTGACCGACCTCCTCGCCCAGCGCGCCGTGGCGTCCCCGCGCGACGACCACGGTGGGGACCAGCGTGCGCACGACGACGCCCAGGTCGAGGTGGTGGACTTCCGTCGACCGACGACCCTCGCCCGTGAGCAGTCCCGCGTGCTCGAGCTCGCGTTCGAGACGTTCGCGCGGCAGTGGGGCACCCAGTTGACCGCGAAGGTCCGGGTGCTCTCCCAGGTCACCTGCGAGCAGGTGCAGGTGCTGACGTACGACGAGTACGCCGCGTCGCTGCCGCCGCTCACCGCGATGGTGCTGCTGACGATCGAGGACGTGAGCGCCAAGGGCGTCCTGCAGTTCCCGCTCACCTCGGTGCTCACGTGGGTCAGTCACATGCTCGGAGCGGCCCGACCGCTGCCGGCCCCCGAGCGCACCTTCACCCCGATCGAGCAGGCGCTCGTGCGCAAACTCGTCGAGGACGCGCTCGACGACCTCCGCTACTCGCTCGGCACGCTCCTCGTGCAGCCGATCGGGGTCGGCTCGTTCCAGTGGAACAGCCAGTTCGCGCAGGCGGCCACGAAGAGCGACCTCATGCTCGTCGCGTCGTTCGACATCCGCGTGGGGGAGCGCATCGCGCCGGCCACCCTGGCGATCCCGCTCGAGGTCGTCCTGCCGCAGCTCGGCGAGTCGAACCCGACGGTGACGACGGCCGATCCGCGCGAACTCCTCGACGCGCAGATCGCGAACGTGCCGGTCGGGGTCTCGCTGCAGCTCGCCCCGGCGGTCGTGCGTCCGGCCGTCGTCCTCGGCCTCGCGGTCGGCGACGTCGTGCCGCTCCCGCACCCGCAGCACCGTCCGCTGACCCTGACGGTCGACGGCGAGCCGATCGGCACGGCGGCGGTCGGCGCGAACGGCTCACGTCTCGCCGGCGTCGTCGTCGCCACCACGCCCGCCGCCGCCGGCGCCCACGCACGCACTCCGAACACCGAAAGGGCGTCATGACCGCCACCATCACCCTGCAGACCTCGGTCGCCGAGGCGCTCGTCGGTCAGCTCCCGACCCCCACGCCCCTGCGCGCCACCCCGCTCACGCCGGGAGCGGCGAGCGGTGCCGCCGGGCAGGCGGGCGGCGCGGTCGTCGCGTCGTTCGTCGGTGCGCTGTCGGCCGACCTCGCGCTCGTGCTCCTCGACCTCGACGGCATGACGGCCGCCGGCGGCGTCGACGCGCCGCTCGTCTCGGTGACGGACGTCGTCCGGCCGGCGCTCGAGGCGGCGGCCGGCATGCTCGGCGTGGGCGTGCTCGGCGAGGCCGTGCGCGCGTCCGCCGCGTCGCTCCTGCTCGACCCCCAGACCACCGTGTTCGAGCTGAGCGCCGCGGGCGTCCCGGCGGGGTGGTTCGCCATCCGCATCCGCGAGGACGCACCCGCGGCCGCGGCCGTCGCCTCGTCGATCAGCGGCAACCTCGGCCGGATCAACAACGTCGAGATGGCGCTCACCGTCGAGATCGGTCGCACCCGCATGGCCGTCCGTGACGTCCTGGGCCTCGAGCCCGGGGCCGTCGTGGAACTCGACCGATCCGCCGGCGCACCGGCCGACGTGCTGCTCAACGGCCGCCTCATCGCGCACGGCGAGGTGGTCGTCGTCGACCAGGACTACGCCGTCCGCATCACGAAGATCCTCGACGTCGCCGAGGGGATCTGACCCTCCGTGGACACCCTCGTCGTCGCCCTCCGGGTCGCGCTCTCCCTCGGCGTCGTGCTGGCCCTGCTCTGGTTCGTGCAGCGCCGCGTCGCGAAGAGCACGACCGGCTCGTCGCGTGGTCGCGGACGACGCTCGGCGGCGGTCCAGGTCGTCGCGCGCCAGGGGATCGGTGGCAAGGCCAGCGTCGTCGTCGTCGACGTCGAGGGTGAGCGGCTCGTCCTCGGTGTGACCGAGCAGCAGGTGGCCGTGCTCGCCTCCGGGACCGCGCCCGCGGCGTCGGCCGCGGGGTCCGACGCGGGGTCCGACGCGACGGACCCGTTCCGGGCGGTCCTGGCGGCACAGGCTGCACCGTCCCTCCCGGCTGCCGCGCAGGCGCTCACCGAGGAGCCGGAGAGCGCCGCACCCGTCCTCCGGGCCCGCCCCCGCAACCGCCGCGCCGCGCACATCGCCGTGCCCACGCAGCAGCAGCTCCAGGGCTCGATCCTGTCGGCGGACACGTGGCGGCAGGCCGCCGCGGCCGTCCGCGCGAGGCGCACCGGATGACGCTCGTCCCCGGCGGACGCACCCCGCCGCGTCCGCTCGTCCTCGCGCCCGGCGTCGGCCGGGAGGCCCGGAGCAGCCGAGCCCGCGCGGTCCGGGTCGCACGCATCGCCGTCCTGGTCTTCCTCGGTCTCGCAGCGGTCGTCGGCTTCCTCATGCTCACCGCTGGCGGCGCGCACGCGGCCGGCGTGGTCGGGCCGACCGCACCCGCGGCTCCCACAGCGCCCGCGACCCCGTCGACGAACGGCGGCCTGGACGTGTCCGTGAACGGGCCGGACGGCACCCCCTCGTCGGCGGTCGTCACCCTCGTCGGCATCACGCTGCTCAGCGTCGCACCCGCGTTGCTGCTCATGATGACGTCGTTCACGAAGATCTTCGTCGTCCTGTCGATGACCCGGAACGCGCTCGGACTGCAGTCGATCCCGCCGAACCAGGTGATCGCCGGGCTCGCCCTGTTCCTGTCCCTGTTCATCATGGGGCCGATCATCGGGCACATCAACGACGACGCCCTGCAGCCGTACCTCGCCGGGCACATCGACTTCCAGCACGCCGTGGACGTCGGCAGTGCGCCCCTGCGGAAGTTCATGCTCCACCAGACGCGGCAGGAGGACCTGGCGTTGATGACCCGCGCGGCCGGCCGGCCCAACCCGAAGAACGAGGCCGCGGTGGGGATGACGACGTTGGTCCCGGCGTTCATGATCTCGGAGCTCCGCAGCGCGTTCATCATCGGGTTCGTCATCTTCCTCCCGTTCCTCGTCATCGACCTCGTCGTGTCCGCGGCGCTCCAGTCGATGGGCATGATGATGCTGCCGCCGGTGATGATCTCGCTGCCGTTCAAGGTGCTGCTCTTCGTGCTCGTCGACGGCTGGGGACTCATCATCAAGTCGCTCATCGAGAGCTACCAGGTGGTGTCGTGAACCAACAAGCCGTCATCGACCTCGTCCTGCAGGCGCTCATCGTCGCGGGCAAGCTCGCCGCGCCCGTGCTCATCACGTCCCTCGTCGTCGGGTTCGCGATCTCGCTCCTGCAGTCGATCACGCAGATCCAGGAGGTCACGCTCGCGTTCGTCCCGAAGGCCCTCGCCGTCGCCGTCGCGCTCGTCGTGTGCGGCAACTGGATGATCGACGAGATCGTCGGGTTCACGCACTTCCTGTTCGACCAGATCCCGAACCTGCTCGGGAGCTGACGTGGACCTGTCGATCGACTTCGACCAGCTCGAGGGCACCATGCTCGCGGGCGTGCGGATGGTGGCGTTCATCGTCATCGCGCCGCCGTTCTCGTACAAGGCGTTCCCCGGCACGGTCAAGGCGATGCTCGCGATGGGCCTGGCGCTCGCGGTCGCGCCACGGGCGGCAGCCCGGTATCACGCGCTCGACACCGGCGCGTTCGTCGTCGCGCTCGTCGTCGAGCTCGCCGTGGGACTGACCCTCGGGTTCCTGGTCTACCTCGTGTTCGCGGCGGTCCAGTCGGCCGGCGCGCTCGTCGACCTGTTCGGCGGGTTCACGCTCGCGCAGGCGTACGACCCGCAGTCCCAGGTGAACGGGGCGCAGTTCACGCGCCTGTTCGAGATGACGTCGCTCGCGCTCCTGTTCGCCTCGGGCGGGTACCAGCTCATCGTGGGCGGCCTGACCCGCTCGTTCGACGCGGTGCCGCTGGCCGGGTCGTTCTCGCTGGCCGACCCGGTGCACGCGATGCTCGCCGGCACGACGCAGATGTTCCTCTCGACACTCCAGATCGCGGGCCCGCTCGTCGTCGTGCTGTTCCTGTCCGACGTCGGCCTCGGCCTGCTCACCCGCGTCGCACCCGCGCTCAACGCGCTGCAGCTCGGGTACCCGATCAAGATCGGTCTGACCGTCATGTTCGCCGGCGCGTTGTTCATGGCGCTGCCGAGCGTCGTTTCCTCGCTCACGGGTGACGCGGTGACCCTGCTGACCGGAGGGCGGTGACCATGTCCGACACCGGAGAACGCACCGAACAGGCGACCGAGAAGCGGATGAAGGAGGTCCACCGCAAGGGCCAGCTCAGCCGCTCCACCGACCTCAGCGCCTGGCTCGGGGTCGCCGCGGCCGCCGTCATGGTGCCGTCCACCATCGCATCGGCCGCCGCAGCGGGCACGGACCAGGTGTTCCGGATCGAGCGGGTGATCGCCCACCCGACGGTGGGCGCCGTCCGCGAGACCATGGCCGCCGACCTCGGCTCGATCGGGTCGACCCTCGCCCCGATGCTCGGCGTCGTCGCGGTCGTCGTGGCGGCCACCGCGATCGCGCAGGGCGGCGTGCACATCAAGCGCATGACCGGCAACTACGAGCAGTTCAACCTGCTCACCGGCATCACCCGGGTGTTCGGCACCCAGGCGCTCTGGGGCGGCGCGAAGGCCCTGCTCAAGAGCGCGGTCGTCGGGCTCGTGCTCTGGGGGGCCGTGCAGGGCCTCGTGCCCGTGCTCATGTCCTCGGGGTCGCTGCCGCTCACCGCGGTGCTGCAGGCCGCCGGGAACGGCGCCGCCACGCTCCTCCGCGCGGCGATCGCGGCCGGCCTGCTCCTGGCGGCGGTCGACGTGTTCGTCGTCATGCGCCGGAACCGCAAGAAGACCCGGATGACGAAGAAGGAGGTCAAGGACGAGCACAAGAGCACGGACGGCGATCCCCACGTCAAGTCGCACCGGCGCTCCCGACAGCTCGCGATGAGCCGGAACCGCATGATCGGTGCGATCGCCACGGCCGACGTCGTCCTGACGAACCCGACGCACTTCGCGGTCGCGATCCGGTACGAGCCGGGCAAGTCGGCACCGAAGGTCGTCGCCAAGGGCGCGGGCGCCGTCGCCGAGGTCATCCGCGACCGTGCCGAGGCGGACCGTGTCCCGATCGTCCGCGACGTCCCGCTCACCCGTGCACTGCACGCCGCGTGCGAGATCGGCACGGAGATCCCGGTCGACCTCTACACGCCCGTGGCCCGGGTCCTGTCGTTCGTCATGGCGCTCCGCGCCCGCGGCGCCGCCACCGGCGTGCACTCGGCCCCGCGTCCCACGACCGCCGACGAAGTCGCCACCGTCATCGCCGCCGACCAGCTCGCCGGGGACGCCCTGCCCCGCCGCATCCGTCATGCCCGGACCACCGAAGGAGCCCCAGCGTGAACCGCAAGGACCTGCCCAAGCTCGCCGTGCCGATCGGCATCGTCGGCATCATCCTGCTGCTCATCATGCCGGTGCCGTCGTTCGTCCTCGACTTCCTCATCATCTGCAACATCCTGCTGGCGCTCGTCATCCTGCTCACGACGCTGTTCGTGCGGAAGCCGCTCGACTTCTCGGTGTTCCCGTCGCTGCTGCTCGTCGCGACGCTGTTCCGGCTCGGACTCAACGTCGCGTCGACGCGACTGGTGCTCGGCAAGGGGTTCGCGGGCGACGTCATCCAGGCCTTCGGGCACGTCGCGGTCTCGGGGTCGGTGATCATCGGCGCGGTGATCTTCATGATCCTCGTCGTGATCCAGTTCGTCGTCGTCACGAAGGGCGCCGAGCGCGTGGCCGAGGTCGGGGCGCGGTTCACGCTCGACGCGATGCCCGGCAAGCAGATGGCCATCGACGCGGACCTCAACGCGGGACTCATCACCGACACCGTCGCCAAGGAGCGCCGGGCAGCGGTGTCCGCCGAGGCGGACTTCTACGGCGCGATGGACGGTGCCTCGAAGTTCGTCAAGGGGGACGCGATCGCGGGCATCCTCATCATCGTCATCAACCTGGTCGGCGGCATCGCGATCGGCATGGTGCAGAACGGGCTGTCGATCACCGACGCGTTGGGCAAGTACGGCATCCTGACGATCGGTGACGGCCTCGTGACGCAGATCCCGGCGCTGCTCATGGCGGTGTCCACGGGCATGATCGTCACCCGGTCGAACGCGGACGCCGACATGGGCTCCTCGGCCGCCACGCAGCTGACGCAGTCCCGCAACGCGATCCTCATCGCGGGGATCGCGGCCTGCGGTATGGCGTTCATCCCGGGCATGCCGATCGTCCCGTTCCTGCTCGTCGGGGCGGCGCTCCTCATCGTCGCGTACCGCCTCGGGGTCACGGCGAAGGCCGATGCGGCCGCCGCGGAACGGGCCGAGCGGGCCGCGGCCGTCGCGCCGACGGGGGACACCCCCGAGGACCTCATCGAGCAGATGCGGGTGCACGCGCTCGAGATCCTGCTCGCGCCCGACCTCGTCGACATGGTGTCCGGGGCCTCGGACGACCTGCTCGGGCGCGTCCGCGCCCTCCGCCGCAAGATCGCGGTCGACATGGGACTCGTCGTCCCGCCGGTGCGCACGCGGGACAGCGTCGACCTGCCGCCGTCGACGTACGCGATCCGCATCGCGGGGGTCGAGGCGGGCCGCGGCACCGCGCCGGCACGGAGCGTGCTCGCCCTCGGCGACCAGCTCGACGGGCTGCCGGGGGAGCCGACGACCGAGCCGGTGTTCGGGCTGGCCGGCAGGTGGGTTCCCGCCGAACTCCGGCACGCCGCCGAGATGACCGGCGCGACGGTGATCGACCGCGTGTCCGTGCTCGTCACGCACCTGCAGGCGATCATCGGGGACAACGCCGCCCGGCTGCTCACGCGTGAGGACGTCAAGGTCCTGACGGAGGGCGTCAAGCAGACCAACCCGGCAGCGGTCGAGGAACTCGTGCCGGGCATGCTGTCGATGGCCGAGCTCCAGCGTGTGCTGCAGGGCCTCCTGGCCGAGCGGGTGCCGATCAACGACCTCGGGCGCATCTGCGAGGCGCTGACGCTCCGGGCGAAGGTCTCGACGGACCCCGAGGGACTCGTCGAGGCGGCCCGTGCGGCGCTCGGCCCCGCCCTGGCCGCGCGCTACCTCGACGGCAGCGTGCTCCGGGTGATCATGATCGACCCCGGGCTCGAGCAGTCCATGCTCGAGGGGCTCCGCCCGTCCGAGCAGGGCACGCAGATCCTGCTCGACGCCCACCGGGTGGAGCAGGTGCTCGGATCGGTCCGCGATGCCGTGGGCGCCGTCGAGCACCAGGGCCTGTCGGCCGTGCTCGTGTGTGCGCCGCAGCTCCGTCCGGCGATCCACCGCCTGGTGTCCGCCCAGTCCAACGGCCTGCCGGTGCTCTCCTACCAGGAGGCGACCGCCGCGGGCTCCACCATCGAGACCGTGGGAGTCGTCCGTGCCGCCGATCCGATCGCAGCGTAGTGCGCCGACGCTCGACGCCCTGCGCGCCGACGTCCGCGCCGAGTTCGGCCCGGCGGCCCGCATCGTCGCGGCCGAGCGGGTGACGACGGGCGGCATCGGCGGCCTGTTCCGGAAGCACCACTACGAGGCGACCGTCGAGGTGCCGGCGCCCGGCGACGAACCGGTGGCGCGCGTCGCCATCGACGCGGGTGGGCCCCGTCGCGCCGGGATCCTCGCGTTGCTCGAGGACGCCGAGGCCCGGGAGGACCGGCTCGCCGCCGCCGACGCCGTCACGACCCGTCGTGGTCGCCGCGCTGCTGAGGAAGCGCGCGGGTCCCTCCGCCCCGTTCCCGGCATCCCGGCCTCGGGCAGGTCGGTGTCGTCCGGTCCCGGCCCGGGCGGTCCGCTCCTGGTGGGAGCAGACGAGGAGGTCGTCGCGACCCGCTCGGACGCCTTCGCTTCGCTCATGGACGACTTCACCTTCAACGGCCTGGCGCCGCGCGTCCCGCTCGGTGAGGCCATCGGTGGGGCCGGGACGGCGACGCCCGCGGTGGGTCCGGCCGTTCCGCTGCCGTCCGACCGGGAGGACCGGCTCGTCGAGTCGACGCCCCTCACCCCGGTCGCGGCCGGCGTCGACGGGTTCGTGCAGGCTCCCGTCCCCGACGCGACGGACCGGATTCCCGACCCGCCCGCGGTCCGTCGCGCCGACGGTGACCTCGTGCTCGTCGTGGGCCGGTCCGCGGCGGTGACCGAGGTCCTCCCGGTCGTGGCGACCGCACACGCGCTCCGGATCCTGCCCGTCGAGGACCGGCGATCGGCGATCCTCGCCCGGGCCGCGGGGGTCCAGGAGGGCACGGCGGTCGTGTCGTCGTTCGTGTGGAGCGGTGCGGCGGACGACCCGGAGCGTGCCGCACGACTCGTGGGGATCGCGCCCGACCAGGTGTGGGTGGTCGTGGACGCGGGCCGCAAGCACGACGACACGGCGCGCGAGGTCCGCGCGGTGCAGCGGACGATCGGCGTGACCGGGGTCCTCAGCGTCGGGGCCGAGGACACGACGACGCCGGAGACCGTGCACATGCTCGGGTTCCCCGTGGTCGACGTCCGGAGCTGGCGGTGACCGTCGACGCGATCGGCGCCGTGCCGAGTCCGCACCGGGGGCTCCCCGCGCCCGTCCGCCGATAGGCTGTCGGGATGCTGGTGCTCACACGCAAGATCGGCGAGCGGATCCTCGTCGGTGAGGACATCGTCATCACCGTCCTCGACTCCCGCGGCGACGGCGTCCGCATCGGCATCGACGCCCCGCGCGGCGTCAAGATCCAGCGTGAAGAGGTCGTCGCCGCCGTCACCGAGGCGAACGTCGAGGCGAGCCGGTCCTCCAGCGATGCCGAAGCGCGGCTGCGCGCGGCGCTCGGTGCCCTGGGCGGGGGCGGCGGCGCCCCGGGTGGGGACCGTCGCGGCGACGCCGAGGAGCCTCGCTGAGGCTGCCCCCCGGCTGATCGCGTCAGGCGAGCGCGACCAGCGCTGCGAACGCCCCGGCCCACAGCATGCTCGCGAGCGTGCCGATGATGAACCGTTCCCGGGCCTCCGCGCTGTCGAGCTCCGAGAACCGGCCGAGGCCCTTGATCGCGATCACCGCGGCGACGATCTCGAGTCGACCGACGAGGATCGCCGCGACCACCGCGATGCGTTCGAGGCGACCGATCGCCGCGCCACCGCGGAGGACCTCGTGTCGCTGCCCGTCCCCGCGCTGATCGAGGATGAGGATGCCCCCGTTGCGCCCGGGCGTCGCGTCGCGGTGCGTCGCCAGGCGGAGCACGACGGCGGTGGCGGGTCCGCCGCCGACGACGCCGAGCACGCTCATGAGCACGGTCATGACGCTCGCGAGTGCCGGGTCGGGGGCGGGGACGCCGACGTGGAACGCGAGCGCGAGTCCGCCGGCGGCGAGGGGCACGACCCCGGCGAGGCCGGCCGCCGTGCGGGGTTCCCGGCCCGAGGTGAGTGCGAGCACGCAGCAGACGAGCAGGACCACGGGGCCGACGATCCAGACGAGGACCTGCGCCGCGGTCATGCCGGCGCTCCGTCCGGTTCCGGGCGGTCCGCGTCCTCGAGCAGCCGGACCAGCGCCGCCCGCACGGCGTCGTCCTCACGGAGCCCGGCGGCGGCCGCGCGCTTGCTCGCCGCCTGCGGGCTGATCCCCAGGTGCCGGGCGGCCTCACGCTGGCTCATGCCCTGGTCGAGCAGGTCGGCCAGCTCCCAGCCCTCGGGGGACCGGCGCGCGCGGAGCCGGATTGCCTGCGTGACGAGGGGTTCGACGTCGTCGGCGGTGCGGTGCCGGCCCGGCTCGACGGCGACCGCGACGTGGTCGGGCCGGTCCTTCGCGCGCTCGACGGCTTCGCGCGCACGGTAGAACGCGGTCCCGGATGCCGCACGGGTCGCCGTGGGCAACGGCGTCTGGACGTCGCCGATGCCGCACCCGATGCTCCAGTCACCCGCACGGGCGAGCCGGAAGACGACGTCGAGCGCGGCGCCCGCGTCGGCGGTGGCGATCTGGAGTTCGTCGCCCGCGGTCCGGTCCGCGGGGAGGAGCAACCGGGGCCCCACGGCCGCCCTGATCGCGGCGAGCGCGGCCTCGACGAGGTCGGCTCCGTGTCGACTGTCGATCTGGTCTGCGGTGATGACGTACATGCTCGACCTCCGCGTCAACCCTACGAGGTTGATCTGGCGCCGATCAACCCTGGGAGGTTGATTGCTCTCGGATCTACGCGCCAGGGTTGACCGCTCTGCTCATCGTCGCGGGCGGGGCTCCGCGCCGGGAGTCCGTCCGGCGGCCCGCTCGGCGGCGTACCACGCGCGGGCCTCGTCCTGCCGTCGCGCCTCCGCCCCCGAGGCGATCGGCGCGCGGACGTGGCCGGGCTCGTACCCGAACGTCGCCACGAGGTCCGTCGCCAGCGGCCGGAGTCGGCCCACGAGCCGGTCCATGGTGGCCGAGACGGCAGCGCCCCGCTGCGCGGACAGACGCCCGTGCATGAGGTGCCAGGCGAGGTGCTCCTCGACGAGCCCGAGTCCGAAGCAGTCGCGGAGCCACGTCAGCACCGTCCGCGAGTCGTCGTCGGGGGCGTCGGCGAGCGCCGCCGTGAAGGCGTCCCACTGCATGAGCTCCGCGTGGGCACGAGCGGCCTCGATGAGCTCGTGCTGCTGCTCGTTGAGGAGGCGCGCCTGGCGGACGCGGTCCTTCCCCGCGCTGCGGAGACGCATGCCGATGCCGGCCACCATCGTGTCGACGCGGTCGGCGAGGAGTCGGCGCTGCGTGACCGGGTCCCGGAGGTCCTGCGACGCGCGGCGGACGGAACCGCGGTCGAGCACGGTCTGCCCGACCGCACGGACCCGCGTCACGTCGGCGACCCGGCCGGCGACCCGAGCGGCCACGAAGCGGGCTGCCCCGGCCGGGTCCCGTGGTGCCGCGGCGGCGAAGTCACCGAGCAGGCGCTTGCCCACCAGCTGGAGGAGCACGGTGTTGTCGCCCTCGAACGTCACGTACACGTCGAGGTCGGCCCGGAGGCCGGTGAGCCGGTTCTCGGCAAGGAACCCGGCCCCGCCGCACGCTTCGCGGGCCTCCTGCAGCGTGTCGAGCGCGGCCCACGTGGACAGCGGTTTGAACGCCGCGGCCTGCGTCTCGAGGTCCTCGCGCCGCTCCGGCGTGTCGGCGCGACCGCTGAACACGTCGTCGAAGGTGCGGAGGAGCCGCTCGTGGGCGAACGACTGCGCGAACACGCGGGCGATGCGGGGGATGAGCCGGCGCTGGTGCTGCCCGTAGTCGAGGAGCACGCCCTCCTCGCCCTCGGCGGTCGGGAACTGCCGACGCTCGGACGCGTACGTGACCGCGATCTGCAGCGCGAGCTTCTGTGCGACGACCGCGGCGCCGTCGAGCGACACACGGCCCTGCACCAGGGTGCCGAGCATGGTGAAGAACCGGCGGCCGGGGGACGCGATGGGCGACGAGTACGTGCCGTCCGGCGCGACCGCGCCGTACCGGTCGAGCAGGTTGGTCCGCGGGACCCGGACGTGGTCGAAGTGCAGCCGGCCGTTGTCCACCCCGTTGAGGCCGCCCTTGACGCCGTCGTCCTCGCCACCGATCCCGGGCAGGAACGCGCCGGTCGCGTCGCGGAGCGGCACGTAGAAGGCGTGCACGCCGTGCCCGACCCCGCCCGTGACGAGCTGCGCGAACACCACCGCGGCGACCCCGTGCACCGCCGCGTTCCCGATGTAGTCCTTCCACGCACCCCGGAACGGCGTGTGGATCTCGAACTCCTCGGTCGCCGGGTCGTACGTCGCGGTCGTGGCGATGCTCTGGACGTCGGAGCCGTGCCCCGTCTCGGTCATCGCGAAGCAGCCGGGCACCGTGAAGTCGAGGATGTCGGGCAGGAACTCCTCGTGGTTGTGCTCCGTGCCGAGGTGCAGCACCGCCGAGCCGAACAGGCCCCACTGCACGCCCGCCTTGATCTGCAGCGACGGGTCCGCCGTGGTGAGCTCCTCGAAGGCCGCGACGTTGCCGCCGTGGTTCTCCTGACCGCCGAACGACCGCGGGAACGGACGCTGGATCGCGCCCTGTTCGACGAGCAGCCGGCACTGTGCGAGGGCCCGCTCGCGGTGGTCGTCGACCGAAGCACCCTCGAGGCGGTGCGTCGCCGGGTCGAGCGCCAGCGCGCGCGAGATCCGGCGGTCCTCCGCCCAGCGTCCGAGCAGCATCTCGGCGACCCCGGGGACGTCGATGCGCGGACGGGACCGCCGGTCGGCCGCGTGGGGTGACGAGCCACCGGACGCGTCCGGTGTGGGTGCGATGGGGACGTCAGGGACGGCGATGTCGACCATGGACGGGAGGCTATGCCCGCCTCCGCGCGCTCGCCAGCAGCCGCGTGGTCGCCCGACAAGGCCGACCCGGGGGAGTCGACGCCCCTGTGGAGGTTTCCTCCAAGCGGCCTCCGGTGCGGGTCCACAGGATGCAGGCCGTCCGGATGGGGGAGCCGTCCCTCCCGACCGGGTAGCGTTGCGGACGCACCGTTCGGATCTGGAGGACCCCCATGCTCACTGTCATCGCAGTCGTCATCATCGGCATCGGCGTGCTCGGCGGCGTCGGCGTGTGCGCGGCGTTCGGCGCCATGCTCAAGGGCGGCACCGAAGGCCGCAGCTGACCCGACGGGACGCCGTGCCACCATCGGCGCGCCGTCCCGTCGCCGTCCGGGCTAGCGTGGCGAGGAGTCCCGTCCAGCACTCCCTCGAAGGAGCAACCGCGTGCCCGCCTCCACCGTCCGCGTCGGCGTCCAGATCGCCCCGCAGCACTCGCCCTACGCCACCATCCGCGACACCCTCGCCGAGCTCGAGGACCTGGGGGTGGACATCGCCTTCAACTGGGACCACTTCTTCCCGCTGTCCGGCGACCCCGACGGCACGCACTTCGAGGGCTGGACAATGCTCGCCGCCTGGGCCGAGCAGACGACGCGGATCGAGTTCGGCCCGCTCGTGACCTGCAACACCTACCGGAACCCGGACCTGCTCGCCGACATGGCCCGCACCGTCGACCACATCAGCGCGAAGGACGGCGCCGGGCGGCTCGTGTTCGGCATCGGGTCCGGGTGGTTCGAGCGCGACTACGCCGAGTACGGGTACGACTTCGGCACGGCCGGGAGCCGGCTCGACGCGCTCGATGCCGCGATGCCCCGGATCGAAGCCCGTTGGGCGGCGCTCAACCCCGCGCCGACCCGGAAGATCCCCGTGCTCATCGGCGGTGGCGGCGAGAAGAAGACGCTGCGCATCGTCGCGGAGCACGCCGACATCTGGCACAGCTTCTCGGACGTCGAGACGCTCGAGCGCAAGCTCGGCGTGCTGCACGAGTGGTGCGAGCGCGTCGGCCGGCCCACCGACGCGATCGAGATCTCGACGGGCGTCGACGTCTCCGGCACGCTGACCGCCGAGCAGGGTTCCGCCCTCGACGCCCAGCACGCCCTCGGGGCACGGCTGTTCACCATCGGGGTGAGCGGGCCGGACATCGACCTGGCGCCGGTCAAGGCGCTGCTCGCCTGGCGGGACGGCGTCAGCGGCTGAGACGACGCCACCCTGCGGAACGACGAAGGCCCCGGGAACTCCCCGGGGCCTTCGTGGTGGTGGGCGATACCAGACTCGAACTGATGACCTCTTCGGTGTGAACGAAGCGCGCTACCAACTGCGCCAATCGCCCCTGCGCGGCTGCCCGCGCCCATCGATACTACTGGAAGCAGCGCCGTCGTCCTATTCGGTGACGTCCGCGCGCGTCGTCAGCTCGCTGACACGCCCGGCCTGGCTCGTTTTGCGATCCGGGCGGGAGGTCGGATAGAGTAACGGAGTCGCAGCGAGCGGCGGGCCGGAAACGGACCGTCCAGTGGCGGCGATGCGGATGTGGCGCAGTGGTAGCGCATCACCTTGCCAAGGTGAGGGTCGCGAGTTCGAATCTCGTCATCCGCTCGAGTGCAGGATCCCCGGATCCTGAAGGCTCACCAGAGAGGATCCCCACCGATCCGGTGCTCACGGAGACGTGAACCTCAGCACGGTGGGGTGGCCGAGAGGCGAGGCAGCGGCCTGCAAAGCCGTATACGCGGGTTCGAATCCCGTCCCCACCTCGAATTCGTATCGTTCGCAAGGGCGGTAGGAGTTCAACTCTGGGCGATTGGCGCAGCGGTAGCGCGCTTCCCTGACACGGAAGAGGTCACTGGTTCGATCCCAGTATCGCCCACGAAACGAAAACCCCCGGAAATCCGGGGGTTTTTGTGTTTCATCAAGTGTTGCGAAGGGCTCAGATCAAAGCACGTGGCACGGTTTTGGCACGATCCTCGCAAGGCCCTGCCGCCCCCCCGCGCCGTGGCAGATGCCACCTTGGTCGCCTTGTCGGCGATCGTCGTCATCGTCGCGTCCGAAACCGATCAGGCTGACTCGCGGACGAGCGACCGTCGGCGTGTGCCCGTGGCACGTGCAGTGACCGAGTCGGCGCCTGCGCTGAAAGAGCTCGACGGCCGATGTCGGTGCTCGAACCGTCGCGTCCGATGCGCGAGTCGTTCTCACGCGCTCTGCTCCGGTGCTCCACGGCCGACGCCGTGCTGCCCGCGGTGCGAGTCTCGCACGAACGCCGAAAGCCGGCCCGTCGACGAATCGAACAGGCCGGCTTTCGGCGAGATGGACGGGGATGGGGGGGGTTCAGAGCCGGTTTGCGATGCCCGATCCCGAGGCGAGTTCCTCGAGCTTCGCGACCAGCGGGTCGAAGTCAGCGGGGAAGAGCCCGGTGTAGACGTCGAGCGTGATGCTCGGCTTCGCGTGCCCGAGCATGCTCTGCACGAGTGGCACGGTCACACCCGCAGACACCCCGAGGCTCGCGGCGGTGTGCCGCAAGTCGTGCGGGGTGAGCTTCGGGAAGTGCTGCATGACCGTCCCACGCGCGAAGTCGCTCGCGGGCCAGCTTGCGATCGCCCGCTGAACGGCCGGAGCGAAGACGCGACGCCGCCAGGTCGAGAGCCTGAGCATGCCGCCTTCCGGCGCGGCGAAGACGAGGTCGTGTGCGGCACGTCCTGCCGAGCGTCGTCGGAGCGGCTCCATGACCTGTGGCACTCCGGGGACCTGTCGCGCCTTGCCGTTCTTGGGCGGACCGAGCACGAGCTCGCCCCTGACCTCGGTCGCGGACCTCCGCACGCGCACGACGTTGTTCGCGAAGTCGAGGTCGGCGAACGTGAGCGCAGCGGCTTCGCCGAACCGGAGACCAGAGAACGCCAGGAAGGCGATGAGCATTCGGTCGCGCTCCTGCGCCTCGTCGAGGAGGTGCGCGACCTGCGGGGCGCTGAGGTAGCCGTGCTCGCGCGTCACCACGGTGGGCAGCTTGACTCCTCGCGCTGGGTTCCCGGTCAGCAGGCCCTGCTCGACACACTCCTCGAGAACGCCCCCGAAAATCTGGTGCGCCTTCTGGATCGTCTGCGCTCCGGCGCCGGCGGCGTGGATGGACTCCACCCAGGCCCGCACCGACTTCTTCGTGAGGGCCTCGAGCGACGTCTCGCTCCAGTAGGGCGTGATCCACTTGCCGGCGACGGCCGCGCGGTTCGCGATCGTGGTCGCGGCGAGCGTCGCGCGCCGCGCGAGGAACTCGTCGATGAACGGGCCGAGCTTTTGCGACAGGTCAGACTGGGTCCGGTAGGTCGGCTTGCTCATCGCGACGACGTTTGCCGCGGACCAGACGTTCGCGTCTCGCTTGGTCCGGAACCCACGCTTCCGCGTCGTTCCCCCGTCCGGCTTCGTGTACCCGACCTCGAACCGCTTGCCCTTTGCCGTCTCGTACTCTCGGATAGTGGCCATCAGGCAGCCATTCCGTCGTGCGAGACGCGCGTCTGCTCGACGTAGTCGAGCAGGTCACTGAGGCGGTAGGCCACTGAGCGGCCGACCTTGATGTATGCGGGACCGCGGCGGAGGTAGCGCCACTGGGCGAGCGTGCCGACGGACGTGAGGAGGAACGATGCGGCCTCAGCCGGCTTGAGGAGAGCTGCATACCTGGAGGTGAGCTCGAGAGTCTCCGATTCCGCGCTCAGGCGGCTCAAGGACGTGGGCATGGATGTTTCGCTTTCGGTGCTGGACGTGGCGAGCTCGGTGAGCCCCGTGTCTTCCGGAGTGGGTGACGCACCGTCTATGCGCGAACGCGACATCAGCCGTGATCAAAGAGCATAAGCCCAGGTCATGTCGGCGAGTCGTTCCCCACGCATGGGACGCGCTCGGTCCTCTCGAAAGAGCTCTGTCGGTTGTGGCAAGAAGGTGAGGCCCAAACTCGGTGTCCCATGAGCGCGGCGTTCTCCGAACCGGCCAGATGCGGCACGCGCCTCGAAGTTCCGGGACGCACGTCCCAGCTGCTGCCCCGATGACCGCTGGCGGTGCCGTCTTCGGTCGCAGAACTATTGCGACCGACCGATGTCGGCCGAAGGACCTTGATGACTACCCGGGAAAGGATGACAGTGACTTTGTCAGGTGGTGTATCGGTCGGCCAGTTCGAGGGAGGTAAGCAGTCCGTATGACGCTCCATCTTTGAGAACTCCAGCGAACGGGCTATCTGCGACAAGTCGCATGGGTCGGGCTATAGAAGGCCAGCCGCCTCGCTGGGGGAGTGCGCCGGCGGATGGCATCAGGACGCCTGCTCCGGTGGCGGCGAAGCAGCGGCGCTTACGCGCGCGTCAAGCATCAGCGCGTCGAGACGACGTAGCCGTATCGGGCGCTCGAGGCCCACCCTCGTGCGCATACTCGGATGCATCTGAGGTGAATCGTCTTCGCTCGCGCGCTGCCTGGGGAGCCAGTGCAGTCTTGCGTCAGCGGGATCGACTGCTCCATACGAGGTCGACCACCACGAGCCGTTCGACGTCCTCGCTGTACTTGCGGCGACAGAGATGAATTCAGATGACTACCGTGTGTCGGACGATCGGATCAGCCCGGTAGCGTCGCGATGTGACTGTAGCCCTCATCGTCCTCTTCTCAGCCTCCGCGATCTTGCCCATCGCGGGCCTGGTTCGTCTCTATCGAGCGGCACGCGCCGCGTCCATCCAACGACAAGCTGAGGTCGATCAGCGCGGTTTCACAGAACCGACCTTTGGGGACTTCGATGCCTTTGTCGCATCGTGGTCAGAAGAAGTTCTGACGGAGGACCGCAAAGCCAGATTCGTCGATCTCCTCCTGATCGGGGGCGGCCTGGTCTGCGGGGCTTCAGCAAGTATCTGGGATGTACTCGTTTAGCGCCACTCGAGCCATGCTCGTCAGCCATCTAGCAACGGTACCGACGTCTCAGTAACCAGTGGGCAGGAGATTTCCCACACAGCGCACGAGAGAAGGTCAGGTAGCTCGCGCCACCAGTCGAGCTCGTCATCCTGAATTGACCGAGGCGAAGTGCCCGACTTCGACGCCGAGATCACCCGCCGGCTCACTCGTCGTCGCGGTCCGCTGAGTCGAGTTGCTCGACGAGATCTGCGAAGTTCAGGTTCAGCGCAGTGGCGACATGCCACCACGACTCGACGGCGCCACCACCCGCTGGACAGGTCCACGAAGGAGGAGGCCATCGGCAGCCGCGAACAGCGCGCACAGTCTGGCGAGCCAAGGATTCTGCGCGACACTACACAGCGGTTACTTCCCGCTCCTCAAGCCGACAGCGCTCCGGCGTCGCCGGTCAGCAGCGCATCGTCGAGCTCAAGAACGGCGCACATCGACGTGTAATGGTCCGCATCGAGAATCCTCATCAGTTCGAACACCGCCTGAATCACCGGGACCGCTTCGCTCGGCTGCAGCGGACGGCCGATGTCTGGCTCTTCGTTGTGGGAGTAGGCATGGAGGTACCGAACGACGCGAGTGCGCGCGGGACCCAATTCCAGGGCATCGATTGCCACCCTGAGGGCGGCGTCGAAGCTCCCGACGTGCTGAGGGTATCTGAACGCTAGAAACGCCTCGAGCATCCGTCGTGCCGCGTTCGGTGCGAGCGCGAGTGCGTCCAGCTGCTCAGCCAGCGTTCCACCGTTCACCGCTGCTTCAAGTGCGCGGCCGACCTGGCTGAAGAGGTAGTGGTACTGCGAGCGGAGCGTTGCAGCCTTGGACGAGTCAGTGTGTGGCCACTTCACGAACGTCGGGGTCCGCTGCACGGAACCGTTGGCCTCGACATTCCGGATGTGCAGCTCGTGAACGGTGGCGGAACCCGGCACGTGCCTGCGTCCGGTCTGCAGCTGGATCACCCATTGACGGAACATCTCGAAGCTGTGGGTGAAGACGAACACCTGGGCGATGGAGGTGCGCGGTACAAGCTCAGCCCATAGGTGTGAGGACACACCGAACATCACGTTGTGGTCGAGGCTCGAGACCGGGTCATCGATGAACACGATCGGCTGGGTGTCCACAACGGCACTGCTTCGTAGGCGCGCGAGGAAGTGGATCAGCGCGATACAGGTACGTTCACCCTCGCTGAGCGCGGTTGCCGGGGATCCGTTGCGTTCGAGTCGATAGGTGACCCGGTCCGGTCCTGTCGTGATCGACAACTCATCCCGGCCGAGCAGGCGCGTCAATGACCTATTGAGCTCATCTGCGAGCGGGATGGGATCGGCTTCAAGGTCCGCTAGCGCGAGAATCCGATTGTCTGTCTCGACCTTCTCGCGGCCGAGCTCCGTCCATTCATCATCTGCTCGCGTCACTTCCGCCTCTGATCGGTCAACTTCGGAGGCGATATCGGCGATGTACCGAAGCTCGACACGACGCGCTGCATCCGCGACGCTCTTCGCGTGCGTCTGGCTGCGTGCGTCGTGGCGAGACAGAATCGCATCGATGTCGGCCGTTGAGGGCGGAACGAGACGCAGGTCTGCGGGACGACGAGGGGTGTCGAATGGGTTTGATCGCTTCATCTGCAAGGCGTCAAGGAGCGCCTGAATTGAGGCTTGGTAGACCGCGAGTGCGTTCGAGTACGCCTCTTTGGCGTTGTCGAAATCGACGACGACTTCGGTGTAGAGGTCACGGCTGAGCGGCAGTGCAGTGAGGTGCCGCTCGGCGTTGCTCGACGAGTCCTCCATGCGACCGATGAGGATGTCGACGCGACGTTGTAGATGCAGTAGTGCCGCGCCGAAGTGCGCGTCGAGCTCTTCTCGGCGTGTCGTCGTGATGGATCCATCGCAGAAGAGGCAGCGGTCGAGATCCTTGTGCAGCTGCAGGCCCGCTTGCACCCACTCAGCCCGTTCCCCGTTTCCAGCGAGTGCGTCGATGGCTCGGTCGGTGACGCTCTCCGAGAGCACCGAATCGATCGATTCCAGGTCCGCTTCGTTGACGAGATCTGGTCGTGTCACGTGGGTTGAGGACACCATCGGCGCAGCCTTGGCGACGACCAGATCCTCCGCCAGGTCTGCCGACGCGCCCTCAAGAACGGAACGGTCCTGACGGAGGGTGTTGCGGACTTGCGTGATGGTGTAGGCGTTGGTTGCGCGAAAGCGATCGCCGACTTGGCCGAGATTCGCAACAACCGTCTTCGCGGCGGAGCGCATGAGGTCGTCGCGTCGCTTTGACGCGGCCGTGGACTGCGCGCGGAGCTCTGCGCGCCGAGCCGTGATTTCGGTCGCACGAGCACGTTTCTCCGCGAGCTCCTCTCGCGCACGCACATTCGCTTCACCGATCGTGAGGAGCGCGTCCGGGCGAGGACCGTCACCACCTTCGAACCGAAGGCTCCGAAGCACGTAGTCACGGTTGAAGACGTGGACACGTCGCCAGGCGTCGTGGCCGGGACTCGTGACTTGTTCGGTGGCGAGGCTTCCTTCCTGCCAGTCGAACCGCACGTCTGCCGACGGCAGGAGCGTCTCATCGACGCATTCCTGCATCAGTGATGCGAGCGTCGATTTGCCGGACCCGTTCGTACCGAAGACGAGGTTCACGCGACCGAACGGGCTCGCGCTCGACCCCATCGACCAGCGTTGGTAGATGCGGTAGTCACCAATGTGATTGAAGCGCGTGAACACTTCTCCCCCTTTGTCCTCGGCCACGTTGGCCAGCATCGAAGGTAATGGAGGCTCATGATCGCGGAGGGAGGCACGCCGAGCCGGTACCGCCCTGCGCAACATCGTTGCTGAAGCGCGGACGTCGTCCGGTCTCAGTTCGCGGGCCCGGACGGAGGATGACTGGTGACCGGCGGCCGTCTACGACCGCAAAGTTTTCGGTGCCCGGCATTCGAGACCACCGATCGGTACAACTTGGCGCCGAAGCCGAAGCCGAAGCCGAAGCCGAAGCGGGGTGCGAGGCCGCCTAGCTGCCGGGGAACATCTCTCGGAACCGCGCGTACGCATCGGGGTCGACCGAGAGTTCCATCGCCGCGCGCTGATGACGGAGCTGCTCGAGCTGCAGCTCCTCCTTCGCGTCGACCGCGCCTCCGATGAGCTCGCCAACGCGTCGGGTGAGCGGACTTCCGACGCCTTGGCGGAAGTTGAAGCCGAGCAGCTGCAGGACGTTGACCGTCTCGACCGAGAGCAGCGGAGCGAAGGTTTCGATCTGCTGCTTCATCGCGGCGCCGGCGGCTTCGTTCTCTGTCGCTTCA
Organism: Curtobacterium sp. MCBD17_040; assembly: GCF_003234805.2. Lineage (GTDB taxonomy): Bacteria > Actinomycetota > Actinomycetes > Actinomycetales > Microbacteriaceae > Curtobacterium. The sequence goes on from NZ_CP126273.1 coordinate 1,620,112, forward strand.
GCGAGCTGCACAAGTAACGGCACCACAGTGTCAGCGATGTAGCGGACGTCTCCAGGGGTGAGCTGCTGCGCGACTAGCTGTACTGCCCAGGGACGTTGGTTGTGTTGCGACGACTCGCTGTAGTCGTTGGGATGTGAGAAGGACCTCCTGCAGTGGAGTGGAGCTGTCTAGTTCACACACTCTCCGCAGGAGGTCCTCGTGTCCCACGCTAACGCTGCCCTGACACCACGCCAACGCCTCCGGATAGGTCGTCTGATCGTCGATGACGGCTGGCCAGTCCGGCACGCAGCCCTGTTCTTCCACGTGTCCTGGCCGACCGCGAAGCGCTGGGCCGACCGGTATGCGGCCATGGGCGCCGAGGGCATGCATGACCGCTCGTCCCGTCCGCACCGGTCCCCGAACCGCACCCGCCCTGAGCTGGTGAAGAAGGTCGTCGCACTTCGCTGGCGAAAGCGCCTCGGTCCCGTTGGGATCGGCGGGCAACTCGGCATGCCGGCCTCGACAGTGCACGCCGTGCTGACCCGCTGTCGGGTGAACCGGCTGCACCACATCGACATCCGCACCGGCGAACTCGTGCGCCGTTACGAGCACGAACGTCCGGGCGCGATGATCCACGTCGACGTGAAGAAACTCGGCAACATCCCCGATGGCGGCGGCTGGCGCTACGTCGGCCGACAGCAAGGTGGGCGGAACCGGTCAGCAACGCCCGGTAAGGGCCGCAGCAAGCATCGCGGCCCGCTGATCGGGACCGCGTTCGTGCACACCGTGATCGATGACCACTCCCGCGTCGCTTACGCCGAGATCCACGACGACGAGAAAGCAGCGACCGCGATCGGGGTGCTACGGCGGGCCGTGTCGTGGTTCGCCGCACGCGGTGTCCGGGTGGAGCGGGTCCTCTCCGACAACGGCTCTGCCTACAAGTCCCACGCCTGGCGCGAGGCCTGCACTGAGCTGGAGATCACGCCGAAGAAGACCCGCCCCTATCGGCCGCAGACCAACGGGAAGATCGAACGCTTCCACCGCACCCTCGCCGACGGGTGGGCGTTCTCACGGCACTACCCGACCGAGCACGCCCGCCGGAACGCCCTCCCGGCATGGCTGCATCACTACAATCACCACCGGCCCCACACCGCCATCGGGAACCGGTCACCGATCACTCGGTTGACCAACCTCCCTGGGCAGTACAACTAGCTCATGCTGGTAAGACTGGGCGATTCGGGTGAGTTCGTTCTTGTCAGCGATGAGGTCGGAGACGATCTGCTCGAGCGCATCTGCACGGGCGGCGGCGTCCTTCGACGCGCGGAGCGCCCCGATCTTGTCAGTGATTGCCGTCGCCGTGTTGCGGGCCGCGCTGGCGGCGAGTTGCGTTGCGAGTTGAGCGACTTGAGGAGTTACGACGTCATCCATGCGTGGAGCATTGCAGCAGCATCTGACAGCGACACGCACGCGGATGGGAGACCAGTCCAAGTCGGGCCAAGCGCCCCAGAGAGCCGGGTAACGCCGGCGCCCGCTCGGAAGTCAGATGCACGCATGCGGCGACTCGTGCGGAGCTCGGAGCGCGTCTTGCCACCCCCACGCCGAGTCCACCGCCTGCCAGTAGCCCCGCACCACGAGCGCAGCTCAGTCGGTGAAGGTCACCTGCCCCCGGTCGACCACGGGGTGCTCGGGGGACCAGAGAACATCCCGCGGAACGCCTTCAAGACGATGTCAAAGCGGGCAGCACACGCATGGCGTGCCAAGGTCTTCCTATACCGAGCGAGAGCGGATGTCGTCAACGAGGGCAGGAGGCAGTCAGTGAGGATGGGTACCCGGCCGGCGGTCAGTGAGTGGATGCTTACGGTCGCGCAAGTGCTGCCGTTGCCGCACGGGACTGCTGTCGGTTTGGTTGACTCCTGAGAGGTAGGGGCGTTGGCTCCTGCTGGAAGGATGTGCGCCATGGTGAAGGCGTATCCGGAAGAGTTCCGCCGCGACGTGATCGCGGTCGCCCGGAAGGGTGAGACGTCGGTGCGGCAGGTCGCGAAGGACTTCGGTGTGTCCGAGTCCTGTCTAGCCCGCTGGTTGCGGCTCGCGGATCGTGAAGACGGCATCGGTGATACTGCCTCGCCGTCGATGAAGGCGGTGGAGCAGGCGGAGCTGCGGGAAGCGCAGAAACGAATTCGGCTGCTCGAGCAGGAGAACGAGATTCTCCGCCGGGCAGCGGCGTACTTCGCTCAGTCGCAACTCCCAAAATGATCTACCCGCTGGTCCTCGAACTCGCCGCAGACCGGATCCCGGTCGCGGTGGCCTGCCGGGTGCTGGGCTTTTCGAAGCAGGCGTTCTATCGGTGGCGCGCCAGCCCCGTGACCGACCGCGACTGGGCGGATGCGCACCTGACCAACGCGGCGATCGATGCGCACCGCGACGACCCGACGTTCGGGTACCGGTTCATCGCCGACGACCTGCATGCGGCCGGCCACCGAGTCTCGGAACGCCGAGTATGGCGGCTGTGCTCCCAGCAGCGGCTCTGGTCGCTGCACGCAACGAAGCGCGGCCTGAACCGCAAGGCCGGTCCTCCGGTGCACGACGACCGGGTCCGACGAGCGTTCACGGCGCCAGACCTGGACCGGCTGTGGCTGACGGACATCACCGAGCACCCGACAGGCGAAGGCAAGCTCTACCTCTGCGCGATCAAGGACGCCTGCTCGCGGCGCATTGTCGGCTACTCGATCAGTGACCGCATGCGATCCTCGCTTGCCGTCGCGGCTCTGCAGATGGCGGTGCAGCGCCGGAACCCGATCGGGACGGTCGTGCACTCGGATCGGGGGAGTCAGTTCCGGTCGAAGAAGTTCGTGCGCGCGCTCGGCGACGCCGGGCTGCTCGGGTCGATGGGGCGAGTCGGTGCATGCGCGGACAACGCTGCGATGGAATCGTTCTTCGCACTCCTGCAGAAGAACGTCCTGAATCGGAAACGATGGGCGACCCGGGAAGAGCTCCGACTGGCGATCATCACCTGGATCGAGGCCACCTACCACCGGAAACGGCGCCAGCGAGGTCTGGGGAAGTTGACCCCGATCGAGTACGAGACCATCATCAACCCACAGGTCGCACTCGCGGCCTAAACGAACGAGTCAACGAAACCTGCAGCAGTCCCGTTCGAGTTCGACGAGACCTACAAGCGCCTACCCGCTGAGGTCGAACTCATCGAACCCAAGACGTTCGACGAGCTCACCGACGCTGATGCTCGAGCTGAAAACGCTGCCACCGCTGAGGACCTTCGGGGAGCTTGCGGCACCACTACCCCTCCCTCACGACACCTCGACCGTCGACATCGTCCACTTCAAGCTCACCCCCGCCCGGTGAAGGATCGACTAGCGAGACGGAGCGTGCCGGGCTGCCGATGGTAAACAGACGCATGCGCATCCGCCCCTGGGCTCTCACGCTCCTGATCGTGCTCGCGGCTTGCGGCGTTGCACTCTTCGTCCTGCCCCCGGGAATGCCGACGCAGATCCTCGGGGCAGTGCTCATCGTTGTGGCGTTCGCGGTGTTGATCGTCTCAGAACGAGCTGGTCGGTCGGGGCGCTGACGGCACGGCAGGTGATCCACAACGGGTGAACCAAAGCGACAGCGGTCTCGACGCATGGGTGAGGGGGATACCGGCTTCATGACATGGCTCGCGGCGCACCTCTTTCGGCGCTATCAGGATCGTCGCGCTCGGCAGCACCCAGCTCAGGCCTCGGCCGCGCGCCCGGCGCTTTACCCGTCCCTGGGACTTGGCGACCGCTCCATCGAGCTCTCGATCGCGTCGAACGTCACTCCCGACCCGGGTGCTTTCGAACGGGCAGCTGAACACCTGCACGCTTGAGTCGTCCAACAGGACCAGGGCCACATCGACCTCTTACACGCGGGGCGGTGGCTTCGTGATCGTTGGCCCAGTGAAGCACCCGCACCGGTCCTCGCACGGCTTGGTGACGACCTCGCGGAGCTTGCTCGCCGCGAGCAACCGAAGGGGGCCGGTTGCGATCGGCTGACGAGCAGCCCCTGGCTGCCAACGCTGCCGGCGCGCTGTCTCTGACGGTCGGCATGCTCCGGGAAGCTCCTGTCTGACGTGGCGGAACGTCCGCGTCGTGCTGCCGGAGCCTCCGCTGCAATGACGCAGATGACGAGCGGGACGAGACCGCCGACGGGATTTCCCCAGGACCATCCCACGAGAGGTCCTATGCTGGTTCGTGCCGTCGCCATGCCGGGCATTCGGGTTGCCCTGGAACGCAGCGGCTCCGTGCGTGCCTGCAGCATTCGGGTTGCTGCAGGCACGCACCTCCGGCCGCCCTCGACGATGCCCTCCGCGGCTGGGTCGCACGGTACGACGTGGACGAGCTCCCCATCGACGGTACCGGCGACACCGATTGGCTTGCGGAGGTGCGCGGCCTCTTCCAGGCACTGCGGATCGAGATCGCGAACCGATACCACGTCGTCGTCGACGAGCCCTGGTGGGAGTGACCGGTCCGCTCATGGTCGACGGGTGCCTGTTGGTGATGGCTCGTCTGAGCTACTGCTGACCGTCGTCCCAACGGACCGGCTGCTGGCGGTCGTCCGTCCGGAGCACCGCCGCCAGGAGCTGGTCACGGCGCGTCCCTCGATGTGTCAGGGCCGATCGGAGCCGTCCTTCGAGGCGGAACCCACATCGTTGCGCGACCAGAGCGGAAGCCTCGTTCTCAGGGAGGGCATGCCACTGCACACGGCTGAGCCCGAGACCGTCGGGAGGACCGGCGAACGCCCAGTCGAGGATCGCGCTGACCGCTTCGGTCATGGAGCCGTGGCCGCGACCGGCGGGCGCGAGCAGGTACCCGACTTCTGCGGCTCCGTCTGCGACACCGAAGATGCTCACCGCGCCCAGGACGTCGGTGGGGTCGGCTCGCGGGCGGACCGCGAACTCGAACCGGGTCCCGTCCCGCCATCCCGCTTCGACCTGCCGGACGAACGACTCAGCGTCGTCGCGTCCGTAGGGCACCGGTATCGGGGTGAACGCGATGACGTCCGGGTCCTGGCAGTACGCCACGATCTGATCCGCGTCCTCGGTCGTCTGCGGGCTGAGGACGAGCCGCGGCGTTCGGAGCGTCACCGGTTCCATCGCCCCACGCTACCGAGCGAGACGGCGCAGGGAGGGGCTTCGGACCCAGCCGCGGCCGGTCCTGGTCTCTCACCGTCCCGCGCCCGTCGCCGCGACGCACTGGCGGCCGCGGAGGAGGTCCTGCAGGTCGGGGCAGTCCCAGGTCGTCCATCCGCTCTGGCCGTACGCGTCGAACGCCGAGGTGGAGGCCACGGAGACGCCCGACGGCGTCGTGCGGACGAAGGCCGGTACCGGATCACCCTCGGTGGTGAGACCGACCCAGCTGAACGTCGCCGAGCCTCCAGCGGCACCGCGACCACGGCGAGCGCTGCGGCCACCGCCACCACGGGCCTCCCCACCGACATGGCACGAGCATCGCGGATCAGGCGGCCCGGCGACGTCACGATCGAGCGACGGTACCGTCGGGTCGAGCGTCCTGCTGGCTCTCGTGCAGACGGTCGATGACGGACCGGTTGGTGGCCGCCCCGACGGTCCCGTACGCGATCAGCGCTGCACCGCGGAGCGCGTCGAGCGCGGCCGGCACCAGTGCCACCGATGCGTGCGCGTCCTCGTCGAGCGCGTCCGCGAGGCGGGCGGTGAACGCCGGCGTCGTCGCCAGACCACCCGTCGTCGACACCGTCACGCGGTCGCCGCCGATCAGGGGAGCGAGCAGTCCGACGCCGCGGGCGGTCTTGCGGGCGAGATCACGGAGCGCCCGATCCGCCAGTGGCGATCGGTCGGCGGCCTCCGTCACGAGGGGCGCGAGTGCGCCGAACCGGTGCCGGACCTCCATCCGGTCCACGTGCGCGAGGCCGAGGATGACGTGGCGGAGTCCCGGCACGTCGTCCGCGCCCCAGGAGCGGAGGACCGCCGCGACGAACTCGTCGTCGTCCGGACCGGCGGCGCCGAGCAGGATGAGCTGCACCGCCTCGTAGGCCAGGTGTCGTGCCGCGCCGGCGTAGTGCTCGAACTGTCCGCTCTCGACCTCGGTCCCGTCCTCGTCGATCGCGAGGATCATCGAGCCGGTGCCGGTGACGACCATGATCCCCGGGGCGCCGAGGAGGGCGCCGCGGTGTGCGACGACCGCGTCGTTCAGGATGAGCCGTTCGCACTGCAGCCCCGGCACGCGGAAGAAGTCGTCGGCCCAGCCGTTGTCCCCGTCACCCTGGTTCGAGCCGGCACGGCTCACCATCGCCAGCCCGGCGACGAGCGCGACAGCGTCAGCGGCGTCGCGGCCGGCGTCCTGCAACGCGCGGACCGTCGTGTCCGCGACGTTCGCGGCGGCGTCCGCTTGGTGGTACGGACTCCCGCCTCGACCCGTCGCGGAGCCGAGCAACCGGCCGTCGAGGGTGAAACACCCGACGCGGGAGAACGTGCCCCCGGCGTCGGCGGCGATCACGAAACGGGGGTCCCCTCCGGCGTCGGACATGGGCCGAGCGTAGCCAACCCGCGCTCGACGCCGCGCTGTCGCCGCTCCGTGCATCACTCGGTGGCACTACCGCACCGTCGGCACGTGGACCACGGGCCGGTGGCGGTTGTCGATCTCCGCGCTCGGCCGCCACCATGGCACCACGCTCGGTGACCCGCGTCGTCGAACCGTCCGGTCGACTCGGATGCGCTGGGGATCCGATGCGCCCGTTGACGAGCGGATCCGGACCGAGCAGGCTGGCTCGCGACGGCGACGACCCCGGAGGCATCGATGACGAGCAGCATGTGGGTGAGCATCACGTCAGCTGATCTGGCGCGGTCGGCTGCGTTCTACGAAGCGTTGGGGTTCCCCGTCAACCCGGACTTCTCGGATGAGCACGGAACGTGCTTCGAGCTCGCCGACAACCTGCACCTGATGGTCGTCGCACGAGACTTCTTCGCGACGATGACCACGAAGGAGATCGCCGACCCGCGGACCCATGCGCAGGTCGGCCTCAACCTGACACGCGACTCCCGCGACGAGGTCGATGCGATCGTGGAGAAGGGGATCGCCGCCGGTGGGCACGAGCCCCAACCCGCGCAGGACCTCGGGTTCATGTACTCCCGCGACCTGGAGGACCCGGACGGGAACAACCTCGGGTTCCTCTGCATCTCCCCGGCCGACTGAGGGTCGCTGGTCTCGCGGTCGGGGGCTCGCAGGCCGGGATCACCCTTGGCCGGCGGGCGCGTCCGCGACGAGCGGTGTGCCGTTGGCCGCACAATCGCGCTGTGCCCGTTGCATCCCCGCGCTGAACGCGGGCGCATCTGGGTCGAACTGCGCCGACGCGACGACCGGCGGGGAACTGGCGATCGCGTCCTGGATGCTGGTGAGGTCGGCGACCAGGCCGCGGTTCGGGGTCCGCAGCATCCCCGACACCACGGTCGGTGTCAGGTTGACGATCGCGGCGTAGCCGGCGTCCTGGATGGTGCCCGCACTGCGCTCGATGCCGGCGGCCGACAGGTCCGTCTCGAGCTCCGTCAGCCCGGCGCAGGTCACCGCGATGCCCGGGTCGGGGGTGGGTGTCGATGCGGCTCTCGTGGTGTGTGCGGCGGTGCTCCGCGCGGCGTGATGCGGCGCGGCGGTCGAACATCCCGTCAACGCGATCACTGCGCATGTGGCAGTGACAGCGACCAGCAGTGTGCGCATGGTGCCCCCTCGTGCGGCACGTTTCCCCTCGCTGCCGCGTCGACTCATCCTGCCGTATCCGCTGTCGCCGCTGTCGGCAGAACGAGCCGGATCGCCACCTCGAGCCGCGCCCGGTACTCGTCGCGGGTGTCGACCTGGTGTTTCAGCCCCACCGACACGCTGGTCAGCGTTCGTGCGACATCCGCTGCCGCCTCGCAGTGGTCGCTGATCGCCGCGGTCACCATCGCCTCGAACCGGGCGGGAGCCTCACGGGCCGTGTCATCGAGGAGTTCCGGGTTGTCGGCGATCACGGCGGACACGTCGCGCACCATCGGTCCGACGTACCGTCCGGCCCACCGGTCGAACGCGTCGAGCAGGCGGTCGGCGATGGGCCGCGTGTCGTCCGCGAGGAGCTGTTCGATCGCTGCCAGATCCTGGGTCAGGACGTGTGCCGCGGCCTCCCGGAACAACGCCTCCTTCGACTCGAACAAGAAGTACAACCCCGGGCGGGAGATCCGTGCTGCTCGCGCGATGACGTCCATCGATGTCCGCCGGTATCCCGCTTGTGCGAACGTGTCGAGCGCTGATTCGAGCACGGTTCGACGGCGTCCCACATCCGCGCCGGTGAAGGTGTCGACCATGTCGCCGATGATACCGCCTCCCATACCGACTAGACAGAACCTGTCCAGTGGGTACAGTTGCCCGCATGCCCCTTCCGCTCATCCGAACGCGGTTCGACGCCGAGTCCACCGCCGCTGACGTCCTGGTCGACGTCGATCTGACCGGTCTGCGCGCGATCGTCACGGGCGCGTCGTCAGGACTCGGCGTGGAGACGGCCCGCGCCCTCACCGCCGCCGGCGCTGCGGTCACGCTCGCCGTCAGGAACACGTCTGCCGGCACGGCTGTGGCCGACGTCGTCGGCCGTTCGACGGGCCGTCGACCGGACGTGCGTCACCTCGATCTCGCGGATCGCGCCTCCGTGGCCGCCTTCGTGGCGCATTGGGAGGCTCCGCTGCACCTGCTCGTCAACAACGCCGGTGTCGTGAGCGCGGGACTCGAGCGGACGGCGGAAGGGCGTGAGCTGCAGTTCGCCACGAACCACCTCGGTCACCACGCGCTCGCGAATGGTCTTCGACGGTCACTCGCCAGAGGCGCCGCGGAGCGCGACGGCGCCCGGATCGTCGCGCTCAGTTCCACCGCGCACATGCGGGCGAACGTCGACCTCGACGACCTCGACTTCACCCGATCCGAGTACGACCCCCAGATCGCCTACGCACGAGCCAAGACCGCGAACTCCCTGTTCGCCGTGGCGGCGACGCGCCGTTGGGCGGACGACGGCATCGTCGCGAACGCCGTCAACCCGGGCGGGATCGCCACCGGGCTCCAGCGGAACTTCTCGGCGGCGCAGAAGGCGTCGTTGGAAGCCGCCGAAGCCGCTGGCGTGTTCGCGTACAAGACGGTCGAGCAGGGCGCCGCGACCACCACGGTCGCCGCGGTCGCGCCCGAGTTCGCCCACACCGGCGGGCACTACCTCGACGACTGTCAGGAGGCCTACACGGTTCCGAACGACGCGAGTCTCGCGGATCACCCCCACGGGGTGAAGGCGTGGGCGCTCGATCCCGACGCGGCGGATCGGCTTTGGAGGGCGTCGGAGGAGCTCACACACCCGTCTCACTGACGCGGATCCGCCGGGAGCGACCTCGGCAGGTGCTCCGTCGTGCCGATCCCGCCGACGTGGTAGCCGCGGGCGACGACGTCGAGACGTGTGATCGACCCGTGCTGGAGACCCGCGAGGGCGTCGGGGCGGAGCGATCGCATCTCGTCGTCGGAGAGGATGTCGCGCAGCACGTCGCGGATGATGCCGCCGTGCGTGATCACGACGAGGTCACCTGCGTCCGGCAGCGATTCGTCGATCAGGTCACGGAGCCGTGCCGCGGCTGCGCGCGAGGAATCGCCGACGGCCGGAACGAGGTCCCGGTCGCGCTCAGTGCGGTCCCACGCTTCGCGGAACGCCTCCCACGATGCGTCGTCGACGACTGGGGGGTCGTACTCCATGCGCTCACGCGCCCGGTCGTCCACTCGGACAGGGACCGCGGGGCGCTCGGTCAGCAGCGGCATCGCCGATTCACGCGTGCGCCGTGCCGGGCTGATGACGATCCTCCCGATCGGCTCGGTCCGGAGGCGCCGCATCACCGCTCCGGCCTGCTGCGTCCCGCGCATCGTGAGCTCTCCGTCGCGTCGCCGCACCTGCTCGCCGTGGCGGACGAGCCACACGTGCTGCAGCACCGTCGGATCCTCGGACATCGGGGGGTCAGCCGGTCGCGGTGGTCAGACCGGACCGAGCGGCTGCAGCTCGCCGGTGGGCAGCTCGACCCGGATCGTGTCACCAGGACGGACGACCCCGCCCGCCAGGACGACACTCATGACGCCGCCCTTGCGTTCGATGGAGCCGTCGTCGGCCCGCCCGAGCACCGCCCGCAGGAGACCGGGCTCGAACTCGTTGATCTGCTGACACGGATTCCGGAGGCCCGTGATGCGGACACGAGCATCCGCGCCCAGGTGCAGCAGCGTGCCTGTCGGAAGACCGAGGAGGTCGACCCCGCGAGTCGTGATGTTCTCGCCCATCTGGCCTGGCCCGACCTGGAATCCCGCTTCCGCCACGTCGTCGAACAGCTCGGCGTGGATCAGGTGCACCTGGCGCAGGTTCGGCTGGGACGGGTCCCGTGCGACGCGAGACCGGTGCTGAACCGTGACGCCGGCATGCGCGTCACCCTCGATGCCCAATCCCGCGACGAGCACCACCTCGTCCACCACCGGTTTGCTGAACCGATGGGCACCGTCCCTGCTCACTGCGACGACGCGAGGGTGGGTGTCGTGATCTGCGCTCATGGCTCGATCATGGCGCAGGACCGCTCGGGACGGACCCTGGCAGACTGCACGACATGCACATCGGGGGAAGGGTGCCGACGGACCAGCCGGATCTGAAGCTGGCGATGCGTGCCGAGGCGGACGCGCTCGGGATCGCCGTCGCCGGATTCGTTCCGCAACGGCATCTCGAGGACCTGGGCGTCGCCGGTATCTCGTCGCATGGCCAGGGGAGTGGTGCGGACGCCGTCACCATCAGCGCGGCCGTGGCACGGATGTACACGGTGTGGAAGAACCCGGACGACCGTTCGGACCCGGTGAACCTCGCGGACCTGACCTCGGAGATGGAGGACGCGCTCGCTCGGCCGGTGCCCCGGGACCTGCCGCCGTGGCTGCTCGAGCGCCGGGAGCGGATGCGTCATCCCTCGCTGTGGGAGGCCGTGCAGACACACTGGTTCGCTCCGGGATCCGCCGCGCCCGGCGACGACGAACGCGATCCACCGGAGTTGCTCCGCGCCCACGTCGACCACATCCTCCACAACCGGTTCCGCGACGAGTACGGACTCGGCGACCCCACGATGGAGCCCGGCTGGACGGAACTGGTCTCGATCCGCGCGGTGCAGCCGCGGGCGGTCGTCGTGGACGGAACGGCGAGGGACGGGTTCACGATCGACACCGACGCGTTCGTCCTCGGGCTGGCGGTGCCACTCGACGACGGCCGGGTGATCACCTCGGTCGTGGAGCGGGACCTGCTGCCCTGGGTGACGACGGAGTTCGTCAGCGACGCAGGCTGACGCCGCCGCCGTCGTTGCCGCACCGATCTCAGCGAATCCGTTCGGCCTCCTCCGCGTCACCCGGATGTCACCCGAATAGGGTTGAATGCTGCTCGTCGGGGTTCAGGGGAGAGCAGCATGCGACGTTCAATCGCAACATCGGTCGTGGCGGCCGTGGGGATCGCCGGAGGTCTGCTGACCGCGATGCCCGCGACGGCGGCGCCGTCGGCGGATCTGGTGGTCAACGAGGTGTACGGCGGTGGGGGCAACGCCGGCAGCACCTTCACGAACGACTTCGTGGAGTTGGCGAACCGGGGATCGTCGACCATCGACCTCAGCGGTCACTCGGTCCAGTACCACGCCGGGTCCGCGACGGGCACGTGGCAGGTGACCCCGCTGAGCGGGACGCTCGCTCCTGGTGGTCGCTACCTCGTCGCCGAGGCGAAGGGCGCTGGCGGGACGACCGCGCTGCCGACGCCGGACGCCACGGGCACCATCGCGATGAGCGCCACCGACGGCACGGCCGCCGTCGTCGCGAGCCGGACCGCGCTCACCTGTGCCGACAGCGCCTCGTGCGTGAGTGCGTCGGTCGACCTCGTCGGGTTCGGCTCCGCGGCGATCGCCGAGGGCAGCCCGGCCGTCGGCGCCTCGAACACGGCCTCGGTGCAGCGGCAGGGGGCGTCCGACGACGACCACAACGCGACGGACTTCGCCGCCGCTGCACCCACCCCGGGTGCGGCGAACACAGCATCGACGACGACCCCGCCGACCGGCCCTGCGCCCGAGCCGGGCACGGTCCGCATCCACGACATCCAGGGGACGTCGTTCGTCTCGCCGCTCAACGGCGAGCAGGTCACGAACGTCCCCGGCATCGTGACCGGGATCCGGACGTCGGGCAGCAGCAAGGGCTACTGGATCCAGGACCCCGACGCCGACAGCGACCCCGCGACGAGCGAGGGCGTCTTCGTCTACAGCTCCTCGAGGGCGGCGGTCGCCGTGGGTGACAGTGTCCTCGTCAGCGGCACGGTCAGGGACTACTACCCCCTCGCCTCCGGTGACACCACGGCGACCACCTCGAACCTGTCGGTCACGGAGCTCACGAACGCCACGGCGACCGTCGTCTCGACGGGGGACGCGCTGCCGGCGCCGATCGTCCTCGGCCCGACGAGCGTGCCCGACACGTCCGCTCCGGACCTCGCGGGCGGGAACATCGAGTCCACGCCCATCACGCCGACACGCACGGCGCTCGACTTCTTCGAGTCGCTCGAGGGCATGCGTGTCGAGGTCGACGACGCCCGCGTGGTCGGGCCGAGCGACGAGTACGGCGAGCAGTACGTGACGACGAAGCCGTCCCAGCTCCCGACGACGCGCGGCGGCACGCTCCTGACCGCCGAGAACGCGACGCCGTCCGGACGTCTCGAGGTCGTCGCGGCGAACGGCAGCAATCCCCGGGTGGACGTGGGTGACGTGTTCCGTGGTGCCACCGTGGGCGAGGTCGACTACTCGCAGTACGGCGGGTACGACCTCACGGCCACGACACTCGGGTCCGTCGCGCAGGGAGGCATCGCCCCGACGGTCGCGACGACCCCGAAGCCCGATCAGCTGTCGGTCGCCACCTACAACGTCGAGAACCTGGCGCCGTCGGACCCGGCGACCAAGTTCGCCGCGCTCGCGAAGGGGGTCGTCGCGAACCTGCGCTCGCCCGACATCCTGACCGTCGAAGAGGTGCAGGACGACGACGGCGCGACCGATGACGGTGTCATCGCGGCGGATCAGACCATCGCCAAGCTCACCGCTGCGATCACCACGGCTGGAGGCCCGTCCTACGCGTCCCGTGAGATCGATCCGGTGAACGACGCCGACGGCGGTCAGCCCGGCGGCAACATCCGCGTCGTGTTCCTCTTCAACCCGAAGCGCGTGACGTTCGACGACCGCGGTCCTGCGTCAGTGAACCGGTCCACCACCGCGACCGCGGTCACCTCCTCCCACGGCGTGCCGGACATCACCCTGTCGCCGGGGCGCATCGCTCCGACGGACGCCGCCTGGCAGAGCAGCCGGAAGCCGCTCGTGGGCGAGTTCACGTTCCGCGGCCGGCGCGTCTTCGTCATCGGCAACCACTTCGACGCGAAGCTCGGCGACCAGAACCAGGACGGTCGATTCCAGTACCCGGCGCAGTCGTCCGCCGTGCAGCGTCAGCAGCAGGCGCAGCTCGTGCACGACTTCACGGCGCAGATCCTCAAGGTCGACGCGAGGGCCGCGGTCGTCGTGGCGGGTGACTTGAACGACCACCAGTTCAGCCCTGCGCTCGCCACGCTCACCGGCAAGCCGTTGCACGGCCAGGCCGCGACGAAGCCGGTCCTCACCGACCTGATCACCACCCTGCCGGCGAACCAGCAGTACACGTACGTGTACGACGGGATCAGCGAGGTCCTCGACCACATCCTCGTCACGTCGGGGGTCGGCACGCCGGACTACCAGGTGGTGCACCTCAACGCGGAGTTCGCCGACCAGACCAGTGACCACGATCCGCAGGTCGTCCGCGTCTTCGGACACCATGGAGGGCCGTCCCAGGCCGTCCCAGGCCGTCCCGCCAGCGGCGGTGGCGCTCGGCTACAGCGACGCGCTGGACAAGCTCGTGCACAACGGAGCCGAGGTGGGTGGCCTCTCGTCGCTGGCCTACGACGGCCGGTCGCGGTCGTGGATCTCGGCCGTGGACAACCACGCGGACGACCCGTCGCGGATCTGGTTCTTCCGGAACCTCGACGACCCGACGGTCACCCGTGATCCGTTGGTCCTGAGGAACGAACAGGGCGTTCCCTACACCGGTCTCACGGCAGACGACGAAGGCCTGGCGGTCCTCCCGAACGGCGACTACCTGGTGAGCTCCGAGACGGAACCGTCGATCCGGGTCTTCGGCCGCGACGGCGTGCAGAAGGCGCAGCTGCCGGTCCCCGGACGGTTCGCGGTGACCGGCACGGCGTTGTCCGGAGCGGGGCTCGAGGGTGCGAGCGTCCCGGGCGAGGCCACCGCGAACGCGACGCTCGAGGGCCTGTCGATCTCGCCGTCCGGGCACACGATCGTCGCGTCGATGGAGGGCGCGCTGTCCGGCGACGTCTCCGCCGCCGGTGACGCCACCGCGCATCGCATGCTCGTGTACACCCGGGGGCGCTCCGGGTCGTGGACACTGACGAAGCAGGTCGGGTACCGCACGGACACGGGCAACCGGATCCCCGAGGTCGCGCTCGTGTCGGACGACCGGATGCTCGTCGAGGAAGCCGCGTTCTCGGCGACCGCGGGGAACTCCGTGGACCTGTACTCGGTCTCCGGTCTGTCGCGGGCCTCCGACGTGAGCGGGGTCGGGAACCTCTCGGCCGCACCGGCGTCGTGGATCCTGCGGAAGACACTGGTCGCCGATCTCGTGAAGGGTCCGACGCTCGGCGCGACGGCGCTCGAGACCCAGACGAACCCGCTCCTCGACAACTACGAAGGCATGGCGATCACGGGCCGCGCTGCCGGTGGGCGCGTCGGCGTGGCCCTCATCTCCGACGACAACTTCGGCGCGCTGCAGCGGACGCGGATCCTGGACCTGGCCGTGCGGCTGCCGCGGTAGCCATGCGCCCTGGGCTCGCCTACGGCGTCGGTGCCTTGCCCTCGGCAACACTGGCGCGAGAGGCTGCCGGCATGACATCTCCCTCTGGTCGCGGACCTCGTCGGCACCGCGGCGTGGTCGTCGGTGGCGGCATCGTGTTCGTCATCGGCCTCGCCGCACTCGTACTCGGTGGTTGGTTCGACGCCGTGACAGCGGACGGCGGCGGCGGGGCCAACATCGGGGCCGGGGTGCTGGTGCTGTTCGGCGGGATCGTCGCGGCCACCGGTGCGGTCATGTTGCTCGTGGTGACCGCCGGCACCGTCGCTGCGCGAACGCGACGGTGAAGCGCGTCTCTGAGCGCTGAGGGTCAGGACGACACTCGGTGGTAGCGGTACCAATCCACCTGGTCCGGGTCGCCGACCACGAGATCGATTTGGCGATGTGCGGCCGACCCGCGAACGATCGCGGTGCAGCGGTCTGCATCGCGGTTCTCCCAGCACACGGTCTTCCACCCCCACCCATCGCCGTCCTCGATGTGCCAGCGGCCGGTGCTCGTGGAGGGCGTGGCCGGGTCATCAGGCTGTGCCGTGATCCCGCGCAGGGGGACACCCACCAGACGGACCGTGCCGCCGCGGTCGAACCGGATGGTGCCAGCGCCGTCCGAGGCCCAGGTCCCGACGAGGTCGGCGCGGGCGAGGGGCGCGGTCGGGAGGTCGGCCGCGTCCTGGCCGCACCCGGCCACGGCGAGGACCGTTGCCAGGGCGATCACGGCCCCGACTGCTGTCCGCACTCGTCCCATCCCCAGCCCCCTCGTGCTGATGACACACTACGGGCGATTCGGCAACGGCTTGCGCTCTCGTGCATGCGGCCAGCGGGGATCAGGACCGCTGACCGTGAGATTCATTCGAACCGGCGGACCATGTCAGCAGACGGATCCTGGTCGATCACGAGCGCGGCGCTCCGCTCCTCGGCGTCCGCGGTGGCTGCCCAGGCCGCGAGTAGCTCCAGCGCCTGTTCCGAGGCGGAGTCCGGCAGCGTGCCGTAGACCACGAACGTCAGACCCGTGTCGGCGTTGAGGTCCAACGCCTCGTAGGTCAGCTCGAGGTCCCCGACCACCGGGTGGTGGATGCGCTTGAGGCCGCTCCGGTGCGCGCGGACGTCGTGCGTGGCCCATCGCACGTGGAAGTCGTCGCTCCGGGTCGAGAGCTCGCCGATGAGGTCGGTCAGCCCCTTGTCGTACGGGCTCCGGCCCGCCTCGGTACGGAGGACCGCCACGAGATCGGACGCGAGCTGGTCCCAGTCGGGGTAGAACGTGCGGGCACGGGGGTCGAGGAACGCGAACCGCGCGGTGTTGGGCGTGCCGATCGGGTCGATGAACAGCGGCGAGTAGAGGGCACGTCCGAGCCGGTTGCCGGCGAGGAAGTCCGACCGGCCGTTGCGGACGAACGCCGGGGCGCTCATCGCGTCGAGCATCCGCTGCACGTTGGGCCGGACGCGGTTGGTGAGGCGACGACGCCGGGCGGTGGGCGCGGCGTTCTGGGTGTGCGCGAGGTCGAACAGATGCGCGTGCTCGACCTCGTCCAACTGCAGTGCGCGCGAGAGCGACTCGAGGACGGTGTCCGAGACCCCGCCGAGGTTCCCGCGTTCCAGGCGGACGTAGTAGTCCACGCTGACACCGGCGAGCAACGCGACCTCCTCGCGTCGGAGTCCGGTCACGCGTCGGTTGCCGCTGAACACGGGAAGGCCGGCCTGCTCCGGGGTGATGCGGCCCCGTCGGGAGGTCAGGAACTCCTTGACCTGTGTCGTCGCGTCCATGTCATCGACGGTACGACCACCGTCGGCGACCGGGGAGGTGCTGTCGGTACCCCGCTCCACCGCCAGGAGTTCACCAGCCGACCGGCGAGCGACTGGCGAGCGGCCGGTGCGCGACCGGTGCGCGGTCGGACGGGAGGCCCGCTACCGCCGGCACCGCGCCTCCCGTCCGACCGGTCGGCGCGTCAGGCCTCCGGGATGACCCGCGCGTCGAAGCGCGAGGAGTCACCGTCGGGGTCGGGGCCGCCCCGCCGTCCGGTGTCGAGCGCGTCGAGCCGCGCGAGCTCGTCGTCGGACAGCGCGAAGTCGAACACCGCGAAGTTCTCGGCGATACGGCCGGGGTCGGTGGACTTCGGGATCGCGTTCCGGCCCTGCTGCACGTGCCAGCGCAGCATCACCTGCGCCGGGGTCCGCCCGTGCGCCTCGGCGATCGCCCCCATGGTCGGGTCCGCGAGCACGCTGACGCGCTCGTCGCCGCCCCAGCCCGGGTAGAAGGTGATGCCGCCGATCGGGGACCACGCCTGGTCGAGGATGCCGTGCTCGGCGTCGACACGCTGGACCTCCCGCTGCGTGAAGTACGGGTGCAGCTCGATCTGGTTGAGCGCCGGCACCACCTCGGTCTGCGCGAGGAGGGACTCGAGGTGGTGCGGCATGAAGTTGCTCACGCCGATCGCGCGGACCTTGCCCTCGGCGTACAGCGACTCCAGGGCCTTGTACGCCTGCACGGTCTTCTCGAACCGGTCGGGTGCGGGCTGGTGGAGGATGAAGACGTCGATGGTGTCGATGCCGAGCTTGCCGGTGGCCTTCTCGAACGCGTGCAGGGCCTCGTCGTACCCGTAGTCGGACGGGAACACCTTCGTCTCGATCACGATCTCGTCCCGGTCGAGGCCGGAGGCGCGGACCGCCTGGCCGACCTCACGCTCGTTGCCGTACGCAGCTGCGGTGTCGATGTGGCGGTAGCCGACGTCGAGTGCGGTGCGGACCGCATCGACGGTGTCCTCGGGGGAACTCTGGAAGACGCCGAAGCCGATCGGGGGCAGCTGGACGCCGTTGTTGAGTGTGATCATGTCCATGACGACGACGCTAGGTCCCGCGGCCGGACCGTGACGGGGGCTGCCGTTCCCTCCCTCCGCCACGCCGCGCCCACGCGGTGCAGCGGAGGGACGCCCCGGCAGAACCGGGGACGACGGTCCATGTCACCGGTCAGGGGAGGACGATGACCTTCCCGGCGATCCGACCGGCCTCGGCTTCCGCGTGGAGCGCGGGCAGGTCGCCCAGCGGGATCCGACGGGTGACCTCGACGGTGAGCGCGCTGTCGTCGACCAGGGACACCAGTTCGGCGAGGCGTTCGCGGTTCGGCAGCACGAACACCGTCGATGCCCGCACGCCGCGGGACTCGTCGTCGGGCGTGGCCATGAACGCCGTCGTGCTGACGACCACGCCTCCGTCGCGGACGGCGGCGACGTCCGCGGCGAACTGCTCCGGGTCGATCGGTGCGAGGTTGAGCAACACGTCGAACTGGCCGTCGACGGATGCGAGCAGATCGGCGTCCGTGTGGTCGATGACCTGGTCGGCGCCGGCCGCGCGGACGGCGTCGATGCTGCGGGGGCTGGCGGTCGCGCTGACGAACACGCCGGCGCGCTTGGCGAGCTGGATCGCGTACTTCCCCACGACCCCACCGGCGCCGACGATGAGGACGCGCTGACCGGCGCGGAGGCCACCGTCGTCGAAGAGCGCCTGCCATGCGGTCAATGCGACGGACGGCAGCGCGGCTGCGTCGGGGAGCGGGATGCTCGTCGGGGCGGGGACCAGGGCCTCGGCGGGTGCGATGACGTACTCCGCCGCGCCACCGTCGCGCTCCATCGGCAGGAAGCCGATCACGGCGTCGCCGACGGCGAGCCCGTCGACGTCCTCGCCGATCGCGTCGATCGTGCCGGACACGTCGTACCCGGGCACGTGGGGCAGCGCGATCGGGATGGGGAGGAACCCGCCGCGCATCCCGGCGTCGGCCGCGTTGTAGGCGGATGCCGCGACGCGGACCCGCACCTGCCCGGCGCCCGGGGTGGGCTGCTCGATCTCGACCTCCTCGAGGACCTCGGGACCGCCGACCTCGTGGAACTGGACTGCCTTCATGATGGACTCCTTCGCTCACTGCTTCGAACTCGAAGCGATACCAGAACCGTACACCTGCTTCGAATACGAAGCAACACTGATCCGGTCCCTGATCGCCGAATGCGTCCGGAAGCCCCCGAACTGGGCACTACGCGCGCGCCGCCGAACCTGTTGTCATGGGCAACAGCTCCTCGCGTGTGTACCCGACGCACGTTTCCCTGCTCCCGTGTGACCCGACGCACGACCGCGCCGAACCACGTCGTCAGGAACGTCATGCCCCGCTCGGGATCCCGTCACCCCGTCCGCCTCCGGACCATGACGCGTGCTTTCGCCGCGACCGTGGCCGTGGCCCTCGCCGCCCTCGCCGTGGGTGCGAGCGTCGAGCCGGCGAACGCGGCCACGCAGAACCCCGTGGGCGCGTTCGACACGGCATCGGGCGGTGCGGGCGCGGTCACCGTCGCCGGGTGGACCGACGACCCGAGCAGCGCGGCGTCGAGCAACAGCGTCACCGTCACCGTCGGTGGCACGAACGCCGGAACGCTCCGGGCCACCGGGGTCCGAGCGGACGTCGACCGGGTCAGGCATGTCAGCGGGAACCACGGGTTCTCCGGGACCCTGACCACCGCGAAGACGGGTGCGCAGTCGGTCTGCGTCACGGCGGTGAACACAGGCGCGGGGACCGACACGAACCTCGGCTGCAAGACCGTCACGATCACCGCCGCGAACCCGGTCGGCGCGTTCGACACGGCGTCGGGTGGTACGGGCACGGTCGGTGTCGCGGGGTGGACCTACGACCCGAGCAGCGCGGCCGCGAGCAACAGCGTCACCGTGACGGTCGGTGGTGTGGCCGTCGGCACCCTGCAGGCCACCGGGGCCCGCGCCGACGTCGACCGGGCCAAGCACGTCAGCGGGGACCACGGCTACTCCGGCAGCCTGACGACGTCGAGGTCCGGAGCGCAGTCGGTGTGCGTCACCGCGGTGAACACCGGCGCGGGTTCGAACACCGCGCTCGGGTGCAAGACGGTCACGATCACCGCCACGGGCACGGCACCGGCACCGGTGAGCGGCGCGAACGTCACCACCAGCCCGTCCGGGGTGGCGATGCCGAAGGGCGACGTGACGTCGAACGGTCGCGTGTGGAAGCAGGCGTACGCGCAGGACTTCACCACCCCCGCCGCGGTCGGCACGGTGCTGTCGAGGTACCACGACCTGTCCGCGTACGACGGCTCGAGGGACACGTCGGGGCTCGGGCAGTACGCGCCGAACAAGGTCCTGTCCGTGTCCGGCGGCGAGCTGGACTTCGATCTGCACAGCGAGAACGGACAGCCGCTCGTCTCCACCGTCGTCCCGGACAACTACCTGCCGTTGACCACGGGCCGCGTCTCGGTCCGCTACAAGACGACGAAGACCCCCGGCTACAAGTTCGTCGGCATCCTCTGGCCCGAGGACGACAACTGGAACGAAGGCGAGATCGACTGGCCCGAGGCGGACCTGGGCGGCACCCCGCGCCCTGCGTCCGCCATCCCGGGTACCTACGCGAACGGGCGGATGAGCTTCGCGCCAGCCGTCACCAAGTACGCCGGGTCCGACACGACGGGTTGGCACACCGCGACCACCGAGTGGGACCACGGCGTCGTCCGGTTCTCCTGGGACGGCACCCTCGTCGACTCCGTGACGAACGCCGTCCCGACCACCGCCTTCCGGCTCACCCTGCAGGCGGAGACCTGGATCGGTGAGGGCGCCGTCCCGGCCACGGCGACCGGACACGTGGACGTCGACTGGGTCAGCATCTGGAAGTGACGACGCTCCTGGCGGTCCTCCGAGCACGAGCCAAAGCGGTGGATTCGTCACTTTTCGTCCTCCCGCTCTAGGATCGTGACGGGCATCCGGTGGTTCCGTGTGCCCGTGGGGGAGGGCCCATGTCGATCCGTAGTGTCCCGGGGTCGATCGCGTCCGGGGGTCGGTCGCGTTCGTCCCGTCCGCGACATCCGACCCGTCCGAACGGGCAGGGACTGCCGCAGCCGGTGCAGCCGACGCTGTTCCACCGAGTGGCCGAGTGGACGCGCACGCCGGTCCCCGGTGACGCGGCGTGCGAACGGAGGATCTGGATCGCGTTCGACGAACGGCTCGTCTCCTACTCCGAGTGCGAGGGCGAGACCTCGCACACGGCGGTGTGGTGCGTGGACGAGTTCCTCCAGCACTTCGCGGACCGCCTCGACGAGGACGACGCGTCGCGCTGGTTGCTCCCGCACCTCGAGCGGCTCGCGTCGACCGGGGGCGGCAAGGCCGCGACGCTGCGCGCGTACGCCGCGCGGCACGACGGTGCACCACCGCCGACGATCGTGTGCGATGTCGTCCTCTGACCGCGCCCGCGCACGCGGTCCGCGGCTCAGCAGGGGCGCCCGGGAGGCCCGCTCAGGCCACGCGCGCCTCGTCCGCCGCCAGGTGGTCGGCGAGCACGTCGCGCACCGTGGTCCACGGGTACGGCCCGTAGCGGTCGTTGTCGACATGGCGGAGCTGCGCCTGCCCGCTGAACATGCTCACGAAGTACTGCATCCCCTGCCACGCCGGGAACGTGTCCTGGTCGCTGCGGGACAGTCGGCGGACCACCTTGCTCATGACGGACAGGGACCCGGTGGTGCCGGCCCACTGCAGCCCGAAGGGCGTGCCGGTCAGTTCGGTGAGCGTGCGGGCGACGTCCCGGGCGGAGACGCGGTCGCCAGCGACCTCGACGACACGCGGTGCGTCCTCGTCGAGGGCCACGAGCGCGGTCACACGGGCGACGTCGTCCTTGGTGGTGAAGTCGAGCACCTGGTCGGGTGACGACCAGTACATGACGCGGTGGCGCCCGAACGCGATCATCGGCGCCTGCCCGGTGAGCATGTCCGTGAACGCGCCGTTGAGGACGGAGGTCGCCCGGATCGGCGCGGCGTCCACGTCCGCCGCGAACTCACGGCGGAGCTCGAAGTTGCGGTTGCTGCCCACCGCGATGCGGCGGTAGTCCGAGGAGTAGTCCGACGGGACGAACCGGGGCACGCCCGCGGCGACCGCGGCCGCGAGCAGCGCGCGCTGCGCGTCGACGATGACAGGGCGCACGCCGCTCACGGCGGAGACGACCGACTCGACACCCGTGACCGCGCGGGTCAGGGCCTCCCGGTGGGAGTACGCAGCGGCGACGACCTCGACGCGGTCGTCGGACCCGTACCGCTCGTCGGCGGCGGTGCTGCCCGGACGGGTGAGGACGCGGACCCGCACGTCCCGCTCCAGGAGCGCACGGACGATGCGGTGACCGAGGTCACCGGTGGCTCCGGCGACGAGGACGGTTCGGGTCATGGCGGTGCTGCTCCTGGTGGTCACGCGGACGTGCCGGACGCCGACGGCGATCGACGGGACGGTGACGGCCGGAATGGTGCTCGACGGGCCGCGCCGTCGGTGGCACACCCCGGAGGCTACCGCGCGGGGACCGCCGGCGCCCTGGGCCCCGAAGGCGGGGCTTGTGCGGCGGACCGCCGTGCGGATTCACTGGCGGAGCACCGTCGTGGCGGCCGTGGTTCGCGGGCCGTCCGGCGGAACGAGGCCGCCCCGCCCGGAATGAGGATCCCCATGCTGTCCCTGGTCTACATGAGCACGAGTGTCCGACCGCTCTCGGACGACGAGTTGTCCGCGATCCTCACCGACGCGCGCACCCGCAACACGGCGCTCGAGATCACCGGCGTCCTGGCACACCGCGACGGCCGGTTCATCCAGGTCCTCGAGGGCCCGGACGACGCCGTGCGCGAGCGGTTCGAGGTGATCCGGCGGGACCCCCGACACACGGACGTGCGGCTGCTCTGCGAGGACCCGCTCGACGAACGGGCGTTCCCCGGGTGGTCGATGGCGTTCCAGCCGGCGGACGCGGACATGACCGCGGTCGCGGGGTTCTCCGACCTGACCGTGGCCGGTCGGGACGAGCACCGGAACGCGTCGCGGGGTCGTGCCCTGGTCGAGTGGTTCCGGAAGCGTCCGTCGTTCACCTGATGCCGGTGACCGGGGGCAGGGCCCTGGATCAGCCCGCGGCGCGTGCGACCGTCCATCCGGCGTCCGTCCGGTCGTAGCGGAGCCGGTTGCTCGGTGCATCCGCGGCGCCGCGCCAGAACACCATCCGCACCGGGGTGATCGCGTAGCCGGCCCACGTGGTCGGTGGATCCAGGTCGGGGCAGTCGGCGTCGAAGGCAGCCCAGCGCGTCCGGCGGTGGTCGGCCTCGACCGCGGCGAGGTCGTCGTCGTTGAGCCAGGCGAGCACCTGCAGGTAGCGACTCCGCGCGGTGTAGGCGTCCCGGGCCTCCCGGTCGGTGACGCGCTCGACGTCGCCGGTGACGACGAGCTGCCGGGCCAGCTCGGGCCAGACGAGCGTCACGGTGGCACGGGGCACCGCGGCGATCTCGGCGGCCTTCCGGCTGCGGCTGTCCGTGTGGAAGTGCACGCGACGGCCGTCGAACAGGGACATGAGGACCGTGCGCGCGGCGGGGTAGCCGTCGAGCCCGATCGTCGACAACGTCATGGTCGGGGTCACACCGGATCCGGGCGCCGGCAGCCAGCGCGCGGCGAGCGCGAGCGGGTCCACGGGGACGTCGTCGTCCGCGTCGGCGCCGTGGGCGAGCCCGCCGACGACGCCCCCGTCCGTCACCGCGGGACCGCGGGGTCGAACCGGGCGATCTCGTGCAGGGACGCGACGGCCTGGTCGAGCGACACGTCCCACAGGAGCTTCCCGTACTCCGCGCTCGCACGGCTGGCGTCCCCGACCACACCGGGCGTGCCGAAGTCGTTCGAGAGCCAGCCGAAGCTGACCGGGCCGCCGTTGAACGCGATGCGCTCGAAGTCGGCGATGTGGTCCGGCACCCAGCGGTCCGCTCGGGCGAGGTCCACGAGGTCCGGACGCAGGTGCAGGATCATCGAGGTCTCCGCGGCACCGCCGTGGATGCCGAGGCCGCGCTCGTCGGCGTCCTCGCCGTCGGGTCCCGGGACACGGGCGAGCGTCGGCATGAGGAACGTCTTCAGCCCCGTCCGTCGGCGGATCTCGCGGAGCGCCACCTGGAGGAGTGCCGTGTTGCCGCCGTGGCCGTTCGCGAACACGAGCGTCCCGGCGCCCATGAGCGCGACCGCCCGCCCGATCTGGACGACCGTGTCGAACATCGTGTCGGCGTCGAGCCAGACGGTACCGGGAGCCCAGCTGTGCTCGTCGGACTTCGTGAACGCCAGGGTCGGCAGTTGCCAGACGTCGAGGCCCTCGTCGGCCGCTCGCTCGACCGCTGCGCCGCCGATGTGGTCGGCGAGCAGGAAGTCGGTGACGAGCGGCAGGTGCGGGCCGTGGTGCTCGACCGCGCCGGTCGGCTGCACGATGATCGTGTCCGGGCCGAACCGGGCGGCGACGTCCGGCCCGGGCAGCTCGGCGAGCTTGCGCGTGCTCACTTGCCGAACCCCGGGATGCCGGTCGAGGCGGCCGACGCGGGCTGCGCCGAGGCCGTCGAGCCGCCCGTGACGACGAGCGCGGGGTCGACGAGCGCGGGGTCGACGATGTGTCCGGGATTGAGCACGCCCTCGGGATCGGTCCGCTGCTTGAGCGCCACGAGGTCCTCGACGCCGTGGTCGACGTAGTACTGGTGCGGGCTGTGCACCCGCACGCCGAGGGCCTCGAGCAGCGGGTACCCGGCGTACACGTCGTCGGCTCCGGTGTACGGCGCGGTGAGCATGCCGATCGGGAACCGGTGGGCGGCCTCGATGTGGAGCATGCCGCCCGGGTAGACGCCCTCGACGTCGGCGATCCGGTCGATGAGCGCCTCGCCGCCGACCTCGACGTGGAAGTACACGGTGTCGGGCGTGTTCCGCTTGAGCCACCAGATCGGGTGGTTGTACGAGAGCATCGACACCTTCGTGGTCTGCTGCAGGCCCTCGCGGACCTCGACGACCGTGCCGCCGGCGGCCTCGATGAGCCCGGTCGCGTCCTCGAGTGCGGTGGCGTCGATGATGCCGCGCAGGCTCGCCGCACCCGCCACCACGGGCGTGTCCCTCGGGAGCGTGGCGGCGATCTCGGCACGGTCCGCGCTGACGAGCCGGGGCGCGGGCGTCAGACCGCGGAGCGTCCGGACGGCGGTCAGGGCCCGCTCGAACGTCGGGAAGCTCGCGTAGACCGCGCGCCAGTCCTGCAGCGGCTCGAGCCGGACCGTGGCCCGCGCGATGACCCCGGCGGTGCCGTAGGTGTGCACGAACGTCTGGGCCTCGTCCCCCTCGACGTGGAGGAGGCCGTCCTCACCCGGGAGCGCGATGTCGAGGGCGGTGACGAATCCCTCCCAGTTCGAGCCGTGGGAGATCGACCCGGTCCCGCCCGAGCCGCCGGACAGGAAGCCGCCGATCGTCGACTGCGCGGTGGACGGGTACATCCACAGCTGCTGGCCCTGCGCGGCCGCGGCCTGCTCCATCATCACCATCGGGGTGCCGGCCTCGGCCGTGATGACGCCGTCCCCGACCTCGACGACCGCGCGGGCACGCGAGGTGTCGAGCACGAGACCGCCGTCGAGCGGGATGCCCTGCCCGTAGTTGCCGGTGCCCTTGCCGCGCGTCGTCACCGGGACGCCGTGCCGTGCCGCCGCCTGCACCGTCTGCGCGATCGCGTCGGCACTGGCCGGGTAGGCGACGAGGTCGGCGAGGCCGAGGGGCAGCTGTTCGGTGAGGATCGGGCTCATCGTCGCCTCGTCGACCGACGCGCGCTCGCGGGTCTTCGGGTCGGCACTGACGCCGCGGTCACCGAGCAGGTCGACCAGGTCGAGCCGCAACGCCTCGAGGGCGGCGGTGGCGGGCATGTGGGGCTCCTTGCTGGTGGGGTGGCGTGGGGTGGGCGGCCGGGAGGCGCGGTGCGGGGCCGGCACGCGCCTCCCGGCCGGTGGGTCGGCTAGAAGCCGAACCCGATCTTCTTGTCGATGAACTGGTTGGTGTACAGGTCGTCGGCCGTGAGCCCCGACTGGACGTGACCGCCGGACTTCTCGAAGATCGGCGCCGCCTTGGAGATGAACGAGTTCAGCCGGCTGGCGTCCATGTCGCCGACGTAGCCGTTGCTGCCGTCCGTGGCGACCTTGAGCTTCTTCATCTGCTGGACGGCGAACGCACCGACCTTGGCGTCGTAGGTCCAGCCGTTGTTGTAGTCCTGCACGAGCGTGTCGATGAGGTCGTTCGTCGGTGTCGGGTTCGTGAAGTAGTCCACGTCGGCCTGCTGCATGACCGGCACGAGCTTCTTCAGGCACGGGGTGAGCTTCGCCAGGTCGCCCGAGCGGACGGACATGGTCTCGGGGTAGGGGTTCCACCCCGTGCTCGAGACGAGCGAGGAGTCGAGCTTCTTGCCCCAGGCCGCCACCTCGTGCTGGTAGATGTACGGCTCGGCGGTCGCGAAGCCCTGCTGCGCGTCCTTGCCGCCTGCGGTCACGAACTTCGACGGCGTGCCGTCGTAGCTGCCGTCCTGGACGCTCGTCGGCAGGTAGCCCGCCTGTGCCAGGTAGGTCATGTACGCGGCGCCGCTGAAGTAGCGGACGACGCCGCCCTTGGCCTTGAGCGCCTTGCCGAGGCCCTTGATGCTGTCGACGCTCTTGTACGTCGCCGGGTCCCACATGAGCACCATGGGCGACTCGTCGTTCTCGGCGAACACCGCCGTGGTGGGCAGGTTGCCGGAGAACTCGACGGCCTCGTCGGTGGAGACGTAGCCGAGCGTGATCGACTTGTCCTGGTACATCTGCGAGCTCACCGTGGAGTAGCCGATCGCGGGACCGCCCGCGCGGATCTCGAGCTGCACACCCGTCGACTTGCCGTTCGCCATGAGGTCGCCCGTGACGGACTTGCCCGAGGCGTCGATCTTCGGGTTCGCCCCGAGCATCTGGTAGACGTGCCCGTGGTCGGCTTCGGGGTTCCAGTCCGTCTGGACGACGACGGTCGAGGGGCAGACGCCGGACAGGTCGACGGCCGGGCCCTTCGCGGCGGACGACGTGGTCGCGGCGCCGGCGCTGTCCGACGTGCTCGTCGAACAGCCGGTGAGGGCGAGGGCGGTGACGCCGAGGGCTGCGGCGACGACGCCGAGACGGGTTCTGCTGCGCATGGGTGCTCCGTTCGTGGTGCAGGTCGGGGTGGTGCGGGGTGCAGGTGCGGTGGGAGGGGAGACGATGGGGCGGGAACTCAGCCGAAGTCGTGCCAGCGGCCGACGGCGAGGCGGCCGATCAGGCCGAAGACGAGGAACACGGCGACGCCGAAGAGCGAGGCGACGATGATCGTCGCGTAGAGCTCGGGGCCCATGAGCCGCGACGCGGTCACCTGGATGAGGACTCCGAGGCCCGGGTTGCCGCGCTGGAAGAACTGGTCGCCGACGATCGCGCCGATCACCGAGAGCCCGGCCGACGTCCGCAGTCCGACGAAGATCGACGGCAGGGCGGCGGGGATCTGCAGCTTGAGCAGCTGGGCGCCGCGGCCGGCCTGCTGGAGCCGGAACAGCTCGCGCGCCCCGCGGTCGGCCGACTGCAGACCGAACAGGGTGTTCGACACCATCGGGAACAGCGCGATCATCACGGTGACGATGACGCGGCTGGCGAACTCGTACCCGAACAGGGCACCGATCAGCGGGACGAGCGCCAGGATCGGCACGCACTGGAGCACGACGGCGTACGGGTACAGCGAGTTCTCGAGCCACTTCGCCTGCGCCATGAGCATCGCCCAGACGACGCCGATGACGATCGCGATCGCGAGCCCGGTCAGGGACACCAGGGCCGTCCGCGCGAGCGCCTGCCACAGCTGCCCGTCGAACCCGGAGGGCGTGCCATCGGGACTCGTGTCCCAGACGATCGCCTTGGCGACGAGGTGCGGGTAGGGGACGAGGAACGCCAGGTTCTTCGCCTTGTCGTAGTACGTCGCGGCGACGTACCAGAGGGCGATGAGGACGACGAACACGGCCACGGGTTGCCACCACATGACGGCGGGCCGTGTCCTGCTGCGTGTCTGACGGGCGGCCACCCGGGCGGTGCGGGTCTCGGCGACCTCCTGCAGCGTGACCATCAGCGGTGTCCTTCCCGGAGCGCGTGCGAGACCTCGCCGACGAGTTCGGCGAACTCGGGCGTGAAGCGGATGTCCGGGTCCCGTGGCATCGGGAACGGGACGTCGAAGCGTCGGACGACCGTGCCGGGACGGCCGGACATGACGATGACCTTCGTCGACAGGTAGACGGCCTCGGACACCGAGTGCGTGATGAACAGCCCGGCGAAGCGCTGTTCGACGAACAGGCGGAGCAGTTCGTCGTTGAGTCGCTCGCGCGTGATCTCGTCGAGCGCGCCGAAAGGCTCGTCGAACAGGAACAGCTCCGGGTCGAGGGTGAGCGACCGGGCGAGGGACACGCGCATCCGCATGCCGCCCGACAGCTGCTTCGGCAGGTTCGTCTCGAACCCGTTCAGTCCGACGAGGTCGATCGCCCGCCGCGCCTTCTCGGCCCGCTCCGCCTTGCCGACGTGGCCGAGTTCCGCGAGCAGCTCCACGTTCCCCTGCACGGTGCGCCAGGGGAGCAGGGTCGCGTCCTGGAACACGTACCCGATCCGGGAGGCCCCGACCGACGCGGTCCCGTCGGACGCGGTCTCGAGTCCGGAGGCGATCCGGAGGAGGGTCGACTTGCCGCAGCCGGACGGACCGACGACGGACACGAACTCGCCGCGGTCGACCGTCAGGTCGACGCCCTGGAGGGCGATGGTCCCGTTCGGGAACGTCATCTCGACGTTCGCGAAGTCGAGCAGCGTGTCCGTCGACGTGACGGGTGCGGGTGCGGTGGTGGTCACGGCTACCTCTTCGTTCTGGTGGATCGGGCTGGGTCAGGCGGTGGGTGCCGGGGTGGCGGTTGCGGGGGTGGTGTCGGCGGGAACGGTGTCGCCGGGGGTGGTCGGCGCGGGGGTGGGCGCGGCGACGGAGCGGTGGACCTCGGTGACCGCGACGAGCCGGCCGTGCGCGACGACGAGCCGGTCCGCGGGGGCCTCGGCGACGGCCTCGATGAGGCTCGACGCGGCGATGGCCAGGAACTCGGCCCGCGCACCCGGCACCGCCCCGGCGGGCGGGAGGCCCATGACACTGCGGGCGCCGTCGCTGACGAGCCGGTACGCCTCCTCCGGCGTGAGGTGTCCCGCGGTCACGAGCAGCGAGGCGGTCTCGAGCGCGTCCGACCGCCCGACCGGGTTGAACGGGTCCCGCACGTTGTCCGCTCCGGCCGCCACCCGGACGCCGGCGTCGAGGAGCGCCCGGAGCGCCGTCAGACCGCGCGGCGTCGACACCGGGTGCTGCCAGCCCTGCAGGTACAGGTTCGTGATCGGGAGTGTGATGACGCCGAGGTCCGCGGCGAGCACGTCCTCGATCACCGCGGCGCGGCGCTGCGGCGACAGGGTGCCGAGACGCACGCAGTGTCCCGCCGAGTACTGCCGGTCCCGTGGCCAGTCCCGCACCGTCCGCGCGTAGCGGTCGAGCGTGACCGGGCCGTCGAGGCTCTCGTCGGCGTGCATGTCGACGCCGAGTCCGCGCCGTGCCGCGATCGCGAGGAGGCGGTCGAGATCGGCGTCCGGGTCGTCGGCGAGGTGCGGGGCACCGCCGACGAGGTCCACCCCGAGGTCGAGCACCGCTTCGACGTGCGCGTCCGGCGCGCGGTGACCGGCGAGTGCGACGAGCTCGATGTCCATGAGGCCGGCGAGTTCACGCCGCACCCGGACCAGCGCTCGTGCGCCGCGGGTGGCCTGGTCGGTCGTGGCCGTTCCGTCGCCGCTGAGCACGTCGACGTGCGTGCGGACCGCGGTCGTGCCCGTGGCGAGCATCGCGAGGGCCTGGGTGCGGGCCCGGTCGGCGATGTCGTCGACCGTCATGTCCGCCGCGTGGGCGATCCAGGCGCCGATGGCCGAGCCGAGGTCACCGAGCGGGGGTCGGATCCGATCGAAGCTCAGCGCCTTGTCGAGGTGCGCGTGGGGCTCCGCGGGGGCCGTGAGGAGCAGACGCCCCTCGAGGTCGAGGGTGGCCTCGGCGTCCGCCGTGAGCGTGCCGGCCGGGGCGACCTCGGACACCGTGCCGCCCTCGATCGCGATGTCGACACGGCGCCCGTCGGGCAGCAGTCCGTGGCGCAGGAGTGCCAGTGGCCGGGGCAGTGTCGCGCTCACGGGATCCCTCCGCTCGTGTGCCAAAATGTTGATCGCATCAACATCGCCGATGCTAGGGCGACCACGTTTCCCGCGCGTTTCGCCCCCGTTGCCGCATGTAACGACCCGCGACGCCGCCCGCAGCGGCCAGCACGATGGAGGAGCCCGTGGTCACCACCGAGGTCGTCGACCCCGACGCCGCCGGCACGCGCGTCGTCGACGAGCAGGCCCGCCGGATCGGCCAGCACATCCGCGAACTCCGACGTGGCCGGTCCCTGACGCTCGTGCAGCTCGCCGACCGAAGCGGACTGTCGCACTCGTTCCTCAGCCAGCTCGAGCGCGGGCACACCCGAGCGAGCATGGTGTCGCTCGACCGCATCGCCGGCGCGCTCGGGACGAGCCAGGTCGCACTGCTCGCCGCCGGTGACCCGCAGCTCCGCGAGCCCGACGATCCGCGCCCCGAGGTCGTCCGCGCCCACGAGGGTGCCAGGAGCCCGTTCGCCCTGGGATCGGCCCGCCTGCTCGTGCACGGCGGCAGCCACGCGTTCGAGCCCCTCGAGTGGATCGGCGCGAACACCGATCCCGGCGAGCACTACGAACACCACGAGGACGAGTTCCTCACCGTCGTGGCCGGGGCGGTGCTCCTCGACCTCGCCGGGGACGTGACGCGGCTCGGCGTCGGCGACTCCGCGTACTACCGCGGCGGCACGCCGCACCGATGGTGCAGCGCCGACGGCGAGCGGTTCCACCTCATCGTCGTCAAGCAGACGCCCGCGCCGACCGGAGGTGCGGCATGAGCGCGCAGGAGGCCCGCATCGCCGTCCGGGTCGCGGCCAGGACCGCGGTGGCCCGGGACGTCGTCACCCTCGACCTCGCTCCGGTGGACGCGGCACCGCTGCCCGCGTGGACCCCGGGGGCGCACGTCGACCTCGAGGTGCGGCCCGGGCTCGAGCGGCAGTACTCCCTCGTCGCCACGACCGCGGACGGGCACTGGCGCGTCGCCGTGCTCCGCGAGCAGGAGGGCCGCGGGGGATCCGCCGCCGTGCACGACGTCCTCGTGCCCGGCGAGACCGTGGCCGTCCGCGGTCCGCGCAACCACTTCGCGTTCGACCCCGCACGCCCGGCGGTGTTCGTGGCCGGCGGCATCGGGATCACACCGATCCTGCCGATGATCGCCCTGGCCGAGGCCGACGGCACCCCGTGGACCCTGCACTACGCGGGACGGGATCGGGCGGGGATGGCGTTCGCGGCGGACCTCGCCGCCGCACACCCCGCCGAGGTCCGGCTCTACCCGGGCGACGAGGGCACCCGGCTCGACGTGCCGGGCCTGCTCGCGGGACCCTCGGACGCGGTCGTCTACGCGTGCGGGCCGCGGCGGCTCGTGGACGCGGTCGTGGCGGCCGGCGCCCACCGTGGCCCCGACGCCGTCCGCGTCGAGCGGTTCACGGCCGCCGACGACGCCACCGCACCGGGGGAGCCGTTCGAGGCGGAACTGGCGCTGTCGGGGATCACCGTCACCGTGCCTCCCGACCGGTCGCTGCTCGACGTCGTCGAGGACGCGGGCGTGCTCGTGCTGTCGTCGTGCCGCGAGGGCACCTG
This sequence comes from Curtobacterium sp. MCBD17_040, assembly GCF_003234805.2. Lineage (GTDB taxonomy): Bacteria > Actinomycetota > Actinomycetes > Actinomycetales > Microbacteriaceae > Curtobacterium. The sequence goes on from NZ_CP126273.1 coordinate 1,651,703, forward strand.
CGGCACCTGCGAGACCCCGGTGCTCGAGGGGGAGGTCGAGCACCGGGACACCGTGCTCAGCGCCGAGGAGCACGCCGAGGGACGGACGATGATGATCTGCGTCTCGCGGGCGCGCGGCGGCTGCCCCCGGCTCGTGCTCGACCTGTAGGGCCCATCGCTGCCGGAGGGCGCGCGCCGACGACGACTGCGCTGTCGCTGCTCGGCGCGCTCGTCGTCCGGGCGCGCCCTACGGCTGTGACGGGGACGGCGCCGCGTCGATCCGCTGCGCGCGGAGCTCGTCGACGAGTTCGGGACGCGAGCGCATGTAGCGGATCCCGGACTGCGTGCCCCACACGTACAGGCCGGCCGCGAGCACCGCGAGCACGACGGAGTCCCACGGCGCCCCGATGAGGCCGAGGCCGCCGAAGCTCCCGATCGCCGACATGCCGTAGACGACGGCGAGGTACGCGACGAGCCAGATGCCGCCGACGACCTCACCCGCACCGTGGTGCTGCAGGGCGTACGTGACCGCGTACCAGATGAGTCCGACGACGATGATCGGGATGGTGAGGACCAGCTCGGACCACGGCACCCAGTAGATGACGAGCGCGCTCACGACGAACGCGAACGGCGCGATCACCGACATCCCGGGCAGGCGTGCCGCGCGGTCCGCCAGACCCGACCGACGGAACGCGACGACCGACACCGATCCGATCGAGAACGTGAACGCGATGAGCGTGCCCGTCACACCGATGATCGCGTGCCAGCTCGGCAGGGGGAGCAGGAACAGGATGCCCACCAGGAAGTTCGTGATGAGCGCCCGCCGCGGCACGCCGGATCCCGGGTGCACCTTGGCGAACCACGAGGGGAAGAACCGGTTCTTCGCCAGGCCGAACATGTTGCGCGCGTTCGACGCCGTGAAGACGATGCCCGACCCCGACGGCGAGACCATGGAGTCGGCGATGAGGACCCAGTACAGCCAGGTCATGCCCAGGAGCATGGCGAGCTGCGCGAAGGGTGAGTTGAAGTCGATGCCGCTCCAGCCCTTGCCGAGCAGGTGCTGCGGCACGCCGAAGATGAACGCGAGCTGCAGCAGCAGGTAGAGCGCGATCGCCGCGAGGATCGTCGTGACGAGTGAGGCCGGGATGTTCCGGTGCGGGTTCCGGGCCTCGCCCGACAGCTCGACGATGTTGCGGAAGCCGGTGTAGGCGAACACCATGCCCGCGGTCGCGATGGTGCCGAGGGCCGCGCCGATGCCGTACGGGGCGAACCCGCCGCCGGCGGCGAAGTTGTGCGTGCCACCCGCGCCACCGCTGTGCGTGAACCCGCTCGCGAACAGCATGACGATCGTGAGCGTCGGGATGCAGATCTTGACCGCGGTGACGATGTTGTTGCTGCGTGCGAAGAACTGCACACCGAAGTAGTTGACGACGACGAACACCGCCATGAGGCCGATGGCGACGAGGATCCCGGGGAACGTCAGCTGGCCGTGGCGGAAGAGCCCGGGGATGTACGAGCTGGCGTACTGGACGACCCCGGACGCTTCGGTCGGCGGGTTCGCAACGTAGGTGACCCACATGCTCCAGCCCACGATGCTCGCGGCGAAGCGCCCGTTCGAGTACAGCGGGTACCGGACCAGCCCACCGGATTCGGGGTGCACCATGCCGAGCTCGGCGAACACGAGTGCGACCGCGAGCATGACCGCACCGCCGATCACCCACGCGATGAGCGCTGCCGGCCCCGCCGTCTGTGCGGCGTACATCGCGGAGAACAGCCAGCCGGAACCGATGACGCTGCCGATTCCCGTGGCGACCAGGGACCAGTAGCCGAGCCGCTGCTTGAGGTGGCTGTCCTCGCTCGTGGCGGACTGGGGGACCGGACTCGCGCTGACCATGCACCCGTCGTACCCCGATCCAGGTCGGTTGGCACGACTCGAGCCGCCCGTGGACCACGGCGCGCCGACATCCGGGAGGTCCGGTGCCGGTCCGCGCGACCGGTACAGTCCCGCGCATGATCGTGTGGATCAACGGCACCCACGGTGTGGGGAAGACGACGACGAGCGCCCTCGTGCAGCAGATGCTCCCGGACGCGCGCGTCCTCGACGCCGAGAAGGTCGGTGAGGTCCTCATGGACATCCGACCGGGCCTCCCGGCGACCGACGACTTCCAGCACTGGGCGCCCTGGCGACCGCTCGTCGTCGAGACCGCCCGACGCGTGCTGCAGTACACCGGTGGGATCCTCGTCATGCCGATGACCGTCCTGGTCGAGCGGTACTGGCGCGAGATCAGCGACGGCCTCGCCGTGCATGACATCCCGGTCCGCCACTTCGTCCTGCATGCCGACCAGGAGACGATCCGCGACCGGATCCAGAACGACCCGGTCCTCGGCCCGTCGACGTTCCGCTTCTCGCGCCTGGAGCCCTACGCCGAGGCCGCTCGCACCTGGCTCCACGCCGAGGCGGAGGTGGTCGACACGACGCACATCGACCCGACGCAGGCGGCGCAGCGGATCGCCGCAGCGGTCCGCGCCGGCTAGGGCCGGAGGCCTGCGGACCCGTGCCCACGGGCCTCCCGATTCAGGGCCGCTCCGTGCCCTCGAGCGGGGCCCCGCCGAGCGCGGACAGCCGGGACAACCCCGCCTCGGCGACGAGCTGCTGCGCCAACGGCCGAGCCCGCGCGACGGCCTCGGCCGGATCGACGCGCGTGACCTCGCCATCGGCGAGGCTCAGCTCGCCGTCGACCCACACGTCCTTGACCTCGCGGCTCCCGGCGACGAACACGACCGCCTGGTAGGGGTCGTGCACGTTCGCCAGCGCCGGGCTGTCGCCGTCGAACACGACGACGTCCGCGCGCTTGCCGGGCTCGAGCGAGCCGATCTCGCCGTCCATCCGCAGTGCCCGGGCGCCGCCGATGGTGCCCATCTCGAACGCTTCGCGGGCGCTCATCGCGGTCGCCTGCAGATCGCGGATCCGGGCGAGCAGCGCGGCGGTCTTCATCGCCTGCAGGAAGTCCTGGGAGTCGTTCGAGGCGGGACCGTCCACGCCGATGCCGACCGGGACGCCGAGGGCGCGGAGTTCGGCGACGGGCGCGATGCCGCTCGCCAGGATGCCGTTCGCGACCGGGTTGTGTGCGACGCCGACGCCGTGCTCCGCGTACAACTGCCGGTCCTCCCGGTCCACCCACACGCTGTGCGCGGCGATCACGGGGACGTCGAACATGCCGGTGGCCGCCGCGTGCCCGACGACGGTCTTGCCGGTGCGCTGTCGCGCCGCGGTGACCTCCTCGCGCACCTCGTGGATGTGGATGTGGATGCCGTGGCCGCCGTCCACGGCGTACCCGATGTGCTGCTCCCACGCGGCGTCCGTGTAGCGGCCGATGGAGGAGATCCCGACGCGGAACGAGCTGTACCGGCTCGCGGCGGTGGCTTCCTCGAGCACACGGAGTTCGTCGAGGATCGGCGCGGGCCCGAAGTCCCGGTCGACGTCACCGGACCCGAACGAGAGCACGCCGCGGAGCCCCAGCTCGTCGAGCGCCTGGACGACGCCCGGGGTGGCGGGGTCGCCCGGGATCGGGTCCGAGCAGAACATGTCGTTCGCCGTCGTCACGCCGCTGCGGAGCATCTGGATGCCCTGGAGCATCGTCCCCGCGTACGCCTTGTCCCGCGTCATGACCGGGTTGACGGGTGCGATGAGTTCCTGCAGCCACTCCCACAGCGTGTACTGCGAGCCGATGCCGGTGATGAGCCCCTCGCTGAAGTGCCCGTGCGTGTTCACGAACCCGGGCGTCACGATGTCGTACGCCCCGCCGCGGACGACCGCGTGTGGGTTCGCCGCCCGCAGGTCGTCGTAGGTGCCGACCGCCGCGATGCGATCGCCGTCGACGAGGACGGCACCGTCACGGATCGCGGCGGGCGTCGGCGAGGCGTCGGAGTGTGCGGGAACACCGGCGACGGGGACGGACTCGGGCGCTCCGGTGAGCACCCACCCGCCACGGATCAGGGTCTGGGCCATGCCTGTGACCCTAGGGGCGACGTGTTCCGGGGATGTTTCCGATCGATCACGAGCACCGCCCGGTGCCGGTCCGCGTCATCGCGCCGAAACACACCGCCACCGCCCGGAAACACTGCGCTGCTACAACGGCCCCATGCTCACCGTCACCGGCGCCGTCCGTGTCCTCGTCGATCCCGGCACGGAGCGCGGCGGCGACGTCGTCCTCGAGGATGGCCACGCGGAGTCCTCCAGCCTCGACGCGACGGGCTGCGTCGTCACGCCCGGACTCGTGAACGCACACCACCATCTGTTGCAGACGGCGTTCCGCACCCTGCCCGGAACGCGTGGGGTCCCGATGGCGGACTGGCTCCCCGCGATGGCCGCCGCCTACGGACGAGCGGGGCACGACCCCGAGCTGTACGGACTGGCGGCGACCGTGGGGGCCGCCGAGGGCCTCCTGAGTGGCGTGACGACCATCGCCGACCACCACCTCAACTGGCCCACGGGCGCCACCCCCGACGACACCGTCGCGCTCGCGCGGGCGACGGCCGACGCCGTCCGCGCACTCGGCGGCCGACTCGTCTTCGTCCGCGGCTCCGCTCGTGACGACCCGGAGCAGGCCGCGGCGTCGGCCGACGCGATCGTCGGCGCCCTGCTCGACCGGGAGGCCGTGGGCGGCGTCGACCCGGACGGTCGCCTCCAGATCGCGGTCGGGCCGGCGGGCGTGCACTCCGACGGGCGCGAGACCTTCCTGGCACTCGGTGAGGTCGCCGCGCGCCACCGCCTCCGGCGGCGGACGCAGGCGAACGAACAGGTGGACACCGCCATCGCGCTCGAGCGGTACGGCCGACGCCCCATCGACCTCCTGGAGGAGTGGGGCTGGCTCGCACCGGACGTCACCATCGCGCATCTGTGCGACGTCACGGACGACGAGATCGCCCGACTCGCCGGGGCCGGTGTCACCGCGACGCACGCGCCGGGCTGCGACGTGCCGATGGGCTGGGGAATCGCACCGGTCGCCCGCCTCGCCGACGCCGGCATCGCCGTCGGACTCGGGACGAGCGGTGGTGGGAGCAACGACGCCGGTCACCTGCTCGCCGACGCCCGTCTGGCCATGCAGGTGTCCGCGCTCGTCGGCCCGCAGCTCCCGGCCCGCCAGGTGCTCGGGATGGCGACCGCCGGGTCCGCCGCCGGTCTCGGTCGGCCGGAACTCGGTCACCTGGGTGCCGGGACCGCCGGTGATCTCTGCGTGTGGGACGTCTCGGGCGTCGCCGATGCCGGCGTCGACGACCCGGTCGCGGGCCTCCTCTGGGCGTCACCCGGTCGCCGTCCACGGCACGTCGTCGTCGGCGGCCGCGTCGTCGTCCGGGACGGGAGGCTCGTGGCCGCCGACGAGCGCGAGCTGGCGGCCCGGCTGCGGGAGCGGTTGGCTCGGACGCCTGCGGTGGTCGCCTGACCGGAGCGGCATCGGCCTCAGGTGCGCCTACCGATGAGATCGCCGGCGCCAGCGCTCCGCGAGGCGCTGGAGGTCGCCCCACTGACCGGGGAGCACCACCGCGAACGCTGGGAACCCCAGCGCGAGCACCGCTGGGGGAATCCACGTCTGGTCGATCCCCTCTTCGTCCCAGACCGTGGCAGGCAGGCCGTCGTCATCCGCGTCGAACGTCCGGTAGCCCGCGCGCACGGCATCGCCGGGGTGGGCCCCGTCGTCGTCATCGAACCCGTCGAACTCGACGTCGTGCGCTACCGTGCCTCCGTCGTCGCTCGTCCATGTCCCGGTCGAGGTGCAGGTCCTGCCTTCGCGACCCACCGTGCACTCCCAGAGCGTCTCGCGATACGTGCCCCAGTGAACCGGTTCATCGAGTGCCGCGTGCTCCTGCACCGATGTGAGAGCGAGGAACACGCCGGCCGCGAGGAGCAGTGTGTAGACGGTCATCGCCGCGATCGTGAGAACGAGCGGACGCCGGGAGAGCTCGCCGGAGTGGCGGCCCGATCGCGTGTGCCGACGATGCAGGGCCGGACCAGGGCCGAGCGATGACACCGGGTCAGTCTGCCGACCCGCGGAGGTCGGGGCGACCCTTCAGCACCGGCGTGGCGGCGGTCCGGACCCGGGCAGACCGAGCAGGGGTCATCACGCTGGAGTGTCGCGTACGGCTCGGACGGTGGCCACCGCGGTGACGGAGACCCTCCTGCGATGACCATCCCTCCGCTGACTGGTGGCGAAGCAGCTCAGGCGGGCAGCTCGCCGAGCACGCGCCGCCATGCCGTGGTGAGCGTCTGGTACTCGTCGTCCGGGATCAGGTCGCGGACGCCGGCCGCGAGTACCGCGGAACGGACGGCTTCCTGCGCGCCGTCCTCGGCGAGTTCGTCGTCGTGGATGTGACGGAGGTCGCGTGCAGCCGCACGGCCGGCGTCCTGCGCGGCTTCGATCTCGTCGACTCGGCCCGCGGTGCCCGCAGCGTGGAGCGCGTGCTCCCAGGCGGCGACGAGCTGCACGTTCGTGACGACGGGGACGTCGATGCCCCCCTGGATCTCGAACGCCCAGCTCGGCTCGGGCAGCACGATGTCCTCGTCGGCCTTCCACAGGCGACCGAGCGCCTCGGCCTCCTGCGCCGTGAGGGACCCGGCGCGCTCGATCATCGCCTGGAGGTGCTGCGCGTACGTCCGCTTCGACATCGTTGCCTTCCCGACCGCCGCCGGTGCGACGTGCCGTAGGTCATCCTGGCATCCCGACCAGCGAGGTGGCGGGAGACGGCGCCAGATCCGCGAGGACGAGGAAGCGGCGCCCTTGTCTAGGGTCGGGATGTGCTCGTCTCCTCCGACCGCCTGACCCCGCCGCCCCAGCGCGTCCTGGTCGCCGGGCCGTCCGGCGCGGGCAAGACCACCTTCGCGCAGCAGATCGAACGCGTCGCCGGGTTGCCGCACACCGAGGTCGACGCGCTCTTCCACGGTCCGGGCTGGACGCCCCGACCTGACTTCGTCGAGGCGGTCGACGCGTTCACGCGCGAACCGAGGTGGGTCACCGAGTGGGCGTACACGTCGCAACTCGGCGACCTCGTGGTCTCGCGTGCGGACACGCTCGTCGCGCTCGACTACCCGGTGCTCCTGCACATGTCCCGCCTCGTGCTGCGGACGATCCGACGGTCGGTGCGACGCGTCGAGCTCTGGAACGGCAACGTCGAACCGCCGCTGCGGACGTTCTTCGGGAACCCCGAGCACATCATCCGCTGGGGCTGGAAGGGCCGCGCACGGATCAGAGCGAACGTCGTCGCCGCTGAGCGCGACTGGCCGCAGCTCCGTGTCGTCCGTCTCCGCTCGCAGCGCCAGGCGGACGCGTGGTTGCGGTCGCTCGCGCTCTGACGGACCGCACGACGATGAGCGCGACGGCGACGACGACGCCGATCAGGACCCCACCCCACACCTGCCACGACCGTGCCTCGGTGGTGAACAGGAGGACCGCGAAGTCCGCGAACTCGCTCGGCACCGTGAGCAGCGCGCGGGACCCGAGCGCGCCGGTCAGCGCCGCGATCGAGGTCGGTCCGATCCACGCCAGCCCGAACGCGACGACGGCCCCGACGATCTGCCGACCGAACGGGCGCTGCCAGAACGAGCCGACCGCGACACCGACGGCCAGCCCGGGCAGCAGGTGGGACACGGACAGCAGATCCGCGGACCAGGTCGGCGGTGCCGTGGTCGGCCGGACGACGAGTGCGTCGGCCCAGTCCGTCAGCGTCGCCGCGGCGAGCGCGATGCCGATCACGGGCCCGGGGGCCGGAACAGCGACGACGAGCGAACAGGCGACGAGTGCGACCACGGTCGCCGACAGCGCGATGACCACCAACCCGAACAGGTAGACCTGCTCCGGGGTGACGAACGTCGCCACGTACCCCGTCGGACGACGGAGTCCGACCCCCGTGACGACGGCCGACTCGACGACCGCGACGAGGTCGAGCGCGAACACGCCGATCAGCGCGGCCAGCACCGTGCCGATCGTCCGTGGCACGCGCACGGCGCGGAACAGCACGCCGGCGAGTGCGCCGCCCCCGACGAGCATCGACGCCATGAGCGCGACGTCGTACTGGCTGAACGGCAGGAGCGCGATCGGCATCTGGTGCGGCGAGGTCACGTCGGACGCCCAGAGGTTCTGCAGCGGCAGCCGCATGCCGGTGATGATCCACGGCAGCAACCCGACCGCGGCGGATCCGGCACCGACGGCGAGTGCGGTCGTGCGGCTCCGGCTGGTCGGTGCGACGGTCATCCGAGGACGCTAGCGGGACGGTGGCCGGCGCGACGTCCTCCGCCCGGTGGATCTGTGGGGCCGCGGAGGTGGGCAGGACGCGGAACGACCTCCACCGCATGGGCGGCGCGCGCCCGTCCCGCTGCCGAGAGGCCCCAGTCCTCGACACGCGCCATCGGTTCGATCGTCACTTCTGGATGGGTGATGAACGTGCACGGCATGTGGAGACGGTACCGAGGCCGCGAGCACGCGGCGGTGGTGCTGGAGGCCTGTCGACTGACGTCCACTCGGTCGTCCGGCCGAGCCACCTCGTCCGGGCGGCTGACGACGGCGGGGTCCCCGACGACGACGATCGTCCCACCAGCGCCCGGTCCGACACCGGAGCGAGGCGCGTCGACGGAGCGGACCGGCAGCGGTCCGACGGAGGGGAGTTGTGATGGACGACAGGTCGAGCGCGGCGGGGACGACATGGACCGCAGCAGGCACCGAGCACCCTGCACGAACAGCGCTGGTGGACGCGCAGTCGTCGGGGTTCGACCCCTGGGTCGCGTACTTCGAGGCGAACACCGCGCGACAGCAGCGACTCGAACGGGACTGGGACCGGTCGGCTCCCGTCGTGCTGAGCGACCGGCAGCGGCGTGGGTTGGTGCGGTCGTTCCAACGGCTCGAGCTCGGTGAGGGCGGCGACGGGGTCCGGCTGCTGTCCAAGGCGAGGGCGGCCGGCGACCCGGTGTACACGCGGGCCCTGGAGCTGCTCGTGTCGGAGGAGCAGAAGCACTCCGCGCTGTTCGGCGTGGGCCTCCGCCGGATGGGCGCACCCTCGCTCCGGAGGCACTGGTCCGACTCGGCGTTCACCCGACTGCGACGTCTGCTCGGGCTGCGCACCGAGATCGCGCTGTTCATGATCGCCGAAGCGGTGTCCGTCGAGTACTTCGAAGCGCTCGCGGACCACGCTCCCGATCCGATCCTGCGCGGGATCGGCGAGCGCATCCGGACGGACGAACGCGAGCACCTCCGGTTCCAGGTCGACGGACTCCGAGCCGGGTTCGCCGACGCCTCCGACCTCACGAGGGCCGCCGTCGGGGTCGCGTGGTGGGTCGTCGCCGTCGGAGCTGCGACGGTGTTGTGCGTCGACCACGCCGAGGCGCTCCGTGCATGCGGACGGCGACCGCTCGGCTACTGGGGTCGAGCACTCCGGCGGTTCCGTTCCGTCGCGCGGTCAGCGCTCTGGGGCGGGCACTCCCGCGAACCGTCGGAACCGGACGACCGTCCGCACCTGCTCGGCCCCGAGGTGGCGATCGACGCGGCGAGCTGACCCGCGCGCACCGTCAGGCGCACCCGCGATGCGGTGCCGACCACCCCGCTCAGCCCGCCTCCCCGTTCGCGAGCGCCCAGACCCGGTCCCGGGTCATCGGGAGGCGGTGGGGACGGACGCCGATCGCGTCGCGGACCGCGTTCGCCACGGCCGGCGCGACGGGGTTGTAGGGTGCCTCGCTCATGGACTTGGCGCCGAGGGGCCCGAGGGGGTCGTGCGTGACGGCGAACACCACCTCGGTCCGCGGCACGTCGGAGATCTTCGGGACCCGGTAGTTCCGGAAGCTGTCGGTCGTGACGCGGCCGGTGTCATCGAGCACGACCTCTTCGTACAGCGACGAGCCGATCGCCTGCGCGGTGCCGCCCTCGACCTGGCCGCGGAGCTGTTCGGGGTTCATCACGGTGCCCGCGTCGACCGCCTGGACGCTCTGCAGGATCCGGACCTCACCCGTCGGTCCATGCACCGCGACGCGGATCCCGTGCACCGTGAACGCCACGGATCGCGGCGTGCCGTCGTGGTGGCCGTGCGCGACGAGGGGACCGTCGGCGAGGAGCTCCGCGGCGGACACGAACTCGTGCCCGATCCGGACGCCGTCCGGTTCGACGGACACGCTCGGCCCGAGGATGCCCGACGCCGTCCGCGGAGTCCGCGCTGCGACGACGTCGAGGGCCCGGGCCGTCATCGCCTCGCGCAGGTCGAGGGCGGCCGCGTACAGGGCCTTGCCCGCGACGACGACCCCGGCCGAGCCGAACGCACCCGTGTCGTGCCGGGCGGCGTCGGTGTCCGACTGGTGGATGTCGACGCGATCGGGGGTGGTGCCGAGGGCCGTTGCGACGAGCTGCGCGTGCACGGTCGTCGTGCCGTTGCCGAACTCGGCCGTCCCGACGCCGATCCGGTAGCGCCCCTCGGGCGTCAGCGCCACGGTGGCGTGGGCGTGGTGGCCGCGCGGGGGCAGGGTCGCGATCGCCGCCAGCGCCATGCCCGATCCGAACGCCCAGTCGCCGGACGCGGGGTCGAGCGCGGGGCCGTCCATCCGCGGCACGAGGGCATCCCGCGCGGCGGTGTCGGGTCCGGTCCGCAGGGCGTCCTCGACCAGGTCGATGCACTGGTCGAGTCCGTAGCTGCCGTCGAAGTGCAGGTCGGACTCCTCGTCGGGGTCGGTGACGACGAGCGGATCACCCGGCACGATGACGTTCCTGCGGCGCATCGTGAACGGGTCGATGCCGAGGCGGCGCGCGAGTTCGTCCATGGCGGACTCGATCGCGAACACGACCTGCCCGAGTCCGTATCCGCGGAACGCCCCGCCGGGCAGGTTGTTCGTGTAGACGGACTCGGCGTCGACGCGCTTGGCCGCGCACCGGTACACGGCGACGGACTCGCTCACCGAGTGGAACATGACGCCGATGCCGTGGTTGCCGTAGGCACCGGTGTCCATGGTCTCGTCGACATGGAGGGCCGTGAGGACCCCGTCAGCGGTCGCACCGAGTCGGACCCGCACGCGCATCGGGTGCCGCGTCGGGGCGATCGTGAACTCGTCGCGTCGCGCGTACTCGTACTGCACGGTCCGACCGGTCCGGAGGACGGCGAGCGTCACGAGGTCCTCGGTCAACATCTCCTGCTTGCCGCCGAACCCGCCGCCCACCCGCTTGGCGAGCACCCGCACCCGCTCGGGGTCGAGTCCGAACACGCGGGCGATCTCGTCCCGGACCAGGAACGGCACCTGCGTCGAGGTCCGGAGCACGAGTCGGCCGTCGTCGTCGAACCACCCGCGGGTCGCGTGGGTCTCGAGCGCTGCGTGCGAGACCCGGCCGGTGGTCCACTCGCCCTCGACGGTCGCTGCCGACGCGGCCAGCGCGGCCTCGACGTCCCCGGTCTCGTCGTGGAACGCGGCGACGACGTTCCGACCCGGCTCCGCGATCCGGTGCTCGTCCGTGGTCTTGTCGCCGTGCAGGAGCGGCGCGCCCGGAGCGCGGGCGGCGTCGGGGTCGTGCACGCTCGGCAGCACCTCGTACTCGACGCGGATGTGCTCGCACGCCTGTTCGGCGATGCGCACGCTGTCCGCCACGACGGCCGCGACGCGTTGCCCGCGGAACCGCAGCACGCGGTCGAACACGCGGGTGTCGTCGGGGTCGTCGAGCCGCGACTCGTGGCGTCCGGTGGAGAACAGGACACCGGGGTCGTCGTGGTGGGTGAGGACCGCGTGGACGCCGGGCAGGGCCTCCGCGTCCGTGACGTCGATCGCGGTGATGCGTGCGTGGGGGCGGGGGCTGCCGAGCACCGCGACGTGCAGGAGCGCCTCGGTCTTCCGGACGTCGAGCGTGTACTCCTCGCGGCCCGTCACGATGCGCATCGCCGCCGGGGCGGCCACCGAGGTGCCGACGGCGTCGCCGGTGGTCGGCGTGCAGGTGTTCCGCACACCGGCGAGCGCGTCCTCGATCGCCCGGTAGCCGGTGCAGCGGCAGAGGTTGCCCTTGAGCTTCCGGTGCAGGTCGGCGTGGTCGTCCTCGGTCAGGGTCGACGCGGTGACGACGAACCCGGCGGTGCAGAACCCGCACTGGAACGCGGCCGCGTCGGCGAAGGCACGCTGCACGGGGTGCGGGTCCTCCGGCGTCCCGAGCCCCGCCGCGGTGGTGACGGTCGCACCGTCGAGCCGATGGGCCGGCGTGATGCACGCGTGCACGGGTGTGCCGTCGACGAGGACGGAGCAGGCACCGCAGTCGCCGGAGTCGCAGCCCTTCTTGACGGCCGTCACGCCGTGCTCGCGGAGCAGGGTCCGGAGGACCTGACCGGGCTGCGGGGCGACCTCGAGCTCGGCGCCGTCCACGTGGAGCCTCACGACGCCTCCTCGGTCCGGCCGGTGGGGCCGCCGACCGACGCGGCGGCCTCGTCCCGGAGTTCGTGTGCGAACCGCACGCTGACCGCGCGGCGCCACGCGGGGCTCCCGTGTGGGTCGTCGTACCAGTCGGTGACGTCGGCGAGCACGGCGGCCAGCGCGTCGTGCGATGGGACCGCGGCGAACCGGAGCACGGCCGGGCGCGGTGTCGCGGCGGTGACGACGAGCGTGAAGCCGCCGGGGACGCCGGAGGACCCGGGCGGGCCCGACCGACCCGGACGCCCCCAGCGCGCGGTGACGAGCGCCCCCGACCGACCGTGCGGGCTGAGCGACACCCGTCGGTACCCGGTCTCGTGGCGGAGCGCGGCGACCGGGACCTCGAACGCCCGCAGCACCTCGCCGTCCCGCAGGTCGAGCGTCCGCACGCCCTGCACGAGGTGCTCGACGGCCGTCCGGCGCTCGGCCCCGTCGGGGGTCCACACGACGGCCGTCGCGTCGAGCGTCGCGAGGAGTGCGATCATCGCTCCCGCGGGGAGCCCGACCGCGACGTTGCCGCCGACCGTCGCCGCGTTCCAGATCTTGAACGAGGCCAGGAGCGCGTTCGCGCACCGACCGACGAGCGGCCACGCGGTCCAGTCCGGGTCGGGGGCGGTGCGGACGAGGGTGGCGATCGTGCAGGTCGCGGCGATCGTGAGCGTCTCACTCGTGCGTTTCACGTCGGGCCACCCGAGCGTCGTGAGGTCGACGAGCCCGGTCAGGCCCGGCTGCTCCTCGGAGTGGAGCCAGGTGCCGCCGCCGAGCGGTCGCTCACCGGGTGCGAGGGCGAGGTCGTCGCGGTGTCTGGGTGTCCGCACGGTGCGGACGGTGACGAGGTCCATGGACGGATCCGATCTGCGGGAGGGGGACGGGGACGCGCGGGACGACCGGACCTCGGCCGTGCGCGATCATGCCCCGGTTCCACGCCGCGAGCGGTCGTCGGTGCGTGACCATGGCGACCTCCCGTCCCGGATCCGGGCTCGCCGCCGGACCTCGTGTGCAGCGACGCTACGGTCGGCGTGTTTCGGCCGAGGGGTCGGCGTGTTTCCGCCCGGTTACGGCTGGCGGGGTGTCGGCCCACCCGCCGAGACATGCCGGAAACACGGCTGTGCGATCCTCCCGACATGCAGCCTCAGCGAACCGATCCGGGAGGCACGGTGCACGCGACCGCGCCGGTCGCCGTCCGCGGCCACCGCGTCTGGACGGACGGCGCGTTCCGTCCGGCCACGGTCCTCGTGCGGGACGGCCTCGTCGACGCCGTGCTGCCCCTCGACGCACCGGTGGAGGTGCCGGTCGTCGAGCTCCCGGCCGGCCGCGTGCTGCTCCCGGGGCTCGTCGACACGCACGTGCACGTGAACGAGCCGGGCCGGACGGAGTGGGAGGGCTTCGCGTCGGCGACCCGGGCCGCGGCGCTCGGCGGGGTCACGACCATCGTCGACATGCCGCTCAACTCGGTGCCCCCGACCACCACCGTCGACGCACTCGCCGTCAAGCGGGAGCGGGCCGAGGGTCGGGTCGCGGTGGACGTCGGGTTCTGGGGCGGCGCCGTCCCCGAGAACCTCGGTGCGCTCCGGCCCGTGTGGGACGCCGGCGTGTACGGCTTCAAGAGCTTCCTGGCACCCTCGGGCGTCGACGAGTTCGGCCACCTCGACGCCGACCAGCTCCGGCGTGCACTGGCGGAGGTCGCCGCGTTCGACGGCGTGCTCATCGTGCACGCCGAGGACCCCGCGCACCTCGCGGACGGCGGAGCCCTCGGCACGGGATACGGCGCGTTCCTGGCGTCGCGTCCACCGGCCGCCGAGGAGGACGCGATCGCCCGGGTGATCGACGGCGTCCGCGCGACCGGGGCACGGGCGCACGTCCTGCACCTGTCCGACGCCGGGGCGCTGCCGATGCTCCGTGCCGCGAAGGACGAGGGGCTGCCGATCACGGTCGAGACCTGCCCCCACTACCTGACGATCGACGCGGAGTCCGTGCCGGACGGCGCGACCGAGTTCAAGTGCTGCCCGCCGATCCGCGAGGCGGGCAACCAGGACGCCCTGTGGGCCGGACTGCTCGACGGCACGATCCACATGGTCGTCACCGACCACTCGCCGTCGACGGTCGACCTCAAGCGGGGGAGCGGCGGCGACTTCGGCCTCGCCTGGGGTGGCATCGCGGGCCTCCAGGTCGGGTTCCGCGCGACGTGGACCGAAGCGGCCCGGCGGGGTGTGCCGCTGGAGCGGATCGTGCCCGCGTTCACCACCGGGCCGGCCGCCCTCGTCGGCATGACCGACCGTGCGGCGATCGCGCCCGGCGCCGTCGCGCACCTCGTCGAGTTCGACCCCGACGCCGAGGACACCGTGCACGTCGAGGCGCTCGAGCACCGCAACCCGATCTCGGCCTACGACGGACGGACCCTCCGTGGCCGCGTCACGCGCACGTGGCTGCACGGCGCGCAGGTCGCGACCGCCGACCGGGGCGTGACCGCGGTCGCAGGACGGCTGCTCCGCCGTGCCTGAGCGGCAGGGGGGACGCGCCGTGAAGCGGGCGGACGTGACGGAGTGGGGGACGGTCCTCCCGGACGGCGTCCTGCAACCCGGGACCGGACCGGTGCGGGGCGACCACCTCGTCGAAGCGCGACCGGGCGATGTGCTGTGGGGGCGCCTCCCGGCACGTGACGACCGGCCGGTCACGACCGTGCAGCCCGGCGACACCGTGACGTTCGACACCGTGAGCCACGAGGGGATCCTCGCGGACCAGGGCGGCGATCCGGTGGCGTTCTTCGCCCGGCACGGCGTCCCGCGGGAGTTCGTGCTCGACGACGCCGTCGCGATCACCGAGGAGCTCCGTCGCGACCCGGTCGACGGGCCGCACGTGGTCTCGCGGCCGGTCGCCGTCGCGGGCGCGGAGCCCGGCGACCTCGTGTCGATGACGCTGCTCGAGGCGCTGCCGCGCGTGCCGTACGGGATCGTGTCGAACCGGCACGGCCGCGGGGCGCTCCCGGGCGAGATGCCGCGCGGCGAACTGCCCGTGAGCGTGTTCGCGGACGTGGTCGAGCGCGACGGCGAGCTGCACGGCCGTCTGCCGGTCGCCGAGGACGGCCCGCGCCTCGTGACGTTCCCGCTCCGGCCGTTCCTCGGCATCGTCGGCGTCCAGGTGTCCGACGACCTCCGCCCGCACTCGGTGCCGCCCGGCCCGCACGGCGGCAACCTCGACATCGCGCTGCTCACCGCCGGGACGACGCTGCACCTGCCCGTGCAGGTCCCGGGCGCCGGGGTGTACGTCGGCGACCCGCACTTCGCGCAGGGGGACGGCGAGGTCGCGCTCACCGCCATGGAGGCCTCGCTCCGCGCCACGTTCCGGGTCGACGTCGTGCCGCGGGAACGCGCACTGCAGGAGTTCGGTGAGCTCGCCGGACCGCTCGGCGAGACCGCGGAGTACCTCGTGCCCACCGGCCTCGACGCCGACCTCGACGAGGCCGTCCGGCGGTGCGTCCGCCAGGCGATCACGCTCGTCCGTGCCCGGTGGGGTGTCGACGAGCACATCGCGTACGCGTACCTCAGCGCCGCGACCGACTTCCGCGTGTCGCAGGTCGTCGACCTCGTGTGCGGGGTGCACGCAACGATCCGCGTGGCCGACTTCGCCGCGGTACCCCGTGCCGCGGTGCCCCGTCCGGCGGTGCCCCGTGACCGGTGAGGTCGGCGGGGTCGACCCGCGCGCGACGGTGGCCGGACCGAGCTGGCCCGAGGGCCTGCACGCGGCGTTCGACCGCTACGAGGCGGCGCTGCTCGCCGACGACGTCGCGGTCCTCGACGCGCTCTTCGAGCCGGGGCCGGAGACCCTCCGCGCCGACGCGGCCGGGCTGCTCGTCGGACACGACCGGATCAGCGCCTTCCGCTCGGCGCGTGGCGGTGTGCCCGGGCGGAGCATCGGGCGGACCGAGCTGCGACCGCTCACCGACGACGTCGTGCTGGTGGTGGCCGAGTCGCACGTCCACACCGGTGGCCCGGGCATCCAGACGCAGCTCTGGCGCCGCACGGAGGGCTCCTGGCGCATCGCCGCCGCGCACGTGACCAGCCGGGCACCCGCGTTCGACCGGACGATCTGGCGCGTCGTCGGCGACCCCCTGGTGCCCGGCGCGTCGGTGCCGGCGCCGGACCGAGGAGCACGGGACCCAGCGCTCCCGCTCGCCGGTACCGCGCTCCCGCTCGCCGGCGTCCGGGTCGCGGTCAAGGACCTGTTCGCCGTCCGCGGGCAGGTCGTCGGTGCGGGGAACCCGGTGTGGGAGCGCGAGGCCCTGCCGGCGACCACCCACGCTCCGGCCGTCCGTGCCCTCCTCGACGCGGGCGCCTCGATCACCGGCATCGCCCGGACCGACGAGTTCGCCTACAGCATCGCGGGCCGCAACGCGCACACGGGCACCCCGCCGAACGGCGCGGCGCCGGACCGCATGCCGGGCGGTTCGACCTCCGGCCCGGCGGCTGCCGTCGCGCTCGGCCAGGCGGATCTGGCGCTCGGCACCGACACGGCCGGGAGCGTCCGCGTCCCCGCCTCGTACCAGGGGCTCTGGGGGCTCCGGACGACGCACGGTCTGGTGGACCGGGAGGGACTGCTCCCGCTCGCGCAGTCGTTCGACACGATCGGGTGGCTGGCCCGGGACGCCGCGACCGTCCGCGCCGCCGCGGTCGCGTCCGGTGCATCCGGCCCCGCCGATGCGCCGCCGGACCGAGACGCCGCCGACGCGCCCCTCGACGCCGCCGACCTGGTCGTGTCCCGAGCGCTCCTCGACGCGGTCCAGCCCGCGACCGGCGCTGCCTTCCGGCGGTGGCTCGCGGCGGCCCGGCTCGAGCCCGACGAGGTCGCGCTGCCGCCGCTCGACGAGCTCGCCGAGACCCTCCGCGTCGTCCAGGCCGCCGAGGCGTGGCGGAACGACGGCACCTGGGTGACCGCGCACCGCGACGCCCTCGGCGTGGACGTGCTCGCCCGCTTCGACGCGGCCGCCGCCGTGGACGCCGCGGCCGAGGCCACGGCCCGCCGCCGACTCGCCGAGCTCCGCACCGCGGTCCGGACCGCGCTCGACGGACGGGTCCTGTGCCTCCCGACCGTGCCCGGCCCCGCGCCGCTGCGCACGGCCGACGCGGCGGACGTCCAGGTGGTCCGTACCGCGACGCTCCGCATGACGGCCGTGGCCGGGGTGGGCGGTCTGCCCGCGGTGTCCGCACCGTTCCTCATGGTCGACGGCGCACCCGTGGGCGTCTGCCTCGTCGGCCCACCGGGACGCGACGTGGCGCTGATCGACCTCGCCGTGTCGCTCGGCACGCCGCGGCGCTGAGCGGCAACCGAGTGGCGGCACCTGTTACACGCCTGAAACGACCGGCCCAGTAGCGTCGACCGTGGAACGGAAGGAACACGTATGCAGCCAGTCGACCCGCCCGCACGACTCCTCATGGGTCCCGGCCCGGTCAACGCGGACCCGCGCGTGCTCCGGGCGATGTCGACCCCGCTCGTCGGGCAGTACGACCCGTGGATGACCGCGACGATGACCGAGACGCAGGGCCTGTACCGCCAGGTGTTCGGCACCGACAACGACGCCACGGTGCTCGTCGACGGCACCTCGCGCGCCGGGATCGAGGCCGCGCTCGTGTCCCTGCTGGCGCCGGGTGACCGGGTGCTCGTGCCCGTGTTCGGGCGCTTCGGCCACCTGCTCGTCGAGATCGCCACCCGCGCGCAGGCCGAGGTGCACACGATCACGACCGACTGGGGCCAGGTGTTCCCGCCGTCCGTGATCGAGGAGGCGATCATCGCGACCCGGCCCACGGTCCTGGCGATCGTGCAGGGCGACACGTCGACGACGATGAACCAACCGCTCGACGAGCTCGGCGCGATCTGCGCCCGGCACGGCGTCCTCCTCTACACGGACGCCACGGCGAGCCTCGGCGGCAACGCGTTCGAGATGGACGCCTGGGGGATCGACGCGGTCACCGCGGGCCTGCAGAAATGCCTGTCCGGTCCCTCGGGCAGTGCGCCGCTCAGCCTGTCCGACGCCGCCGTCGCGGTCGTGCGGTCACGGCACTCGGTCGAGGCCGGCATCCGCGAGCCGGGCGACGACGTGCAGGACGACCCGATCCGGTCGAACTACTTCGACCTCGGCATGGTCCTCGACTACTGGGGGCCGCGACGCCTCAACCACCACACCGAGGCCACGAGCATGCTCTACGCCGCGCGCGAGTGCGCCCGCGTGCTCCTCGACGAGGGGCGCGATGCCTTCGCCACCCGGCACGCCCTGGCCGGCGCCGCGATGCTCGAGGGGGTCCGCGCGCTCGGCCTCAGGGTGTTCGGCGACGTCGCCCACAAGATGCACAACGTCGTCGCGGTCGAGATCCCCGAGGGCGTCGTCGGCGACCGGCTCCGCTCCGCCATGCTCGAGGACCACGGCATCGAGATCGGCACCTCGTTCGGGCCGTTGCACGGTCGCGTCTGGCGGATCGGCACGATGGGGGTGAACGCCCGGAAGGACGCCGTCGTGACGACCCTCGCCGCGCTCGAGCAGTGCCTCCGTCGTGCGGGCGTCGCGGTTCCGCAGGGGGGCGGCGTGGACGCCGCGCTCGACGTCTACGCGGGCGAGCGCGCGACGCCGACCGCGGACCGGGAGGCACGGTGACGGAGCCGACCCGCGCCTCCCGTCCGTCGGCGGCACGGGCCGCGACGATCGCCGACCGCTGCGACGAGCTCGCCGCCGTGACCTCGATGGAGGGCGGCATCCGCCGCGTGTACCTGTCCGCCGAGCACGCGCGGGCGAACACGATCGCGGCCGGGTGGATGGAGCAGGCGGGGCTGCGGACGTGGCAGGACGCCGCGGGCAACCTGCACGGACGGGTGGCGGCGCTCGGCGCCGACGGAGACCCCCGACCGGTGCTCCTCGTCGGCTCGCACCTCGACACCGTGGTGGACGCCGGCCGGTACGACGGCATCGTCGGCGTGCTCATGGGCATCGCGCTCGTCGAGCTGCTCGGTGGCCGCGTCCACGACCTGCCGTTCGCGATCCAGGTCGTCGCGTTCTCCGACGAGGAGGGCACCCGCTTCGGCAAAGCACTCCTCGGTTCCTCCGCGGTCGCCGGCGTGTGGAACGACGCGTGGTGGGACCTCGTCGACGGAGACGGCACGACGCTGCGCGACGCGTTCACCGCGTTCGGGCTCGACCCCGCCCGGGTCGGGGAGGCCGCCGTCGACGCCGGATCGCTCGCCGGGTACCTCGAGGCCCACATCGAGCAGGGCCCGTTCCTCGACCGGTCCGGGCAGGCACTCGGTGTCGTCACGAGCATCGCGGCTGCGCGACGGTTCAGCGTCGAGGTCGTCGGGGAGGCCCGGCACGCGGGCGGGACACCGTACGAGATGCGCCACGACGCGCTGCTCGGCGCGGCCGAGGTGGCCCTCGCGGTCGAACGGACCTGCGTGGCCGAGCAGCACATCGGTACCGTCGGCACCATGACGGTCGAACCCGGCGCGGTGAACGTCATCCCCGGGCACGCGCGGCTCTCCGTCGACCTCCGGGGCGAGTTCGACGGCGGGCGGGACCGCGTGTGGGACGCCCTGGTCGCGGAGTTCGACCGGATCGCGGACCGCCGCGGCCTGACGATCACGCCGACCGAGGTGCACGCCGCGCCCGCCGTGTTCTGCGCACCGCGGCTCATGGACGCCGTCCGGACGGGCATCCGGGCGACCGGCGAACCGACCCCACCGGAGCTGTTCTCGAAGGCGGGCCACGACGCGATGTCGCTCGGCCTCGTGACCGACGTCGCGATGCTGTTCCTCCGGAATCCGGACGGCATCAGCCACCACCCCGACGAGTTCGTGTCGGTGGCGGACATCGCCCTCGGGCTCGACGCGCTCGTCGCCGCGGTCGAGGCGCTGGCGGCGGCGGAGGTCGGCCCGTGACGGCGCCGGACCTCCGGAGTCGGATCGCCCGGGTCTGGGACGACCTCACCCCGGCCGAACGACGGGTCGCGGCCGTGGTCCGGGACGACCCCGAGCTCCTCGTCCTCCGCACCTCGGCGGAGACCGCGGCCGAGGCCGGCACGTCGAAAGCGACCGTCAGCCGGCTGGTCCGCGCGCTCGGCTACCGCGACGCCGCCGACGTCCGCGAGGCACTCATGGCCGCCCGCGGTGCCGGTCTGCCCTGGTCCGCCGAGGACGCCGCGCACGTCGACGCGCGCGAGGTCGAACGCCGGAACCTCGACGCCGCGTTCGCCTCCCTCGGCCGGGCCGACCGGGCGGGACTCGCGCGCCGCATCGTGCACGCCCGACGCGTCACCGTGGTCGGGGTCCGCAACGCCCATCCGATCGCGCTCCAACTGCGCGCCCAGCTCGCCCAGGTCCGCGCCGACGTGCGACTCGCTCCCTCCGCGGGCCAGAGCGTCGGCGAGGACGTCGCCGACGTCGGGGCCGAGGACCTCGTGGTGGTCGTGACCGTGCGTCGGCACGCCGCGGTGGTCGGCGCGCTCGTCGAGCAGTGCGTCGCGAACGGTGCCGACGTCGTCGTCATCGCCGACCCGACCGCGGCGGTGCTCGCAGCGTCCGCACGCACCCTCGTGCTGTGTCCGGTCGACTCGCCGTCCGCCTTCGACAGCCTCGCCGCGATGGCGGCGGTCGTCGCGGCCATCGCGAACGACGTGTACGACGCGAGCGGCCCGGCGGGACGCGACCGCGTCGCCGCCATCGCCAGCTCCTACGCCGCGCTCGGCGAACTCGACGAGGGCGACCGTCGGCGCCCCACAGGACGACCGGGAGGCCCGCAGCGGCACCCGGGGGAGGACCGCCATGGACGTGACTGAGTTCGACGCACTCGATCCAGACGCTGCGGCGGCGCTCGTCCGGAGCTGGGCCGACGTCCCGCGCTGGGTGGACGCGGTCGTGTCCGCCCGTCCGTACGCGACGACCGCCGCGCTCGCGCAGCACGCCGGCGACCTCGCGGCCGGCTGGACCGACGACGAGGTCGAGGCCGCGTTGGCCGACCACCCCCGCATCGGCGACCGGGCGACCGGCACCGGCGCGAGCGCCGCGGCGTCGCGGACCGAGCAGGCCGCCTCCGCCGACACGGACGCCACGACCGCGGCCGCGATCCGCGAGGGCAACGTCGCGTACGAGGCGCGGTTCGGCCGGGTGTTCCTCATCCGTGCCGCCGGCAGGACGGGTCCGGAGATCCTCGCCGAGCTCCGACGGCGACTCGACGACGACGACGACACCGAGCGGGCCGAGGTCGCGGAGCAGCTCCGCGCGATCGCCCTGCTCCGGCTCGAACGGAGCGTCGCATGAGCCACGTGACCACCCACGTCCTCGACACGACGCACGGGAGGCCCGCGGCGGGCATCGCCGTCACGCTCACCGACGCCGCCGGCTCCGTGGTCGCGGTCGGCACCACGGACGAGGACGGCCGGGTCGGGGACCTCGGCCCGGACCTCCTGCCGCCCGGCGCGTGGACGCTGACGTTCGCCACGGGGGAGCACTGGGCGCGGCTCGGGCTCCCCGTATTCCACCCGCGCGTCGACGTCACCTTCGTCGTGCCCGAACCCCCGGCGGGCCACTACCACGTGCCCCTGCTCATCAGTCCGTTCGCCTACTCCACCTACCGAGGGAGCTGACCCCATGACCGACACATCCAGCGTGCACCTGGGCCCGAACCAGTACGGCAAGGCCGAGGTCCGCCTCGTCCGCGTGACGCGGGACACCGACCGGCAAGAGATCGAGGACCTGACGATCACGACGCAGCTCCGCGGTGCCGCCCTCGCCGACTCGTACACGTCGGGCGACAACGCGAAGGTCCTGGCGACCGACACGCAGAAGAACACGGTCTACGCGTTCGCCCGCGAGCACGGCGTGCACAGCCCCGAGGAGTTCCTGCTCCGTCTCGGCCGACACTTCACGACGGCGTTCGACTGGTACGAGGGCGCGACGTTGACCGCGGACCAGCACGGGTGGGCGCGCATCCCGGTGGACGGCCGCGACCACGACCACGCCTTCGTCCGCGCCGGCAGCGGCACCCGCACCGCGGTCGTGCAGGTCGACGGCGACGACGTCCACGTCCTCGCGGGCGTGACCGACCTGACCGTGCTCAAGTCGACGGGGAGCGAGTTCCACGGGTTCCCCCGCGACCGCTACACCACGCTCGCCGAGACCGACGACCGGATCCTGGCGACCTCGGTGACGGCGCGCTGGCGGTACCTGCCCGAGGCGGTCGAGGCGGGCATCGACTGGAACGCCACCCACGCGGGCGTCCTCGAGCGCATGCTCGCGACCTTCGCCGACCTCCACTCCTACGCGCTGCAGCAGACGCTGTTCGCGATGGGCCGCACCGCGATCGAGGCGTTCCCCGAGATCGCCGAGGTCCGCTTCTCGATGCCGAACAAGCACCACTTCCTCGTCGACCTCGCGCCGTTCGGCCTCAACAACCCCAACGAGGTGTTCTACGCCGCCGACCGGCCGTACGGACTCATCTCCGGCTCGGTGGTCCGCGACGGCGTCGCCGAGGCCCCCGCCGCGTGGACGTCGGTACCCGGGTTCGTGTGACCACCGACGCCACCGGGGAGCGTTCCGGCAGCACGGTCGTCGGCCTCGTGCTCGCCGCCGGCGCGGGCTCCCGCATGGGCCGACCGAAGGCACTCGTCCGGGGTGCCGACGGACGCCCCTGGGTCGAGCGCGCCGTCCGGACCCTGCTCGACGGTGGCTGCGGGACCGTCGTCGTGGTCCTCGGAGCGGCCGCCGATGTCGCACGGCCGCTCGTACCCGACCATCCGGCCGTCCGGGTCGTCGTCGCCGACGCCTGGGCGGAGGGGCTGGGGGCGTCGCTCCGCGCCGGACTGGTCGCGGTCGCCGACGGCGACCGCGCACCCGACGACCGCTCGTGTGACGACGACGGCGCACGAGTCGGCGCCGACGCGGTCCTCGTGACCCTCGTGGACCTCCCTGAGCTCCCCGTCGCTGCCGTCCGACGCCTGCTCGAGGTGGACCCGCCCGGTCCCTGCGGACCGCACGGAGGCCGCCGTGCCCGCCTCCGGCAAGCGGTGTTCGGCGACCGACCGGGGCATCCCGTGCTCGTCGGGCGCGCACACTGGGCACCGCTCGCGGCGTCCCTGCACGGCGACCGCGGGGCCGGAGCGTACCTCCGGCAGCACGGGGTGGAGCGGGTCGAGTGCGGCGACCTCTGGGACGGTGCCGACCACGACCGGCCGGCCGGACCGACGCGCTGACCCGGTTCCTCGTATACACGACATCGCGATCCTGACCGCTCCGCCGAGCTCCTGACGACGGCTCGAAACTGCTCCTCAGCAGGGGTTTCCCTCGCGCTCCGGTACCGCGTCCAGCATCGCTTCACGAGCCGGTAACGCGCGTTCACACCCCGGAAACACGGGTCTGTATACCGTTTGGTCACCCACCCCCTCCACCCCGAGGAGCGCCCCGCGTGACCGACTCCCTGCGCCACCCCGACACCGACCCGACCGGCTTCCGCCTGGTCGGCGTCCTGCACCTGCCGCCGCTCCCGGGTGCCGTGAACCACACGGGCGTCCCGGTCGCCGACATCGCGGTGCGCGCCGCCGAGGACGCCCGCGCCCTGCAGGACGCCGGCTTCACCCACGTCATGGTGCAGGACGCGAGCGACATGCCCCAGGCCGTGCGTGTCGACGCCCCCACGGTCGCGGCGCTGTCCGTCGTCGGCGCCGCGGTCGTCGGGGCCGTCGCCGTCCCGGTCGGTGTCGTCGTCGGCCACAACGACGGCCCGAGCGCCGTCGCCATCGCCCACGCGATCGGCGCCACGTTCGTCCGCGTCAAGGTGCTCACCGGCGTCTCCGTCGGCCCGACCGGCTGGATCGAGGGCTGCGCGTACGAGGTCGCCGCGATGCGCCAGCGCCTCGGCAGCGACGTCGAGGTCTGGGCCGACGTGCACGAGGCGACGAGCCTGGCACTCGCGGGCAGCGCGGCGTGGGCCGCGCAGGAGGCCCGGGCCTTCGGTCGCGCCGACGTCCTCGTCGTCACCCGGGACAGCGGCGTCGGTGACGCGCTCGACGACATCGACGGCCTGCGCGCGACCGCCCTGGACGCGCCCTTCGTCGTCGGTGGCCGCGTCGGGCTCGACACCATCGCGCAGACCGTCGCCCGGGCGGACGGCGCGATCCTCGGCAGCGCGATCAAGCGGTCGAGCGCACCGGACGCCCGCGTCGACCCCACGGTCGCCGCCGCCTTCGGCCGCGCGCTCGTGCCCGCCGCCGCCTGACGCCCGGCGACACCGGCCCCGCCCCCGCCCGCACGGCCCACCCCACACCAGCACCAGCGCCGGACCCAGGACAGGAACCATGACCACCACCCCGCCCAGCCCGTTCATCGGCCCGGACAGCCCGCTCGACGCGCGCCAGCAGCAGATCGTCGAGCGCGTGTCGGCCGCGGAGCACGCGTCGATCGTCGCCCTGCCGACGGACCACCCGCTCGACCCGAAGCGGCGTGCGCGGGACGAGGCCACCTACCCGGAGCTCATCGCGCAGCCGGACCGCATCCGCGAGACCCTGGCCGCCAACGACGCCGCCCTCGACGAACTCGCGGACCGGATCGCCGCGATGGACGTCGACCGCGTGTTCGTGACCGGCGCGGGGGACTCCCTCGCGGTGGCGATCGCCGCGCGGCAGACGCTCGAGCTCATGCTCGGGGTCCCGGTCGAGCCGGTCCAGAGCCTCGACCTCGCGTACTACCTCGCACCGCTCGTGACGACCCGCAGCGTCGTCGTCGCCCTCTCGAGCTCGGGGGAGACCACCCGCACGGTCGAGGCGGCCCTCGTCGCCCAGCACATCGGCGCCCTGACCGTCGCGATCACGAACACGGCGGGTTCCACGCTCGACACGGAGTCCGAGCGCACCCTGCTCCTCCGAGCCACCCGGGTCGGCTGGCCCACCCAGTCCTCCACCACGGCGCTCGCGCTCCTCGTCGACCTCGCCATCCGCGTCGGTGCGCTCCGCGGTCACGCGGCCGCCCCCGCACTCCGGCAGGCGCTCGACACGGTGCCCGCGCTCATGGAACGCGTCATCGCCGAGACCGAGCCCCGCCTGCGCGCCATCGCACAGCGAGAGCAGGCCGCCCACGCGTTCCTGTTCTCGGCCGCCGGCCCCTCGTGGGGCGCGGCGATCATCGGCGCCGCCAAGGTCAAGGAGTGCACCCCCGACCACGCCGAGGCGATCCAGGTCGAGGAGTTCCACCACTACAACTCGCTCAAGGCGGGGGAGCCGATCTGGGTGATCGCGCCCGCCGGGCCGTCCGTGCCGCGCGCCGTGCACACCGCGAGCGAGGCGAAGCGATTCGGCGGCAGCGTCACGGTGGTCACGACCGAGGGCGTGCACGACTTCGACGACGTCGCCGACGACGTCGTGACCGTCCCGGCGGTCCCGGAGCCGATCAGCCCACTCCTCACGGTCCTCCCGGCCCAGCTCACCGGCTACCTGCTCGCGATGGAGCAGTTCGCCACGGCCGAGGCCGCGGTGGCGGCCGAGGCGGGGACGACGACCGCGGCGGCGACGCATGCGTGAGGACGCGGCCGCGCCGAGCCTCCTGTGCGTCGGCAACCTGACGATCGACGACTCCGTCATCGACGGCGTGACCACCACCGCACTCGGCGGCGACGCGCTCTTCGCGGCGCTGGCCGCGCGACGCGTGCTCGACGACGTCCGCATGCTCGCACCGGTCGGGACGGACCTGCCCGCCGCGCTCCTCCAGGACGTCGCCGACGCGGGGATCCGCGTCGAGTCGGCACGGCCGCGCGACGGACGCACCGTCCGCAACCGGGTCACCTACGCCGCGGACGGCACCCGCACCTGGGACCTCCTCGACGGCGAGGACGCCTTCGACGCGATGTCGGTGTACCCGGACGACGTCACCCCCGCCGCGCTCACGGCCACGGGCGTGCTCGTCTCCGCCATGAGCCTCCGGTCACAGCTCGCCCTCGGTCCGTGGCTCCGCGCCGCGACCGCAGCGACCGTCTACCTCGACCTGCAGGAGGACTACGTCGCGGGCAACGAGGAGGCGCTCCGCGCGCTCCTGCCGACCTGCGACGTGTTCCTGCCGAGCGAGGTCGAGGCGGTCGCCCTCGCGGGGACCGACGACCTCGTCGCCGCCGCCGCGGTGTTCCGCGCCGCCGGGGCGGACCTCGTCGTGATCAAGACGGCCGAACGCGGCTGCGTCCTGGCCACGGCGGACCGGACGCTCGTCGTGCCGACCGACGTCGTGACCCCCGTCGACGCCACCGGCGCGGGCGACGCGTTCTGCGGCGCCTTCGCGGCCGCGCACCAGACCGGCGCGGACCCGGTCGCCGCAGCCCACGCCGGCGCCGCCGCCGCCCGCGTCGCGATCAGCGCACACGGCGTCACGGCGCTCCTCGCCGAGCGCACCGCGGCCGCCGCCGCACCGAGTGGCGCGCCGACCGCCGCGACGACCGGGGCCGCCTGATGCACGTCCGACTCCTCAACCCGAACACGAGCCTGCCGATGACCGACGCCGTCCTCGCCGCCGCCCGCGCGGTCGCGCGCCCGGACACCGTCCTGACCGCGAGCCACTCCAGTGGTGCGCCGGCGACCGTCGAGACCCACGTCGACGAGGTGTTCGGCGCCGCCGGTGTGCTCGCGCAGGTGGAGCAGGGCGAACGCGACGGGGTCGACGGCTACGTCGTCGCCTGCTTCGGCGACACGGGCCTCCCAGCCGCTCGTGAGCGCGCCCGCGGACCGGTCGTCGGCATGACGGAGGCAGCGCTCCAGACCGCCGCGCTCCTCGCCCACCGGTTCACCGTCATCACGATGCCCCCGCGGACCATCGCCATGACCGACCGCGTGGTCGCGTCGCTCGGCCTCGGGCACCGCTGCGTCGTCCGCGCCGTCGACGTGGCGGTCGAGGAGATCGAGACCGGCGCCGGCCCCGCCTTCGACGCGTTCGCCCGGGAGGCCCGGCACGCGCTCGTCGCGGACGGTGCGGAGGCCATCGTGCTCGGCTGCGCAGGACTCACGGACCTGGTGTCCGGCCTCGGGGACGCGCTCGGCGTGCCGGTGGTCGACGGTGTCGCCGCCGCCACGACCGCGGTCGAGGGGCTGCTCGCGCAGGGGCTGACGACCTCGCGTGCGAACACCTGGGCCGTGCCGACCGGGTCCCCGACCACGAGCGAGGTGTGGGCATGAGCGCGCTGTTCACCGACGTGTTCGTCTGGGCACCGGAGACACCCGCAGGCATGGTCGGTCCGACCGATCTCCTGGTCGTCGAGGACACCGTGCGTGCGATCGGCCCGGCGGCTCGGCAGCAGGCTCCGGCGGACGCGCGGGTGGTCGCCGGTGGGGGGCACCACGTCCTCGTCCCGGGACTGGTCAACGCGCACTTCCACTCGCCCGCGAACCACCTCAAGGGCGCGTTCCCCAGCCGCCCGCTCGAGACCTTCATGCTCTACGAGTCGCCCGCGGACCCCGACCTCGCCCCGACCCCGCGCGAGGCGTACCTCCGGACGATGCTCGGCGCGCTCGAGATGCTCCGGACCGGGACGACGAGCGTGCAGGACGACGCGTTCCTCATGCCGGCACCCGATCCCGACGTCATCGACGCCGTCATGCAGGCGTACGAGGACAGCGGCATCCGCGCGAGCGTCGCCCTGGACCAGCCGGAGCTCGCCGACGCCGACAAGCTCCCGTTCCTCGACGACGCCGACGACGCGCTGGCCGCGGCACTCCACGCGCCGGCACCGGCCGCGGCACCGGAACTCCTGGCCGCGTACGACCACCTGTTCCGGCGGTGGCACGGCGCTGCCGACGGCCGGCTCACCGCAGCGGTGTCGATCTCGGCGCCCCAGCGGGTGAGCCCGGAGTACTTCGGTGCGCTCGACGACCTCAGTCGCACGCACGACGTCCCGCTCTTCGCCCACATGCTCGAGACACGCACGCAGCGTGCCCTCTCCGCGCCCGGCAGCGGGCAGGAACGGTTCGCCGGGCGGAGCCTCGTCCGGTACACCGCGGACCTCGGGCTGCTCAGCGACCGCGTCAACGTCATCCACGCGGTGTGGGTCGACGAGCACGACCTCGACCTCATCGCCGCAGCGGACGCCGTCGTGGCGCACAACCCGGTGAGCAACCTGCGGCTC
Organism: Curtobacterium sp. MCBD17_040; assembly: GCF_003234805.2. GTDB lineage: Bacteria > Actinomycetota > Actinomycetes > Actinomycetales > Microbacteriaceae > Curtobacterium. The sequence continues at coordinate 1,680,217 of NZ_CP126273.1, forward strand.
GGCAGCGGCGTCATGCCGTTCCGCGCCATGCGCGACCGCGGCATCCGGATCGCGCTCGGCGTCGACGAGGCGATCTGCGACGACACCGTCAACACCTGGGGCGTCGTCAAGCAGGCCGGTCTCATCCACAACGTCGCCGGGCTCGACGCGGACCGCTGGCCACTCCCGGCCGAGGTCCTCGACGCGCTCTGGGAGGGCGGCGCCGCCGCGATGCGCCGCGACGGGCGGAACGCCGAGCGCGGCCGGATCGGCCGCGTCGCCGAGGGCGCGCAGGCGGACCTCGCGCTGCTCGACCTGCACGCGCCGGCATTCACGCCGTTCAACGACCTCCGCGGCCAACTCGTCTACTGCGAGTCCGGCGGCAGCGTCCGGATGACGGTCGTCGCCGGTCGGATCGTCGCCGAGGGCGGCCGCGTGGTCTCGGTCGACGAGGCCGCACTCCTCGCGGAGGCACGGGAGCTGCACGCAGCCCGGCGTCCCGCGCTCGAACGCACGTGGGCCGCGGCCGACGCCCTGTACCCGGCGTACGACGCCGTGGTGCGGCGGGCCGCCCGCACCGACGTGGGCATGACCAGGTGGATCGCCACGGACAGGACGACAGCATGACGCACGACGACACCCGCACCGACACCGCCCCGGGACACGGCTTCTGGGACTACCGGCCGATCACCGACGCGCCCGGCCGGGACTGGCCCGACGGCCGACGCCTGGCCGTCTACGTCGCCGTCGGACTCGAGGAGTACCGCTTCGGCGTCGGAGCGACCGAGGACATCGTGCCGGACGTCACCGCGCCGGACCTCGTCAACACCTCGTGGCGGGACTACGGCAACCGCGTCGGGGCGTTCCGCCTGCTCGAGCGTCTCGACCGTGCGGGCATCCCACCGACCGTGCTCCTCAACACCGCCGTGTACGACGCCGCGCCGGACCTCATCCGCGCCGCCCGGGCCCTGGGCGCGGAGTTCGTCGGGCACGGCATCTCGAACTCCGACTCGCTCGGGGCCATGTCGAGCGCCGAGGAGGCCGCGTACGTCGCCGCCGTGGCCGACCGGATCGCCGCCGAGGAGGGCGAGGCGCCGGGCGGCTGGTCGAGCCCCTGGCTGACCCACACGCCCTCCACGCTCGACAACCTCGTCGCGAGCGGGTACCGCTACCTCCTCGACCTGCGTCTCGACGACCGCCCCGTGCCGATCACGACCGGTGCCGGCCAGATCGTGGCGCTGCCGTACGCGCTCGAGGTGAACGACAGCACGACGATCGTCGGCCGCGGCGCGTCGGCGTCCGAGTTCGCCGACATGGTGGTCGACGAGTTCGACGAGCTCCTGGAACGCTCCGAGGAGCAGCCGCTCGTCATGAGCGTCGTCGTGCACTCGTTCATCTCCGGCGCCCCGTTCCGCCTCCGTGCCCTCGACCGGGCCCTGCAGCACATGACCGCACACCGGGACCGCGTCTGGTTCACCCAGCCGCGGGCGATCGCGGCGCACCTCGCGACGACGGAGGTGACGGCGTGAGCGACCCCATGGACACCCCGAACGCTGGAGGCACGGCCGCGGGCGCGGCGGCCAGGACGGGCGGCGTGACGGCGTCGATCCGGGACCTGCACGTGTCGCTCGAACGTGACGGTGCCCGCAGCGCGGTGCTGCGCGGCGTCGACCTCGACATCGCCCGCGGCGAGATCGTCGGGCTCGTGGGGGAGTCCGGCTCCGGCAAGAGCATGCTCGCCATGAGCCTGCTCGGGCTCCTGCCGGACGCCGCCCGTCCGCACATCAGCGGCGAGGTCCGGGTGCAGGGCACCGACATGGCCCACGGCACCGACGCCGAACGCGCTCGTGCCCGGCGCACCGCGCTCGGCGCCGTGTTCCAGGACCCGATGACGTCGCTCAACCCGACGATGCGCGTCGGCCGTCAGATCGTCGAGGCCGGGCAGGACCGCGCCGGCTCGATCGCCCTCCTCGACGCGATGGGCGTGCCCGACCCCGCGATGCGGTTCAGCGTCTACCCGCACGAGCTCTCCGGTGGCCTCCGCCAGCGCGTCATGGCGGCGATCGCGATGGCCGGGAGGCCCGCCCTGGTCGTCGCGGACGAGCCCACCACCGCGCTCGACGTCACCGTGCAGGCGCAGCTGCTCGACCTGCTCCGCGAACTCCGCGACGAGCAGGGCTGCAGCGTCCTCCTCATCACCCACGACCTCGGCGTCGCGGCCCAGATCGCCGACCGGATCGCCGTGATGTACGCGGGACGCCTCGCCGAGGTCGGTCCGACCGACGCCGTGCTCACCGCCCCCGCGCACCCGTACACGGCCGGCCTCATGCGCTCCCGCCTGTCGCTCGGCCTCGACCGCGACGTCCGGCTCCCGACCCTGCCGCCGGACACGCTGACGCCCGAGCAACGCCTCGTCGGCTGCCCGTACCGCGCACGGTGCCCCCTCGCGTTCGACCGGTGCGTCGCCGAGACCCCCGGGCTCGACGCCTCGGTGCCCGCGCCGGGCCACGCAGCCGCGTGCTGGGCCCCGGCCGAGGTCGTGCGCACCGACGCGGCCACGCCGCGGACCGCCACGGTCGCACCCGGCCCGGGCCGCGCCTCCCGGCCGGTCGCCACCCGCGCCGCACCGGCCGGTGCCGCCCGCGTCGGTGACGGCACGGCCCCCGCCCCGGCGGTCGTCGTCGACGACGTCGTCTGCACGTACGTCACGGGCCACGGTCGACGGCGACGCACGGTGGAGGCCGTGCGCGGCATGCGCTTCGACGTCGCCGCCGGTGCGTCACTCGCGATCGTCGGCGAGAGCGGTTCGGGCAAGTCGACGATCCTCCGCGCGATCGCCGGTCTCGTGCCCGTCCGGTCCGGACACATCCGGGTCGCCGACGGCGGCGCGCAGATGGTGTTCCAGGACGCCGGGTCGTCACTCACCCCGTGGATGACGGTCGGCGAGACCCTCGCCGAGCGGCTCCGCCCGCAGCGGCTCGGCCGCACCGAGACCGACCGACGCGTGTCCGAGGCCCTCGACGCCATCGGTCTCCCCGCATCGGTCGCACGGCTCCGCCCCTCCGACCTGTCCGGTGGGCAACGGCAGCGCGTCGCGCTCGCCCGAGCGACCGTCGTGCGGCCCGCCGTGCTCCTGTGCGACGAACCGACGAGCGCGCTCGACGCCTCGCTCGCCGCGACCACCCTCAACCTCATCCGGGACATGCGGGAGGAACTCGCCATGACCGTCCTGTTCGTCACGCACGACCTCGCGGTCGCCCGGCTCATGGGCGACCGGATCGCCGTCGTCGAGCGCGGCCGCATCGTCGAACTCGGCGCCGCCGACGCCGTCATCGGCGACCCACGTGAGCCGTACACCCGCACGCTCGTCGCGTCGGTCCCCGAGATCGCGGTGGCCCGGTGAGCGCCGTCGTCGCGACCCGCCGGTTCTCACCCGCGGCGTTCACGAGCGGCGTGCACGCCGGACGCACCACGGCATGGGTGCTCGTCGGGCTGCTCGGCGCACTCACCGTCGTCGCGATCGTCGCCCGACTCATCGCGCCCGACGACCCGATCCAGCCGGTCGGCGGCGTGCAACTCCCGCTCGGGTCGCCGGGACACCTGCTCGGTACCGACTCGATCGGGCGCGACATCCTCTCGCGCACGCTGTACGGCCTCCAGACGTCCTGGTTCTCGGCACTCGCCGTCGTCGCGGTCGGCCTCGTCGTCGGCGGCGTGGTCGGCGTGGCGGCGGGCGTCGCCGGCGGGTGGGTCGACAGCGTGCTCATGCGGGTCACCGACCTGTTCCTCGCGCTGCCGTCCACGCTCGTGGCCATCGCGATCGTCGCGGCGCTCGGACCCGGCATCACGAACACGCTCATCGGCATCTCGGTCGTGTGGTGGCCCTACTACGCACGCATCATCCGGTCCGAGATCCGCGCCACCGTCGCCCGACCCCACGTCGAGGCGGCCCGGGTGGCCGGGGTCGGCCGGGCACGGCTCGTGTTCCGGCACGTGCTCCCCGCCGCCGTGCCGACCGCCATCGTCACCGCGAGCCTCGACATTGGCAACGTCGTGCTCCTGCTCGCCGGGCTGTCGTTCCTCGGTCTCGGCGCGCCATCACCCGCACCCGAGCTCGGTGCCGACACCGCCGCGAACACGCAGCTGCTCCTCAGCGCGTGGTGGGTGCCCGTCGTCCCCGGCGTCGCCGTGCTCGTCCTCAGCCTCGTCGCGAACCTCGCCGGCGACGGCATCCGCACGCTCGTCGGGTCCAGGAGGTGACGAGCGTGATCCGCTTCCTGCTCCGTCGTCTCGGGTCCCTCGTGGCCGTGCTGCTCGTGCTCAGCGCCGTCGTGTTCCTGCTCCAGCAGATCTCGCCCGGCGACCCGGCCCGCGCGGCACTCGGCGCGAACGCGTCACGGCAGGCCGTCGACGCGGAACGCCACCGCCTCGGCCTCGACGACCCGCTGCCGGTGCAGTTCGTGCGGTTCATCGCCGGGGCCCTGCACGGTGACTTCGGGACGTCGTACCGGACGCACCGGGCCGTCGCCACCGACCTCGCATCGGCGTTCCCCGCGACCGTCGAGCTCGTGCTCGCCGCGTTCGTGATCGCGCTCGTGCTGGCCGGGCTGTTCGCGGCCTCCGCGGCCCTCCGCTGGCCGTTCGCGGGCGTCTACCGGGGAGCGCTGCTCCTCGCGGCGACCGCGCCGCCGTTCCTGCTCGCACTCGGCGGGATCATCCTGTTCTACGCGCAGCTCGACTGGCTCCCCGCCTCCGGGCAGGGCACCGGCGGGGTCGGGTCCGCGGTGTCGCACCTCGTCCTGCCCGCGACCGTGCTCGCGATCGCACCGGCACTCGCGATCGGGCGCATCCTGCGGGCCGGTCTCGAGACGACGCTCGTGGCCGACCACGTCCGGACCGCTCGGTCGAAGGGCCTCGGCGAGGGGGCCGTGCTCGCCCGGCACGTCGTGCGGAACGCGATCGGTCCCGCCCTGGCGATGGCGGGCCTCCAGCTCGGGTTCATGTTCGCCGGCGACGTCGTCGTCGAGCAGGTGTTCAGCTGGCCCGGCATGGGCAACTACCTCGCCAACAGCATCCCGACCTCCGACTACCCGGCCATCGCCGCGGTGACGCTCGTGCTCGGCGCGGTCTACGTCGTCGTGAACACGGTCGCCGACGTCCTCCAGACCGCCGCGGACCCGCGTCTCGCCTGACTGCGGGAGCGACCTCGGCCAGCTCCACCCCATCCCACCCAGAACGCACCACCCCATGCAATGAAGGAGACACCGTGAGGCTCAGCTCACTCCGTCGGCGGACCCGCATCGCGCTGGTCGCGGCCGCGGCCGTCCCGCTCCTCGCCCTCGCGGCCTGTTCCGGAGGTGGCGGCTCGAGCCCGAACGCCGCACCGGAGAACGGCACGCTCACCGTCGGTCTGCTCGGCGACATCGGCCAGCCGCCGGACCCCGACATCTACTACGCGAACAACGGCCTCGCGATCGTGCTCAACACGTACGAGGGGCTCGTGCAGTACGCGAACGACACCGACTCGGTGAAGATCGCGCCCCGCCTGGCGACGTCGTGGACCGTGAGCGGCGACAACACCGTCTACACGTTCCACCTCCGCAAGGGCGTCACCTTCCACGACGGCACCCCCTTCACCTCGGCGGCGGTCAAGGTCGCCTTCGACCGACGCATCGCCGTCAAGGGCGGCGCCGCGTACATGGTGCAGGGCGTCGAGAGCGTCGCGACGCCGGACGCCTCGACCGCCGTGGTGACCCTCGACGCCCCGAACTCGGCGTTCCTGGACTACCTCGCCTCGCCGTTCGGCCCGAAGATGGAGTCGCCCACCGCGCTGCAGAAGCACGCCGGATCGGACGACGCGCAGACCTACCTGCAGACCCACGACGTCGGGACCGGTCCGTACGAGATCAGCTCGGCCGACCCCGGCACCTCGTGGACCCTGTCCCGCTACGCCGGGTACTGGGGCACGAAGTCGCCGTTCACCACGGTGAAGCTGCCGATCTACTCGGACGCCTCGGCGCTGCAGCTCGCGTTCGACCGCGGGGACGTGTCCGCGATCGTCGCCGCACTGCCCTCGTCGAGCCTGTCCAAGTACGAGGACAGCAAGCAGTACGCCAGCTACATGCTCCCCACGCTGCAGTCCGCCCTGGTCACCGTGAACCCGACCAAGTCGTTCTTCAGCAGCAAACAGGCCCGACTCGCGTTCCTCGAGAGCATCGACCAGAAGTCGATCGTCAAGCAGGTGCTCGGCAGCCGCTCCGAGCCGGCGACGACCCTCTACGCCAAGGGCATGATCCCGGGCGGCAAGGACGAGCAGACGATCACGTACGAGCCCTCGGCGATGAAGTCGTACGCGAAGACGCTGCCGTCCGGCACCACGATGACCATCGGCTACGCGAGCGGCAACACGAACGCCCAGCAGATGGCGAACATCCAGGCGGCGAAGCTCCAGGCCGACGGCATCACGGCCACGGCGAAGTCGTACCCGACGTCCCAGGTGTTCGGGTGGATCAACGACCCGACCTCGGGCCCGGACGCGTTCTTCGACGGCAACAACGGGCCGGACGGCGGCTCCCCGTACATGTGGGGCCACGTCTTCTGGGACAAGTCGGGCGGCATCGACTACTTCGGCTGCGACGTCCCGGCGGTCGACCAGGAGCTCGACCACGCCGTGCAGACCGGCGACGACAGCGCGTACGTCGCCGCGGCCGAGCAGTACGCCCAGACCGGCTGCTACTACAACCTCTCCTACAACAAGGACTGGGTCGTCGCGCAGAAGTGGCTGACCGGCGTCGCGAAGTCGCACAACATCGGCGCGAACGAGCTGGACTTCAGCAAGCTCGGCATCGCCGGGTGAGGTCCGCGGGCGCCGGTGCACGCCGGCGCCCGCGTCCCTTCCCCCCGTCCACCGCTTCCAGGAAGATCGACCCGATGACCCCTCCCGAGATCGCCGCCCTGGCCACCGTCCCCGCCGCGCCGTCGCTCCCACTGCGGATCCACGCGCGCCTCCGCGAGGCGATCATCCGCGGCGAGTACCCACAGGGGCAGAAGCTGCCGGAGGTCCGGATCGCCGACGAGCTCGCGGTCTCCCGCGTCCCGCTGCGCGAGGCCGTCCCGATGCTCGAGTCCGAGGGGTTCGTCGTCACGACGCCCCGACGCGGAGCGGTCGTCGCGACGTGGACCTCCCGCCTCGTCCACGACCTCTTCGACCTCCGTGAGGTCCTCGAGGTCGGGGCGGCCCGCCACGCCGCCCGCGCCGTCGCGGGTGGTGCCTCCGTCGACGCACTGCACGAGGCGCTCGAGCACTCGCAGGCCGTGGTCGACGACGGGGACCCGTACGCGATCGCCGCGGCGAGCACGCGGTTCCACGAGGTGATCGTGGAGATGACCGGCAACACGCTCATGCAGGCCTCGATGCGGTCGGTCTCCGGTCGCGTGCAGTGGCTGTTCTACCTGACGAGCGAACTCGACGTGCACGACGCGTTCCACGACCACGTCGAACTCGCCGCCGCGATCGAACGCGGCGACGAGCGGATGGCGGAGGCGCTGGCGTACTCCCACATCGAGCGTGACCGGATGCCGTCGATCGCCGCGCTCCACCCACGCGACTGACCGCGGCGGGTCGTGCCGCGCGCGGGTCAGCGCGCCGGCGTCACGACGCCGGGGCGCCCTCCGCCTCCGGCGCCGCCTTCCGCCGCCCCACGCGGGGCAGGAACACGCCGTCGCGCAGGGACCGCTCGATGTCCTCGAGCGACCGGTTCTTCGTCTCGGGCAGGCGGAAGAAGATGAACACCCAGGCGACCACGTTGAGCCCCGCGTAGACCCACATCGCGCCGCCGAGCCCGAGCCACAGCACGAGCGTCAGGGCCGTGACGGTCACGAGCAGGTCGGAACCCCACAGCGTCATCGCCTGCAGACTCGTCGCGGCCGGTCGGACGGTGAGCGGGTAGAGCTCCGATTCGAGCAACCAGCCGATGACCTGCAGACCCCCGGACTGGAAGAACATGAACAGGAGCAGGAACAGGAGACTGAGCACCGGGTTGAGGTGGTCGCCCCCGAACAGGAACAGCGCCCCGAACGCCGCCAGACTCGCCGCCGAGAACGGGAGCGTGAGCAGGGGGAGCCGCCGACGGCCGATCCGGTCCACGAGCCGACTGCCGATGAACGTCATGAGCAGGTACACCGCACCCACCCCGACGTTCGCCCAGAGTGCGAACGCATGCGGGAACCCGGCCTGCGTCAGGATCGTCGGCGTGTAGTAGATCATCATCTCGAGCCCGGTGATCTGCGTCAGGATCGCGACGCCGACCCCCGCGACGAGCGCGGGCCGCACCCACCGCTCCCGGAGCTGCGACCACGCTGCGCCCCCGCCGGTGCCTCCGTTCTGCTCACGGTCGGCGACGGACCGGATGTCGTCGAGCTCGTCATCCGCGTCGGCGGGGGACCGCCGCACCCACCGGAGGACCGTCCCCGCGTCGTCGTCGCAGCCCGCGTGCACGAGCCATCGGGGGCTCTCGGGGAGCACGAACATGCCGAGCAACAGCACGATGGCGGGCACACCGGACAGCATGATGAGCCAACGCCAGGAGAGCACGTCGTCGAGCGCGACGTTGACGAACGCGGCCGACAGGATGCCGATGCCGATGGCACAGCTGAACAGGGTGACCATCCGCCCGCGCCGCTCCCGGGGTGACAGCTCGGCGACGTACGTCGGGATGACCTGCGTCGACCCCCCGACGGCGAGGCCGAGGAACAGGCGGCTGAGCACGAGGGTCGTGGGCCCGGGGGAGAGTCCGGCGAACACGACGCCGAGCACGAACACGGCCGCCACGATCATGATCGTCCGACGCCGACCGATGCGACGTGAGAGCCAGGAGCTGCAGAACGCGCCGAGGACGGCACCGGCGAGGATCGCCGCCGTGATGAGCTGTTTCACCCCGTTGCCGATCCCGAAGTCCTTGCCGATCGAGATCAACGTCCCGGAGATCACACCGGTGTCGTAGCCGTAGAGCAGACCGCCGAGCGCCGCGATGAGTGCGATGCGCCGGACGTGCCCGCGCGTGGCGGACGCCACCTCGTCGTCGGAGCGGCCCTCGCGGTCGATCTCGTCGGGGATGCCCCTGCCCTTGGTCGCTGTCGTCACCGCGCACACGGTACGGCGGTCCGGCCGAGCGCGGTCACGGCCGGGAGGCCCGGGCGCCGCGTCGCGCGCCGCCGCCGCCCGGCGTCAGGCCGAGTGGGCGGGCCGCCGCGTGTGGTCGCCGCGGCCGGATCGTGTTCGGGTCTGCTCGGCGCAGTGGAGTGCGGGGTTCCGCGGAACACCGGCGAACCGGTCGGAGTCGGTGAGGAAGGAACGGACGGCGGTCATGCGACCAGCCCTTCACGAGGCTGTGGACACCTCATCGCTGCCGGACCGCCTCGCTGTGCCAGCGTTCCGCGGATCGCGGAGGCCGTCGTGGCGACGAGACTGCTGAACAGCCCGGTTCCACGACTCTACGATCTGCGATCGGGAGGCCCAACTCCCTCCACCGGACCATCCGGATCGCGCGGTCCACGCCCTTGCATGCATCTCCACGACCACGGCGCGCCGCTTAGGCTGGACCGCATGGCCACCGTCATCCTCGTCCGCCACGGCCGCACCACCGCCAACGCCTCCGGCGTCCTGGCGGGGCGGGCGGCGGGCGTGGCGCTCGACGACGTCGGACGGTCGCAGGCGCGACGCACGGCCGAGCGACTCGCCGTCGTGCCGCTCGTCGGCGTCGTCACCAGCCCCCTCGAGCGCTGCCGTCAGACGGCGCGGGCCGTGACGGACCTCCAGACCGGATCAGCGACCACCCTGGCGGACCGTGGCATCACGGAGTGCGACTACGGGGACTGGCAGGGGCGCGCCCTCGGCGAGCTCGCGAAGGAGGCCCTGTGGTCGGTCGTGCAGTCGCAACCGTCGGCCGCGGTGTTCCCGGGCGGCGAGTCCATGGCGGCGATGCAGGCACGCGCCGTCGCGGCGATCCGGCGCCACGACGCCCGGTTCGAGGCCGAGCACGGTCCGGGCGCGGTCTGGGCGGCGGTGAGTCACGGCGACGTCATCAAGTCCGTGATCGCGGACGCCCTCGGCATGCACCTCGACCTCTTCCAGCGGATCTCGGTCGGGCCGGCGTCGGTGTCGATCATCCGGTACGGCACCGCCCGTCCGGACGTCGTCGCCACGAACACGGACTCGGGTGACCTGTCCTGGTTGCGCGCGCCGGCACCTGCCGCGGACGCCCCGGTGGGCGGCGGTGCCGGGCATCCGGAACCGACGGCCGACGGCCCCGCCCCTCGCTGACCGGGGTCCGACCGGACGCTCGTAGGATGGACGCATGCCCACCATCGTGCACGGGTTCGACTGGCCCGACCGCGTCGCCGTCGGCACCGTCGGCCGACCGGGATCGCGCTCGTTCTACCTGCAGGTCCGGTCCGGCTCGCGGGTCGTCAGCGTCGCCCTCGAGAAGGAACAGTCCGCTGCCCTCGCCGAGAAGATCGGCGAGATCCTCGACCAGCTGATGACGACGGCGGGCAACCCCGTCAGCGTCCCTTCGGGGACACCCGTCGAGCTCGTCGACAACGAGCCACTCGACCAGCCCGTGGAGCCGGAGTTCCGAGCCGGTGCGATGACGCTGGGGTGGGACCCGACGACCTCGCAGGTCGTGATCGAGGCGTTCCCCATCGACACCGCGGACGACGACGACGTCCCCGACGAACCGGCCGAGATGCTCGTGGTGCGCATCCCGGTCGGGACGGCGCGCGCCTTCGCCGAGCGCACGCTCGAGGTCGTCGGCGCCGGTCGAGCGATGTGCCCGTTCTGCGGCACCCCCATGGACCCGGACGGGCACGTCTGCCCGGTGCTCGGCGAGCGCTGATGCCCGAGGGGCCCGACCTCCTCACCGCGGACGTCGAGATCAGCGGGCGCATCACGACCGCCTCGAACGCCACCTTCCTGGGGACCATCGGCGACACCACGGTCGTGTACAAGCCGGTGTCGGGGGAGCGCCCGCTGTGGGACTTCCCGGACGGCGACCTCGCGCACCGCGAGGTCGCGGCCTACCTGGTGTCCGAGGCGTTCGGATGGGACGTCGTCCCGCGCACGTGGCTCCGCGACGGCCCGCTCGGCGCCGGGATGGTGCAGCTCTGGCAGGACGTCGACCCGGACCAGGACCCGGTCGACCTCGTCCCCTCGGACCAGGTCCCGGACGACGGCTGGCGCGAGGTCCTCGACGGGGACGACGAGACCGGCCGACCCGTGACCCTCGTCCACGAGGACTCCGTCGCACTCCGGCGCATGGCCGTGTTCGACGTCGTCGTCAACAACGCGGACCGGAAGGGCGCGCACGTCCTCGCGATGCCCGACGGTCATCGCCACGGGGTGGACCACGGGTTGACCTTCCACCAGGAGCACAAGCTCCGGACCGTGCTCTGGGGCTGGGTGGGCGAGGAACTGACGGACGACGAGCTGGCCGGTCTCGACCGCGTCCGCGCCGGGCTCGAGGGCGACCTCGCCGAGACGCTCATCGCGTACCTGAGCGCCGAGGAGATCGGGGCGTTCGCCGGCCGGTGCGCCCGCTTGGCGGCGCGTGGTCGCTTCCCGGCGCCGCACGGGCCGATGCCCGCGCTGCCCTGGCCGCTGTTCTAGCGGTCCCAGCCGCCGCGCCCCTGGTCTCCCCGCCCCCAGCCGCCGCCGAAGGCGTCGTCGAACCCGGCGGCGCCGAAGCCGCCGCGTCTCGAACCGAGGTAGGACCCGACCACCGCGGCCCCGAGGTCGTCGGCCTCCGGTGCGACGACGGTCCCGCCCGCGCGCTTCGCCATGGCGTCGATGAACCGGGCGAGCCCTGGGTCGTCGCCGAGACGGAAGAAGCTCGTGTGCGCTCCCAGGCGCGTCGACGTGTCGAGTTCGCGGATCGCGTGGGCGATCGTCAGCGGATCCGGCGGGTAGGCGAAGTACACCTCACCGCCCGGCTCGAGGTGCGAGGTCGGCTCGCCGTCCGTCACGACGAGCAGCACCGGTTGCGCGTTCGGGTGCTTCCGGAAGTGCCGGTTCGCCAGGAGCAGCGCGTGGTGCAGGTTCGTGCCCTTGTCCCACTGCGCGTCGAGCCCCACGAGCTGCTCGATCTCCATGACCTCGGCGGTCCTCCCGAACCCGATGAGCTGCAGGTCGTCGCCGCGGAACCGACTCGTGATGAGCGTGTGCAGGGCCAGCGCGGTGCGCTTCATCGGCACCCAGCGGTCCTCCATCGCCATCGAGAACGACGTGTCGACGAGGAGCGCCACGCACGCCTGTGTCCGCGCTTCGGTCTCCTGCACCTCGACGTCGTCGATGGTCAACCGGACGCCGGAACCGATCGCGCGTCCCTCGCCAGCGGTGCGCGTCAGGGCGTTCGTCATCGTGCGCGTGACGTCCCACGGCTCGGTGTCCCCGAACGCCCAGGCCCTCGTCGCGCCGGAGCGCTCGCCCGCGGCTCCAGCGCTCCGCAGGTCACGGCTTCCCGTGCGGCCGCTCATCTTCTCGGCGACGTCGCGGAGCAGCGCATTGCCGAGCTGTCGCATGGCCTTGGGTGTCAAGCGGAGCTGCCCGTCGAGTCCGCGCTTGAGTGCCCCGGTGTCGCGGAGGGCCTTCTCGAGCTGCTGCAGCGTCCGTGCGTCGACCGCGGACTCCTCACCGAGCTGCCGCCGGAGCGCGTCGAGGTCGAGGTCGTCGAGCTGTGACCCGTTGTGCGACTGCGCGAGCTGGTCGGCGAGCTGGTCGAGGTCCGCCAGGTCCTGGAACACTCCGGTCCCGTCGCCGAGCCCGAGACCCTCGTCGCCGTCCATGCGCTCACCCCCGCCCCAGTCCTCGCCCGGACGGAGCGCGCGGAGGTTCCCGTCGAGTTGCGCGAGGGACTGCATCAGGTCGGGGGAGCCGAAGGCCTGGGCCGCCAGCGCGTCGAGCTCGTCCCGCTGCTCCCGGGTCATCGAGTTCCGCATGCGCTGGGCGGCCGCGGCTCGGGCGGCGAGGGCGTCGAGCAGTTCGTCGATGTCCACCGGCGCCTCGGGGAAGAACGCCCCGTGCTTCGCCATGAAGTCCTCGAACTGCTCCGGCGTGTCGGCCCCCCGCGCATGCGCGTCGAGCAGTTCGTTCAGGTCGGTGAGCATGTCGTTGATCGCGGCCCGGTCGGCGTCGGTGGCGTTCTCGAGCGCCTGCTTCATCCCGGCGAACCGCTGGTCGAGCATCTCGCGCCCGAGCAGGTCCTTGATCCGCCCGTAGGCCGCGGCCGCCTGCGGACTCTGCCACCGGTAGTCGCTGAGCTCGCTCACCGCCGCGGCGGGGGAGGACGGGAGGCTGTCCAGCTGCATCTGGGCGAGGGCTCGGACGCCGTCGTCCATCTCCACGTCACGCGCCAGCTGGCCGCGCTCCTGCGTGACGGCCTGGTCCAGCAGCTCGCGGATCTCCTCGAGCGTGCCGTCGAGGTTGTGCTTGCGCGTCAGCTCGCGGCGACGCTCGGCGACACGGCGGGCGAGGTCGTCGAGCCCGGCCTGGTCACGACCACCACGGCGGAGGAACTCCCGCATCGCGCGCTCGGGTGAGTACCCGGCCATGACGTCCTGACCGATGGCGTCCATGGCCTCGCTGGTGTCGACGGGCGGCGCGAGCGGGTCCGGGCCGCCGGCGTACTTCCGGTACCGGGCGTCGCGGGCGAGCCGCCGGTTGGTCCCCGTCATGCGACCTCACATCCCATACGCTGCTTCGCCCCCGCCGGTCTCCTTGCTCACGCGACGGGCCAGGTACAGCCCCTCGAGCGCGAGTTCGATCGCCCCGGCGCGCTCGCCGTCGGTGTGCGCACCGAGCCGGTCGGCGACCTGGTCGTACAGGTCGGACTCGCCGAGTGACGGCAGGCCGGACAGGAAGTCCCGCGCGGTCACCTGCTCGCCCGTGGTGACCATCCCGCCGCGTTCGAGCGCGTCGACGAGCACGCCGAAGTCGATGCCTCGGAAGTGCGCGCGCACCGTCTCGGCGGTCGCCGTGCGGAGCAGGTGCTCGAGGACGTCGTCCGCGCGGTCCTCCTCGCCCGACTCGAACTCGATCTTGCCGCCGAGCACGTCGACCGCGGTCTCGAGGTCGATCGGGCGCGCCACGGCCTCGTCCTCGCCCTGCCGTGTCGCGCGGTGGACCGCCGCGGCGGCGATGGTCTCGGCACCGGCGATCGCGAACCGCGCGCTGACGCCGCTGCGCTGGTCGACCGCGCTCGACTCGCGGAGCGCGCGGGTGAACCGGGCCAGGATCTCGACGAGCACGTCCGGCACGTCCGCGGTGAACTCGGCCTCCTGCCGGATGACCGCGATCTCGTCGTCGAGCTCGGTGGGGTAGTGGGTGCGGATCTCGGCACCGAAGCGGTCCTTGAGCGGGGTGATGATGCGCCCGCGGTTCGTGTAGTCCTCGGGGTTGGCGCTCGCGACGACGAGCACGTCGAGCGGCAGGCGGAGCACGTACCCGCGGATCTGGATGTCGCGTTCCTCCATGACGTTGAGCATCGCGACCTGGATCCGCTCGGCGAGGTCCGGGAGTTCGTTGATCGCGACGATCCCGCGGTGGCTGCGGGGGATGAGCCCGAAGTGGATCGTCTCGGGGTCACCGAGGCTGCGGCCCTCCGCGACCTTCATCGGATCGACGTCGCCGATCAGGTCCGCGACGCTCGTGTCGGGCGTCGCGAGCTTCTCGACGTACCGGTCCTCCCGACGCCGCCACTCGATCGGCAGGGCGTCGCCCAGCTCCGCCGCCCGGCGCACGCTCTCGGTCGTGATCGGCTCGTACGGGTGCTCCCCGAGCTCGGAGCCGGCGATGACGGGCGTCCACTCGTCGAGCAGGCCGGCGAGCGTCCGGAGGATGCGCGTCTTGCCCTGGCCACGTTCCCCGAGCAGCACGACGTCGTGACCGGCGATGAGCGCACGCTCGAGCTGCGGGATCACCGTCGACTCGAACCCGTGCATGCCCGGCCAGGGATCCCGACCGGCGCGCAGGGCGGCCAGGAGGTTGTCACGGATCTCGGCGCGGACGCTCCGGGCCTGGTGGCCCGAGGCGCGGAGATCGCCGACGGTGGTCATCGTTGGACGCATCACCCCGTCAACGGTACGCCCGCCCCCCGCGGGCGGGCGGTCAGTCGTCGAAGTCGGTGCTGCGGCTGACGGCTTCCCAGGTGTCCGCGTCCGCGCGCAGCGCGTCGAGGGCGGATCGGAAGCCGTCCGACGCGTCGTTGCCGAGCAGGAGCATGAACGGCGGCTCGTCCGACTCGACGGCGGTGATGAGCGCCTCCGCCGCCTTGGCCGGGTCGCCCTTCTGCGTGCCGTGGACGGTGTCGTGTTCCTTCCGGCGTCTGCCGGCGGTCTCGGCGTAGTCCGCGATCGGCTCGGCCGACTGGGTCAGCGAGCGTCCGGCGAAGTCCGTCCGGAACCCACCGGGCTCGACCACCATCGCGGTGATGCCGAGCGGCGCGACCTCAGCGCGGAGCGACAGGGTCAGGGCCTCCATCGCCGCCTTGACCGCGGCGTAGTAGCCGGATCCGGCGGGGGAGATGCGGGCGCCGATCGACGAGATGTTCACGATGGTGCCGGATCGGCGGCCGCGCATGCCGGGCAGCACGGCCTTGATCGTGCGGACGGTCCCGAACACGTGGGTGTCGAAGAGGGTCTGGACGGGTCCTTCCTCGCCCTCCTCGACCGCCGCCCGGTACCCGTACCCGGCGTTGTTGACGAGGACGTCGACGGCGCCGAACCGGTCCTCCGCGGCCCGCACGGCGGCGGTGACCTGCGCGTCGTCCGTGACGTCGAGCGCGAGCGCGAGCGCGGAGTCGGGGTGGTCGCGGGCGATGTCCTCGACCTTCGTCACGTCGCGCGCGGTGACGACGGCGTTGTGACCGTGGGCGAGCACGGCCCCGGCGAACGAGCGCCCGAGTCCGGTCGAGCAGCCGGTGATGAGCCAGGTGGCCATGGTGGGTCCTTCCGTGGTGGTGGAGATGGTGGTCGTGGTGGTGGACCCGGCGCCGCCGCGGGGTCAGACCCAGTGCGGCTGCGCGACGACTCCGTGCGGGTCGACCGACGCGGCGACGCGGCGGAGGCGGGCGGTGTTGTCCCCGCTCACACGACCCGCGGCGCGTAGGCCTCGGCGAGGCGGTCCATGAGCGCGTCCTTCTCGGGGTCGACCTGCTGGCGCTCGGGGTGCGCGTCGTACCAGGCGACGATCTCGCGCGCGCCCTGCCGGAACGTCGTGCGCGCCGCGAACCCGGGCACGAGCGTCCGGATCTTGGCGTTGTCGAACACCATCGTGTTCGCCTTGTCGCCGATCACCCCCGCACCCCACGCCGCGTCGTTGGCGAGGATCGCCTCGGTCGGCACGTGCACGAGCTGCGGCTCCGGCGCGCCCGCAGCGGCCGCCACCTCGCTGAACAGCTGGTTCCACGTCGGGGTCTCGTCGCCGGTGATGTGGAACGCCTCGCCGATCGCCTCGGCGCGGTCGAGGACGCCCGTGAACCCGACGGCGAAGTCGCGGCTGTGGGTGATCGTCCAGAGCGAGGTGCCGTCGCCCGGGACGACGACCGGCTTGCCGGCCCGCATCCGGGCGATCACGGTCCAGCCGCCGTCGAACGGGATGAGCGTCTCGTCGTAGGTGTGCGAGGGTCGGACGATGGTCATCGGGAAGTCGTCGTCCCGGTAGGCCTGCAGCAGGAGCTCCTCGCAGGCGATCTTGTTCCGCGAGTACTCCCAGTACGGGTTCTTCAGCGGGGTCGACTCCGTGATCGGCAGGTGGGTCGCCGGCGTCTGGTAGGCCGACGCGGAACTGATGAAGACGTACTGGCGGGTCCGTCCCGCGAACACCTCGATGTCCTGACGGACCTGGTCCGGCGTGAACACGACCCAGTTCACGACCACGTCGAACTGCGCGTCTCCGAGCGCCGCCTCCAGCGCCTCCCGATCGGCCGTGTCCGCGGTCAGCCGGGCGACCTCGTCGGGGATCGCCCGCAGGTCGCTCGATCCGCGGTTGAGCACGGTCACGTCGAACCCCTGCCGCACGGCCTCCCGCGTGCAGGAGGCGCTGATCGCGCCGCTCCCGCCGATGAACAACACCCTGGCACCCGTCATCGTCCGCTCCTTCGCGTCCGCGCCCGTGGTCCGGGCGCACGCTCCCAGCCTGGCACCCGCCGGGAGGCACGGTCCAGGTCCGGCGATCGGGCCCGGCGCGGTCCGGCGCGGCGCGGTCCGGCCCGGGCGCAACGGGAAGGGGTCCAGCCGACGTCGGAGAGCCGGAGCGGGGTAGCGTCACTGCCGTGCTCCACCGCTCCACCTCGCCCTCACGGGTGCTCCGTCCCGGCCTCGTCCTGGTCGGCCTGCTGCTCGTCGCCGCGAACCTCCGCGCCGGGATCACGTCGGTCGGGCCGGTGCTCGCCGACGTGCAGCAATCGGTGCACCTTCCCTCGGCGACGGCGTCGGCGCTCATCAGCCTGCCGTTGCTCGCGTTCGCGGCCGTCGCACCGGTCGCGCCCGCGATCGCACGCGCCCTCGGGATCGAGCGCACGCTCGGGGTGTCCTTGGCCGCCCTGGCGGTCGGGATCGTCCTCCGCTCGGTGCCCGGACCGGCGTTGCTGTGGGTCGGCACCGTCCTGCTCGGCGTCGCGATCGCGGTGGTGAACGTCGAACTGCCGGCGCTCGTCAAGCGGGACTTCCCCGACCGCATCGGGCAGGTCACCGGCGCCTACTCCGCCGTGCAGTCGACGTTCGCCGCGATCGCGGCCGGGATCGCGGTCCCCGTCGCCGGGTCCGACGGCTCGGGCTGGCGGCTCGCGCTCGGGCTCTGGGCGGGTCTCGCGCTCGTCGCGCTGGCCGTCTTCGCGCCGCAGCTCCGGGCCCGGACGGTCCTGCCGCCGACCGCGGACGACGTCGCGCTCGACGACGTCCGGCGCCCGGACCCGACCCACCGGTCACCGTGGCGCTCGGCGCTCGGATGGCAGGTCACGGCGTTCATGGGCCTCCAGTCGGTCGGCTACTACGTCGTCATCACGTGGCTGCCGACGATCGAACGCACCGCCGGGGTGAGCGCCGCCGCGGCGGGCGTGCACCAGTTCCTCCTCAACGCGTTCGCCATCGCGGGCAGCCTCCTGTGCTCCGCCGCGCTGCCGCGGTTCCGGGACCAGCGCATCCTGGCGTCGGTGAGCCCGCTGTTCTTCGTGGCGGCGATGGCGGGACAGCTCGTGGACCCGCACCTCGCCGCGGTGTGGGACAGCCTCATCGGTGTGTCCGGTGGAGCGTGCATCGTGCTGGCCCTGTCGTTCTTCGGCCTCCGCACCGAGCACCACCGACAGGCGGCTGGGCTGTCCGCGATGGCGCAGACCGTCGGGTACCTGTTGGCCGCGGCCGGACCGATCGCCGTGAGCGCCCTCCACGACGCGGTCGGTTCCTGGCGACCGGCACTCGTGGTGCTGCTCGTGCTCGAGGTCGCGCTCGCCGGGCTCGGCCTGCTCGCCGGGCGCCGCCGGGTGATCGGCTGAGGCTCCCCGCCCTGGTGACCAGCACGACGGCTGCCGGCACGGCCGTCAGGTGAACTGGATCGGCGTCCCCACCGGCAGGGTCGCGAGCGCGGCGGTCATCGCGGCGGAGATCCGGACGCAGCCGTGGGAGCTGCCCGTGGGGTCCGGGTAGTAGTGCAGCGCCGTCAGGGCGGAGTTCCCCCCGTACCCGGGAAGCAGGGCGGAGTGCGCCCCGGTCAGGGCGATCGGGTGGCCCTCGGTGTACGCGATCCTCGTGTCGACGTAGTCCGCCTCCATGTACGTCGAGGTGGCGGCGGGCGTCGGATCGGTCGGTGTGCCCAGCCGGGCGGCCTCGCTCGTGGCCGTCGCACCGCTCTCGGTGACGATCGCGATCGTCGAGGTCGCGTTGTCGACCCGGATCATCCGGTCCGTCCGGGTCAGGGTGAAGTCGGCCGCCCGCGCCCACGCGAAGGTCGCGCTCGGGGCGGTGGCCACACCGTTCGTGCCAGGGGTGCTCTTCCGGGACGGCGTGGACACCAGGACCATCCCGCCGTCGGCACCGGGGGAGCGTCCCCAGACCGCCGTGGCCGCTGGCCGGTTGACGGTCGGCACGGTGGCGCCGAGCGCTGCGATCGGCGCGCTGTCGGCGGCGGGGCTGGCGTACAGCGGCACGAGCGCCTGCCTCGGTGTCGCGATCTCCCACTGGTTCGCGGGGTGGGCCGTGGTGCCGTCGAGCAGGCCGGGGATGACGGCGTCGTAGTACGCCAACGGCAGCGCCGCGAGCGCCTGGGGACCGACCGGCGGCGGCACGGCCGCGAGGGTGGGTGTCGGCGCGGGCGTCGGGGTGATGCGGCGTGCCTCGGCGGTGGGGGTCGTCGCGGGCGTGGCCGGACGACCGTGGGTGACGCCGACCCCGATGCCCACCGCGACGAGCCCGACGACGACGACGCCCACCGCGACGAGCAGCGGACGCTGCCGCCGCCTCGACCGGGAGGCCCGCAGCGCGTCGGCCTGGTCGCCCGGCTCGTCGACGTGATCGGTCGTGTCCACTGTTCCCCCTCCGGCACGAGGGGCCCTCGACCCTCGTGCGCCAGGTCCATTGTCGTCCGCGGGTGCCCCGTCGTCCGCCGCCGCTCCGGACGGTCAGGCGGGACGGAACCGGCGGAGCCGCAGACTGTTGCCGACGACGAACACCGAGGACGCGGCCATGGCGGCACCCGCGATCATGGGGTCGAGCAGCCCGGCCATGGCGAGCGGGAGCGCGGCGACGTTGTACGCGAACGCCCAGAACAGGTTGCCGCGGATCGTCCGGAGTGTCCGTCGGCTCAGGGCGATCGCATCCGCCGCGGCCGCCAGGTCACTCCGGACCAGGACCACGTCCGCGGCGTCCATCGCCACGTCGGACCCCGTGCCCATCGCGATGCCGAGGTCCGCGGCGGCGATCGCGGCCGCGTCGTTCACACCGTCCCCGACCATGGCGACGACCGCCCCGGCACGTTGCAGGTCGGTCACGGCGCGGTGCTTGTCCTCGGGTCGCACCTCGGCGACCACCTCGTCGATGCCGACCTCGGTGGCGACGGCACGGGCGACCTCCTGCCCGTCGCCGGTGAGCAGGACCGTCCGGAGACCCATGCGTCGCAACCGCTCGACCGCGGCGCGACTCGTCGGGCGGACCGCGTCGGCGACGAACACCAGGCCGAGGACGCGGCCGTCGCGTGCGACCGCCACGACGGTCCGCCCGGTCGCGGTCGCCCGTTCGACGCCGGCCACGAGTGCTGCCGGCAGGGGTGTCGCTCCGAGCCCCGTGACCCACGCTGGACGACCCACGCGGACCACGGCGCCGTCGACCACGGCCTCGACGCCGGATCCCGCGGTGGAGCGGAAGGCCGAGACGGCCGCAGCGGTGTCGTGACCCGCGCGCTCCACGAGCGCGCGCGCGACCGGGTGTTCGGACCGACGTTCCACGGCGGCGGCCAGGGCGAGCACGGTCTCCTCGTCGGTCCCCGTGCCGGGCGCGAGCACGACCTCCCGGACCTGCATGCGACCGGTGGTGACGGTGCCGGTCTTGTCGAGCACGACGGTGTCGACGCGCCGGGTGACCTCGAGCACCTGCGGGCCCGTGATGAGCACCCCGAGCTGCGATCCACGGCCGGTCCCGACGAGCAACGCCGTGGGCGTGGCGAGACCGAGGGCACAGGGACAGGCGATCACGAGCGTCGCGACGCCGGCGGCGACCGCCGGACCGGTTCCGGCCCCCATGGCGAGCCAGCCGACGAGCGCGACGAGCGCCAGGCCGATCACGACGGGGACGAACACCGCGGAGACCCGGTCGGCGAGCCGTTGCACGGACGCCTTCCCCGTCTGGGCGCGGACGAGGAGGCGACCGATCCGCGCGACCTCGGTGTCGGCGCCGATGCTCGTCGCAGCGACGACCAGGGCCCCGCCGACGTTCACGGTGGAGCCGGTCACGGCGTCACCGACCGCGACCTCGACGGGCACCGACTCGCCCGTCATGATGCTCGTGTCGACGGCGGAGGTCCCCTCGACGACGACACCGTCGGTGGCGATCCGGTCGCCGGGACGGACGACGAACCGGTCGTCGACGCGGAGCGCCGTGGTGGGCACCTCGACCTCCCGACCGTCGCGCAGCAGGCGGGCGGTCGGGGTGCCGAGGTCGAGGAGCGCCCGCAGCGCGGCCCCCGAGCGACGACGGGCCCGGAGCTCGGCCACGCGGCCGGCGAGCAGGAACACGGTCACGACCGCGGCCACCTCGGCGTAGGAGTGCGTCCCGGCCCCGTCCCGGCCGGCGAGACCGGCCACCAGGGACCAGACCGACCAGAGCAGGGAGGCGGTCACCCCGAGCGACACGAGCGTGTCCATCGTCGCGGCGCCGTGTCGAGCGTTCACGACCGCCGACCGGTGGAACGGCCACGCGCCCCACGCCGCGATCGGGAGCGCCAGCACGAGCGCGACCCAGGTCGACCCGGGGAACGGCAGGACGGGCACCATCGACAGCGCGACCACGGGCAGGGCGAGCGCGGCGGAGACAGCGAGTCGGCGGCGCAGGGGGAGGGCGGGGTCCCGCTCCTCGTCGTCCGGTTCGGGCAGGTGCGCGTGGTACCCGGCGGCCTCGACCGTCCGGATCGCGTCGGGAACCCCGATCTCCGGCGGGAGGAGGACCGTGGCGGTCTCGGTCGCGTAGTTGACGCTCGCCGCCACGCCGGGCAGCTTGTTGAGCTTGCGTTCGATGCGGTTCGCGCACGATGCGCAGGTCATGCCCTCGATCGCGAGTTCGACCGGTGCGGCGGTGTCGCTCATGCCTCCGCCAGCGCGTACCCCGCGTCGTCGACGGCGGCCGCGACCTCGGCGTCGCCGAGCGGACGCTCGCTCGTGACCGTCGCGGTCGAGATCCCGCCGACCTGCAGGTCCACCACGACGCCGAGGACGCCCGGGAGCTCGCGGAACGCCTCGTCGACGCTCATGACGCAGTGCTCGCAGGTCATCCCGCTGATCCGGTAGTCGGTCGTCGTCGGCTCGGCCATGCTCGTCTCCCTCGGTCATCGCGATACCCTGGCGGGGTACCGCACCACGATACCGCCACCGACCGGGAGGCACGGCATGACCGACGAGACCACGCACCACCACGGGTACATCTCCGCGAAGGACGACTACCTGAAACGGCTCCGGCGCATCGAGGGGCAGGCGCGCGGCCTGCAGCGGATGGTCGACGAGGAGCAGTACTGCATCGACATCCTGACCCAGGTCTCCGCGATGACGAAGGCCCTGCAGTCGGTCGCCCTCGGACTGCTCGACGACCACCTCGCGCACTGCGTCGCCGACGCCGTCGCGGAGGGCGGCGATGCCGCGGACGAGCGCATCCGAGAGGCATCGGCGGCGATCGCGCGACTCGTGCGCTCCTGATCGGGCGCGGCCGCCGGTGACGGTGGTGCTCCCTACGCTGCGGTCCGTGGCCGAACCGGTGGGTGTGTGGTGGGCGCGACGGCAGTGGTCGCGCGGGCGCGAGGTGCCCTACGCCGTCGGTGAGTTCCGCGAGGCATGGCGTTCCTTCCCGGTCCTCGTGCGTCAGTACCACCCCGACCGCAACAGCGGCATCGTCCTCAGCCAGATCCCGCCCGCCGCCGACGTCTTCCTGTGTTGGGAGTGTGACGCGGGCCACGTGTTCGTCGCCACACCGAGCGAACAGCGGTCCCGTCCCGGCCGCGAGCGCCGGCGGTCCTCGTGGTGTCCCGAGTGTGCCGCGCAAGCCCGACCCCGCGGACCGCTGACCCTGCTGCACCCCGCCGTGGTGCCGGCCACGGGTCCGGACGGAGTCACCGGGCCGGCATCCGACGCACCACGTGCTCCCGCTCCGCTCGCGACGCGTCCGGCTCGACCCACACGTCGTGGCCGGGATGTCTGCACCCGGACCCCCGACCTCCCGGCGGGGACCCCGTTCCGCAGTGCGTGCGCCCCGCGCCCGGCGTCCGCGGTGGAGGCGCAGCTGCGTGCCGACCTCCGCGCGCGGCTCGAGCACACCGAGGGCGACAACGCGGTGCGTCTCGCCCGACCCTTCTTCGACCACCTTGAGGCGTGGCCCGACGTCGTGCTCCCGGAGCTCCGCGTCGCGATCGAGTACGACTCGACGGGACGCCACGGTCTCGAGCACGTGGGCCGCCGTGAGGACGCCGACCGCCGGAAGGACCGTGCCCTCCGAGCCGCGGGGTGGGAGGTCATCCGCATCCGGACCGGACGGCTCCCGGCACTCGGGCCGCACGACATCGAGGCCGGCGGGTGGTCCCGGCGGACGCTCGCCCGGCTCGTGGACGAACTGCGGGCGGTGCGCGGGGACCTGCTCGTCGACGCCTACCTGCGCGACTGACACCGGGCACGGTCCGCACGGGGCCCGAGATCAGGTCCGGAGCGCGACGGCCTCGCTCACCCAGCGCGTGTAGAGGTCCCACGGCGCCGGCTGGCCGTCCGTCACGCGGCCGACGTGCTGGCGGAGGTCGTCCTCGATCCTGAACCACTCCGACCCGGGGTACCGCAGGTGCGCGAACTGGTGGTGTCGGGCGCGTTCCAGGGCGCGCCCACCCCGTTCGAACCCGAGGAGTTCCTCGTGCCAGAGCCGGGCCAGCCGCTGGCGGGGGTTGGCGGAGGTGCCGATCTTGATGCGCTCCTCGAAGCGGATGTAGTAGACGACGTCGACGCGTGGCGGACGTGCCTCGCCGTCGGGCACCGCCCCGACGCGCCACTCGCACACCCCGCAGACCCACCCAGACGGATACCGCACGCCGGTCCGTGCTCCGCAGGCGGCGCACGGCGCGGGGAGGACGTCGTCGACACCGCCCGTGGCGCCGGCCCACTCGGCCGCCACGGCCAGGTGCTGCGCGCAGAGCGCGACGGGCGCGTCCGGAGGGACCGGGCGGCGGCAGGACGAGCCGCACACCGGACCCGCACAGGCGGCCGCCCGTGTTCCCCGCGAGCGTCGCGCGGCGGTACCGTGGCCACGGTCGTCGATCCCGTCGTCGTTCGTCACCCTCGCACGGTACGGCGGACCCCCGACGCGACGGCGCTCCCGCACGCGATGTGCACGGCACGGCGGTCCGTTCCACTCCACTCGGAAACGGCTGGGAATCGGATTGCCGTACGGAGTCCAGGAAGGCCGACTCCCGCGGAAACACGGGGACCGGGAAAGCATACCGAGTATCCTTTTCCTGAACCATGCTCACGCATGGTTGTATGACGGCCATGGGGAAGATCTGGGAGTTCGGTCGGCGCACGAGCGGCAGCGCGGGGGAGGCGCTCCTCACCGCCGCTGACCGCGCGTCGCTCGCGACCGTGTCGGGCGCGGTCACCACGGCACGACCGTGGTTGCACTTCTGGTACTGCGACACCGAGCGGGACGCCCGAGCAGCGGCCGACCGCATGCGCGAGTCCGGATGGGGCATCCGTCGCCTCGGCCGGGCCGTCGGTGAGGACGGATGGGCCGTGATCGCGGTCCGCACCGTCTCCGTGATCGACGAACGCACGGTGTCCGACGCCCGGCGGTTCTTCACCGACCTGGCCCGTCACCACCACGGTGACTACGACGGCTGGGAGTACGGCGTCGACGCGCCCGCTCCCTCGCATGCACTTCGGCTCTGACGACGACGTCGACCGACCACGACACCGCTGATCGCGACCGGGCCCGAGGCGGCCGCGCGCGGCGGGGAGCGCGGCGCCGGGAGGTCCTCCGGCGCCGACACGCGGAAGCGGCGGCGCGCACAGCGCGCCGCCGCTTCCCTACGCTGTCCCTCGTGCAGCTGTTCCTGATCCGCCACGGGGAGACCCCCACGAACGTCGTCAAGCGCCTCGAGACCCGCGTCCCGGGTCCGGACCTCACCCCGACGGGACGCGAGCAGGCCGACGCCCTCGCGGCATCGTTCGTGAGCCGCCGGCTGGACGCCGTCTACGTCTCACCGCTCGTCCGGACGCACCAGACCGCGGCCCCGCTCCTCCAGGGGCGTGACCTGGTCGCGGTGGAACTCCCGGGCCTGCTCGAGATCGAGGCGGGTGAGCTCGAGGGTCACGACGACCGTGCCGCCGTCGAGCGGTACCACGGCACGATCGGTGCGTGGGTCGCGGGGGACCTCGACCGTGCGATGCCCGGCGCCATCACGGGCCGCGCCTTCCTCGACCGATTCGACGGTGCAGTGGAGCACATCGCCACCGCCGGCGACGAGGTCGTGGTCGCAGTGAGCTCGGGCGCGGCCATCCGGGCGTGGGTCGGCCTCCGGGTGGACAACGTGGACCTCGCGTTCGTGGCCGACCACGTCCTCGGCAACACGGGTGTCGTCGAGCTCCAGGGGTCACCGGACGACGGGTGGACCTGCGTCGCCTGGGAGGGTGCCGGAGTGACCGCGGGCGCGACCGACGCGGCCGGCGGCGTCATCTGACCGCGGCTGGCGGGGTCTGACGACGGTCGGAGACCACTCCTCGGCGACCCATGCCGCGCCTCCCGGCCGACGCCGCCCGCGACCCGAGTCGACGAGCCTGGAGAGGGTCCGGGCGCGACCCGAACGCACCCGGACCCTCCGGTGCCCGGCGTCGCGACGTGCGACGGGGCGTCCACGCGGACGATCGCGCCATGACCCGAACACGGCTCGGTCGCCCTGTGGGCCCGCCTGGTGGCGGGCTGGTCCAGTGTCGATCGCGGTCCCGACGGGTGCAGGGGGGAAGCATCCACCAGGAGCGCGTGCATGACCGACGCTGGAGGTCTGGCTCACGGCACGGGCCGACCCTTCCGTCGGCGCTGCCGGAGGACGACAGCGCCGACCGCGGCCTGGAGCAACCCTGCGGCGACCGCGGCGAACGGAGCGAGGTGCCCCGTGGACGGCGCGAGCGCGAGGAGTCCGGACGCCGCGGTGGCGGCGCCGATCGCGGCGACGACGACCGAGATGCGGCGTGGTGTCGCAGCGACCCTCCGCACGACGACGGCGGCTGTCACCGCCGCGGCTCCCGCCGTCACCATGAGGCCGGCCTCCACGACCCCGGCCGACGCGATCGGCGGCGAGGGCAGCAGCGGCACGACCCCGACCAGGAGGCCGGCGCCGCCGAACACGGCGAACGAGACCCGCCCGATCCACGACCCACGGACGGCGTCCCATGCGCCGCCGTCGCCGAACCCGAGCACGAACGCGGCCATGAAGGTCGCGGCACCACCGAGCATCGCGAACGACGCCTGACCGGACGGTCCGGTGGGACCGGCGAGCTGGGCGATGACGCTGAGCAGGGCGCCCACCACCAGCGCGGTGCCGCCGAGGAGCATCGTGCTGCTCCGCGGTGCGGTGACGCGCGCTGTGG
This sequence comes from Curtobacterium sp. MCBD17_040, assembly GCF_003234805.2. Taxonomy (GTDB): domain Bacteria; phylum Actinomycetota; class Actinomycetes; order Actinomycetales; family Microbacteriaceae; genus Curtobacterium. Next base: position 1,706,559 of record NZ_CP126273.1, read on the forward strand.
TCATGTCGGCTCCGGGTCGGTCGGCGGTGGACGGGGACGACGCCGGTACCACCCCTGAGACCACGACACCGGTGCCGTTCCGTCCGATCACCAGCAGCGTAACGGCAAAACCGTACTGTTGGGTATGCTTCTTGGCCCCACTCCGGGGGTGTCGGTCCGGCGGCGCTCGGGGAGGACGGGGGTTCGACCCCAAAACGGGGGACGCAGCCCGTCCCCGTGTACCGCTCCGCCCATGGACCGGGCAGGCGCGGACCCCGGACGGCGGGACGTCCCGCTCCTCGCGATCCGCGGCACTCCGGGCGCGCGGGCAGCACGACGGCGAGGGCGTGGTGCCGCACGACACGCGTCGTGTACCCCGCGCGAGGTGCACGTCGCCGTCGGGGCGGCGCGACCGTGTGGAACGGGTGGTGTCGCGACGGACCGCTGCCCCATACGATGCTCATGACCGCCACCGAACGTACGTCCAGTACGCGAACCCGAGAGACCGACCTGTCCCCTCACGCGCATCTCCTCCCGGGAGCCCTGGTGCACCGCCGTCAGCTGACGGAGGTGCTGCTCACTGCGCTCGAGCGGACGAGCGACAGCACCTTCGTGGCGGACGTGCACTGGCCGAGGCGGCACGCGTACTTCGGACCGTGGGGCACGGACGACGTCGCCGTCGGACCCGCGCTCGCGCTCGAGACGCTCCGTCAGACCGCGATCGCACTCGCGCACCTGCACCTCGGGGTGCCGTTCGGACAGGCGTTCGTGATGGAGTCGATGCGCGTCGAGGTCGCCGACGACGCGGTCCGCCGCTCCGACCGCCCCGGATCGCCGACCATCGACGTCGTGGTCTCGGAGCTCGTCGAGCGCAAGGGCGTCGCCGCGTCCTACGACTCGATGCTCACGGTCCGCGACGGCGACCACGTCCTCGCCCGCGGGGGCGGTCGTGCCCGCACCATCCCCGGACCCGTGTACCGCCGGATGCGCGAGGGCGCGCCGTCCTCAGCGGACGTCGATCGCCTGCCGCCTCGCCCGAGTCCGGCCGCGCACGGGCTGGTGGGCGCGCCGACGCCGGACTTCGTCCTGCTGTCCGGTGCCGCGGGCAGCGACGCGTTCGAGCTCTCGCTCGACGCCACGAACCCGGTGTACTTCGACCACCCGCTCGACCACGTGCCGGGCATGGTCGTGCTCGAGGCCGCGCTGCAGGCCTTCCGCGCCCACGCGGACGATCCGACGCACACGCCCCGCGAGGTCACGGTCGAGTTCCTCGCCCACGCGGAGCTCACGAGTCCCGTGACGATCACGCTCGAGCGCGAGGACGGCACCGAGGTCGCGGTCCTGTGCCAGGACGGCGTCGTCGTGTCGCGCGTCCGCGCCTCCGCCTTCCCCGGCTGAGTCGCACTGCCCCGCTGAGCGGCACTGCCCAGCTGAGCGGCACTGCCCAGCTGAGCGGCACTGTCCGGCTGAGCGGCACTGCCCGGCCTCGTCGCACCGCCCGGCCGAGCCGCACCGCCCGACAGAGCGGTGCCGTGGGGCGTGCGGTCAGACCGCCGAACGCATGATGCGGGCCGGGAGGTCCGCCACGAGCGGCTGCCGCTCGGCCGGCACGAGCGCGGGGATGAGCAACATCGTCCACATGTTCTCGAGCTGCTGGAAGAGGTCCTCGCGGCTGTGCAGGATGTCCGAGACGAGCTGCACGCCCGTGTACGCGGGGATGAGGAACGCCGCCAGGCGCGTGGGGTCCACGTCGGCGCGGATGTCGCCCTCCTCGACCGCCGCCGCGATGAGCCCCTCGACCGTGTGGATCCAGCCCGCGTACGGCGCCTCGCGCTCGAGACCGTTGCCGCCGGCCTCGGTGGTGAGCCGCACCCCGGCGGACACGACGACCTCGTCCTTCATCTGCTGGGCGAAGGTCTGCGACATCCACATCATCCGCTCGAGCGCGGTGCGTCCGAGCAGGAACACCCGCTCGCCGTACGACTGCGCGATCTCGTACTGCAGCTCGATGACCGCGTTCGCCACCTCCTCCTTCGACTTGAAGTGGTGGTAGAGCGCACCCTTGGTGACGCCCGCCTCCGAGGCGACGACGTCGAGCGACGCGTTCGCGTACCCGCGCTGCTCGAAGATCGTCGCGGCGCTCCGGACGATCTTGTCGCGCGTGACGACGGCGCGCTCCTGCTGGGCCATGGTGTCCCCTCCGACTCCCAACGGCCCCGACGGCCGCTCCGACATGGTAGCCACGCTCAGGTCCTGTTACCGTCCGCACGACACCCCTCGACGTGAATGGATGGCCCCCAGCGTGCAATCGTCCCCCGAAATGTCCTCCTCGCTGTCCTCCTCGACACCTGTCGCGGTGACCGGTCCGCTCGGGTTCATCGGGCGACGCGTCGTCGACGCGCTCGTGGCGGAGGCCGTGCCGGTCCGCGGTCTCGTGCGTCGTGCGGTGCCCGAGAACGCCGCCTTCTCCCCGGTGTCCGGGGACCTGCTCGACCCGGAGGCCGTGGCCCGCCTGGTCGCGGGTGTGCAGACCGTCGTGCACAGCGCGGTCGCGATCGGCGGGGACGACGACGCCGTCCGCCGCACGAACGTGGACGGCACGCGCATCGTCGTCGAGGCGGCGGCCGAGGCAGGAGCGCGCGTGGTCCTGGTGTCCACCGCGGCGGTGTTCGGCTCCGGGCCGCACCGGGGCGGTCCGCGTCCGGGTGCGACGCCCGAGTCCGCGACCTCCGTGAGCCGTGCGGAGGCGGAGCGGTTGGTCCTCGCAGCTGGCGGAGCCGTCGTCCGCCCGAACGTCGTCCACGGGGTGGGGGACCGATGGGTGTTCCCGTCGGCGCTGCGCCTCGTCACGGCCCTGGGGGCGGTTCCGGACACCGCGGCGCGGGTGAGCGTCGTGCACGTCCGGACACTCGGCCGCCGCATCGCGGCCGCCGCCCTCACGCGCGCATCGGGCGTCGTCCCCGTCCACACCGATCCGCCCGTGGCCGCGGGCGAGGTCGTGGTCACCGCCGCCGAGGTGCTCGGCCGCTCCCTGCCCCCGGTCGTGTCCGTGGAGGAGTTCCGCGATCGCGCCGCCGGTCGGGGCCTCAGCTCCCACCAACTCGCGATGCTGCTCGACGACGCGTGGTTCGACGTCGCCGACCCGGAGCCACTCGGCACGCTCGAGCTCGACGCCGAGGACCGCGACTGGTACCGGTCCCTCGCGGGGTGAATCCGGCCGGCGTCACTCGCGACGCCGAGCCAGCGCCGCGTCGATCGCGGTCGCGCCGAGGGACACCACGGCGACCACCACGAGCACCCAGCCCGCCGCCGCCGGGGTCAGCGCGCCGGGGTGGACGGGTCGCGGGACCGCCAGGAACACGACCGCCGTGATGCCCGCGAGCGCCCCGAGCACCGTCCAGACCGTTCGACGGACCAGACCGGCGACCAGGCGTCGGTCGCGTCGGTCGGCGAGCACACGCACGTTCACGTTGAGGTGACCGGTCTCGAGGGCTTCCCCGATGCGGTCGACGCGGCGGGGCAGGCGCCGGAGTCCGGGCAGCACCGCGAGTGCCTCACGGACGAGGAGGTCCCGGACCCCGGCGGGGGTCACCTGGTCCCGGATCTGGTCGCGGGCGAGCGTCCGGGCCTCCTCGAGCAGGTCGAACGCGGGCGTGACGGTGCGTAGCGTGCCCTCGAGGATCGCGAACGCCCGGGCGGCCGCGACGAACTCCGCGGGGACCGCCATGCCGTAGCGGCCGAAGACCTCGACGGCGGCGTCGACCGTGTCGATCCCGATGCGGGCTCCGGGTCCGAGCTCGTCGACGACGAACGTCGCGATGTCCCGTCGGAACGCCGGTTCGTCCACGGGGTCGGCGAGCGGGGCGAGCCGGAGCACCCCGTCGGCGATGCCGCGCGTGTCGGACTGCAGGTAGGCGACGAGCAGTTCCTGGACGGTCTCGCGCAGGGTGAGGTCGAGCCTCCCGACCGATCCGAAGTCGACGAGCGCCGGCCGCCCGTCGGGCATGACGAGGATGTTGCCGGGGTGCAGGTCCGCGTGGAAGACCCCGTCGACGACCACCTGCCGGATGAAGGCGCGGACCACGGTCCGCATCAGTGGTTCCAGCGACGCGGTGTCGGCCCCGTCCGCGCGGGCCGTCGCGAGCGTACGACCGTCGAGGAACTCCATGACGAGCACGCGGCGGGAGCTCAGCTCGTCGACGAGCTCGGGCAGGTGGAGTTCCGCGGCACGACGACTGCGCGCCTGCGTCGCGCGGAGTGCGGCGAGGTTCGTCGCCTCGCGGCCGAAGTCGACCTGCCGCACGAGGTCCGTCGCGTACTGGGCCGCGGCGTCCTCCACCCCGAGCCGACGTGCCTGGGCGGAGGTGCGCGCGAGGAACCGGGTGACCCGCAGGGCGATGTCGACGTCGCGGCGGATCACGACCGCGACGCCGGGTCGCTGCACCTTGACCGCGACGGTCCGGCCGTCCCGGAGGCGGGCACGGTGGACCTGCGCGATCGACGCGGCCGCGACCGGGACGGGATCGAACGCGGCGAACACCTCGTCGACGGGCGCACCGAGCTCCTCACGGAGGAGGGCCGCGACCGCGTCGGCCGGCGCGGGGGTGACGTCCTCCTGGAGATCGGCGAGGGCGGCGCGCCACTCGTCCGGCAGCAGGTCGTCACGCGTCGAGAGCAGCTGACCGATCTTGACGAACGCGCCGCCGGCCTCCTCGAGTGCGCGCCGCAACCCGGTCGCCTGCTCGACCCGGAGACCGGCCGTTCCCGGGGACCGCGAGAAGTCGAGGCGGCCGAACGGCAGCAGCCCGTTGCGCCGAGCGATGCCGAGCAGCTCCGCGAACCGGCGAGCACGGTCGCGGAGCGTCCCCGTCGCGGTGTCGTCGCCCTGGGCGAGGTCGGCCAGGCGCGGCAGGGTCGCTCGTCGGTCCGTCACGACCCGATCCTGGACCGCGACCCTGAGCACGGACGACACGGCGCAGCGGCGACACGGCGCAGCGGCGACACGGCGCACCGGCGACACGACGCCCGCACCGGGACTACCGTCTGCGGCACCGCGCCCGAATCGTTCCGGCGCGGGGAGAGGAACGACGTGTTCGAGGCCGAGAACATCCGCGACTGGATCGGGCAGCCGGTCGTCGACGCCGGCGACGACCGGATCGGCAGCCTGGAGAGCATCTACTTCGACACCGCGACGTCGCAGCCGGCGTTCGCGAGCGTCCAGATCGGTCTGATCGGTCGGCAGCGACTCGTGTTCGTGCCCCTCGACGGCGCCACCGTGTCGCCCAAGCACCTCAAGGTGACCTACGACAAGAAGCTCGTCAAGGACGCGCCGTCCATCGACACCGACGGCGAGCTCGAGGCGTCGGTCGAACCGACGCTGTACCAGCACTACGGCCTCGTGTACCAGGCCGGTGCGGGCGGCGAACGGCGACTCGGGCGCCGCTGACCCCGACGACCGTCGAGCGGGCCCTGGACGTCCCCCCACATCGGCACGTCCATCCGGCCGCTCGACGGCCGTCGCACGGCCGGAGCCGCGCCTGTGCTCGAAGTCTCCCACAGGACGCCCGTCCTGGGAAATCGACGGGAACCAGGCCGGGGCGGCGTCCCTCATCGCTCCTGCCACTACGGTGGTCTGCCATGGGCATGCGTGAGGACCAACGCCGACGCACGAGGGACGCCATCCTCGAGGCCGCAGCCCTGGAATTCGGGGAACGCGGCTACCAGGCGACGACCTACGCCTCGGTAGCGGCCAGGGCGCAGGTGGCGAAGAGCCTCGTCAGCTACCACTTCGCGTCGAAGACCGACATGGTCCAGGCGATCATGGACGTGTCCTTCACGCAGGAGGGCGTGTTCGCCGCGCTGCCGGCCGCCGATCGTCCCCCGTTCGACGAACTCGCCCTGTCGACCGTCTTCGTCGCGATGCAGGAGCAGTCGGACCCCATCGGTCGGGCCGTCGTGCGGCTCGAGCGCGAGGCCGAACTCATCGACATCGACCTGCCGGTGCCGTACGTCGGGTGGATCCAGTTGTGCGCGACCACGCTGCAGCGCGCGGTCGACATCGGGGACGCCCCGCCCGAGGTCGACATCCCGTTCGAGGCGCACCTGATGGTCGCCGGGTTCGTCGGCCTCCACGAGCTCGCTGAGTCGCTCGGCGAGTACGAGGGCTTCGTCGCCCGGGCCGTGTCGAACGCGCTCGACCGCTACGCGACGCTCGGTGCCACCCCCGCGGCCCTCGCGTCCGCCACCGAACGCGCGATCGAGGCGATGGAGGAGGCCGGGTGCGACGACGTCGACCGCATCCGTCGTCGGCTGCGGCGACTGGTCGGCTGACCGCCGCCCACGATCGTCACGCGGGCCGGGAGGCGTAGCATCGGTCGCCCCGCCGCCCCCGTCCCCGCTTGGTGAGGTCCCCATCCTGCTCTGCCGTCCGCTGGCCGTGATCGCCGCATCCGCCGCCCTGTCCGTCGTCGTCATCGGCACCGCCGACCCCGGTGCGGGACCGGCCGCGTCGGCGGCCACCGTGGTGCCCGCTTCCACCGCGCACCACGGTGCGCGCGCCGGTCGCGACGGTCTGCCCCCGCGCGGAGCGGAGTACGTCGCGCTCGGCGACTCCTACGCCGCCGGCTACGGCCTGCCACATGCGACGGGGGACCCGGTCCCGGCCTGCGGCCAGTCATCCGAGGACTACCCGCACCGCATCGCGGCCAGCCTGGACCTCCGGCTCGTGGACGTGACGTGCGCGGGGGCCACGAGCGCCGACGTCGTCTCCCGACGCCAGAACGGTGCCGCACCGCAGGTCGACGCGCTGAGCGACCGGACGCGGCTCGTCACGCTGTCCATCGGCGGCAACGACGCGGGGCTGTTCGCGACGGCGTCCTCGTGCGTCGCCCTGTCCCGACGCGGACCCGTGCTGTCGGGGGCGGACGTGCCGAACTGTCGCAGCCGCCTGGTCACCGACGGGACCGACGCGCTCGCGGCGGCCGTCGAGGGTCCCGTCACCCGTGGCATCCGGTCGGCGGTGCGTGCGGTGCGGACGGCCGCGCCGCACGCCCGACTCGTCGTCGTCGGGTACCCCACGATCTTCCCGGACGCCGCCCACACACCAACGGCGGGTTGCTTCCGCGCCGCGCTCGACGCCGCGAGCCTGACCGGGTCGTTCCCGCGCGATGCGTTCCCGTTCACGGACACGGACGTCCGCTACCTCCACGGCGTGCAGCAGCGGCTCGACCGGACGACGCGGGCCGTCGTGCACCAGGCCGGTGGGACCTACGTCTCGATGCTCTCCGCGACGGCCGCCCACTCACCGTGTTCGAGGACCCGGCCGTTCGTCCGGGGGATCACCCTGTCCGCCTCGTCCGGCCTCCGGGACGTCGACCTCGTACCCGGGGCGCTGCATCCGAACGCAGCGGGTGCCGGAGCGATGGCCACGGACGCCGGACGCCGCATCCGCGCCGTGTACGCGGAGGCCGCGGCACGGGCCCGGGAGGCACGGGCCAGCGCGTCCGCGCAGGCGCGGGCGTCCGCGTCGGCAGCGGCTCGTGCGGCCGCCGCTCGGTCCTCCGCCGACGCGGGCCGGCTGGCGATCGGCGCGGGGGTGGTCGGCCTCGGCGCTGTCGTGGTCGTCTGGGCGTTCGTGCGTCGTCGACGTCGTCCCGACGGGTCGTGACGGCCGTGGTGACGAGCGCGGGCATCGTGCTGTACCGACCGGCCGCGGCATCGGTCGCTCGTGGTGCCGCCGACCCGGAGATCGACACCGAGGTCTTCGTCGCGCACATGGCCGGCCCGTTCTGGCGGCGGCGACCACGGGCGTGGTCGTTCCCGAAGGGCGAGTACCTCGACGAGACACCGCTCGACGCCGCGCGGCGCGAGTTCCACGAGGAGATCGGCGTCCCCGCACCGGACGTGCCGTACGTCGAACTCGGCACGTTCCGCCAGGCCTCGGGCAAGCGCGTCACGCTGTTCGCGGGCGCGTCGGACCTCGTCGTGGAGACGGTCCGGAGCACGACCTTCCTCGTCGAGCTCCCGCGGGGGTCGGGCCGGATGGTGTCGTTCCCCGAGGTGGACGACGCCCGGTGGACGAGCGTCGCCGCGGCACGGACGGACCTCGTGGCGGGTCAGGTGCCTGCGCTCGACGCCCTGCTCACCCTGCTCCGTCGCGAGGAGGCGTAGCGCCGACGAGAGGGGCGGCGAGAGAGGCGTCGCGCCCACGAGAGGGGCGTCGCACCCGAGAGAGGCGTCGCGCCCACGAGAGAGGCGGCGCGCTCAGGACGAGGGCCGCACACGACCGGACACGACCCCGCCGCGGACGTGCACGGTGAGGGTGCCGCTCTCGCTCTGCGTCACGAGGGTGACGGATCCGGTGAGGGCGTCGGCACGGGGGAAGCACGACGTGCTCGCCGTCCGACCGTCCGCCGTCGCGAGCAGGCAGACGAGCGACGCGTTCGTCCCGACCGCCGCGTACACGTCCCACGGCGTCTGGGCGTCGTCCGCGGACAGGGAGCGGTTCGTGAACACCAGGCGTGTGGAGTGCAGCCGCACGGGAGCCGAGACCGCTCCCGGGATCTGGTCGGCGAACGTCTGCGGCGCCGAGAGCAGCGCCGCGAGGGTGCGTTCCCCGTCGCTCGTGGCGGCCGCGACCGACGGTCGTGACCGCTGTTGGTCGATCGTCGTCCCGACCAGTGCACCGACGCCGAACGACGCGAGTGCGGTGCCGACGATCGCGACGAGGCCGACACGGCGGAGCCGGACCGGGAGGCGGCCCCACGCTCCTCGCCTCGGCGCGCGACCGGAGCCGGAGCCGCTGGACCGCCCGTCGTCGAGCGCGGTCACCGGTGCGACGTCGCTCGCCCGGGCCGAGGTCGGGTCGGGCGGTGCGGGGGCAGCGGCGCCCGCACCGGACGGGAGCCGGTCGGCAGCCATCGGCATCGAGTCGGTCCGGTCGGCGCCGGTCGGTCGAGCATCGCGCGTCTCGGCGACGACCGGCCGGCCAGGCGCGAGGTCGAGGGCATCGAGCGCCCGGCGAGCGGCCTGCGCCTCGGCGGGCGTGGCGTCCGGCCCGTACGCGATCGCCTGCAACGCCGCGCGGCGCCGGCCCGGCTCCGGGCCTGCGCCGCCGACCCCGTCATCGAGTGCCGACATGTCCTCCGCCGTTCGTCCCACCCATCCTGCTCCGTGGAGCGGCCCGCGGAGCGGCCGGGGTCAGTCCTCGGCCTCGGTGGCCTCCAGGTCGGCGGTCCGGGCGTCGTCGTCCGTGAGCGCGTCGTCCGCGGGCGCGGCATCGCTGTCGAAGGACAGGTCGCGCTCCAGCCGTTCCGCGGTGACCGGCTCCCCGTCGACGATGGGCGGTTCCCACTCGCGGTCGCTGCCGCTCGTTCCGTCGTTGCTCATGACGCCTCCTCGTCCGCGTGGCCGGGGCGCCCACGCTGAGCGCTCCTCGCGCCGACGGTAGGCGCGGCCCGCGACCCCCGTTCCCAGGGACGTCGTCGTCGCCGTCGGCCTAGGCTCGGCGACATGACGGAACCAGGGCACGACCAGCGCGACCCGGCTGCGGCTGCCGAGGCGGCAGCGGCGAGCACCTCCGACAGCGTGCTGCAGGGCGACCTCACCCGGCCGATGAGCGAGGACACCCAGTCGGGTGCGGCGGACTACGTGGCCACGAACACGGGCGGTGTCTCCGCCGAGCGCCGCAACCCGCTGCCGGACGAGGAGCAGGGACGGGGCACGGAGTACGACCCGGTGGACCAGGGCCCGCAGCAGGAGGGTCAGGGCGGCTGATCCCGTTCCGCGGGAGCGACGGCTGCCCGCGCGCCGCGGACCACGTTCAGCGGACTCCAGGCAAGATCACGGCATGACCGCTGCCTCCCCGCGCACCCCGGCCACGGTCGCACTCGACCGTGCCGGTGTCCCTTACACGCCGCACGTGTACGAGCACCACGAGACGGCGACGAACTTCGGCGCCGAGGCGGCCGCGGCGCTCGGGCTCCGCGAGGACCAGGTGTTCAAGACGCTCGTCGTCCAGGTCGACGAGCAGCTCGTGGTCGCGGTGGTCCCCGTCGCGAACCGACTCGACCTCAAGGCGATCGCGAACGCGGTCGGGGGCAAGAAGGCGTCGCTCGCGGCACCGGACCTCGCGGAGCGGCGCACGGGATACGTCGTCGGCGGCATCAGCCCCGTCGGACAGCGCACCACGCTCCGAACCGTGCTCGACGCGTCGGCCGAGGACTACGCCACGATCTTCGTGAGCGGCGGACGGCGGGGGTTCGACATCGAACTCGCGCCGCGAGACCTCCTCGCGGTCACGGCGGGCGCGACGGCCGCGATCGCGCGGGACTGAGCCGGCCCCGTGGCGACCTCCTCGCGGACCTGAGTCGTGTCGACGCAACTTCTTCCCGCACCCGGGAATGGCCGGGGCACCTCTGCGTTGTATTGAGTCGGACGCACTCAAGTTCCACAGGAGGTCCCTTTGTCAGACGTCTTCGGCCCGACCGGCAGCGACAACTCGTTCGACGAGTTCCTCGCCCGCCTGCTCCAGGGCCAGCAGCGGTCCGTGCCGTTCGGCCGGCCCGTCGACATCACGCGGCTCCTCAGCCGCCGCACCCACGAAGTGCTCCGCGCCGCGGCGACGTTCGCCGTGGAGCGCGGCCACCACGAGATCGACGCCCTGCACCTGCTCCGCGTCCTCGTGACCGCCGAGCCGTTCGCCGGGCTCGTCCGCACCGTCGGCGCCGACCCCGAGCGGTTCGCCGCCGCGGTCGATGAACGACTCCCGGAGCCGTCCGACGAGCGCCCCGAGGGCCGTCCCGCGCTCACGCCCTCAGCGCAGCGCGCGCTCCTCGACGCCGCGCAGGCCGCGCGCGCGTTCGGATCCACGTACGTCGACCCCGAGCACGTCTTCTTCGCGCTCGTGGTCGAGCAGGACACCGTCGCCGGGCAGATGCTCGTCGCCGCGGGCGTGACGCCGCAGACCATGCAGCAGTACGCGCAGGACGCCGCCCGTGCCGCCCGCGAGGGTCGCCCGGTCGCCGGCAGCACCGCGGCCGGCACGCCGGGCCAGGAGTCCGACACCCCGACGCTCGACCAGTTCGGCACCGACCTCACGGCCCGCGCGCGCGAGGGCGGCATCGACCCCGTGATCGGCCGCGCCGGTGAGATCGAGCAGACCGTCGAGATCCTGCTCCGCCGTACCAAGAACAACCCGGTCCTCATCGGTGAACCGGGCGTCGGCAAGACCGCGATCGTCGAGGGCCTGGCCCAGCGCATCGTCGACGGCGACGTCCCCACGCTGCTCCAGGGCAAGCGGGTCGTCGCACTCGACATGGCCGCGATGGTCTCGGGCACGCGCTACCGCGGTGACTTCGAGGAGCGACTCACGAAGGTCATGGACGAGATCGCCGCGCACCGCGACGAGCTCATCGTGTTCGTCGACGAGCTGCACACCGTCGTCGGCGCCGGCAGCGGTGGTGACGGCGGCATGGACGCCGGCAACATCCTCAAGCCGCGCCTCGCCCGCGGTGACCTGCACATGGTCGGCGCCACGACGCTCGACGAGTACCGCCGCATCGAGAAGGACGCCGCGCTCGAACGCCGCTTCCAGCCCGTGACGGTCGGCGAGCCGAGCGTGGCCGACGCCGTGCAGATCCTCGCCGGCCTGGCGCCGCGGTACGCCGAGCACCACGGCGTCGCCTACACGGACGACGCCATCCGCGCGGCCGTCGAGATGTCGCATCGCTACGTGACCGACCGCTTCCTGCCCGACAAGGCCATCGACCTCATCGACCAGGCCGGCGCGCGGCGCCGTCTCGCCCTCAGCGGCACGGTCGACGTCGACGCCCTGCGTGCCGAGATCGTCGACCTGCAGTCCGCCAAGGACCGCGCGGTCGCCGAGGAGCAGTACGAGGAGGCATCGCGGCTCCGTGACGCCATCGACGGACTGGAGGCCCGGATCGAGTCCGCCACCGCGCCCACCGCGACCGACGCGAGCAGCGCCTCCCGGACGGAGGCCGACACGACGATCACCGAGGCGGACATCGCCGAGGTCGTCGCCCGTGCGACCGGCATCCCCGCCTCGCGGCTCACCGCGGACGACCGCGCCCGGCTCGCGGTCCTGGAGGACGACCTGCACGCACGGGTGATCGGGCAGGACGACGCGGTCGCCGCCATCGCCAAGTCGGTCCGTCGCAGCCGCACCGGCATGGGCGACCCGCGTCGCCCCGTCGGGAGCTTCCTGTTCCTCGGCCCGACCGGTGTCGGCAAGACCGAGCTGGCGAAGGCGCTCGCGTCGAGCCTGTTCGGCGACGAGACCGCGATGCTCCGCTTCGACATGAGCGAGTTCGGGGAGCGCCACACGGTCAGTCGGCTCGTGGGCGCCCCTCCCGGGTACGTCGGGTACGACGAAGCCGGGCAGCTCACCGAGCGTGTCCGCCGGAACCCGTACTCGGTGATCCTGCTCGACGAGATCGAGAAGGCGCACCCGGACGTGTTCAACCTGCTCCTGCAGGTGCTCGACGACGGACGACTCACCGACGGGCAGGGACGCACCGTGGACTTCCGGAACACGGTCGTGATCATGACGTCGAACCTCGGGTCCGAGTTCCTCGCCAGCCGTTCGGGCGCCCTCGGGTTCTCGGCGGCGACCGACGCCTCGGGGTACGAGGAGCAGGACCTGCGGAACCGGGTGATGGGCAAGCTCCGCGAGGCCATGCGGCCCGAGTTCCTCAACCGGATCGACGAGATCGTGCTGTTCCGCAAGCTCGACCGCGCGCAGCTGCACGCCATCGTCGGGCTCCTGCTCGCCGACACCGCACGTCGGGTGGCCGCGCAGGACCTCGACCTGGAGGTCCGTCCCGCCGCAGTCGACTGGCTCGCCGAGCACGGGTACGAACCCGAGTACGGCGCCCGTCCGCTGCGTCGGCTCATCCAGCGCGAGGTCGAGGACCGCGTCGCGGACCTCATGGTCCGCTCCGAGGTCGCGGCCGGCGAGACCATCGCGATCGACGTGGTCGCCGACCAGCTCGTCGCCACCGTGGACCGGGACGCCCGCGTGCGGGTCTAGTCCACTCCGGGTGGAGGAACGCCCCCGGTGTCGCATCGACACCGGGGGCGTTCCCGTCGCTTGTCCGGGCGGTGCCACGGACCGGACGGGCGTCAGCGCGCGGCGTTCTGCACGAGTCCGACCGCGTACGACGCGAACCAGTCGCCGGCCGCCGGCCCACCGTTGCACGTGCCGTCACTCGCACCGGGTGTCTTCACCCACAGCAGCGCGTCGAGCTGGCCGCTGCCGTACGTGACGTGCGGGTCCTGACCGAGGCCGGCACCCGCTGGGTTGCACCAGTCGCCGCGGGCACCGCGACCGTTCCGCGAGACGTCGATGACGAAGTGCGATCCGCCGGTGAGGGCGGACACCTTGCCGGCGTAGGAGCGCTCCGGGTCGACGGCGTTGAAGTTCGACACGTTCGTGAAGAACCCGCGCGCCTGGCTGACGCCCGCCTGGTTCAGCTCCGAGGCCGTGACGGCCGGCGTGTTCCAGCTCGAGTTCCCCCCGTCGAGGTACGCGGGGACACCGGCGGCGTGGAACTGTGCGACCGCTGTCCTGAGGAGCGGGAGCCGCGTCGACGCGTCCTGCGAACACGACGGGAGCATCGCGAGCGAGTCGGGCTCGACGAGCACGACCGCGCGATGACCGTGGAGGTCGTCTGCGATCTGCTGGTTCCACGCGGTGTACTGCGCGGGCGTCAGCCCACCAGCGGAGTACCCGCCGCAGTCCCGGTCGGGGATCGCGTAGGTGACGAACACCGGGGTGGTGCCCTTCGATTCTGCGCTCGCCAGGTTCCGTGCGATGGTGCTGTCGAGCAGGCCGCCCTGGAACCACTCGCCCAACCAGATCGCGATCGGCTGGCGTGCGATCGTCCGCGCCGCCGCTGCCTCGGTGGCCCGGCCCTGTGCGGCGAGGGTCGCTGCCGCCTGCGCCGGCTGGCTGTCGGGCTGGACGTACAGACCGCCCTGGTAGATCGTCTGCGTCGGAGCAGTACGGATCGTCGCCGGTGTGACGGTGGCGGTCGCCGCCGATGCGCTGGCGGTCTCGGTGATGGCCGTCGTGGTGCTGATCGACGCGACGGCGGCGGCCACGAGGGCCGCACGGACGATGCGGTTCATCGGTTGTTCCCCTGGGTGATCGCTGACAGACGTCCTGTACGTCTGCCGTGTGTGGGGGACAAGTCAACCGGCCGCCGTTCCGCTTGTCCACGCGGACCGGAGGGGCTTGCCAACCGCCACGCCGTGTGCTCCTCGCCGGCCAGCAGGACGGCCTGTACCCCGGTGGGCGGTCCGGATCGGCGCAGGGCGTACCCCGTCGCGCGCCGGTACCGACGGCACGTCGGCCAGCGCCGTCCCCGTACGGTTGGGGCATGACCGAGCACGCCGCGTCCCTCGTCGAACGACTCACCGCCGTGGTGCCGGACTTCCCGAAGCCGGGGATCCTCTTCCGCGACGTCACCCCGGTGTTCGCCGATCCCGTCGCGTTCTCGACCGTCTGTGGCGCACTCGCCGAGCCGTTCACGGACGTCGAGGCCGTGGCGGGCATCGAGGCGCGCGGGTTCGCGTTGGCCGGGGGGATCGCCGTCCAGCGGGGCAGGGGTGTGCTCACCGTCCGCAAGGCGGGGAAGCTCCCCGGCGAGGTCCTCAGCGAGCAGTACGCGCTCGAGTACGGCGAGGCCGCGGTGGAGCTGCGCCCCGGACAACTGCCCGAGGGCACGCGCGTCCTCGTGGTTGACGACGTCCTCGCGACGGGTGGTACCGCCGAGGCGACCATCACGCTGCTCGAACGTGCCGGGTACCACGCGGTCGGGTTCGCAGCGCTCCTCGAACTCGACGGCCTCGGGGGCCGGGCCCGTCTCGAGGGTCGACTGCCGGTGCACACCCTCGGGACCGCGCCCGCCTGACGCCTCGCGCGCGCTGCGCAGCGAGCACTCCCGCCACGGTGCGGGCCGGGGTCGTCGACGGGGCGGTGCGGGCCTCCCGGCCGACTAGTGTTGGTGCACCACCGAACGAGGGAGCCCCACCACCGTGACCGAGTCAGTCGTCCCCGCCGCCGACCAGCCCGACGTGCCGCCGGCACCCGCGACCGTGACGGCGACGACCACGACGACCGGGACCGAGCTGTTCGCGGGCGAGCGGTCGGTCGTGGCGATCCGGGTCGACGGTGTGCTCCGTGACCTCGCTGCCGAGGTCTCCGCCGGGGCGGTCGTCGAGCCCGTGACCCTCGCTGAGCAGGACGGCCTCGACATCCTCCGGCACTCGACCGCGCACGTGCTCGCGCAGGCCGTGCAGGCGATCAACCCCGAGGCGAAGCTCGGCATCGGACCGCCCGTCACCGACGGCTTCTACTACGACTTCGACGTGGCCGAGCCGTTCACGCCCGAGGACCTCAAGGCCATCGAGAAGGGCATGGACCGCATCATCCGGCAGGGCCAGCGGTTCGTCCGTCGCGTGGTGAGCGACGGCGAGGCGCGCGAGCTCATGGCGGGGGAGCCGTACAAGCAGGAGCTCATCGGCCTCAAGGGCGCGGCGAGCGAGGGTGACGCCGGCGAGAGCGTCGAGGTCGGTGCCGGCGAACTCACCGTCTACGAGAACGTGGACCCGAAGTCCGGCGAGGTCGTCTGGCAGGACCTCTGCCGCGGGCCGCACCTGCCCACGACCCGGGTCATCGGCAACGCCGCGAAGCTCATGCGGGTGGCTGCGGCCTACTGGCGTGGCTCCGAGAAGAACCCGCAGCTCCAGCGGATCTACGGCACCGCATGGCCCGACAAGGACCAGCTCCGCGCGTACCTCGAGCGCCTCGAGGAAGCCGCCAAGCGCGACCACCGCAAGCTCGGGGCCGAGCTCGACCTGTTCTCGTTCCCGGACGAGATCGGCTCGGGCCTCGCGATCTTCCACCCCAAGGGCGGGATCATCCGCCGCGAGATGGAGGACTACTCGCGGCGCCGCCACGAGGCCGAGGGCTACTCCTTCGTCAACACGCCGCACATCACGAAGGGCGACCTCTTCGAACAGTCCGGCCACCTCGGGTGGTACAAGGACGGCATGTTCCCGCCGATGCACCTCGACGAGGCACGGAACGACGAGGGCGAGATCACCCGGCAGGGCGCCGATTACTACCTCAAGCCGATGAACTGCCCGATGCACATCCTCGTGTACCGCTCGCAGGCCCGGTCCTACCGCGACCTCCCGCTCCGGTTGTTCGAGTTCGGGACCGTGTACCGGAACGAGAAGTCCGGTGTCATCCACGGCCTGACCCGTGTCCGTGGTCTCACGATGGACGACGCCCACATCTTCACGACGCGCGAGCAGATGAAGGACGAGCTCACCCGCACGCTGAACTTCGTGCTGTCGCTGCTCCGCGACTACGGCCTCACCGACTTCTACCTCGAGCTCTCCACGAAGGACCCGGACAAGTACGTCGGCTCCGACGAGGTCTGGGAGGAAGCCACGAGCACGCTGGCGGAGGTCGCCGCCGATTCCGGTCTCGAGCTCGTGCCGGACCCGGGCGGAGCGGCGTTCTACGGTCCGAAGATCTCGGTCCAGGCCCGTGATGCGATCGGCCGCACCTGGCAGATGTCGACGGTGCAGCTCGACTTCAACCTGCCCGAGCGCTTCGGCCTCGAGTACACCGCCGCGGACGGCTCGCGTCAGCGTCCGGTGATGATCCACCGCGCGCTCTTCGGGTCGATCGAGCGGTTCTTCGGCGTCCTCACCGAGCACTACGCGGGTGCCTTCCCCGCGTGGCTCGCACCGGTGCAGGTCGTCGGGATCCCGGTGGCCGAGGAGTACGGCGACTACCTCGACGAGGTCGTGACGCGGCTCCGCGAGCAGGGCGTGCGCGCCGAGGTCGACCACTCTGACGACCGCATGCAGAAGAAGATCCGCACCCACACCAAGCAGAAGGTCCCGTTCATGCTCATCGCGGGCGACGAGGACCGGCAGCAGGGCGCCGTGAGCTTCCGGTTCCGCGACGGCAGCCAGCACAACGGCGTGCCGATCCAGGAGGCCGTGGACCGCATCACGACGGCCATCCGCGAGCGGGCTCAGGTCTGACCGTGGCGGAGACCCCGGGAACGGAGGGCGACCCCTTCGTCATCCGCTCCTCCGCGGACATGGCCGCCGTGCCCGACGCGTTCCAGCGCCTCTGGACGCCGCACCGCGCGGTGTACATCGAGCAGGGACGCGCGGGGGAGGGGCGTGGCCAGAAGGACGACTGCCCGTTCTGCGTCGCGCCGACCCTGCCGGACGAGGACGCCCTCATCGTGGCCCGCGGCCGGACGGCATTCGTGCTGCTCAACCTCTACCCGTACAACAACGGCCACCTGCTCGTCTGCCCCTACCGCCACGTGCCCCTGTACGACGAGGCGACCGACGAGGAAGCCGCCGAGATGACCGCCCTCACGCGCACCGCGATGGGCGTGCTCCGGACCGTGGCGCACTGCGACGGCTTCAACATCGGCATGAACCAGGGCGAGATCGCCGGCGCGGGCGTCGCAGCGCACCTGCATCAGCACATCGTGCCGCGCTGGGCGTCCGACTCGAACTTCTTCCCGATCATCGCGCGGACGAAGGCGATCACCCAGCTCCTCGGCGAGACCCGGCGCCTGGTGGCCGAGGCGTGGCCGCACGAGTCGCGTGTTCGCCCAGCGTGATCACGCTCCGCCGGGCAACTAGACTGGGTGGATCATGAGCGACAGCACCGCATCGACCACCGATCCCGCCTCGACCCCCGGCACCTCGATCACCGGTTCCTCGCGCGTCAAGCGCGGCCTCGCCGAGATGCTCAAGGGCGGCGTCATCATGGACGTCATCGACGCAGAGCAGGCGCGCATCGCCGAGGACGCCGGCGCGACGGCGGTCATGGCGCTCGAGCGTGTCCCCGCCGACATCCGGGCCCAGGGCGGCGTCGCCCGCATGTCCGACCCGTCGATGATCGAGGACATCATCGCCGCCGTGTCGATCCCCGTCATGGCGAAGGCACGCATCGGCCACTTCGTCGAGGCCCAGGTGCTGCAGGAGCTCGGTGTCGACTACATCGACGAGTCCGAGGTCCTCTCGCCGGCGGACTACGTCAACCACATCGACAAGTGGGACTTCACCACGCCCTTCGTGTGCGGCGCGACGAACCTCGGTGAGGCCCTCCGTCGCATCACCGAGGGTGCGGCGATGATCCGCTCCAAGGGCGAGGCCGGCACGGGCGACGTCTCCGAGGCGACGCGGCACATCCGAACGATCTCGAAGGAGATCGCCGCGCTCCGCAACCTCAAGGACGACGAGCTCTACGTCGCCGCCAAGGAGCTGCAGGCTCCGTACGACGTCGTCAAGGAGGTCGCCCGGACGGGTGCGCTGCCCGTCGTGCTGTTCACCGCGGGCGGCGTGGCCACCCCGGCGGACGCGGCGATGATGATGCAGCTCGGCGCGGACGGCGTGTTCGTCGGCTCGGGCATCTTCAAGTCCGGCGACCCGGCGAAGCGCGCCGCGGCGATCGTCAAGGCCGTCACGTTCCACGACGACCCGAAGGTCATCGCCGAGGTCTCCCGCGGTCTGGGCGAGGCGATGGTCGGCATCAACGTGGCCGACGTCCCCGCGCCGCACCGCCTCGCCGAGCGTGGCTGGTAGCCCCGTCGTCGGGAGCGTCCGGCCCCGGATCGGGGTCCTCGCACTCCAGGGCGACTTCCGGGAGCACATCGCGTCGCTGACGGCGCTCGGTGCCGAGGTCGTGCCGCTCCGTCGCCCGGAGGAACTCGCGAGCCTCCAGGGCGTCGTGATCCCGGGGGGCGAGTCCAGCGTGATGGACAAACTGGCGCGGTCGTTCGGTCTCGCCGAGCCGTTGTCCCAGGCCATCCACGAGGGCCTGCCGACGTACGGCACCTGCGCCGGGATGATCATGCTGTCGTCGCGCATCCAGGACGGCATCGACGGGCAGCAGACGCTCGACGTGCTCGACACGACGGTCCGCCGGAACGCGTTCGGCAACCAGAACGACTCGTTCGAGATCGACATCCCGATGCCGGACCTCGGCGAGGCCCCGGTGCACGCCGTGTTCATCCGTGCCCCGGTGGTCGAGGACCACGGTCCCGACGTGCAGGTCATCGGCGCCCTGCCCGACGGCCGACCGGTCGCGGTGCAGCAGGGCAACGTCATCGCCTCGGCGTTCCACCCCGAGGTCAGCGGCGAGGACCGCTTCCACCGCCGCTTCCTCCAGCTCGTCGCCGACGCCTGACCCGGTCGGCGCGCGCCAGCGGGGAGGCGCGGCTCCACCCGTCCCGTCCCTCCCGGCCTGTACGATGACCGGGATCACCAGAACCGATCGAGGAGAACCGTGTCCGGGCATT
Organism: Curtobacterium sp. MCBD17_040; assembly: GCF_003234805.2. GTDB lineage: Bacteria > Actinomycetota > Actinomycetes > Actinomycetales > Microbacteriaceae > Curtobacterium. The sequence continues at coordinate 1,725,908 of NZ_CP126273.1, forward strand.
CCAAGTGGGCAACGACCAAGCACAAGAAGGCGGTCATCGACCAGCGCCGTGCGAAGTCCTTCGCGAAGCTCATCAAGAACATCGAGGTCGCCGCCAAGATGGGCGGTGCGGACCTCTCGGGCAACCCGACGCTGGTCGACGCCGTGCAGAAGGCGAAGAAGACCTCCGTCCCGAACGACAACATCGACCGCGCGATCAAGCGCGGCGCCGGCCTCACCGGTGAGTCGATCGACTACCAGACGATCATGTACGAGGGCTACGGCCCGAACGGCGTCGCGATGCTGATCGAGTGCCTCACGGAGAACAAGAACCGCGCCGCGGCCGAGGTCCGGACCGCGATGACGCGCAACGGCGGCACCATGGCCGACCCGGGCAGCGTGGCCTACAACTTCGCCCGCAAGGGCGTCATCTCGGTCACCAAGACCGACGGCCTCACCGAGGACGACGTCCTCGGTGCCGTGCTCGACGCCGGTGTCGAGGAGGTCACCGACCAGGGTGGCGGGTTCGAGATCATCACCGAGGCCTCGGACCTCGTCGCCGCGCGGACGGCCCTGCAGGACGCCGGGATCGACTACGACGCCGCCGACGCCGAGTTCGTCCCCGGGCTCCGGATCGACGTCGACGCCGAGACGGCCCGCAAGGTGTTCAAGCTCATCGACGCCCTCGAGGACAGCGACGACGTGCAGAACGTCTACGCGAACTTCGCGATCCCGGCCGAGGTGCAGGCCGAGCTCGACGAGGACGAGGACTAGTCCCGTGACCGGGTCCGACCGGCCCCGTCCGTGATCCGCGTCCTCGGCGTCGACCCGGGCCTGACCCGGTGTGGCGTCGGCGTCGTCGAGGTCGCGGCCGACCGTCGGGCCCGTCTCGTGCACGTCACGGTGGTCCGCACACCGTCGGACATGGCGCTCGAGCAGCGATTGGTCCGCATCGCCGCCGGCGTCGGTGCCGCGATGGACGAGTTCCGGCCCGATGCCGTGGCCGTCGAGCGTGTCTTCGCCCAGGCGAACGTGCGCACGGTCATGGGCACCGCCCAGGCGGCAGGACTCGCACTCCACGCAGCGGCGTCGCGGTCGATCCCCGTCACGTTGCACACCCCCTCCGAGGTCAAGGCGGCGATCAGCGGCTACGGCAACGCCGACAAGAAGCAGGTGGCGACGATGGTGGCGCGGGTGCTCGGACTGGCCGAGGCCCCGAAGCCCGCCGACGCATCGGACGCGCTCGCACTCGCGATCTGCCACGCCTGGAGGGTCGGCGCACCGACCGAGGCCGGTGCGCGGGCCGTCACGCTCACGCCGGCACAGCGGGCGTGGCGAGAGGCCGAGCGGTCGGTGGTGTCTCGTAGGCTCGGAGGATGATCGCGAGTCTCCGAGGCACCTGCATCGACACGGCGGGTTCCCGCATGGTGGTCGAGGTCGGTGGCGTCGGGTACGGCGTGACCGTGACCCCGCAGCACGCGTTGGCCGTCCGCCACGGGGCCGAGGTCTTCCTGTGGACCGTGCTCGTCGTCCGCGAGGACGACATGTCGCTGTACGGGTTCGAGACCGCCGAGGCGCTGCAGGTGTTCGACCTGCTCCGCGGCGTCTCCGGCGTCGGGCCGAAGTCCGCGATGGGGGTGCTCGCGACGATGACGCCCGCACAGGTGGCGCGCGCGGTCACCGACGACGACGACACGGCCTTCCGCAAGGTGAGCGGCATCGGCCCGAAGACGGCCAAGCTCATCACGGTGGCCCTCGCCGGCAAGCTCACCGCCGTACACCAGGCCACCCCGTCGCCCGCGGCTCCGCACCCCGCATCGGAGGACGTCGTCATCGCCCTGGTCGGTCTCGGTTGGCGCGAGGACGCTGCGCGCACCGCCGTCGACGAGACGATCGCGAACGAGCCCGGTGTCGCAGCGATGGGCACGCAGGCGTTGCTCCGTGCCGCGCTCGGCACGCTCCGGCCGTCGGGTGCGGCGCGATGAGCGGGATCACGTCCTCCGCACCCGAGTCCGAGGCCGAGCTCGCCTTCGAGGGAGCCATGCGGCCGCGGTCCCTGGCGGAGTTCGTCGGCCAGCGCAAGGTGCGCGGGCAGCTCGAGCTCCTGCTCACGGCCGCGGCGATGCAGGAGCGCACGCCGGACCACATCCTGCTGGCCGGGCCTCCCGGGCTCGGCAAGACGACGCTCGCGATGATCGTCGCGCACGAGTCGGGGCGACCGTTGCGCATGTCGAGCGGGCCGGCGATCCAGCACGCCGGCGATCTCGCCGCCGTCCTGTCCTCACTCGTGCCGGGCGAGGTCCTGTTCATCGACGAGATCCACCGCATGGCGCGCTCCGCCGAGGAGATGCTCTACCTCGCGATGGAGGACTTCCGCATCGACATCATGGTCGGCAAGGGCGCGGGCGCGACGAGCATCCCGCTCGACCTCGCCCCGTTCACCCTCGTCGGGGCGACCACGCGGGCCGGGCTGCTGCCGAACCCGCTCCGCGATCGCTTCGGGTTCACGGCCCACCTCGAGTTCTACGAACAGGACGAGCTCGAGCAGGTCCTCGTCCGCGCCGCGGGGCTGCTCGACCTCGCCATCGACCGGTCCGCCCTCCGCGAGATCGCCGGACGGTCCCGGGGGACACCCCGCATCGCGAACCGCTTGCTACGTCGCGTCCGCGACTACGCCCTCGTGCACGCGCCCGTCAGCGGCATCGACGCCGTCCGTGGCGCACTCGACCTGTACGACGTCGACGAGCTCGGTCTCGACCGCCTCGACCGCGCGGTCGTCGAGACCATGCTCACGCGGTTCGACGGCGGTCCGGTCGGTCTCAACACGCTCGCCGTGTCGGTGGGCGAAGAGAGCGAGACCATCGAGTCGGTCGTCGAACCGTTCCTCGTGCGCGTCGGGCTCGTCACCCGGACACCCCGGGGCCGGATCGCGACGCCGACGGCGTGGCGGCACTTCGGGCTCACACCCGGCGGCGCCGCCCAGCAGGGCTCCGCTCCCACGGCACAGCCAGAACTGTTCGAGCGCGACTGACGCTCCGAGCGGCGACGCGGGGCGGGACGATGCTCCCAGCGCGGTGCCCTAGACTACCCCCGCCCGATTCGAGCACCCCCCCGGAAGGCCCATCCCATGCAGTCTAGTCCGACCACCATCGTCATGCTGGTCCTCGCGTTGGGGCTCGTGTTCCTCATGTTCCGCAACAGCCGGAAGCGGAAGCAGCAGCAGGAGACGATGACCACCAAGATGGTCCCGGGCGCGCGCGTCATGCTGTCGTTCGGGCTCTACGGCACCATCGTGTCCGTGAACGACGAGAAGGTCACGGCCGACGTCGAGATCGCGCCCGGCACGATCGTCACCGTCCACCGCCAGACCCTGTCGCGGGTCGTCGACGACAACGGCGACGACGCCGCCACCGCGGTGGTGGGCACCACGGCCACGGGCGACGAGGAACCCCGGCCGGTGATCGCCCCGGTCGAGACCACGGGCGAGCCGGAGTTCGGCGAACGTCTCGGCAGCGACACCACCGGCGTGGTCGACCCGGACGCCAAGCGCGACGACCGCTGACCCCGACCCACCGCCCGGCCGACCCCGATCGGCCCGCCCGAGGGCGACTCCTCCGCACCCGGTAGCCGATCGGCTGCGCGGTCCGTACAGAAAGCAGAGACGCACAGGTGGCACGAACGACACCGGTCAAGAAGGCGCTTCGCTCGCTCACCTGGTTGGTCATCATCATCGCCGCGCTCTCGGCGCTCAACGGGACGGCGACCATCCTGGCCAACAGCGCGAAGACCTCCGGATGGTGGGACTCGGCGAGCTGGGTGCCGGAACTGGCGCTCGACCTCCAGGGCGGCACGCAGATCACGCTCGCCGCGAAGCAAACGGGTGGCAACGACGTCAACGCGCAGCAGCTGCAGCAGGCGGTCGAGATCATCCGTGAGCGCATCGACGCCTCGGGAGTGTCCGAGTCCGAGATCAACACGCAGGGCTCGAACAACATCGTCGTGTCGATCCCCGGCCGGCCCGACAAGCAGACCATCCAGCGGATCGAGGCAGCCGCGAAGCTGACCTTCCGCCCCGTCCTGTACACGACCGCGGCGACGAACACCTCGGTCGGCGGCAAGGGCAAGAACGGTACGGCCTCACCGACGCCGTACAGCCCGCCCGCGTCGCTCGAGGCCACGCCCACGGCGAAGCCGACGAACGCGAGCGACCCGAACTGGGTGAGCGCGCGCCTCCAGGACCTGTACGAGAACTACGACTGCAACGCGCCGGACGACGTCACCTCCGCCCCCGACTCGAAGCCGCTCGTCACGTGTGACCAGGACGGCGCCAGCAAGTACATCCTCGGCCCGGTCGAGGTCGTGGGCGCCGACATCAGCAACGCGACGTCCGGCATCGCCACGAACTCGCAGGGCGTGTCCACCGGCGAGTGGGCCGTCAACCTCAGTTTCAACGGCCAGGGCACCAAGGACTTCCGCGCGGTCACCTCGCGCCTCGTCTCGCTCACGGCGCCGCGGAACCAGTTCGCCATCGTCCTCGACGGCACGGTGATCACCGCGCCCGCCACGAACAGCGCGATCACCAACGGCAAGGCGCAGATCACGGGGTCGTTCACCGCGGACACCGCCAAGACGCTCGCCGACCAGCTCAAGTTCGGTGCCCTGCCGATCAACTTCACGGTGCAGAGCAACGAGGTCATCTCGGCGACCCTCGGTTCGGCGCAGCTCATCGGCGGTCTGATCGCCGGTCTCATCGGTCTGCTCCTCGTCGTCATCTACTCCGTGGTGCAGTACCGGGCGCTCGCGTTCGTGACCGTCCTGTCGCTCGCGGTGTCCGCCGCGATCACCTACCTGGTCATCGCGATCATGTCGTGGCGCATCGACTACCGGTTGTCCCTGGCCGGCGTGGCAGGCCTCATCGTCGCGATCGGCATCACGGCCGACTCGTTCATCGTCTACTTCGAACGCATCCGCGATGAACTCCGCGAGGGCCGCGCGCTCGAGAGCGCGGTTGAGGCGGGGTGGCGCCGTGCCTTCCGCACGATCCTGGCGTCCGACTCGGTCAACTTCCTCGCGGCCGTGACCCTCTACATCCTCGCGGTGAGCGACGTGAAGGGCTTCGCGCTGACCCTGCTGCTCACGACGATCATCGACATCATCGTCGTGACGCTGTTCACCCACCCGATGCTCCGGCTCATCGCGCGCACCCGGTTCTTCAACGAGGGACACCGCTTCAGCGGGCTCGACCCGACCGCACTCGGTGCGGTGTACCGGGGCCGCGCGCAGTTCCGTGCCCCCGTCGTGGACGGCAAGCGCCAGCGGAGCGCACGTGAGGCCGCGCGACGACAGACGATCGCCGAACGCAAGGCGCAGGGCACGACGACGACCACGGACTCCGAACCCCCTGAGACCGACGGGAAGGACTCCTGATGGCCAGCTTCAGCCAGTTCGGCAGCGACCTCTACACCGGCAAGCGCTCCTACGACATCGTCGGGCGCCGACGCCTCTGGTACACGATCGCCATCGCCGCGATCGTCATCTCCGTCGTCGTGCCGTGGCTCCGCGGTGGCTACCACCTCGGCATCGAGTTCACCGGCGGGTCGGAGTTCACCATCTCCGACGTGTCCACCCTCGATCAGGACCCGGCCACCGCTGCGGTCGAGCGGGTCGTCCCGGACGTCGTCCCGCGGGTGTCCCAGCTCGGCCGGGACTCGATCCGGGTCCAGACCTCGCAGCTGACGACCGCGCAGAACGACGACGTCGCTGCCGCGCTCGCCAAGGCGTACGACGTGTCGGACACCAAGGTCGCGTCGTCCTACATCGGTGCGACCTGGGGTGCGGACGTCCTCGACCAGGCCATCCGCGGTCTCGTGATCTTCCTGATCCTCGCTGCCGCGTTCATGACCATCTACTTCCGCACCTGGAAGATGTCGCTCTCGGCCATGGCGGCGCTGCTCCACGACCTGCTCATCACGGCCGGGGTGTACGGCATCGTCGGCTTCGAGGTCACGCCCGCCGCGGTCATCGGGTTCCTGACGATCCTCGGGTACTCCCTGTACGACACGGTCGTGGTGTTCGACAAGGTCCGCGAGAACACCGCCCAGGACGCCGAGGGCTCGCGGCGCACCTTCGCGCAGTCGGTGAACCTCGCGGTGAACCAGACGCTCGTCCGCTCGATCAACACCTCGGTGGTCGCGTTGCTGCCCGTCGCGGCGATCCTCTTCATCGGGTCGTACGTCCTCGGCGCCGGGACGCTGCGGGACATCTCGCTCGCGCTGTTCATCGGCATCATCGTGGGCACCTACTCGACGATCTTCATCGCGTCGCCGCTCTACGCACACCTGCGGATCGGCGAGGAGAAGATCCGCAAGTCGGACCAGAAGAAGCTGCAGGCCGCGGCACGACAGCCGGCCTGACCACCGAGAGGCGACCGCATGCAGGAGATCGACGTCCACGAGGCCATGCGCCGCGTCGAGGGCGGAGCGCGACTCATCGACGTCCGCGAGCAGGACGAATGGGACGCGGGCCACGCCCCGGTCGCGCGCCTGCTGCCGATGTCGGCCCTGCAGGAGCGGTGGACCGAGATCGCCACCGACGATGAACCGGCACTGATCATCTGCCACTCCGGCCACCGGTCGAGGATGGTCGCCGACGCGCTCGAGCGGTCGGGTGTGCCGGCCGTGAGCGTGGCCGGTGGCATGGTCGCCTGGGCGCAGGCCGGGGGAGCGGTCACGACGGCCGCTGACGACGCGAGCGGGCACCACGACGCCGTGGGCGAACCGGGTTCGGACGCCTGAGTCCGCGCGCGTAGTGTTGAACGCACAGCACCCGGCGTTGCCTGCACCACGAGTGTCGGGCAGTCCGCGTGCGGACGACCGCGACCGCGGCCGAGGGACATCAGTGGGACGACGCTCCGAGCGACGTGCCGGGGCCGGAGGGGACGCATGACCGACACACGGGAATCCGCGGCGGCCGAGGGCGCCGCAGCGCGACCCGATCCGGCGACGATGCCGTCGAGCGCCCCGACCGGTGCCAACACGACCGGTTCGATCGGGTCGTTGCGCTCCCTGCTCCCGCGACTGTTCTCGCGCGCCCAACCGGCCGGGGCCGTGGACACCCTCATCCGGACGGTCCGCGCGCACCACCCGAAGGCGGACGTGACGCTCATCGAGCGCGCCTACTCCGTGGCCGAACGCGCCCACGACGGACAGCGCCGGAAGTCGGGCGAGCCGTACATCACCCATCCGGTGGCGGTCGCGCAGATCCTGGCCGACCTCGGCATCGGGTCCATCACGATCGCGGCGGCGCTGCTCCACGACACCGTCGAGGACACCGAGTACACACTCGACGAACTCCGCGACGACTTCGGTGACGAGATCGCGATGCTCGTCGACGGCGTCACCAAGCTCGACAAGCTCAAGTACGGCGACAGCGCGCAAGCCGAGACGGTCCGCAAGATGGTCGTCGCGATGTCGAAGGACATCCGCGTCCTCGTCATCAAGCTCGCCGACCGGTTGCACAACGCGCGGACATGGGGCTTCGTCGAGTCCGCCTCCGCGACCCGGAAGGCCAAGGAGACGCTCGAGATCTACGCGCCCCTGGCGCACCGTCTCGGCATCCAGATGATCAAGCTCGAGCTCGAGGACCTGTCGTTCGCGGTCCTCCATCCGAAGCTGTACGTCGAGATCGACAGCCTCGTCAAGGAGCGCACCCCGAAGCGCGAACAGTTCGTGCAGAACGTCATCGGCCTGGTCAAGAAGGACCTCAAGGCCGCGCGCATCCGCGGCGACGTGATGGGCCGCCCGAAGCAGTACTACTCGATCTACCAGAAGATGATCGTGCGAGGGCGGGAGTTCGACGAGATCTACGACCTCGTCGGCATCCGGGTCCTCGTGCCGACGGTCCGCGATTGCTACGCCGTGCTCGGGTCGGTCCACGCGCGGTGGACCCCGCTCCCGGGACGCTTCAAGGACTACATCGCGACCCCGAAGTTCAACCTGTACCAGTCGTTGCACACGACCGTCATCGGCCCGCAGGGTCGCCCGGTCGAGATCCAGATCCGCACGCACGAGATGCACCTCCGTGCCGAGTTCGGGGTCGCGGCCCACTGGAAGTACAAGCAGCGGATGAACGGCCGCGACGTCGACACGACGAGCCACTCCGACGCCGACATGGCCTGGCTCGCGCACATCTCGGACTGGCAGGCGGAGACGAGCGACCCGACCGAGTTCCTCGACTCGCTGCGGTACGAGATCGGTGCGAAGGAGACCTACGTCTTCACGCCGCAGGGCAAGGTGATCGGGCTGCCCGCCGGAGCCACCCCCGTGGACTTCGCGTACGCGGTGCACACCGAGATCGGCCACCGCACGATGGGTGCGAAGGTGAACGGTCGGCTCGTGCCGCTCGAGAGCGAGCTGTCGAGCGGCGACGTCGTCGAGATCTTCACCTCGAAGAACCCCGACTCCGGCCCGAGCCAGGACTGGCTCGCCTTCGTCCGGAGTCCTCGGGCCCGCAACAAGATCAAGCAGTGGTTCACCAAGGAACGCCGCGAGGAAGCGATCGAGCAGGGCCGCGACGCCATCGCCCGTGCGATGCGCAAGCAGAACCTGCCGCTCCAGCGACTCATGAGCCAGGACACCGTCGCCGAGGTCGCGTCGAGCATGCGGTACGAGGACGTCTCGGCGCTGTACGCCGCCATCGGCGAGGGACACGTCTCGACGCAGTCGGTGATCGAGAAGATCCTCGCGAGCGTCCAGACCGAGACCGAGACCGACGAACCCGAGCTGACGTTCCCCGCCCGGGTGTCGAGTCGGGTGCTCCGGAACAGCGACAGTGGTGTGCTCGTGCGCGGCGCACCGGACATCCTCGTGAAGCTCGCGAAGTGCTGCACCCCGGTGCCGGGGGACCAGATCGTCGGGTTCATCACGCGCGGACAGGGCGTGTCGGTGCACCAGGCGACGTGCTCGAACGTGCAGTCGCTCATGCAGGAGCCCGACCGGATGATCGAGGTCGAGTGGGCCCCGTCGTCGAAGAGCGTGTTCCTCGTGCAGATCCAGATCGAGGCACTCGACCGCGCTGGCCTCCTCAGCGACGTCACCCGGGTGCTCTCGGAACACCACGTCAACATCCTGTCGGCGACCGTGTCGACCTCGTCCGAGCGGTTGGCACTGTCCCGGTTCGTGTTCGAGATGGGTGACACGACCCACCTCGACCGCGTGCTGAACGCGGTACGCCGCATCGACGCCGTGTACGACGTCTACCGGGTCAGCGCGGGCTGAGCCGGCGGGGGACGGTCATCGCAGGGCCTCCTCGAGCCGGCCGACCGCCTGTCGCGAGTGTGGCGCGGACCGCGTCGCCGCCAGCGCGGTCCGGATCGCGTCCGGATGCACGAGCGCGGTCAACCGTCGCACCGCCTCGGCGTCGTCCCGCTCCCACCGCTCACCGACGCGCAGGAGGTCGACGGCCGTCCGGAGGGGGGCGGTGACACGTGCCGGACCGACGACGACGACGTCGGACCGAGTGAGCCGGGTCTCGCGCACGCGGAGCCGCGGCCGGGAGGCCCGAGCGCGCGTCCCGGGGCCGGCGCAGGCCTGCAGCACGGCGGGGGCGCGTGACCGAGCACCCCAGATCCACGCCGCCGTGAGCCGCTCGGCGACGATGCGCGAGTCGGACACGGACCACGCGAACGCACTCGCCCGCGTCAGGGCGTCGTCGGGGAGCGCGACGGACGCGAAGCAGGCGTCGACCTCGTAGAGCTCGCCGTCCAGCCGCGCGGCGCAGAGCTCCGCGAGGGCGAGGTCGTCAGGGGTGTGGATGCGGCGCACCGGACGAGTCTGGCGCGGCCGTCGGTCCGACGTCGTCGGTGCATCCCGCCCTGTGGAGGAGTCGCCCGACCGGGCGATCTGAGGCCGCTCAGTACGAGCTGGTGTCGTCCCCGAGGCCGGACGCCGCACCGGTACGAGCCCGATGGGCGTACTCGTCCATGATCCGTGCCGATGCGCTCGTGCCGATGCGATCCGCCCCGGCGGCGACCATGGTGATGACGGCGTCGAGACCGCGCACCCCGCCGGACGCCTTCACCCCGACGTCCGGTCCGACCGTCGCCCGCATGAGGCGGATGTGGTCCTCGGTCGCGCCGCCGCCCGCGAAGCCCGTCGACGTCTTGACGAACGAGGCTCCCGCCCGGACGGCCGCGTGGCAGGCGGCGACGATCTCGTCGTCGGTCAGGAACGCGGTCTCGAGGATCACCTTGACGGGGACGTCGCCCGCGACCTCCACCACCGCGCGGACATCGGCCTCGACCGCGGCCCAGTCGCCGCTCTTCGCGGCGCCGATCTGCTGCACCATGTCGAGCTCGAAAGCGCCATCGGCGATCGCCTGACGGGCCTCCGCGGTCTTGGTGCTCGTGGTCGTCGTGCCGTGCGGGAACCCGATGACGGTGCCGACTCCCACGCCGGTACCGGTGAGGCGCTCGACGGCGTGTCGGACGTCACTCGGACGGACGCACACGCTGAGGACCCGGTGGGTCGCCGCCTCGTCGAGTTGGGTGTCGACGGCGGCGCGGTCGAGTTCGGGCTTGAGGATCGCGTGATCGATGAGACGACGGACGTCGTCGGCGGACGCGGGGAACAGTGCGGATTCCACAGCATCCGAGCGTACCGTCCCGGACATGCGTCTCCTCGTCACCGGAGCCACCGGGTACATCGGCGGCCGCCTCGTCCCGCGCCTGCTCGAGGCGGGCCACGACGTCCGTGTCCTCGCCCGGACCCCGCGCAAGCTCGACGACGTGCCGTGGCGGGATCGCGTCGAGGTGGTGCAGGGCGACCTCACCGACGCCGACGCGGTCGCTCGCGCCGTCGACGGCATGGAGGCCGTGTACTACCTCGCGCACAGCATGGGGACGCGCGGCGACTTCGAGGAGACCGAGCGCCGTGCCGCGCGCACCATGGCCTCGGCCGCACGCGCCGCCGGTGTCCGACGGTTCGTCTACCTCGGCGGGCTGCACCCGGACGGCGCGACGAGCAAGCACCTCCGCAGCCGGGCCGAGGTCGGGCAGGTCCTCCTCGACTCGGGCGTCCCCACCGTCGCCCTGCAGGCGGGGGTCGTCATCGGGTCCGGCAGCACCTCGTTCGAGATGATCCGGCACCTCACCGACGTGCTGCCATGGATGCCGGCACCGCGGTGGGTCCGGAACCGCATCCAGCCGATCGCCGTCCGCGACGTCCTGTACTACCTCGTCCGGGCGATCGAGCTACCGGCGGACGTCAACCGGACCTTCGACATCGGCGGCCCCGACGTCCTCCGCTACGGACAGATGCTCAACGCGTACGCGGTCGAGGCGGGCCTGCCCCAGCGACCGATCTCGACCCTCCCGGTCCTGACGCCCGAGCTGGCGGCCCACTGGTTCAACCTGGTGACGCCGATCCCGCGTGCCCTCGCCAAGCCGATCATCGAGTCCTTGCAGTACGAATGCGTGCAGCGGGAACACGACATCGACGCGTTCATCCCGCATCCCGACGGCGGCCTGACCCCGTACCGGACGGCCGTCCGACTCGCGTTGCAGAAGACGCGCGAGGGCGAGGTCGAGACGAGCTGGCGGAACGCGAGCATGGACGGCGCGCCGAGCGACCCGCTGCCGAGCGACCCGGAGTGGGCCGGCCACGTCGTGGACGTCGACGATCGAACGCGCCGGACCACGGCCTCGGCTGAGGACGTCTGGCGTGTCATCGAGTCGATCGGTGGCGACAACGGCTGGTACTCGCTGCCCCTCGCCTGGGCCCTGCGCGGGTGGATGGACCGCATCGCCGGTGGCGTCGGTCTGAGCCGCGGCCGGCGGAACCCGGATCGACTCGAGACCGGGGACGTCCTGGACTGGTGGCGGGTCGAGGAGCTCGACCGGGGCCGTTACCTCCGGTTGCGAGCGGAGTTCAAGGCCCCGGGCCGCGCCTGGCTGGAGCTGTCCGTGCGGCCCACCGAGGACGGCTCCGAGTACCACCAGCGGGCGATCTGGTTCCCGCAGGGACTCGCCGGACGCCTCTACTGGTGGTCGATCCTCCCGTTCCACGGGATCATCTTCCCCGGCATGGTCGAGCGCATCACGGCGCGTGCGGAACGCGGCGGCGGACGCCAGGACCTCCCACACGAGGCGCCGCTCGGCACACCACACCGCGAGACCGCCGCGAGCGAACGCTCGGCGGCCGGATGAGGTCCCCGGGTCGCACCGGAAGCCCGCCCACGGCAGAATGGACCACGACGTCGAGGAGGCAGTCATGACCGACGAGCAGACCGGAATCGAACAAGGCGGCGCGGACGAAGCCCACGAGGCTCCCGCGGGGGAAGCAGCAGCGGACTCGTCCGCCACCCAGGCCCCACGCCAGCGGCCGTCGTCCTCGGACCACGACGGCGAACTCGTGCTGTTCGTGGGCGACAGCCTGACGGCAGGCGGCGACTGGCAGTCGTGGCTGCCGGGGGAGCGGGTGCGGAACCTCGGGGTGAACGGGGACACCACCGACGGCGTGCTCGCGCGCCTCGACGAGGTCGTCGCGGCACAGCCCGACGTCATCGTGCTGCTCATCGGCACGAACGACTTCGGCAACCACCGGGCGACCGCTGAGCACGTCGTGCGCAACGTCGAGTCCATCCTGGTGGACCTGCGCCGCGACCTGCCGGGCGTCCGGCTGCTGCTCGTGTCGATCCTGCCCCGCGCGGCGTCGTTCACACCCCGGATCGAGGAGGCGAACCGGCACCTCCGGCAGTTCGTAGCGACCTGCCGCGCGCAGTTCCTCGACCTGTGGCCGGCACTCGCCGAGGGCGACCGGATCGATCCCCGGTTCACCGAGGACGACCTGCACCTCAACGAGGACGGCTACCGCGCCGTGGTGGGCGAGCTCCTCCCCGCGCTCGAGCGGCTCCGGGACCTGCCGCCCATGTCGCGTCCGATCAACCTGGCGGACCTCCGCGACCTCCAGCGCTGATGCCGTCCGGCTCCCGCCGACAGGCGGAACCGGACTTCACACGTCCCGCTCTCGCGCCCGGCCTCCTGGCCGCGGTGGGCCTCCTGGCCTGCATCGCGCTCGTCGGCTCGTCCGGCTTCGTGTTCGTGCGTGTCGGCGTGACGTTCCTGGCGCTGGTCGTCATCGTGTTCGCGTTCCGGGCGCGAGCGTGGGTCGCCGCCGCCGTCACGCTGGCGATCGCCGTGTGCTGGAACCCCGTCGTGACGGTGCCGATCCCCGGCCAGCTGTGGGCGGCCCTCCAGATCGTCGCGGCCGCGGCGTTCGTCGCGGTGGGCATCGTCGTGAAGGTGCCCGACGACCGCACCTGACGGACGGTCACGCGCGCCCTCACGCCGCTGACCGACCGCACTGACGCCGCCACCGTGGACCGATAGGATTCGGATGGCGGGCACCGTGCCCGACCGCATCGAGAAGGGCGTGGATGGCCGACGAGACCGCACCGGAGACCGAGAGTCCGCTGCTGAACCCTCATCCGTCCTCCGGCGGACTCGAACGATCCGACGTCGTGGTCCGGAAGGGCCGGCTGACGCTCCTCAACGGGCACCTCACCCCGCAGCAGTCGATGATCGAGGATCTGCTCTTCATCGACGACGCGCTCACGGCCGCCGACGTCGACCACATGCTCATCCGCGGCAACGACACCCGGCCCGTGCTCGCGCTCGACGAGCGTGACCGACAGCGCGCCGAGAGCACGCTCATGGACGCCTGCGCGAACGAGCCGTTCTACGCGAAGCCACCGGGGGAGCGCGCGGTCCTGATCGCCGACGACGGTCTCGGGCAGTCCGGGAGGGACGTGCTGCGGCTCTTCCGTCCCCGTCTGGAGCCGATCGGTCGCCTCCGCTACGGCGCGGACACCGCGGTCCAGGTCGAGTTCTGGCGCGTCACCGACACCGAGGTCCTCGCGCCCGTCGAGAACGCGATGATGCGCCGCAGTCTGCCGCTCGACGAGTTCGTCCGGACCGAGGTGGAGCGCTACGGCCGCACGTGGCAGACGATCGAGCACATGTTCGACGACCACGTCAGCGACATCACGTTCCCCATCGACATGGTCTTCTCGTGGGTCGACGGCAACGCGATCGAGTACCAGCGCGCCCGGCAAGCACAGCAGGCTGGCGCCGTCCTGGGCGAGGGCGACGACGCCCCGGCCCGCTTCCGGCAGATCGACGAGCTCAAGTACGCACTCCGGTCGGTGCACACGTTCGCGCCCTGGATCCGCACGATCTACATCGCGACCGATTCCCCCGCCCCGGCTTGGCTCGCGGATCACCCACGGGTGCGGATCGTCCGGAGCGAGGAGTTCTTCGCCGATCCGTCGGTCCTGCCGACGCACAACTCGCAGGCCGTCGAGTCGCAGCTCCACCACATCCCCGGCTTGAGCGAACACTTCATCTACTCGAACGACGACATGTTCTTCGGCCGCTGGGTCGACCCGTCGATGTTCTTCTCGCCCGGCTCGATCACGAAGTTCATCCTCGCCACCACCCGGATCGGCCTGGGGACGAACAACGCTCAGCGCAGCGGCTTCGAGAACTCGGCACGGGTGAACCGGCAGCTCCTCCAGCAGCGGTTCGGCGCGATCACCACGCGGCACCTCGAACACGCCGCCACCCCGCTCCGCAAGAGCGTCATGTCCGAGATGGAGCACGAGTTCGCCGACGAGTTCGCGCGCACCGCAGCGTCACGGTTCCGCGCCGCCGACAACATCTCCGTGACGAACTCGCTGTACCACTACTACGCACTCATGACCGGGCGCGCCATCGTCCAGGAGAACGCGGTGGTGCAGTACGTCGACACGACCATGGTGTCCGGCCTCACGGCGCTCGACGAGCTGCTCCGCCGGCGCAACGTCGACTTCTTCTGCCTCAACGACGGGAGCTTCCCGGAGGTCTCCGACGACGAGCGCACCGCCCGGGTGACGGACTTCCTCGAGAAGTACTTCCCGTTCCCGGCCCCGTGGGAGCGGCCCACCGATGGGATCGCTCCCGCCGGAGCCGCTACCGCCGGCTGACGGGGGAGGCCGGCACCACCTCGTCGCGGAACACGGGGATGCTCGAGGTGACCGGCTGCGGTTCGACCGCGGCCGGGATGACCACGCCTGCCGCAGCGAGCCGTTCGGCAACCTGTACCGGCGCGACGCGCTCGCCCACGGTCGCGTAGTGCCCGATCGGAACGACCGAGTGGACCACGGTCGATCCGTACACGTGCACGAGGTTGAACGACTGCGCACCGTCGCGCCCGCGGGTGCCACCGCCCTCGGTGACCAGGTCCTGCGTGTAGCAGGTCGCGCTGGCGACCGAGACGGGGATCCCGGCGAACTGCGACGTCGTCGAGTAGTGCAAGTGGCCACCGATGATCGAGATGATGTCGGAGCCCTCCACCACCTCGGCGAGTGCCTGCTGGTCGCGCAGTTCGACGAGGACCGTCAGGTCCTGGACACTCGGCACGGGCGGGTGGTGGAGCGCGAGGATGGTGCCGTGCGGCGCCGCCACGCTGAGTTCCTCGGCGAGCCAGTCGAGCTGCGCGGAGGTCAGTTCCCCGTGGTGGTGGCCAGGGACACTCGTGTCGAGCGTGATCACCCGGAGCCCGTTGACGTCGTACACGAAGTCCACGGGCCGGTCGGTGGGCTGCAGACCGAACAGCTCACGCCGGAACGCGCCACGCTCGTCGTGGTTGCCCATCGCCCAGATGAGCTGGGCACCGAGTCGTTCCGACGCCGGTTCGAGGATGCGGCGGACCCGTGCGTACGCTCCTGGCTCACCGCGGTCCGCGACGTCGCCCGTGACGACGATGGCCTCGGGGTGCGAACCCGACGCCTCGATCTCGTCGACGATCTGCTGCAACCGTGCAGCCGAGTCGACGTCTCCGTACAGCTCGCCGTCAGCGGCGATGAGGTGGGTGTCGGAGAGGTGGAGCAGGAAGTGGTTCGGCCTGGGGTGTTCGGCCGTCCGGATGTCCATGGAGCTCGCAATCAATCACTCGTCGAGGAACAGCGCGGCCAACGTTGTCACAGCCACGTACACCAGTCCAGCACCCGCGCGTGAACGTGCCCTGAACTGGGTGGGCGTGTCCGATCGTCCCCAGGTGAACGACGAACGACGAAGCGCCCGACCACCATCGTGGTCGGGCGCTCCCGTGTGTCGGTTCAGTGACCGCCGCTGCCGACCTGCGGCGCCTGGTGCGTGCCCTCGAGGTCCGGCCCGTGGTGCGCCGCATGCGCGGCGTCGAGCTCGGGCTTGGAGACGGGGGCGATGCGATCCTCGAAGAAGAACTTCGACATCCGAGCGCGCACCCGCTCGACCGGGCTGATCTTGCCGCGTGCGTTCGGACGGAGCATGAGCGGCTGGTACTCGTTGAACTGCAGCAGACGCCACCGCTCGTACTCGTCGAGCTGCTCGTGGACCTCGATGTACTCGCCGTGCGGCAGGCGCACGATGCGGCCCGACTCGTACCCGTGCAGCACGATCTCGCGGTCCTTCTTCTGCAGCGCGAGGCAGACGCGCTTCGTGATCCAGAAGGCGAAGAACGGGCCGAGGACGACCATCGCCTGCACGACGTGGATGACGTGGTTCAGGGAGACCATGAAGTGCGTGGCGATGATGTCCGAGCTCGCGGCGGCCCAGAGGCCGCCGTAGAGCGTCATGCCGGCGGCACCGATGGCCGTGCGGGTCGGCGCGTTCCGCGGGCGGTCGGCGATGTGGTGCTCGCGCTTGTCGCCCGTGACCCACGCCTCGAGGAACGGGTACAGCAGGATGGCGCTGATGAGCAGCACGAGCACGATGATCGGCGCGAGGATGTTCATCGAGAGCGTGTAGTTGCCCCAGATCACGAACTCCCAGTGCGGCGGGACCAGACGCAGGGCGCCGTCGGCGAAGCCGATGTACCAGTCGGGCTGGGTCCCCGCAGACACCGGGGAGGGGTCGTACGGACCGTACGTCCAGATCGGGTTGATCGTGAACAGCGACGCGATCAGGGCGAGGATGCCCGCGACGATGAAGAAGAACCCGCCCGCCTTCGCGGCGAAGGCCGGGAGGATCGGGACACCGACGACGTTCTCGTTGGTACGGCCCGGGCCGGCGTACTGCGTGTGCTTGTTGATGACGACGAGCACGAGGTGCACACCGAGCACGGCGACCAGGATCGCCGGCAGCAGCAGGATGTGCAGCGTGTACAGGCGGCCGACGATCGCGGTCCCCGGGAATTCCCCGCCGAACAGCAGGTAGGCGATCCACACGCCGATGACCGGGACACCCTCGATCATGCCGACGATGATGCGGAGGCCGTTGCCGGACAACAGGTCGTCGGGGAGCGAGTACCCCGTGAAGCCCTCGGCCATGGCGAGGACCCAGAGGAGGAAGCCGAACACCCAGTTGAGCTCACGCGGCTTGCGGAACGCGCCCGTGAAGTACACCCGGAGCATGTGCAGCATGATCGAGGCCACGAACAGCAGCGCCGCCCAGTGGTGGATCTGCCGGACGAACAGACCGCCGCGGATGTCGAACGAGATGTTGAGCGTCGACTGGTACGCCGCCGACATCTCGATGCCCTTGAGCGGTACCCACGAGCCGTCGTACGAGACATCCGCCATCGACGCCTGGAAGAAGAACGTCAGGAAGGTGCCGGACAGCAGCACGACGACGAAGCTGTAGAGCGCCACCTCGCCGAGCATGAACGACCAGTGGTCGGGGAAGATCTTGCGACCGACCTCTTTGACCAGCCCGGAGATGCTCGTGCGCTCGTCGATGTAGTTCGCGGCCGCGCCGACCAGCCGGGACGTCGGCGTCGGCGCGTTCTGCGGCGGTGTGGCCGCCGCCGGCGTGGGACCGGTGGTCCGTGTGGTGGTGGTGCTCATGAAACGCGCTCACGCTCCCAGAAGCTGGGGCCGACGGGCTCGTGGAAGTCGCTCTGTGCGACCAGGTAGCCCTCGGAGTCGACCGTGATGGGAAGTTGGGGAAGGGGCCGGCTCGCCGGGCCGAAGATGACCTCGCAGCTGTGCGCGACATCGAACGTCGACTGGTGGCACGGGCACAGCAGGTGGTGCGTCTGCTGCTCGTAGAGCGCTACGGGGCATCCGACGTGGGTGCAGATCTTCGAGTAGGCGACGATGCCGTCGTACCCCCAGTGTTCCTGGCCCTTGCGGGGATGGAGCTCCGACGGGTCCAGGCGCATGAGCAGGACGGCCGCCTTGGCCTTCTCCTCGAGCATGTCCGACTTGTCGAGCAGACCGTCGGGGATCACGTGGAAGACCGAGCCCTGGGTGACGTCGGACGCCTTGATCGGCAGGCCGGTCGGGTCCTTCGTCAGGCGCGTGCCCTGCTTCCACATCGTGTAGCTGAGGAGCTTGTTGGGGTCGGCAGCGGGCGCGAGATCGCGCACCAGCACGACACCGGGGAGCGGGAACGCCACGAGCGCACCGATGAGGCTGTTGCGGATGACCGTTCGACGGTTGAAGCCCGATTCCTTGTCGCCGAGCCGGAAGGCCTCGACGGCCTTCGCACGGGTCTCCTCGGAGCCACGGGTCGCGTGACGCTGCTCGGAGATCTCGCGGTCCACGACGAGGGTCTTGGACCAGTAGACGGCACCGAACCCGAGGGCGAGGAGCGCCAGCGTGATCGACAGACCGAGGAACAGGTTGCCGAAGCGGACCGTCGACAGGTCGCCGGCGCGGACGGGGAACGCGACGTAGGACGCGATCGCCAGGATGCTGCCGACGATCGAGATGTAGAAGAACGTCGCGACCTGACGCTCGGCCAGACGCTCCTTCTTCGGGTCGACGTCGGTCCGCCGCGGGCGGTGCGGCGGCTCACCGGGGTTCTGGAACGGCTCGGCGGGCAGGACCGCGGTACCGGCGGGGATCGAGGGCGTGTCGTGCTTCTCGACAGCGGAGGACGCGGACAGTACGTCGTCGTCGCGCTCTGTCATGGTGTTCCCTTCAGTGGTGTCGTGCGACACGGGTCGATCAGTTGGTCTTCGCGGTGAGCCAGACGGTCACCGCGACGACCGCACCGAGTCCGAAGATCCAGAGGAACAGGCCCTCTGCCACCGGGCCGATGTCACCGAGGGCGAACCCGCCCGGGGACTTCGTGTCCTGGATGTACTTCAGATAGGTGATGATGTCCGCCTTCTGCTTCGGCGTGATGTTCAGGTCGTTGAAGACCGGCATGTTCTGCGGACCGGTGAGCATGGCCTCGTAGATGTGCTTGCCCGACACCGACTTGAGGTTCGGCGCGTACTTGCCCTCGGTCAGGGCACCGCCGGCACCCGCGACGTTGTGGCACATCGCGCAGTTCACCCGGAACAGTTCGGCGCCCTTGGCCGCGTTGGCGTTGCCGTTGGTGAGGCTCGCCTTCGGGATGGACGGGCCCGGGCCGAGCGACGACACGTAGGCGGCGATGTCCGCGACCTGCTCGTCCGTGAACTGCGCGGGCTTCTCCTCGACCTGCGGGCCGTTCGACGCCGCGGGCATGCGACCCGTGCCGACCTGGAAGTCGACCGAGGCGGCGCCGACGCCGATGAGCGACGGACCGGACTTCGTGCCCTGTGCGCTGAGCCCGTGGCACGTGGCGCAGTTCGACGCGAAGAGCTTCTGCCCCTCGTTGACCCGCGACTGGCTGGTGGCCGCGACCGTCGTCGACTGCGAGGAGTCCGCGTTGGCCGATGAGGTGAACAGGGCGTACGCGCCACCGGTCGTCATCAGGCCGACGACGATCAGCGACACGGTCGCCAGCGGGGAGCGGCGGCCCTTCTTGGCGCCGGTGCGGCGCTCGGACTTGCTTCGAGAGAACATGCGCGTGGGGCTATCCGATTCCTACTTGAGAAGGTAGATGACGGCGAAGAGGCCGATCCAGACGACATCGACGAAGTGCCAGTAGTACGACACGACGATCGCGGTGGTCGCTTCCTTGTGACCGAAGTTCTTCGCGGCGAAGCCGCGGCCGAGGGTCAGGAGGAACGCGAGGAGGCCGCCGGTGACGTGGAGGCCGTGGAAGCCCGTGGTCATGAAGAAGGCAGACCCGTAGGCGCTCGAGGACAGCGTGACGCCCTCGTGCCAGAGGTTCGAGTACTCGTAGACCTGGCCGCAGATGAACACCGCGCCCATGCAGTAGGTGACGAAGAACCACTCGGTCATGCCCCAGTCGCGCGGCTTCCAGCTCGTGCGGTGTACCTGGAAGCGCTCGGCGGCGAACACCGCGAACTGGCAGGCGAAGCTCGACAGGACCAGGACGATCGTGTTCGTGGCGGCGTACGGCACGTCGAGGTGCGCGGTCTCGGTCGCCCAGAGCTTCGGGGACGTGCTGCGCAGCGTGAAGTAGATCGCGAACAGGCCGGCGAAGAACATGACCTCGCTGCCCAGCCACACGATGGTCCCCACGGCGACGGGGTTCGGCCGGTTCAGGACCGCGCCCTGGGCTGGTCTGGAGAGAGGGGTGCTTGTCACGTCGTCCATTATGGCCCGAACCACGGACAGTGTTTTCGCAGGCAACTGGCGGGTCCTTCGAAATCAGTACGATCGGGGGCATGCACGACTCGTTCTCCTGGCCGTCGGTCATCGGCTCCCTCATGGCCGGCACGGACCTGTCGATCAGCGAATCCGCATGGGCCATGGAGGACATCGTCGCCGGGCGTGCCACACCCGCCCAGATCGCGGGGTTCCTCGTCGCGCTCCGCGCCAAGGGCGAGACGGTGGACGAGGTCGTCGGGTTCCGTGACGCGATCCTCGAGAGCGCCGTCCCACTCGACGTCGACCCCATGGCGCTCGACATCGTCGGGACGGGTGGCGACGTCGTCGGGACGGTGAACGTCTCGACCATGGCGGCGATCGTCGTCGCCTCCGCCGGGGTGCCCGTCGTCAAGCACGGCAACCGTGCATCGAGTTCCCGTTCGGGGTCGTCCGACGTCCTCGCGGCACTCGGCCTCGACCTCACCCTCGACGCCGCGCGTGTCGCCGAGACATTCCGCCGCGTCGGCCTGACGTTCGCGTTCGCGAGTGCCTTCCACCCGGGGTTCGCCCACGCCGCGTCGGTCCGCCGGGAGATCGGCGTCCCCACGGTCTTCAACTTCCTCGGGCCCCTCGTGAACCCGGCTCGGTGCGAGGCGAACGCCGTCGGCGTGGCGCAGCTCGACCTCGTGCCGATCATCACGGGCGTGTTCCAGACACGGGGTGCGACGGCCCTGGTGTTCCGGGGGGACGACGGGCTCGACGAGCTCACCACGACCGGCCACAGCCACATCTGGGAGGTCAGCGGCGGCTCCGTGACCGAGCATGATCTCGACCCCCGGGACCTCGGCATCCCTCGTGCCCGCACGACCGACCTCCTGGGCGGCGAGCCCGCCGAGAACGCCGCGATCGTGCGGCGCGTGCTGGCGGGGGAGACGGGCGCGGTGCGCGACATCGTGCTCCTCAACGCCGCCGCCGGCCTCGTCGCGTTCCGGCTCGCCGCCGATCCCACACAGGTGTTGCGGCCGCTGCTGCAGCGGTTCCGCGAGGAACTCGTGGTCGCGGCCGAGGCCGTCGACTCCGGAGCGGCGGAAGCGAAGCTCGCGGCCTGGGTGGGCGAGCACCGAGCCTGAAGCGTTCCTCACGGAGCACGGGCGTGTCGACGACGCGCGTCGTCCATCCCCGTCAGGTCCGGACCGCTCGGGGACGAGGCGGGCCGCCCGGCGGGGGAGGCCGGTCCTCCCGACCGACACGCGGACGGCCCCGGCCACGGTCGTGGTCGGGGCCGTCCGTCGGCGGGCGTCAGCGGCTCAGAGGACGTCCTCGTCGACCCAGTCGAAGGTCTTCGTGACGGCCTTCTTCCAGAGCCGGATCTGGCGCGCCCGCTCGGTCTCGTCGAGCTGGGGCTCCCACCGCTTGTCCTCCTGCCAGTTCGCCCGCAGCTCGTCGAGGTTCTGCCAGAACCCGACGGCGAGACCGGCCGCGTACGCCGCACCGAGCGCGGTGGTCTCCGCGACGACCGGCCGCACGACGGGCACGTCGAGGATGTCCGCCTGGAACTGCATGAGGGCGTCGTTCGCGACCATGCCGCCGTCGACCTTGAGCTCCGTCAGGTCGACGCCCGAGTCGGCGTTGACGGCGTCGAGGACCTCGCGCGTCTGGAACGCGGTCGCCTCGAGCGCGGCGCGGGCGATGTGGCCCTTGTTCGCGTATCGGGTGAGCCCGACGATCGCACCACGGGCGTCCGAGCGCCAGTACGGCGCGAACAACCCGGAGAAGGCCGGGACGACGTACACGCCGCCGTTGTCCTCCACGGTCGTCGCGAGCGCCTCGACCTCCGGCGCGCTCCCGATCAGGCCGAGGTTGTCGCGGAGCCACTGGATGAGCGACCCGGTGACGGCGATGGAGCCCTCGAGCGCGTAGTGCGTCGGCTGGTCGCCGAGCTTGTACCCGACCGTGGTGAGGAGCCCGTTCTCCGACCGGACGATGTCGGTTCCCGTGTTGAAGATGAGGAAGTTGCCGGTGCCGTACGTGTTCTTCGACTCGCCCTGGTCGAACGCGGCCTGGCCGAACGTCGCGGCCTGCTGGTCGCCGAGGATGCCCGCGATCGGGACCTCGCGCAGCAGGTTCGACGGCTCGACCGTGCCGTACACCTCGGATGACGAGCAGATCTTCGGCAGCATCGACTTCGGCACGCCGAACTGCTCGAGGATGTCGTCGCGCCACTCGAGCGTCTCGAGGTCCATGAAGAGGGTCCGCGACGCGTTCGTCACGTCGGTCGCGTGGACGCCTCCATCCGTGCCGCCGGTGAGGTTCCAGAGCACCCAGGTGTCGGTCGTCCCGAAGAGCAGGTCACCCGCCTCGGCCTTCTCCCGCGCCCCCTCGACGTTCTCGAGGATCCACATGATCTTGGTGCCGGCGAAGTACGTCGCGAGTGGCAGGCCGACGATCGACTTGAAGCGGTCGGTGTCACCGTCCGCGAGGCGGTCGACGATGGACTGCGTGCGGGTGTCCTGCCAGACGATCGCGTTGTAGACCGGCTTGCCCGTGGTCTTGTCCCACACGACGGCGGTCTCACGCTGGTTGGTGATACCCACGGCCGCGACGTCGTGCCGGGTGATGTCCGCCCGCGAGAGCGCCTGACCGATGACCTCGCGCGTGTTGTCCCAGATCTCGGTCGGGTCGTGCTCCACCCAGCCCGCGCGGGGGAAGATCTGCTCGTGTTCCTTCTGCCCGACGGACACGATGGACCCGGAGTGGTCGAAGACGATCGCTCGCGTGCTCGTGGTGCCCTGGTCGATGGCGACGATGTAGTCGGCCATTGGTGTGTGCTCCTCTGGGTTGTCGGTGCCGGCCGCTGGTGCGGCGCGACGGTTCGGTTGGGACCGGTCCGGGAGGGACGGGGTCCGGTCGGCGGGTCCGCTCAGGGCCCGGGACGGGGACGTGGTCGTGGAAGCCCGTGGTCGTGGAGGCCCGTGGTCCCGCGTCAGCTGACGATCGGGAGCAGTGCCACGGACAGGACCGCCGCGAGCGCGCCGCCGACGAGCGGGCCGACGACAGGGACCCAGGCGTAGGCCCAGTCATTCGATCCCTTGCCGCGGATCGGCAGGAAGGCGTGTGCGATGCGTGGACCGAGGTCACGCGCCGGGTTGATCGCGTACCCGGTCGGTCCGCCCAGGCTCACACCGATCGCGATGACGAGGAAGGCCACGGGGATGGCGCCCAGCTCCGCGGGGGTCTTGCCGTTCGTGAAGGCGATGATGACGAAGACGAGGACGAACGTGCCGATGATCTCGGTCACGAGGTTCCAGGCGTAGTTGCGGATGGCAGGACCGGTGGAGAACACGCCGAGCTTGGCTGCCGGGTCCGGTTCCTGGTCGAAGTGCTGCCGGTATGCGAGCCAGCACAGCACCGCTCCGATGACCGCACCGATCATCTGCGCGAGCCAGTACAGCAGCATCGTGCCGAACGAGATGTTGCCGAGGATGAACTGCGCCAGACTCACCGCCGGGTTGAGGTGCGCACCCGACTTGTACGACACCGTGACGCCGGCGAACACGGCGAAGCCCCAACCGATCGTGACCATCAGGGTACCGGCCGCGAACCCCTTGGTCTTCGTCAGGGCGACGTTCGCCACGACGCCGGTGCCGAGGAGGACCAGCACCGCCGTGCCCACCACCTCGGAGAGGAACTTGATCCCGATGCCGTCCATCGGCGACCTCCTTGTCATGAGGAGGAGGTGCGGGCGACCCGCCACTCCCCGTTGAGTGATTCTCGCCGAGCATAGCGGCGGGCGAGGGCTCCGAGGATGGCCGATCCGCGGCCGTGCGGACGGGTTGCACGAACGTGCAGGGGGAGGAGTGGGCCGCTCCTGCTCGACGACCGCACGAGGGTCCGACGATCCTGCACGTTCGTGCAGGCAGTCCTGCGGAGCCCTCGCGCTACATTGACGTCCAGCACCGGACGACGACGACCGTGACCACCCTCGTCGTCTCGGGCCGACCACGGGAGGCACCGCATGAAGAAGCTCGTCAACGATCCGCGCGAGGTCGTCACGGAGACGGTCCGCGGGTTCGCGCTCGCCCACGCCGGGGCCGTCGTCCTCCAGGAGGACCCCGTCCACCTCCGCCGCGCCGACGCGCCGGTCGCCGGCAAGGTCGCCATCGTCAGCGGTGGGGGGAGTGGCCACGAGCCGCTGCATGCCGGGTTCATCGGGTACGGCATGCTCGACGCCGCGGTGCCGGGACCGGTCTTCACGTCGCCGACGCCCGACCCGATCGTCGACGCGACGAAGGCGGTGGACGGGGGAGCGGGTGTGCTCCACATCGTCAAGAACTACACGGGCGACGTCCTCAACTTCGAGACGGCCGCCGAACTCGCCGAGGCCGAGGGGATCCGCGTCGTGTCGGTGCTCGTCGACGACGACGTCGCCGTGCAGGACTCCCTCTACACGGCAGGGCGCCGCGGGGTCGCCGGCACCGTCGTCGTGGAGAAGCTCGCCGGAGCGGCGGCGCAACGCGGTGACGACCTCGACGCGGTCGCGGACGTCGCCCGACGCGCGATCGCGTCGACACGGTCCATGGGGTTGGCGCTCGCGCCGTGCACGGTGCCGCACGCGGGGGAGCCGTCGTTCACCCTCGGGGACGACGAGGTCGAGCTCGGCATCGGCATCCACGGCGAACCCGGGCGCGAGCGCATCCCGATGGCCCCGGCCGACGTCCTCGTCGAGCAGGTGATCGAACCGGTGCTCGCGGACCTCGACGCACCGCGCGGTTCCCGCGTGCTCCTGTTCGTCAACGGGATGGGCGGCACGCCGCTGTCCGAGCTGTACATCGTGTTCCGCCGCGCCGCCGAGATCCTGTCGGACCAGGGACTCGAGCTGTCGCGTAGCTTGGTCGGGAACCACGTCACGTCCCTCGAGATGCAGGGGTTCTCGATCACCGTCACGGTGCTCGACGACGACTCCACCGCACTCTGGGACGCCCCGGTCGAGACCCCGGCGCTCCGCTGGGGCCGCTGACCGCCCCGACAGAGAGGAACGACATGCCGCTCGACACCGACTGGGCGACGCAGTGGATCCGCAGGACCGCCGACGTCATCCGGGACAACCGCACCGACCTCATCGCCCTCGACCGCGAGATCGGGGACGGCGACCACGGGGAGAACCTCGACCGTGGGTTCCACGCCGTCGTCGAGTCCCTCGATGACGGCGACCTGGCGACCCCCGGCGCGGTCCTCAAGCTCGTCGCCACGCGGCTCATCAGCACGGTCGGCGGCGCGTCGGGACCGCTCTTCGGCACCGCGTTCCTGCGCGCGTCGCAGGCGCTGGGGGATCGTGAGACGCTCGACGCCGACGCCGTGGTCGCCCTGCTGACCGCCGCGCGGGACGGCATCGTCGCCCGCGGCAAGGCCGAGCCCGGCGACAAGACCATGATCGACGCGTGGACGCCGGCCGTCGATGCCGGCACCGCCGCGGCGGCCGGGGGAGCGACCCCGGAGGCCGTGCTCGTGGCGGCGGCCGACGCAGCGGCCGAGGGCGCGGCGGCGACCGAGCCGCTCGTCGCGCGCAAGGGCCGGGCGAGCTACCTGGGGGAGCGCGCCGTGGGGCACCGCGATCCGGGCGCGCAGTCGACCGCGCTGCTCCTCCGGGCAGCGGTGGACGCATCGGGCGGCCCGGCGTGAGCGTCGGGATCCTCGTCGTCTCGCACAGCGCCAAGATCGCCGAGGGCGTCGTCGAGCTCGCGGCACAGATGGCCCCGGACGTCCGGTTCGCGACCGCGGGCGGCACCGACGACGGCGGCATCGGGACGAGCTTCGAGGCCGTCACCGACGGCATCGCCGCGCTCGGCGACACCGACGGCGTCGTCGTCCTGTGTGACCTCGGTTCGGCCTACCTGACGACCGACACCGCACTCGACTTCTTGACGGACGACGACCGTGGTCGGGTGCACGTCTCGCACGCGCCGCTGGTCGAGGGGACCGTCGCAGCCGCGGTCGCGGCGCAGACCGGAGGCGACACCCACGCGGTGGTCGCGGCCTCGGAGTCCGCCGGGGGAGCGGACACACCGGACGGGCCGGAGTCCCTACCGGACGGTGACACCCCGGCCGGACCGACCACGGGCGTCGTCTCGGCGACGGTCGAGCTCGTGAACGCCTCGGGACTCCACGCCCGACCCGCGGCCGAGTTCGTCAAGACCGCCGCCAAGTACGACGCTTCGGTCACCGTGAACGGCGTGGACGCCAAGAGCCTGCTGGCGATCATGGCGCTCGCACTGCCCCAGGGCGCGACCGTCGCCATCGACGCGACGGGGGAGGACGCGCGGGACGCGGTCGAGGCGCTCGTCGCGCTCACGGCCTCCGGGTTCGGTGAGCGGGACGCCGAGTAACCGTGAGCGAAAATCGGACAACGGCTGGGTCCGGCGACTAGCGTCCGCGGTGACGCGCGACGCCGCACTCCGACGGCCCCTGGGCGCGTCCCGTTCGAGAGGGACCCCGCATGTCCGAGAACTACCCGCCCGCACCGACTGAGCCCGGCGGTCCCGTCACCGCTCCGTCGCGCTCGAACGGTCTCACGATCGCCGCCCTCGTGCTCGGGGTCATCGGTGTCGTGTTCGCGCTCCTCGTCCCCATCATCGGGATCATCTGCGGCGTCCTGGCGCTCGTGCTCGGCCTCGTGGCGCGTCGACGCGGCGCTGCCGCTGGGCGCGGGCGCGGCATGGCACTGGCTGGCGTCATCCTGGGCGCCATCGCCATCGTCGCGGCGATCGTGAACATCATCGTCGCGGCGTCGATCATCTCGCAGCACATGTGACACTCCTGCGGATCGACGGATGGCCTCGGCAGAACGCCGGGGCCATCCGCCGTTCCGAGCAGGGCAGTCCGCGTTCCAAGCCGGCCCAGCACTGGCGCTTACCTGACATAATATGCATTATCGGCGCCCGTCAGAGTCGGCAGACCGGGTGTCCGGTCGGCAGCATCCACGGGTGTCCGGTCGGCAGCGTCCACGCGTGTCCGGTCGGCAGCGTCCACGCGTGTCCGGTCGGCAGAGTTCACCCGGGCGAAACACGATCCATGGCATCAATGGGACATGGACCCGCTCATCCTCGGCATCTTCCAGAGCCTCAGCCCGAACGGCACCGTCGGGTCGGCGTGGCAGCACCCCGACGACCGCTCGGCCGACTTCACCGACCTCGACCACTGGATCCGTCTGGCACGGATGTTCGAGGAGGCACGGCTCGACCTCCTGTTCCTCGCCGACAGCTACGGGTTCCCGGCGCTCGACGGCGAACTCATCCCGGCCTCGGTCAAGGAGGGTCGTGGGATCCCGGGCGGCGATCCGATGCCGCTCGTGACCGCGCTTGCCGCGGCGACCGAGCGACTCGGGTTCATCCTCACGGCCTCCACCACGGTCGAACCACCCGCGGCGAACGCCCGCCGGTTCGCCACGCTCGACCACTTCACCAAGGGCCGGATCGGCTGGAACATCGTCACCGGGTCCTCGGGCGCGACCGCGGCGGACCTGATGGGCAAGGCCCTCGTGCCGCACGACGAGCGCTACGACATGGCGGACGACTACCTGGCGCTCGACCTGGCGCTGTGGGAGGACTCGTGGGCCGACGACGCGCTGGTCCGGGACAAGGCGACGAACACGTACGCGGACCCGGCCGGGGTCCGGATGATCACGCACGACGGGCCGTACTTCCGCTCGCGCGGCATCCTCAACCTGCCGCCGTCGCCGCAGCGAACGCCGCTCCTCGTCCAGGCGGGGACATCGGGGCGCGGGATGCGGTTCGCCGGTGAGCACGCCGAAGCCGTGTTCGTTGCCGGCGGGGCACCGGAGCGGGTCGCACGGAACATCGCCGCGATCCGGCAGGCCGCGGTCGAGGCCGGCCGCTCCCCCAGCGCCGTCAAGGTCCTGGTCGGCGCGCTGTTCCTCGTCGGACCGACCGAGGAGGCGGCGCAGCGGACGCACCGGGAGATGCTCGCGATGTCGACCCCCGAGGGGGCCGCGGCGATCTTCGCCGGGAACACCGGTGTCGACCTCCTGGCGCTCGACCCGGACCAGCCTCTGGCGCAGCAGCGGACCGAGCTCGGGCTGTCGAACCTGCAGCGGTACCTCGGCCGTGACGGTCGCCCCGGCCCCACCGTGCGCGAGATCATCGAGGACTTCCGGGTGACGGGCATCAACGGCAGCGTCTTCGTCGGAACCGGCGCGAGCGTGGCGAACCAGGTCGAGGAGTTCGTGCGGACGACGGATGCGGACGGGTTCCTCATCCAGCCCCACATGACACCGGGCACGTACGAGGACCTCATCGAGTACCTGCTGCCGGTGCTCCGTGCCCGCGGTCTCGCCCGGGACGAGTACGTCGGCGACACCCTGCGCGAGCGGTTCTTCGGGCCCGGACACCGGCGCCTCCCCGCCGAGCTGCGCCGGAACGCGGGTGCCGTGACGACGGTGTCCTGACGCCGGGGACCGCGCTACCATCGCGCCATGGACGACGTCGTGGTCGATGCGGTGGGACGCCCCGAGCCGCCGGTCGCGGCCGACGAGGCCGCGACACTCGTCGGGTTCCTCGAGTACCAGCGCGCGACCTTCGCGTGGAAGACGTCGGGCCTCGACGCCGCGGGTCTCACGACGAGCGTCGGCGTCTCGACCATGACGCTCGGGGGGATGCTGAAACACCTCGCGCTCGTCGAGGACGACTGGTTCGACCACGTCGTGCTCGGGCACCCCGACCGCGCTCCCTGGGACGCCGTCGACTGGGACGTCGACCCGGACTGGGAGTGGCGGACCGCCGCGGACGACGACCCCGACGCCCTCCGGTCGCTGTGGACCGAGGCGGTGGAGCGCGCTCGCGGCGCCGTCGCGACCGCGCTCGCGGACGGCGGACTCGACCGGGCGTCGGCCGTGGCGTGGCCGGACGGGCGACGGCCGAGCCTCCGCTGGGTGCTCTGCCACATGATCGAGGAGTACGCCCGGCACAACGGGCACGCCGACCTGATCCGGGAGGCCGTGGACGGACTCGTCGGCGAGTGACGGGCGCGGGCGGAGAGCCGCCGCCAGCGCTTGCCGTCGCCCGCCGTGCTCGGCAGACTCAGGGCATGACCGTTCGGTGGTACAGCGTCGTCGTGGACTGTCAGGACCTGCACGCGCAAGCGCGGTGGTGGGCGGACACGCTCGACTGGCGACTCGTGTACGAGGCCGACGACGAGGCGGTGATCGTGCCGCCCCACGCACTCGATCCCTCTCGTCTCGTGCCCCTGCACGAGCGGGGTCCGGGCCTCGTGTTCGTCCCGGTCCCCGAAGGCAAGACGGTGAAGAACCGACTCCACATCGACCTCGCGCCAGGACCGGAGGACGACCAGGCCACCGACGTGCAGGCGTTGCTCGACCGCGGCGCGACCCGCGCGGACGTCGGTCAGGACGACGACGTCTCCTGGGTCGTCCTGCGCGACCCCGAGGGCAACGAGTTCTGCGTGCTCTCCCCGCGCGACTGACCGCGTCAGGCGAAGCGGCGCACGAGTGCGGGCAGCTCCGGCGGTTCGAACGGCTCCGTCGTCGCCGCCAGCTCGTCGGCCGTCCACCAGCGCGCGTCGAGGATGTCGACGCGCTCCTCGTCGGTCCACTCCGCGTTCGACAGGGTGAACCCGGTGGTCCTCACGATGTAGAACTCCGAGTGGCCGCGGTCGTGGTCGGCCTCGTCGAAGTCCACCGCGAAGTCCCACGACCAGACGGACTCCCCCGGGTCCTCGATGACGATGCCGGTCTCCTCGCGGAGTTCCCGGATCGCGGCGTCGCGGTACGACTCCCCCGGGTCGACACCGCCGCCCGGGGTGATCCAGCGGTGGAACCCGTCGCTCGACGGGGCGCGCGTGTCCATGAGGAACACGCGGCAGTCGGCGTCGAGCAGCAGGATCCGGGAGGTGCGGCGCAGGCCCGGCAGCGCGGTCACGACCGCGGTCCGCTAGGAAGCCGAGCCGACGAACTCGGACACGTCGCCGACGAGCTTCGTGTGATCGGCCGGGA
The DNA here is from genome assembly GCF_003234805.2 of Curtobacterium sp. MCBD17_040. GTDB lineage: Bacteria > Actinomycetota > Actinomycetes > Actinomycetales > Microbacteriaceae > Curtobacterium. The sequence continues at coordinate 1,756,358 of NZ_CP126273.1, forward strand.
TGGGCTCGACCGCGGCGAGGGCGACCTCGGCCGCGAACTCGGCGACGTTGTAGAGCTTGCCGACGGACTCGCGACGCCCGCTGATCGCACCCGGGTTGATGCGCTCGAGCAGGGTCGCCGTGATCGTGCCCTCGATCATGTCGCCGGAGACGACCACGAACTCGATCCCGGCGGCGTCGAGCTGCGGGATGAGGTCACGGAGCGCGAGCTCCCCGGCCCGCTTGCTCTTGGCGACCGGCACGTACTCGGGCAGGGTCTCGGCGGTCTCGACGAAGTGCGCCTGGTGGCTCGTGACGAACACGACGCGCGACCCCGCCGGCATGAGCGGCACGGCCGTCGTGAGGACGTCGACCTGGGCGTCGCGGTTGAGGCGCAGCGCGTAGTCGTCGCCCATGCCGGCCTCCATGCCGCCGGAGGCGTTGAGCACGAGCAGGTCGAGCCCGCCGAAGCGCTCGGCGATCGTGTCGAACATCGCCTGCACGGAGTCGTGGTCCGTGAGGTCGGCGCCGATGGCGATGGCCTCGCCGCCCGCGGCGGTGATGCGCTCCGCGATCTGGTCGGCGCGCTTGGCCTTGTTCCGGTAGTTCACGACCACACGGGCGCCCGCTTCCGCCAGGTAACCGAGGGTGTCCGCCCCGATCCCCCGGGACGACCCGGTGACGAGGGCGCGGGTACCGGCGAGTCGACCGGCGGCCAGGGGGTTGCTCACGTGTGGTGTCTCCTCGGATACGGGCCCGCGCCGCCGTCGGTTGGACCGCGCGTGACCGGGTCCGAGCCTAGCAACGCGGGCCTCCCGTCCCGCTGTCACCCCGCGCTGCTAGCGTGAGCGGCACCTGGATCGGACGGTGCGACGCACGCGCCGTCGGAACGCGACCCGAGGGAGGGCAGATCGCGTGGACGGTGTCATGTGGACCTGGGTGGTCGTGTGGATCGCCCTCGTCCTCGTGTTCCTCGTGGTCGAGGTCTTCACGCTCGACTTCGTGTTCGTGATGCTCGCAGCAGGGTCGGCCGGCGGCCTCGTCGCCTCGCTGCTCGGACTCCCGTGGTGGGCCGCCGTGCTCATCGCGGCGGCGCTGTCCCTCCTGCTCATCGCCCTCGTCCGGCCGCGCGTCATCCACGCGCTGGGTCGGGGTGCCGATCCGCACCGCACGAACGTCGACGCACTCACCGGGATGCCGGGCGAGGTCGTCGTCGCGTTCACGGCCTCCGCCCCCGGCCAGGTCCGTCTGGCGAACGGCGAGACCTGGAGCGCGCGCATCGCCGCCGACACCGGCGCCGCGGTCCCGGTTCGCCCGCCCCTCGGCACGCCGGTCGTCGTGACCGGCGTCGAGGGCTCCACGGCGGTCGTCCGCCTCACCGAAAGGACAACACCATGACCGTCTCCACCGGGACGATCCTGCTCATCGCGCTCATCGTGGTGGTGGTCATCTTCGTGATCGTCGTGCTCAGCAGGGCGATCCGGATCATCCCCCAGGCGCGGGCCGGCGTCGTGGAACGGCTCGGCCGCTACCACAAGACGCTCACACCGGGTCTCAACCTGCTCGTGCCCTTCATCGACCGACTCCGCCCGCTGCTCGACATGCGCGAGCAGGTGGTCTCGTTCCCGCCGCAGCCCGTCATCACCGAGGACAACCTCGTCGTGTCGATCGACACGGTCGTGTACTTCCAGGTGACCGACGCCCGGGCCGCGACGTACGAGATCGCGAACTACCTCGGCGCGGTCGAGCAGCTGACGACCACGACCCTCCGCAACGTCGTCGGCGGCCTCAACCTCGAGCAGGCGCTCACCAGCCGTGACAACATCAACGGTCAGCTCCGCATCGTCCTCGACGAAGCCACGGGCAAGTGGGGCATCCGCGTCGGTCGGGTCGAGCTCAAGGCGATCGATCCGCCCGCGTCGATCCAGGACTCCATGGAGCAGCAGATGCGTGCCGAACGGAGCCGTCGTGCCGCCATCCTGCAGGCCGAGGGGACGAAGCAGTCCCAGATCCTCGAGGCCGAGGGCCAGCGGCAGTCCGCCATCCTCCGTGCCGAGGGCGAAGCGAAGGCCCGTGTGCTCGAGGCCGAGGGCGAGGCCCAGGCGATCGCGACGGTGTTCGGCGCCATCCACGCGGGCGACCCGGACGACAAGCTGCTGTCGTACCAGTACCTGCAGACCCTCCCGAAGCTCGCCGAGGGCAGCGCCAACAAGCTCTGGATGATCCCGAGCGAGTTCACCGAGGCACTGCAGGGCATCGCGCGCGGCTTCGGGGCGGGTTCGCTCGGAGGCGGCGGCCGACCGGACGTCGGGAGCGCGGGCAGCGGCGACGCCGGCCAGGACGCCCGCAACCAGGACTCCGGGAGCGCTCCGGTCCGCCCCGCAGGCGGAACCGAGGCCGGCGGGTCGGCCCCTCCTGCCCTCATGGACCGCATCTCGGCCCTCGCCGCGGCGAGTCTCGCCGACACGACGCCCTCCTCGTCGACGCCCGGAGCGGCGCTCGACGCAGCGGACGCGGCGCTCGACGCCCGACTGGCGGAGTCGGATCGGAGTGTCGACGAGCACCTCGGCGCGAGCGACGGGAGCTCGCGGCAGCACGACTGACGGGCGCGCGGGGACTGGGAAGCCTCTGTGAAAGGCGAACATCGGAAACACCCGGGCGGGTAGCGCGGTTCCCATACACGGAAGCGATGCGGAAGGAGCGAACCATGGCTGATCGCAGTCTCCGGGGCATGCGACTCGGGAGCCAGAGTCTCCAGAGCGAAGAGGGCGTCGAGTTCTCCGAGCGCAGGCGAGCCGTCTACCAGACCGACAAGGGCACGACGTTCGAGGTCGTCTTCGCCGCCGAGGCGGAGATCCCCGACACGTGGCAGTCCCCCAGGAGCGGGCAGGAGGGTCGTCTCCTCGGTGATGACGGCGCTCCCGTCCCGATCGAGGAACACGACACGAAAGCGCCGCGCACCCACTGGGACATGCTGCTCGAGCGGCGGTCCCGCGAGGAGCTCGAAGAGCTCCTGCAGGAGCGCCTGACCTACCTGCGCGCCCGACGTGGCGAACAGAAGATCGGCGCCTGACACCGTCGGCGCCTGCGGACCGGGAGGGCCGTCCTCATCACGAGGGCGGCCCTCCCGTCATGTGCGGCGCCGACGCCACGGCGCCGCGCCGAGCAGGACGAGCACGCCACCGATGACGACGACGGTCGTCAGACCGGTGCCGATGACGGTCGCCGGCGTGGTGCTCGTCCCCAGCGGCACGTCGGTCACCATCGACGTGGCCGTGTAGGCCGGAACCGAGTCGATGGTGCGTCCGGACGGATCGACGACCGCGCTCGCCCCGACGGTCGAGATGTTCACGAGCGAGCGCCCCGTCTCGATCGCACGCATCCGGGCGATCGCGAGCTGCTGCAGGTTCTCGTCGGTGCCGTCGAAGTCGGCGTTGTTCGTCTGGGCGAGGATGAGCTGCGCATGGGCGGCCGTCATCTCGTCGGTCAGGCGGTCGTCGACGATGTCGAAGCAGATCGCGAGCCCGACGCGCACGCCCGCGACGCTGACGGTGTTCGGCTTCGTCCCCGGCGTGTAGTCACGGCCGATCAGCCCGATCAGGGACGGCGCGAGCTTGCTGTAGAACCAGCGGTCGGGCACGTACTCACCGAAGGGCACCGGATGGGCCTTGTCGTAGGAGCCCAGCCAGCCCTTGCCGGCCTGCCAGACGAAGGACGTGTTGTGGTACTGGCCACGGGCGTTCTCGGTGATCGCACCGGCGACGATCGGCGCGTGCGTGGCGGTGCTCAGGGCGTCGAGGGCCGCCGCCACCCCGGGCGAGCGCCGAGGGTCGAACTCGGCCGACGCCTCCGGCCACACCACCATGTCGACTCCCTTGGCCGACGTGTCCGTCGCGTCGAGCTGGGACGACAGGACCTCGCCGGGCTGGGCGCCGTCGAAGTACCCCGCCGGACCGTCGCCCTGGACGCTCTCGACGCGGACCATGCCCGATGTCGTCGCGGGCCACGCCGGCACCGCGAGGACGACCACCACGACGCCGACCGCGAGCACGGCCCGGACGAACGGCCGCACACCGACCTCGACCGCGAGGGCGACGAGTGCCGCCACCATGAACACGAGCACGAACGTCAGTCCGAGCACCCCGAGCCAAGCGACGAGCGGTGCGAAGGGACTCTGTGACTGGCTCAGGGCGACGCGACCCCAGGAGAACCCGTTGTACGGGTAGTTCCCGCCGAGCCACTCGCGGCCCGTCCAGAGCGCCGCGACGACCGCAGGCGTGAGGAGCACTCGACCGAGGACGGTCGGAACCGCCCGCGGCACCCACCGGTACGCGAGCGCCATGGCCGCTCCCCCGAGCGCCGGGAACAGCGCCTCGAACAGCGCGAGCGCGAGCCAGGGCACCGGGCCGAGGTACTTCGCCGCCCAGTCCACGTCGACCAGGAAGAACGCGGCGCCGAAGACGTAGCCGAGCCCGAACGCCACCCAGAACCGCTGTCCTCGGACCGCGAGGAGCATCATCGCGACGGCGGGGAACGCCAGCACCCAGACGCCCGCCCCGGGGAACGCGAGGTCGAGGACGAGTCCGCCGAGCGCTGCCAGTGGGTACGCGACGGAGCGCGGGAGGACACCGGCCGCGCCCGCGTCGTGACCGGGGCCGTGCCTCCAGACCGGCAGGGGGTGCCGGGGACGGCGCCGCCGCGGTGTCGGACGGGGCGACTGCACGGCCTCCGCGCCGACGGCGGGCAGGCGCGTCGGACGGTCCTCGGTCGTCGTCATGGGATCGTCCCTCAGACCGTCGCGTAGGCGACGATGCCACGGCGCATGGCGTCGGCGGCACGGGAGGCGGTGCGCGACAACGGCGCGTCGGCCGCGTTGCGGAGCTGGTCGAGCAGGTCGATCACCTGCTTGGACCACCGGACGAAGTCGCCTGCGGCGAGGTCGAGGGTCCGGAGGACGTCGTCGAGCGAGGACCCCGACGCCCATCGGAAGACGCCGAGCGCGATCGCGGGCGTGGGCGGCATCGATCCTGCCAGGCGGTGGTCCCGCTCGAGGTCGTCGAGGCGCGCCCAGATCGTGAGCGTCTCGTCGAGGGCCGGACGGAAGGCGCCGCGGGGCAGCGCGTGTTCCGTGCCGGGAGCGTCCTCGCGGCGGGGCTCGTAGACGATCGTCGCCGCCATCGCCGCGAGCTGCGCCGGTGTCAACTCGTCCCAGACGTGCGCCTCGATGCACTCCGCGACGAGCAGGTCGCGGTCGCCGTAGATGCGCTGCAACCGGCGCCCACCGGCGGCGACGCGCACCTCGTCCCGTCGGGCCCCCGCGGACTCGGACGTCGGCACCGGGACGCCGTCCACGTCCTCCGGCGCGTCGCGGGTCAGGTAGCCGAGTGCCAGGAGGACGTCGGTCACCCGGTCGAACACGATCGCCACCGCACCGGTGCGCGAGCGGATCTGCGCGAGCAGCTTGTCGGTGGAGCGGGACAGGCGGTACCAGCGCTCGGCCCAGCGCGCGTGCGCCTCGCGGTCGGGACACGCGTGGCAGGGATGCCGCTGCATGCGTCGCCGGACCTCGCTGATCGCGGCCTGCCGCTCCTGGCGTGCACCGTGTGAGGACTCGCGGCCGCCCGGGATCGTCGACCGCTCCAGGTCGGAGAGCTCGCGTCGGAGCGCCGCGTACTCCGTGAAGTCCCCGAGGTGGCACTCCATGGACCGGCGGTAGCCGTCGAGCGACTCCTGCTGCGATCGGGCCTTCCGGGCGAGATCGACGACCGAGCGGTCCGCTTGGAACTGCGCGAACGACGTCTCGAGGACCTCGCGCGTCCGCTCCCGCCCGAACTGCTCGATGAGGTTGACGGCCATGTTGTACGTCGGCTTGAACGCGGAGTTCAGCGGGTAGGTCCGGCGCGAGGCGAGCGACGCCACCGCCTGTGGTTCGAGGCCGTCGGTCCACTGGATGACCGCATGGCCCTCGACGTCGATCCCGCGGCGACCGGCGCGGCCGGTCAGCTGCGTGTACTCCCCCGGCGTGATCGGGACGCGCGCCTCGCCGTTGAACTTCTCGAGCTTCTCGAGCACCACCGTGCGGGCGGGCATGTTGACCCCGAGCGCCAGGGTCTCGGTGGCGAGCACGACCTTGAGCAGCTTGCGCTGGAACAGGTCCTCGACGACCTCCTTGAACGCTGGCAGCAGACCCGCGTGGTGCGCCGCGACGCCCCGCTCGAGGCCCTCGAGCCACTCCCAGTAGCCGAGCACCGCGAGGTCCTCGTCGAGCAGGGTGCGGCAGTGGTACTCGGCGGTCTCGCGGATCTCGCGGCGCTCAGCGGCGGTCGTCAGCGAGATCCCGGAGCGGAGGACCTGGCGCACGCCCTGGTCGCATCCGTTCCGGCTGAACACGAAGAAGATGGCCGGCAGCAACCGCCGCTCGTCGAGCATGTGGACGATGCCCTCGCGGTGCATGCGTTCCTGGCGCGGCCCGCGATGGTCGTACGCCGGACCGCGTCCGCGGCCGCGGCCTCGACCGCCGTTGCGGTCGCCACCCCGCGAGGCCCCACCGACCAGTCGCATGAGCTCCGGGTTGACACGGTTGGTCGCCGCCGCACCCGACGAGTCGAACAGGTCGACGAGCTTCGGACCGACGAGCACGTGCTGCTCGAGCGGCACCGGACGCTCCTCCGACACGATGACGTCCGTGTCCCCGCGCACCGCCTGCAGCCAGTCGCCGAACTCCTCGGCGTTCGACACGGTCGCCGACAGGGAGACGAGCCGGACCTCGCTCGGCAGGTGCAGGATCACCTCTTCCCACACCGGCCCGCGGAACCGGTCGGCGAGGTAGTGGACCTCGTCGAGCACGACGTAGGCCAGGTCGTCGAGCAGGTCGGACTCCGCGTAGATCATGTTGCGGAGCACCTCGGTCGTCATCACGACCACGCGCGCCCTCGGGTTGACGTTGGTGTCGCCCGTGAGCAGCCCGACCTCCGACTCGCCGTACGCGTCGACGAGTTCGCCGTACTTCTGGTTCGACAGCGCCTTGATCGGCGTGGTGTAGAACACCTTCGCCGTCGGGGAACGCATCGCGAGCCACACCGCGAACTCGGCGACGACCGTCTTGCCGGCACCGGTGGGCGCGGCGACGAGCACGCTGCGGCCCTCGTCGAGCGCCAGGCACGACGCCATCTGGAACGGGTCGAGGTCGAATCGGAGCTCGGTGCGGAACAGCTCGAGGTTCCGTGACCGCGCCCGCGCGCGGGCGGCGGCGAACCGGGCGGCCGGGGTCAGTCCCGTGTCGGTCACAGGCCGTACTCCGCGTCCACCGCTGCCTGACGTCGCGCTGCGCGCCGGTCGTGGAACCACGAGACCGCGCAGGCAGCGATGTACAGCACGACCATCGGCACGGCGAGCAGGAACATCGAGATGACGTCGGCCGACGGCGTGACCAGGGCGGTGAACACGAGGATGCAGAGGATCGCGATGCGCCAGGAGCCGATGATGGCCGCGGCGGAGAGCACCCCGACGAAGTTGAGGAGCACGAGGAACACCGGGAGCACGAACGCGATGCCGATGGCGAGGACGAGCTTGATGACGAAGTCGTAGTAGGTCTTGGCGTCCACGATCGAGGCGTCCTCGTGCGACACGAAGCTGCCGAGGATCCCGACGATGTGCGGCAGGACGTACCACCCGCAGAAGCAGCCGCCGAGGAAGAGCGGGATCGCCGAGCCGAAGAAGCCGATGACGTAGAGCTTCTCGCGGCGGACCAGCGCCGGCACGATGAAGGCCCACACCTGGTAGAGCCACACGGGGCTCGAGATGACGATGCCGATCGTGATCGCGATCTGCAGACGGAGGTCGAACGCACCGGTGATCACCGGGAAGTTCAGCTCGGCGACGTGCCCGCCGCCGGCACGGGCCAGGTTGCGGACCGGCGCGCGGAGGGCGTCGAGCACCCACGGCGTGAGGAACCACCCTGCCACGGCACACACGGCGATGGCGAGCACGGCGCGGAACAGGCGCTTGCGGAGCTCGACGAGGTGCTGTCCGAGGGACATCCGCCCCTCGGGGTCCTTCTTCGGCATCCCCGGGCGAGGCTGGCGTCCGCGCGCAGTCGTCGAGGCCATGGCTGTGATCCTACGTCCTCTCCGCCGTGGACCGACATGGCGGACGACGCCGGGGGCGGCTCAGTCCGCGGGGGCGAGCGCTGCCGCGGCGAAGGCGCGGAGGGCCGCGCGCGCGGCGGGCGGGTGCAGCACGACCGCACGGCCGGGCAGCCCGGCGACGAGGCGGACGACACCGTCGAACCCGGTCGCGGCGAGCCGGATGCGGACGCGGCCCTGGTCGTCCGGGTCGTCCGCGGTGTCGGCGAGGTAATCCGCGACGAGCGGCAGGGACGAGGAGTCGAGCTCGACGGTGACGATCGTGTCCTCGGGCCCACGTTGGAACAGCGTGTCGGGGATCTCGACGTCCTCGATCCGTTTCGTCGCCGGACGGTCGTCCACGGCGACGCCCGACATGCGGTCGAGTCGGAAGGTCCGGAGCGCATCGCGATCGAGGTCCCAGGCGCGCAGGTACCAGTCGGTGTCGATGGACTCGACCCGGAGCGGGTCCACGCGGCGTTCACCGCGGGGCGCCCGCGGCCCCGCGTAGTCGAACCGGAGGCCCCGACCGGCCGACATCGCCCGCCGGATCACCTCGAGGGTGACATCGTGCGCGTCCTGCCCGACCGCGACCGAACTGGAGGCGCCACCCGCCCCACGGGACAGCTTCGCGATGAGCGCGTGGATCGCCTCCGGGTCCCCGGCCTCGGGTAGCGCCGACAGGTACTGCAGGCCGGCGATGAGCGCCGAGGCCTCGCGGGCCGAGAGCCGCGGGGAGTCGTCGATCGCGACGAGGTTGGTCAACACGATCATGTCGTTCTGCTCGAAGTCGTCCCAGGCGATGTCGAACAGGTCACCGTGTTGGTACTGCATGGTCTCGCCCGGGACCCCCGACACGGCGATGAGCTCGACGGCGCGGCGGATCCGAGCCGCGGGGACCCCGAAGTGTCGTGCTGCCTCGGTGACCGACACGCGCTCGCGGTCGATGAGGTACGGCACGAGCGACAGGAGGAACGCGAGCTTGTCCTGCGCCTGGAGCGGCTGCTCAGCCACGGGCAGCCTCCCCCGGGGTGTCGTCGTGGTCCTGCACGAGTCGCTCGAGACGGGCACACACGAGGTCCCGCACGGCCGACGGCTCCACGACACGGACCTCCGGCCCGAAGGCGGCGAGCTCCTCGGCGAGGATCTGGGGATCCACGAAGTGCAGGACGAGTCGACCGTCGGCGTCCGTGGTGGTGCCGCGTCGGCGGGCGAGTCGCCGCTCGGCGTCGCTGCCCGTGGCGACCTGGATCGTGGCGGTCCGGTTCGCCCAGACCCGGTCGAGTTCCGCGAGGGCACGCTCCCCGGCGTCCGCCGGCGCCTCGTGCTGGCCGACCTCGTACGTCGTGACCGGACCGACGACGCGGGAGAGCAGGTAGTTCTTGTCGGAGTCGGTCGCGAACTCGTGCGCGGCGAGCATCCAGCGTCCGCCGTGCTGCACGAGTGCCAGTGGCGCGACCTGCCGCATCCGGGCCTTGGTGCTGCCCGGTGTGATGTAGTCGAACCGGACGGCGGCGGCGCGGTCGAGCGCGGCGCGCAGTGGTTCGAACGCGGCGTCCCTGGCCCGGAGCCGAGGAGCGTAGGCGTCCACGGCGCGGCCGTCCGCGAGCGCGTCCTCGCTGTCGTCGTCGGTACCGCCGACGGACCGCAGCTTGAGCAGGGCGCGACGGGAGTCGGCGGAGAGCGCGCCCTCACGCCAGGCCATCGCCGCCAGGGACAGCAGCGCGGACTCGTCCGGGGTGAACCGGACGTCCTCGGGCAGGTCGTACTCGCCCTTCGGGATCCGGTAGCGCAGCGTCTGGTTGTTGCCGGTCGCACCGGGCGTCTCGATGGTCTCGAGCGGGACACCGAGTTCGCGGACGTCGTCCTTGTCGCGCTCGAACTGACGCTCGAGCGAGGCGTTGTCACCACCCGGCGTGTACCGCTGGCGGTATCCCTGCACGTTCGCGAGGATCTCGCCCTTCGTGAGCCCCGACTCCGTCGACAGGAGCGCGAGCACGAGGCTGAACAGCCGTTCCTCCGCCGGGACACGCGGGGATCGGGTCGCTGGCACGAGGCTGATCCTACGGCAGCGGGCGTACCCCCGGGATCAGCGTGGCATCACGCCGAGCAGGTCGAACACGTACGCGTACGTCGTGCCGTTCTGCTTGACGACGGCGAGCACCTGGTCGCCGACCTGCTTGCCGATCAGGGCCTTGCGGATCGATGCCGCGATCTGGTTGCCGGGCGCCAGCGGGACCGTCACGGCACCCGATCCGTCGGTCCAGCTCGACCCGGCGACAGTCGAGTTCGTGCCCCAGTTGACCGCGGTGTACTTGACCACTGCCGTGTCCTTCGCGGTGATCTCGCGGCCGGACCCCTTGCGGAGCAGGTGCACCTGGTCAGTCGACGGTGCAGCGGTGGCGGGCACGGTGATCCCGGGCGCACCGTTCGGGGCGAGCACGACGGCCGGCATGCCGTCGGCGGCGACCTGTGGCCGTCCGTCGGCACGCGAGGCGAAGCCGTCCACGACGTCCGCAACGACGACCGCGGCGTCCTGTTGGACCTTCGCCGTGGTGGTGCTGCCGTTCTGGAGCGCCTTCTTCGACACCACGATCGCGAGGCGGTCACCGACCCGCGCGCACTCGAGCGCGTTGCCCAGCGCACCGCCGTTCGTCGACCCGACGGTGATGGGACTCGTCGTCCCCTTGTACCCGCTGGTCTGCAGGGTCTTGCCGGTCGCGCCGTCCACCACCGTGTACTCGATGACCGCCGGGGAACCCTCGCCGAGGACACGGCCGGACCCCTGGTGGAGCACGGAGACCTCGGTCCGCTTCGTGGTGAGCGGCGACGGGACGTGGACCGTCGGCTTCGCACCGATCGCGCCGGACGCCGACACGGCCTCGGACGCGTTGCCGGGCGCGGGTGCCGTGCATTCCCCCGCGGACGCCGAGCCCGACGCGCACGCTGTGAGCGACGCGACGAGGCCGACCGTGACCAGGAGTGCGGGGATGGTGCGCACGGACCCTCTTTCCACTCGTTCGGGGGTTCGCGCCCGGATGACGCCGGACGACTCCGGTAGAGCTTAGCGGTCGTCCGCTGGCGCCTCGTCCGCCCGGGGCCCGTCCGCCGCGGCGACCTTCCGGGCCTGCGCGGCCGCCTGCCGGGCGACCTTCCGGAGCTTCTTGTCGCTCGTCGCCCGCTCGCCCACGGCGCCGGGCGTCCACAGCTCGACGTCCTCGTCGGCGAACTCGGGCTTGCGACGGCGTCGGTGGTCGGGCAGCACGACGCCGTCCGCGAGCCGTCGGGCCGTCACCAGGAACCCGGTGTGGCCGACCATCCGGTGGTCGGGACGCACGGCGAGTCCGTCGACGTGCCAGGTGCGGACGAGCGTCTCGCTCGGCTCCGGCTCGGTGTAGCGGCCGGTGTCGCGGATCGCCTCGCACACGCGGGAGAGCTGCGTCACGGTCGCCACGTAACAGACGATGAGTCCGCCGGGCACGAGTGCGTCGGCGGCGTCGTCCACGCACTCCCACGGCGCGAGCATGTCGAGCACGACCCGGTCGACGGATCCGGCGTCGACGTGCTGCGCCAACTCCTCGACGAGGTCGCCCACGGTGACGGTCCAGTTGTCCGGATCGCCCCCGAGGAACGTGGCGACGTTGCCGCGGGCGATGTCGGCGAACTCGGACCGACGCTCGAACGAGTGCAGGGTCCCCTCGGCGCCGATCGCCCGGAGCAACCACAGCGAGAGCGCGCCCGAGCCGACGCCGGCCTCGACGACCCGGGCCCCCGGGAACACGTCCGCGAAGGCGACGATCTGGGCCGCGTCCTTCGGGTAGACGATCGCGGCCCCGCGGGGCATGGACATGACGTAGTCGTTCAGCAGGGGGCGGAGGGCCAGGTACTCGTCGCCGCTCGACGAGGCGATCACGGAGCCGTCCTGCTGGCCGATCACGTCGTTGTGGCGGAGGACGCCGCGGTGCGTGTGGTACTCGCCGCCGGCCTCGAGCGAGAGCGTGGTCAGCTTGCCCTTCGGGCCGGTGAGCTGGACGCGGTCGCCGGCACGGAAGGGACCGCGGGCTGGCGCGCCGGTCATCGCGCGCCCTCGCCCGGGAGCTGCGCCGCCGCCCCGGAGGACGCCGTGGTCGCCGCGGCGGCGTGCGCCGAGAACGCGGGCGCCGTCAGTGCGACGAGCCGGTCGACGTCCACGCCGTCCAGCGACTCGAGCCGGACGTCGGCGCTGCCCTCGGCGATCGGCACGACGTGCTCGACCGCGACCGTGACGGCCCCGGAGGCGAGCGCCGCGGCGACACCCGTCGGCGAGTCCTCGATCGCGACGCAGCGGGCCGGGTCGACGCCGAGTTCTGCCGCAGCACGGAGGAACGCCTCGGGGTGCGGCTTGGCGTGCTCCACGTCGTCGCCCGCGACGACCACGCGGAATCCCCTCGCGCCGAGCAACTCGGCCACGTCGACCGCCATCCGTCGCCGGGACATCGTCACGAGTGCGGTCGGGACGCCGCGGTCGTGCAGCTCCTCGACGAGCTCGCGGGCCCCGGGACGCCACGGCACGGCGTCGTGCATGTGCTCGACCACGTAGGTCGTCATCCACTCGACGATCTCCTCCACGGTCAGGTCCACGCCGTGCTCACGGAGGATCTCGCCGGAGCGCTCGAGGCCACTGCCGACGAGGGACAAGCCGTCCTCGTGGGTCCACGGGGCGTCGTACTGCGCGGTCAGCACCATCTGGGACCGCTGCCAGATCGGCTCGGTGTCCACGAGGGTGCCGTCCATGTCCCAGAGGACCGCGGCGGGGAGTTCGGAGGTCACGGCCCCCGAGTGTAGCGGCGGGCACCCGAACGCCCGTTCGCTCCGGGCACGACGCCGGGAGCGCGGGCCGCGGTGCCCGCGAGGACGCACGTCCTATTGTTGGTGTGCAGGTCGCGGCGCCCCGCGTCCCTCGGCAGATCGACCAGGAGGTCCCCTCCGTGCCACAGCACTCCCCCTTCAGCGACGGGCGCCTGCTCGTCGTCGCGTTCGAGGGATGGAACGACGCGGGCGAGGCCGCGAGCGGACTCGCCCGACGCATCGTCGACGCGCTCGACCTGGAGGAACTCCGGGAGCTCGACGGTGAACGGTACGTCGACTACCAGTTCAACCGCCCGACGATCGGCACCGACGACGACGGCATGCGCGGCGTCATCTGGCCGCGGATCGTGCTCCATGGTCCGGCGTCCACCGGCACCACGCCCGCCGTCTCCCAGGTCGTCGGTGCCGGCGGCACCACGAGTGAGCGCGGGGTGTACGTGCTCGTCGGTCCCGAGCCGTCGCGGACGTGGCGCGGGTTCGCGGCGGAGATCGTGGACCTGGTGGACGTGCACGCGATCGACGCCGTCGTGTTCGTCGGCGCGATGCTCGCGGACGTCCCGCACACCCGCCCGATCTCGGTCTTCGTGTCCAGTGAGGACGAGGACGTCCGCACCGCGCTCGGCGTCGACCACTCGACGTACGAGGGCCCGGTCGGCATCATCAGCGTCTTGTCGGACGCGATGGACACCGCCGGCGTGCCCACGATCTCCCTCTGGGCCTCGGTCCCGCACTACGTCCACAACGCCCCCTCGCCGAAGGCGACCCTCGCGCTCCTCGACCGCATCGAGGACCTCACCGACGTGACGGTGCCGCGCGGGTCCCTGCTCGACGACGCCGCGAACTGGGAGCAGGGCATCGACGCGCTGGCAGCCGACGACGAGGACATGGCGAGCTACATCACGCAGCTCGAACAGGCGCGCGACACGGTCGACTCCCCGGAGGCCAGCGGCGACGCGATCGCCCAGGAGTTCGAGCAGTACCTCCGCCGACGTGACGGCAAGGACGGCGCCCCGGGGGGCCCCGGCGAGGGTCCCTGGCGCCCACCCCAGTCCTGAAGGCGGGACGGCCGACGGACCCCGGACCCCGGTCCGGGTCCTCCGTCAGTGTCGTCCGATCCGGATCCCGAGCACGGCGTCGACGAGCGCGACGAGCTCGCCCGTGCACGTGCCACCCGCCGCGATCGCGGTGTCCACCGCGGCGACCGCCCCCGGCGTGTCGAGGTCGTCCGCGACCCGCTCGCGGATCCGAGCCATGCTCGCGACGGCCACCGACGTGTCGGCGTCGCCCCGGTCCTCCAGATCGACGCCGCGAGCCCAGGCGTCCCACGAGGCGAGCCGCGTGGTCGCGCTCGTCAGCTCGCTGTCGAACCACTCCCAGTCGTCCGAGTAGCGGTGGGACAACAGCGCGAGGCGGACGACCCGCGGGTCGGCGCCGTCGTCGAGCAGGCCGCGGACGGTCACGAGGTTGCCGAGCGACTTCGAGATCTTCGTGCCCTGGTAGGCGATCATCCCGGTGTGGACGTAGGCGCGTGCGAGTGGTGCGTGCGCGAGCGCCGCCGTGTGGCCCGCGCTCATCTCGTGGTGCGGGAACACGAGGTCGCTCCCCCCGCCCTGCACCGAGACGGGCGCACCGAGGCGGTCGCCCGCGATGACGCTGCACTCGATGTGCCATCCGGGGCGCCCGGTGCCCACAGCGGTGTCCCAGGTCGGTTCGCCGGGTCGTGCCGCACGCCACAGCAGCGGATCGAGCGGGTCACGCTTGCCGGGTCGATCCGGGTCGCCACCGCGCTCCGCCGACAGCGCGAGCATGGTGTCGCGGTCCAGGCCGCTCTCGGCACCGAGCGACCAGGCGTCGGTCGCGCGCTGGACGTCGAAGTACACGTCGTCGCCGTCCGCGCCCTCCGTCGGCACCCGGTAGCCGTGGCCGGACTCGAGCAGGAACGCGACGGCCTCGCCGATGCGCTCGACCTCGTCGGTGACCGCGACGTACTCGTCCGGCGGGAGCACCCGCAGCGCCTCCATGTCGCGCCGGAACAACGCGATCTGCGAGGCGGCGAGCTCGCGCCAGTCGACGCCGGTCGCCGCGGCGCGCTCGAGGAGCGGGTCGTCGACGTCGGTCGTGTTCTGCACGTACTCGACGTCGAGTCCGGCATCCCGCCAGGCCCGGTTCAGGGTGTCGAAGGCCAGGTAGGTGGCCGCGTGCCCGAGGTGGGTCGCGTCGTACGGCGTGATGCCGCACACGTACATGGTCGCGCGCTCGCCGCCGTCCGTCGGGTCGACCGGGCTGCCGGTGGCGGTGTCGTGCACGCGAGGCCGGCTGCCGACGCCGGGGACCTCGGGGACGTCGGGGTGCTCCCAGGCCCGCATCAGTAGGTCGCCAGGAGATCGGCGAGGACGCGGCGCCCGAACGCGAGCGACGCCAGCGGGACCCGCTCGTCGACGCCGTGGAACATGGCGGGGAAGTCCATGTCACCGGGGAGCTGCAACGGGACGAACCCGTAGCCGGCGATGCCGAGGGTCGACAGCGCTTTGTTGTCGGTCCCGCCGGACAGCAGGTAGGGCAGCACCGGCGCGCCTGGGTCGTGCCGGTCGAGGACCGCACGGACGGTGTCGACGAGCGGACCGGCGAACGCGGTCTCGAGACCGACGTCCCGGTGCGTCGTCAGCACCTCGACGTCGTCCCCGGCGAGTTCACGGACCTCGGCGAGCACCTGCTCCTCGTCGCCGGGCAGGCACCGGATGTCGACGAGCGCCTCGGCGGTGTCGGGGATCACGTTGTGCTTGTAGCCGGCGTGCAGGAGCGTCGGGTTCGTCGTCGTGTGCAGGGCCGCGTGGATGAAGCGCGAGGCCGAACCGGTCGCCAGCGCGACCTCGTCCGGTCCCGTCCGCGTGGGGTCCACCCCGAGGAACCGGGCGACCTCGCGCACCATCGCGTCGGTCGTGTCGGACATCCGGACCGGCCACTCGCGGCTCCCGATGCGCGCGACGGCCGCGGCGAGCTTCGTCACCGCGTTGTCGCGCATCACGTGCGACCCGTGCGCGGCGGTGCCCCGCGCGACGAGCTTGATCCAGATGAGCGCCTTCTCGCCCGTCTGCAGCAGGTAGGCCCGGCGATCGCCGAGGGTGATCGAGTAACCACCGACCTCGCTGATGGCCTCCGTCGCCCCGGCGAAGACCTCGGGGTGTTCCGCGACGACGTGGTGCGCGCCGAGGACGCCGCCGGCCTCCTCGTCCGCGAAGAAGCCGATCACCAGGTCGCGCTCGGGTGCGCCCTGCCGCTCGATGACGTCCCGCAGGGCGGTGAGCATCATCGCGTCCATGTCCTTCATGTCGACCGCGCCGCGACCCCAGAGCGCGCCGTCCTGGACGATGCCACCGAATGGGTCCACGGACCAGTTCGCGGGATCGGCCGGGACGACGTCGAGGTGCCCGTGCACGACGAGCCCCGGCTTGTCGCGGTCGCGCCCGGGAACCCGTGCGACGACGCTGACCCGGCCCGGCTCCGACTCGAACAGCTGCGGCTCCAGCCCGAGGTCCCGGAGATGCGCCTCGACGTACTCGGCCGCGTCGGCCTCGCCGTTCGAACGCCCCTCGCCGTGGTTCGTGGTGTCGAACCGGATGAGGTCACGGGCGATGGCGGCGGTGGCCTCGAGCTCCGTGTCGACGTCCGCCGGTCGCTGCACATCGGTCATGTCCCCAACGGTACCGTCCGCGTACGACCACGGTGCCCGCCGGTGCGGGCAGGCCGGGCGGGCGCGCCCGGGATGCGCGCCCGTGTGCGGTCGCGCCGCCGATCCGTGCTACTGTCGTTCCTCGGCAGCGGGACCGGCCGGAAGGCCCAGGACCCGCGTCGACACCCTGTCCGGGTGGCGGAATTGGTAGACGCGCTAGCTTGAGGTGCTAGTGCCCGTATTAGGGCGTGGGGGTTCAAGTCCCCCCTCGGACACGACGAGCGGCTGGTCCCATCGGGACCAGCCGCTTCTTCGTTCGGTGGCCGTCCCCGCTCGTGCACCGCGTCCTGGCTCCGCCGCTGGCGGACCCGGCTTCAGCGCCGACGCACCAGGCCCCGGACCAGCGAGGTCGCGACGAGGCCCACGAGCACGTACGGCCCCATCGTCAGCAGCGGGTCGATCCACGTGTGGTGCGTGTCCGACCGCGACGAGCGCAGTCGTTCGGCGATCCCCCGGCCGCCCCGTTCGGCAGCGATCCCGGTCTCGTGCACGACCCGGTCCGGCGACCCCTGCAGGGCCGCGGCGATCCGCGCCTCCGCGACGTTGACGCGGTCCCCGGCGATGAGGAGCAGCCAGTGCGCCGCACGCCCTTCGCTGAAGAACCCGTACGCAGCGCGGCGGATCAGACCCGAGACACCGGACAGCGGCTGCGCCGTCCCGAACACGGGCGTCACGAAGGCGTGCTCGATCGAGCGCTCGCGGCCCTCGGCACCCGGCTGTCGCTCCGGGAACGTCCAGTGCGCACCGGTGGCGGACGGGTCGAACCGGAGGCGCGGCACGGCCGGCCGGTCGGCGGGATCGAGGTCGGCGCCCCAGCCTGGGATCCGAGCACGCAGTTCCTCTGGCGTGGGGACGTCGCGGGGCTTGTCCGGCAGGTAGGCGAGCGGTTCGTCGTCGGTCATGCGGTCCTCCTCGTGTTCGGCGATGTCCGGTCGCCGCCGGTCACGCGCCCTCCGGCACGATCACGGTCTTGATGCAGTCATCGAGCTTCGCCGAGAACAGGTGGTAGCCCTCGGCGATGTGCTCGAGCGGGATGCGGTGGGTGATGATCTCGCTCGGCTTGAGGTACCCGGCGCGGATGTGTTCGAGCAGCCGCGGCCACTGGCGGATCACCGGGGTCTGGTTCATGCGCAACGTCAGGCCCTTGTTCATCGCGTCACCGAACTTCACCGCGCTGAAGATCGGCCCGTACGCGCCCATGACCGAGATCGTGCCGCCCTTGCGGACGCCGTCGATCGCCCAGTTGAGCGCGATGGGCGAACCGCCCTGGAGCTTCAGCTTCGTCGCGGTGACGTGCTGCAGCAGGTTGCCGTCGGCTTCGGCTCCGACGGCATCGATGCAGACGTCCGCACCGAGGAAGTCGGTCGTGCGCTTCAGCTCGAGCACGACGTCGGCGACCTCGGCGAAGTTGATGGTCTCGGCCTGCGCGAACGTGCGGGCCTTCTCGAGCCGGTACTCGAGCTGGTCGATGACGATCACCCGGCCGGCACCCATGAGCCAGGCGGACTTCGCGGCGTACAGACCGACCGGGCCCGCGCCGAACACGACGACCGTGTCGCCCTCCGCGATGTCGCCGAGTTGTGCACCGAAGTACCCGGTGGCGAGCGCGTCGGTCATCATGAGCGCGTCCTCGTCGTCGAGCCAGTCGGGGATGACCTGCGGACCGACGTCCGCGAAGGGCACCCGGACGTACTCCGCCTGGCCGCCGTCGTAGCCGCCCGTCGTGTGGGAGTACCCGTAGATGCCGCCGACCGCGGTCGCGTTGGGGTTGACGTTGTGGCAGTTCGAGTACAGGCCGCGGGCGCAGTACCAGCAGGTGCCACAGAAGATGTTGAAGGGGACCATCACCCGGTCGCCACGTTGGAGCCGCTCGACCGACGAGCCGACCTCCTCGACGACGCCGATGAACTCGTGACCGAAGGTGTGCCCGATGCGCGTGTCCGGCATGAGGCCGTGGTACAGGTGCAGATCGGAGCCGCAGATGGCGGCTCGGGTCACGCGGACGATCGCGTCGTTCGGGTGCTCGATCCGAGGGACGTCCTTGTCCTCGACTCGGATCCGGTAGGGCCCCCGGTAGGTCATGGCGCGCATGCGTCTCCTCTCGACGTCCCGAGTCCACCCCACGCCCGCTGGGCGGCGATCCAGGAACGTACCCCGCCCACGCCGGGAGGTGGGCCCCTCCCGCCGGTTCCGGGGCGACGCGCCAGCGGCGTCCCGGCCGTGCCGAGAGGGACGGCGCCGACCGGCACCGTCCCTCCCATCCGTCTCCCGCGTCAGCGGAGCGTGACTCAGCTGTTCGCGGCGTCCACGAACTCACGCCGCGGGTCGGTCTCCTTGATGAGCGACGTCGAGTCGCGACCCGACACGGCGCCGGTGAGCCAGCCGATGACGATGCGCGCCTTCCGGTTCAGGGTCGGCATCGCGTACACGTGGTAGGCGCGGTGCGCAGCCCAGGCCGGGAGGTTCGTCATCTTGATCCCCTTGATGTTGGCCGCGCCCTTCGCGATGCCGTACGAGGCGACCGATCCGATCGACACGTGGCGGTACTCGCGGATGGGCTGCCCGGTGATCGTCGCGACGATGTTGTCCGCGACGACGACCGCCTGCCGGACCGCGTTCTGCGCGTTCGGCGGGTAGTACGCCGGCTGCTTCTCCGCCGTCAGGTCGGGCACCTGTGCGGCGTCGCCGAGGCCCCAGGCCCCCTCGACCACTTCGTGGGTCTGCTCGTCCTCGACCTGGAGCTTCGCGTTGCACGCCAGGTGGCCCTTCGGCCCGCGCGGCAGATCGGTGTTGTCGAGCACCGGGTTGGGCTTGACGCCCGCCGTCCAGACGATGAGGCCGGCGGCGAACTCGTCACCGTCGCTGAGCTTGACGACTCCGCCCTCGCAGCTCGGCATCGTGGTCTTGAGGCGGACGTCGATCCCGCGGGTGCGGAGCGACTCGAGCGTCCACTTGGACAGGTCGGGGCCGACCTCGGGCGCCACGCGGTCGAGCGCGTCGATGAGCACCCATCGGGGCTGCTCGCCGGCGAGCGACGGGTAGGTCGCGATGGCGGCCTGCGAGACGTCGAACAGCTCCCCGATCGCCTCGACACCGGTGTAGCCACCGCCGATGAAGATGCTGGTGAGGAGCTTGCGGCGCTCCTCCTCGTCACGCGTGGCCGCGGCCTTGGCGATGTTGTCGAGGAGCTTGGCACGCACGAACGCGGCCTCCTCGACGCTCTTGAACCCCACGGCGTGCTCCTCGAGACCGGGGGTCGGGAACACGCGGGTGACCGAACCGAGGGCGACGACGACGTGGTCGTAGCCGAGCGTGCGGTCGTCCCCGCCCGCCGTGGCGACCGAGACGGTCTTCGCCGTGCTGTCGATCCCGGTCACCTTGCCCTGGATGACCCGGGTGCGCCGCAGCGCACGGCGGAGCTCCACGGTGACGTCGCGGGGTGCGATGTGCCCGCCGGCGACCTCGGGCAGGAACGGCAGGTACGTGTAGTACGTGTTCTGGTCGACGAGGGTGATCCGCATCGGGACCGTGGTGGCCTGCTTCTGCAGGTGCAGGACGGTGGAGTAACCGCCGGAACCGCCGCCGAGGACGAGGACGTGTGGGATCGAGTCAGCCATGCATACGGTCTACGCCAGATCGGCTCGGACGGTCACCATTTCCGACGGCCCGGCGTACGTCCCGGGAGGCTCGGATCGCGTCGTCGGCGCGCGTCGCCGCCGAGCCGTGGTCGACCTGCGTCACCCGCGCCGCTGACGGAGTCGCCACCAGGCCGCTTCGGCGATGTCGAGGCCGGTGTAGACGCCGTGCGCGGTCCGTCGCGCCTCGGTCAGCGAGAAGCGACGGAGTCGGTACCCGCCGCCGAACCGGTCGATGATGGCCTCGGGCGAGGCGTCCGGCTCGCGCTTGACGAACCAGGTGCGCTCGTCGACGGGCTCGATCACCGGCGGTTGCCGATCCGGGACCGGAGGATGTCGATGCGTTTCTGGATCTGCTCGGTGCTCGCCTGGGCCACTGCCGGTCCCCCGCTGATCCGACGGAGCTCGGCGTGCACGGCGCCGTGCGGCTCGTTGCTGTGCCGGGCCCAGATCGACACGAGCCGGTGGAGCTCCGACCGCTGCTCCTTGATCGTCATGTACATCGGTCGGTGCTCGGGCTCCGGGGGTCGCGGCTGGCCGTCCTTCCCCCGTCGCGCGCGCTTGGCCTGCGTCGCTTGACGCTGGCGGAGCAGTTCGCGGACCTGGTCCGGCTCGAGGAGCCCGGGGATCCCGATGAAGTCGAGTTCCTCGAGGCTGCCGATCTCGCCGCCCGACCCGAACTCGCCGCCGTCGTAGAGGACGCGGTCGAACGACGCCTGCGAGTCGAGGGCCTGGAACGGCTGCAGGTCGAGGAGGCTGTCCGAGGCCTTGGCGTCCTGGTTCGCCTCGGCCACCATGGCGTCCTCGGGGTTGTACATGCCGTCGTCCGTGCCCTTGGGGCGGTCGAGGGCGTGGTCACGCTCGAGTTCGAGGCTCGCCGCGAGGGCCATGAGCCCGGGCACGCTCGGCAGGAACACCGAGGCCGTCTCACCACGACGACGTGCCCGCACGAAACGACCGATCACCTGAGCGAAGAACAGCGGGGTGCTCGCGCTCGTGGCGTACACGCCGACACACAGACGCGGGACGTCGACACCCTCGGAGACCATCCGGACCGCGACCATCCACCGGGTCTCGTCGGCCGCGAACGCGCCGATGCGGCTGGAGGCCGCGGCCTCGTCGGAGAGCACCACGGTGGGTCGCTCGCCGGTGATCCGCTGGAGGATCCGGGCGTAGGCCCGGGCGGTCGTCGTGTCGGTGGCGATGACGAGACCGCCGGCGTCGGGGACCCCACGACGGACCTCGGTGAGCCGCTTGTCGGCGGCCGACAGCACGGCGGTCATCCACTCGCCGTCGGGGGCGAGTGCCGTGCGCCAGGCCTGCGCGGTGATGTCCTTCGTGACCTGCTCGCCGAGCGAGGCCGACATCTCGTCCCCCATGCGGGTCTTCCAGCGCATCTGGCCCGCGTAGGCCATGAACAACACGGGGCGGACGACGCCGTCCTGCAGCGCTCGGCCGTAGCCGTAGCTGTAGTCCGCGTTGGAGGTCCGGATGCCCTCGTCGTCCGGTGCGTAGCTCACGAACGGGATCGGGTTGGTGTCCGAGCGGAACGGCGTGCCACTCAGCGACAGTCGTCGGGTCGCGGCTCCGAAGGCCTCGCGGATGCCGTCGCCCCAGGTGAGGGCGTCACCGCCGTGGTGGACCTCGTCGAGGACGACGAGCGTGCGCCCACCCTCGGTGATCCGGCGGTGGACCTCGGGGTTCATGCCGACCTGGGCGTAGGTGATCGCGATGCCCTGGTAGTGCCGACCGAACATGCCGTCGCCGTTCTTGAACATCGGGTCGAGCCGGATGCCCACGCGGTCGGCCGCGTCCGCCCACTGCCGCTTCAGGTGCTCCGTCGGGGCGACGACCACGATCCGGTCGACGGTGTTCCGCGCCAGGAGCTCGGTGGCGAGTCGGAGGGCGAAGGTCGTCTTGCCGGCGCCCGGTGTCGCGGCGGCGAGGAAGTCACGCGGCTCGGTCTCGAAGTACTTGGTCAACGCCTCGACCTGCCAGGCGCGGAGCTTCGACGCGGTGCCCCAGGCGGCACGGTCCGGGAACGCGGGCGACAGGTGCTCGGCCGCTGCGTTGCCCGCGGCCTCCTGGCTCGACTCCCCTGCACTCACTCCACGGGAGTCTACCGGCCGTGCCGTCACGCCTCGCCGTCCTGTCGGGCGTGCGGAGCGTGGGGCGCCGCTTGCGGACGCACGAGGGAGGCGGGCCGGACCATCCCCGCGCCGAACCGCGCGGCCACCGCATCGACGGTCGTCTCGGTCTCGCGCCACGGCGCGTCGTCGTCCCACAGCGCGTTGCTCTCGCCCGCGGGCGCGAGGTTCTCGCCCCGCACACCGATCAGCCGGATCCGGTGTCCGGGCCGGTGCAGGGCGTCGTAGAGGTCGACGGCCTCGCGGTGGATGCGGCGCGCGACGTCCGTGGGTTCGGGCAGGGTGCGCGACCGTGAGAGCGTCGTGAAGTCCGTGTACCGCACCTTGAGCGCGATCGTCCGCGCGCGCAGGCCCGCCGCCCGCAGGCGAGCGGCCACCCGGTCGGCGAGGCGCAGGAGCTCCCGGGCGAGCTCGTCGCGGTCGGTGACGTCGGTCGGGAAGGTGACCTCGTGGCCCACGGACTTCTCGACCGAGCCGCTCTCGACCACCCGCGGGTCGCGCCCCCACGCGAGCTCGTGCAGGCGGTTGCCCATCGCGGGCCCGACGGCGGACACGAGCGACGCGACCGGGGTCGTCGCGAGGTCCCCGACGGTGCGGATGCCACGCCGCTCGAGCACCTCGGCTGTCTTGCCGCCCACACCCCAGAGCGCGGACACCGGCTGCGGATGCAGGAACGCGACGGTGTCGGCCTCCGGGACCACGAGGATCCCGTCCGGTTTCGCGCGGCTCGACGCGAGCTTCGCCACGAACTTGGTGGCGGCGGCGCCGACGGAGCAGCGCAGGCCGGTCTCGCGGTGGACCTCGGCGCGGATGGCGGTGCCGACCTGCCACGGGGTGCCGTGCAGGCGGAGCGCCCCCCGGACGTCGAGGAATGCCTCGTCGATCCCGAGGCGTTCGACCCGCGGCGTGTAGCGATCGAGGATCTCCATGACGCGTCGCGAGTTCGTCCGGTACTTCTCGAAGTGCGGCTCGACGACGATCGCCTGGGGGCAGCGGCGGCGGGCGATCGCCATCGGCATCGCGGAGTTCACCCCGAACCGACGCGCTTCGTACGTGGCGGCCGTGACGACCGAGCGCTCGGCGTCGTGCCCGACGATGACCGGCTTGCCGACGAGGTCGGGACGGTCCAGCAACTCGACCGAGGCGAAGAAGGCGTCCATGTCGACGTGCAGGACCGACGCGGTCGTGTCGTCGGTCGGGGCCTCCGTGACGAGGCGGGTGCTGCCGTCCTGCTTGCTCACGCCACGTCCTTCCGCGATCGACATCGGTCGAACGCGCGACCATGGTGGCATGCGCCGCCGACAAACTCCGGAGCGCTCAGCGCTCAGCGCTCAGCGCTCAGCGCCCAGCGCCCAGCGCTCAGGGTCGGTGGCGAGCAGGTGTCGTTCGACGAGCGCCGCGGCTCGGCGTGCTCGGGCGCTCGTGCTCGTGGCTCCGGAGGCGACGCCGGCGACCGGGAGTCCGCTCCGCTCGGCCAGGACCGCGAGCGCGTCGTCGACACGACCGAGCGCCAGGACCCGGTCGTGCACCCACTCGTGCGCGGGTCCGGGTGGCGTCGCCGCGACGGCGGCGTCGAGCGCGTCGCTCGCACGCACCCACGCGTCGTCGCCGCGTCGGATCTCCCCGCGCTGACGGCCGCTGCCCACGGCGCCGGAGAGCGCGTCGATCGAGGTGGCGAGCACCCCCGCGGCGTGCGCGAGGGCCTCGACGACCGGGACGGGTGGCCGCGCGATCGGAGCGGGCCTCCCGGCGAGTTCGCGCGCGAACACGGCGACCGACTGCAGCGCCGCCCGTGTGTGCGCGTCGGTGCGGGCCGCACCGCCGGACGGGAACCGCACCATGGGCTTCATGACCGCGTCGAGCTGGTAGGTCGCGGCGTCGACGGCGCGTGACCGGCGCCGCAGGTCGAAGGCGTCCGGATCCGAGGGGTCGGCGTCGCGCGGGCCGTCCCCACCGACATCGACGAGACCCGCGGACAGGACGAACGAGCGCACGGCCGCGAGCTGGCGTCGCACGGCGCTCCGGACCATCCTGCCCGACGCCACCGGGAGGACGACCACGCTCACGAGGACGGCGACCGCGGCGCCGAGCAGGTTCTCGGCGAGCCGGAACGGGATCAGCGTGTCCGTGAAACTGCCGCCGTACGCGTACACCTGGCAGAGCACGACCACGAGCGCTGTGACCCAGATCGCGTAGACGCCGCCGAAGCCGTAGGTGCCGACCGCGAGGGCGAACACCGCGATGCCGGCGGTCCACCACGGGTGGTGCGTGCCGAGCAGGTGCACGAGCACGATCCCGAGCGCGCCGCCGAGCACCGTCCCGACCCCGCGGTGGAGTGCCTTCCGCACCCGCTCGTGCGTCGAGTTCGTGCCGGCGAGGACGATCATGACGCCGATCACACCCCAGTAGAACCGGCTGCCGTCGAGCAGGAGCGCGAGCGGCTCCACGACCGCGACCGCGACCGCCGCCTGGATGCCGGTGCGGAGGGACGCCGAGACGTGCCACCGCCGCCAGGGGCCGGTCATGCCGTCGGCGAGTGCGTCGTCGAGGACGGGGACCGCGCCGGACGGACGTCCGCCGACCAGGACGACCGGTGTCCGGAACGGGACCGCGTCGCCCTCACGCGGCAGCGCGGCGCGCAGTGTCCCCCAAGCGCGGGCAGCGGCGGCGAGGTCGGCGAGCTGCAGGGCGGCGCGGTGCACGACGTGCGCCAGCGCCGACCCGTCCGCCCGGGCGGACGGCGTGACCCCGAACCGGGCGAGCATCCCTTCAGCCGCCGTCGCCCCCTGCGCGCCGCCGCCGCGGACGACCGTACGGATCGCCTCCGCGACCGCGGCTCGGACGTCGTCGGGCGCCCCGCTCCCGGCGAGCGTCTCGGCGGTCCGGCCGAGTCCGTCGACGGCGAGGTGGGTGTCGAACAGCAGCCGGTGCAGCGTCTCGGCGGTCGCGCCCGTCGGTCCCGCACCCGGAGCGGCGAGCATGCCGTCGGCGGTGAGCGCGACCTCCTGGAACCGGTCGAGCCGTCGGCGCAGGCGACGGGCGGCCCGGACCCGCTCCCGGGACGCGTCGGGTCCGACCGCGAGCAGGTCGACGGCGGCACGGAGGACGGCGGTCGCCCAGGCGAGCAGGGCACGCCGGGTCCACAGCAGGGACCGGAACGGCATGGGCCGCAGGAACACACCGCGGATCACGACGGTCACCGCGAGGGAACCGGCACCGATGAGTGCCAGACCGGCCACGCTCGCCGCTGGCAACGGGGTCAGGAGCCCGCACAGGTACCCGGAGAACACCACCGCGGCGGCGTCGGTCGCCCACGGTCCCCAGCCCATCGCGGCGAACTGCACGAACAACAGCACCACGATCAGCGCGAGCTCGAGCACGTGGAACCGATCGAGCGCGACGCTCGCGAACAAGGCGACGACGAACGGCACGACCACCGCACCCGTCCGCGCGGCGATGCGCCCGGCACTGACGTCGTTGATGATGAGGCAGCTGATGAAGGCGGGCATCGCACCGATGAGCACGCCGAGGACGCCGGGCAGGCCGACCGCGGAGGCGAGGGCGAGACCGACCGCCATCCCGGCGGGCACGCACAGCAGGGTCCGCAGCGCGCTCTGGGTCCGGACGAGGCCGACGTCGAGCATGAGGACGCGGTCGACGACCCGCCGTCGGCGACCGGGACGCGCGATCCGCTCGGGTGCGAGCCGGGAGGCCCGGGATCGGTCGGTCGCGCTCGTCACCCGGTGCCGCCTCCTGTCGTGGTCCCCTGGCAATGGTACCGGAGCGGAACGACCTTCAGTGCGGCGCCGGGACCGGCCCGAGCAGGGCCGCCGCGATCGTCCGGGCGGCGGAGTCCCGGGAGGACGGGTGGTACTGCCCCGCGCGGACGTCCCGCGCCAGCCGCGCGAGTTCCGCCCCGGCCCGGTACGCGCCCCCGCCGACGACGCGCATGGCCTCGTCGACGACGTGAGCCGCGGTGTCGACGGAGCGCGCCTTCGTGCCGACGAGCAGCGGGAACCACCGGGGTCCGTGGTCGACGAGGTCGTCGACGTCCCGCGTCAACGCATCGATCTGCAGGACCACCGCGTCCACCGCGCCCTGCGCGTCGGCCAACGCCCGACGGACGTCCGGATCGGACGACCGGGGCGTGCCGTCGAGCGCGGTCCGTCGCCCGACGCCCTCGACGGCGAGGGCCAGCGCCCGCTCGGCGATGCCGGCGTAGACCGCGGCGACGAGCAGTTCGAACGCCGCGAAGATCCCGAAGACCAACGGGTCGGCGGAGGGCCCGACGGGCAGCACGCGGACGATCCGGTCGGCGGGCACGTGGACGCCGTCGAGCTCGGTGGCGTCGCTCCGCGTGGCCCGCATGCCGAGCGTGTCCCAGTCCCCGAGCGCGCGGTGCCCGGGCTGCTCCCGCTCGACGAACCCGTGCACGAGCACCGGGGCGGCCGGGTCGCTGTCGTCCCGGCCGAACACGCTGAGCAGGTCCCACGCCGGCGCGAGCGACACCGTCGACTTCCGACCGGTGAACCGCCATCCCCCGGCACCGTCGGACTCGGCACGCGTCGTCGAGTCGAACAGGACCGCGTCGTTCCCCGCCTCGCTGACGCCGAAGGCGAGCAGCCGGTCGGCGGCCGCCGCGTCCGTCACGATCTGGAGGAACGACTCGCCCCTGGCGCCCACGGCGCGGGCGGCCTGCACCCACACCTGGTGCATGCCCAGCCCCAGCGCGGTGGCGGGTGCCGCCGCGGCGAGCCGTCGTTGGATCCGCGCGGTGTCCCGGAGACCCAGCCCCGCGCCTCCCGAGCCGACCGGCACGCCCACGCGCAGGTACCCCGCGTCGCGGAGCTCGGCCAGGTCCTCCGTGCAGAACCGGCCGTCACGGTCGTACCCGGGAGCGCGGGCGGCGATGCGGGCGAGCAGGGCGTCGTCGAGCTCCCAGCCCGGACTGGACGCGGTGGTGTCGGTCACGAGGACGAGACTATTTTGTGGTCGTGACAGATCGGCATCCGTGGTCCAGGTACGTCGCCATCGGTGACTCGTTCACCGAGGGCATCGGGGATCCTGACCCGAGCGTCCCCGGTGGCCATCGAGGGTGGGCGGACCGCGTCGCCGAGGTGCTCGCGAACCAGACCGTCGACTTCGCGTACGCGAACACGGCGATCCGCGGGCGGCTCCTGCAGCAGATCATCGACGAACAGGCCGAACACGCGTTGGCGTTGCGGCCCGACCTGATCACGGTCTCGGCGGGCGGCAACGACATCATCCGTCCCGGCAGCGACCCGGACGAGGTCGCCGAGCGCTTCGACGGGCTCATCCACACCCTGCGGCGGGACGGCGCGACCGTCGTCCTGTTCACCGGGCCCGACGTCGGGACCACGCCGGTGCTCGGACTCGTCCGCGGCAAGGCGGCGATCTACAACGAGCACCTGCACGCGATCGCGCTCAAGCACGGCGCACTCGTGGCCGACATGTGGGCGCTCCGCGTCCTCCGGGACCCGCGCATGTGGGCGCCCGACCGCCTCCACCACTCCCCCGTCGGGCACGCCACCGTCGCCGCGGCCGTGCTCGACACCCTCGGGGTCGAACACGAGCTGGCGCCGTGGCAGCCGGAGCCCTTGGCGGCTCGGCCGTGGCGCGAGGCGCGGGTCGAGGACCTCGGCTGGGCGCGGGAGTACCTCGTGCCGTGGGTCGTCCGGCGGATCCGGCACACGTCCTCGGGCGACGGAGTCGAGCCGAAGCGGCCCGAACTCCAGACGGTGCTCGAGCACCGCTCCGACACGCCCTGACGCGCTGTCGGCCTCAGGCCCCCTGGAACGGGTTCGTCCAGCGCCACCACAGGTCGGGCTCCGTGATCGACGCGTCGAGCTCGAGCGGCACCGTGACGGGGGCGTGGTGGTCGATCGTGAACCGCACGGTGCCCACCCGCTCGCCGCGACGGCCGAAGGTCACCTGCTCGAGGCGAGTGCGTGCCGTCACCGTCGTCCGCCCCCAGACGAGCACCGACCGCGCCGAGGCGGCGACCGCGTCCGTCCGCGGCCGCCAGGGGGTGGCGTAGTGGCCGAACGTCTGCCCGCGGTTCGTCAGGGTCACGACGTGGAAGTTGTCCGCGACCGAGTCGAGCAGCCGCCGCACGTCGACGTCGAGCGAGTCGTGGTCCCTCCCGCCGAGCATCGCTCCCACCACCGTGACGGTGCGTCCGCCGCGCTGGTACGTCGCGGCGAACAGCAAGCACGCACCGGCCTGGTCGAGCGTCCCGGTCTTGATGCCCTCGACACCGTCCATCCCGAGCAGCTTGTTCGAGTTCTCGATCGGACCGACCGTGGGGATGGTCGTGCGCTGCGTGCCGACGATCTGCTTCACCACGGGGTTCGCGATCGCCAGCTCGCCGAGGTGCACGAGGTCCGACGCGGTCGCGGTGTTGTGCGGGTCGAGTCCCGTCGGCTCCTCGATGGTCGTGTGGTCCAGGTCGTGCGCCGACAACCAGGCGTGGACGGCCGTGCGGTACGCGTCCATCGACCCGAACGACCACAGGGCCAGCGCCCCGGCGTAGTTGTTCGCGGACTTCATGAGCATGACCTCGAACGCCTGCCGCTCGCTCAACCGGAGACCGACCGGCATGGCCGCGACCTCGCCGTCCAGGGCGAGGTACTGGTCGTACAGGGCGTGCTGCGCGGCCGTGAACGTGATCGTCGGCCCGTCGTCCGAGGTCGTCAGTGGGTGCGCTTGCAGCACCACGAGGGCCGTCACCACCTTGCTGATGCTCGCGATCGAGCGTTGACCGGTGTCGCCGCTCGTCTGCAGGCTCCCGGCGAAGCCCGGGGCCTCGACCGCGGTCGCGCCGTAGCCCGGGAACGACAGCGCCGGCAGCGTCGCCGTGGGTGCGGCGTACGTCGCACGCGAGCCGGTCGCCGGCGCGAAGGGCACGACGGCCGCCGCGACCAGGTACGCGACCGCGACGAGCACCACGGCGACCACGGTGATCAGGACGGGACGCCGGACCGCGGAGCGGGGCCGGTGGACGACACGTGACACGGCACAGCAGCCTAGGGGTGGGCGGCGATGGATCAGCTGCGCGCCGCGCGCTGGGCGTGTGCGACCGCCCACAGGCCCACGGCGCTCGCCGCCGCCACGTTGAGCGAGTCGACCCCGTGCGCCATCGGGATCCGCACCACCGTGTCGGCGGTGGCCACGGCACGCGCGCTCAGGCCGTCACCCTCGGTGCCCATGACGAGTGCGACGCGCTCGGGCACGTCCTGGACGAACGCGTCGAGTGGGACGGAGTCGTCCTTCAGGGCCATCGCGGCCAGGTGGAACCCCGCGGCCCGGAGCGCGGGCCCGGCGTCCGCCCACTCGCCGATCCGTGTCCACGGGACCTGGAGGACCGTCCCCATGCTCACGCGCACGCTGCGGCGGTAGAGGGGGTCGGCACAGCGCGGCGAGACGAGGACGGCGTCCGCCCCGAGTCCGGCCACCGACCGGAAGACCGCACCGACGTTCGTGTGGTCGACGATGTCCTCGAGCACGACGACGAGACGCGCGTCCCGGACGACGTCCGCCAGTGCGGGCTCGGCGGGTCGCTGCATCGCCGCGAGCGCACCGCGGTGCATGCGGAACCCGGTGAGCTCCTCGAGCAGGGCGTCGGGACCGACGAACACCGGACCGTCGTGCTCGGCCAGCATCGGCAGGACCTCGGGCAGCCACTTCTCCTGCACGAGCACGCTCCGAGGCACGTGCCCAGCGGCGAGGGCACGCTCGATCACGGTGTTCGACTCGGCGATGTACAGCCCACCCTCCGGCTCCCGCACGCGTCGGAGCGCGACGTCGGTCAGGCGGGCGTAGTCGTCGAGTCGCGGGTCGTCGAGGGCGTCGATGCGCACCGTCTGCACGGGATGGTCCTCCGGGAAGCGATCGGGGTCGTGGGCTGTTGAGGGTACCGTGGAGCCGATGGAGCGGGTGGAGGCGGGCGACCTCGAGCGAGGCGCACCCGAGCAGGGTGACGACCTCGACCGCGTCGTCGAGACGCTGCGGGGCAAGCGCATCGCCGTGCTCTCGGGGGCCGGGATCAGCACGGACTCCGGGATCCCCGACTACCGGGGTGCGGGCCGCGTGGCGCGCACGCCGATGACGTTCCAGGAGTTCTCCGCCGACCCGGCGAGGCGCCGGCGGTACTGGGCCGGGAGCCACCTCGGTTGGCGCACGTTCTCGTCCGCCCGGCCGAACGACGGGCACCGGGCGCTCGCCGACCTCGAGGCGGCCGGTGTCGTGAGCGGGATCGTCACGCAGAACGTCGACGGTCTCCATCTCCGGGCCGGGTCGCGCCGCGTGGTCGAGCTCCACGGGTCCATGGACCGCGTGGTGTGCCTGCGCTGCGGGCAGGCGTTCGCACGCTCGGATCTCGCAGCGGTGCTCGACCGGGAGAACGCCTGGATCGACGAACCCGGCACGGTGACGCTCGCGCCGGACGGCGACGTCGACATCACGGGCGCCGACCGGTTCCGTGTCCCCGCGTGCTCGGTGTGCGGCGGCGTGCTCAAGCCCGACGTCGTGTTCTTCGGCGAGTTCGTGCCGGTCGAGAAGTTCCACGAGGCCGTCTCGATCGTCGCCGGTGCGGACGCGCTCCTCGTGGTCGGGTCGTCCCTCGTCGTCAACTCGGGCGTCCGGCTGGTCGACCACGCCGTTCGTCGCCGCAAGCCCGTCGTCATCGTGAACCGGGGTGCCACGCGCAGTGACCGTCGGGCGGTGGCTAGGCTCGACGCAGGCACCACCGAGACATTGACGGCGCTGCGCCACCGACTCCTGCACTGACCGCGTCGCCGACGCCACCACGGACGGCGCATCGCCGCGGAAGGGACGAACGGTGACGACCCTCCTGTACCTCGTGCGGCACGGCGAGACCGACTGGAACAAGCAGCGCCGCATCCAGGGGTCGACCGACATCCCACTGAACGGGACCGGGCGCCGACAGGCAGCCGCCGCCGGTGCGTTGCTCGTGCGTCGCCGGTTCGACGCCGTGCTCGCGTCCCCGCTGTCCCGGGCGTTCGAGACGGGCGCGATCATCGCCTCCCGGCTCGGACTGCCCACTCCGTCGACGGACGACGGTCTCGTCGAGCGGTCGTACGGCGAGGCCGAGGGCCTGACGGACGTCGAGATCCGCGAACGGTTCCCGGACGGCTCGGTGCCCGGCCGCGAGTCGCGCTCGGCGTTGCTCGCCCGCGTGCTCGAGTCGCTCGGCGAGATCGCGATCCGGTTCGACGCCGGCGCGGTCGTCGTCGCGACGCACGGAGCGGTGATCCGTGCCGTGGTGAACGAGCTCGCCCCGGGTACCGCCGACTCCTTCACGACGCCGATCCGCAACGGCTCGATCCACTCGTTCCGTTGGGACCCCGAGCGCTTCCGCGGAGAACTCGTCCGGTTCGACGACCCGATCGAGGACCAGTCCGAGGCCCCCGGGCGGTACGAGTTCGCGTACCAGAACCCGCTCGAGGCCGAGGGCGACTGACGGGCGCC
Source organism: Curtobacterium sp. MCBD17_040 (assembly GCF_003234805.2). Taxonomy (GTDB): domain Bacteria; phylum Actinomycetota; class Actinomycetes; order Actinomycetales; family Microbacteriaceae; genus Curtobacterium. Next base: position 1,788,329 of record NZ_CP126273.1, read on the forward strand.
GGGCTGGCGCTCCCACCTCGGTCCGGCGGTCCCCCATGTCCGCCGAACGGGGCGACGGGCGTCGGTCAGGCGCGGCGGTCGGCGACGGCGCGCTCGACGGACGCGACGACGCGCTCGGCGGACGTGGTCCAGTCGAAGCGGCGGACCCGCTCGAGGGAGGCCCGGTGCAGGTCGTCCCAGCGCGCCTCGACCCGTCGCACCGCGGCCGCGACCGCGGCGGGCGAGGCCGGGTCGAAGTACTCGGCGGCCGCGCCGCCGATCTCGCGGAAGATCGGGATGTCGCTCACGGCGACGGGCGTGCCCACGCCCATCGACTCGACGAGCGGGATCCCGAAACCCTCGTCGTGCGAGGCGCTGACGAGCGCCGTCGCGGTCCGTAGCACCGCGCGGTACTCCTCGTCCGACGCTCCGTCGTGGAACACGAGCGAACCCGCGGGGGCGAGTCGCTCGAGCCGCTCCCGGTCCGCAGCTCGCACGCGCGACATGCAGTGCAGCCGCCAGTCGGCCTCCCCGGGCCCGCGGAGCAGCGGGATCGCGGAGGCGAGGGTCTCGACGTTCTTGTAGGGCATGAACGTGCCCATGTAGACGAGGTCCCGCGTCCGCAGGCCGTCCGCCGCGCGCGGCGCCACCGGGTCCGCGGCGTTGTACGCGACCGTCACCGGCCGACGCGTCAGCCGGTGGTCCCGGATGAGTCCGGCGGTCGTCTCGCTCACCGTGACGATGCCGTCGGCACCATCGAGCAGCATCCGCTGCGGCCACCACGCGAGGTGGAACGCACGCCACCCCAGCCGCAGCGGCCACGAGAACTCACGGGGCGGTGTGCGGTTGCGGTAGTAGATGAGGTCGTGCAGCGTCAGCACGAGCGCGTAGTGGCGTCCGCGGGATCCCATGGTCTGCATCGGCGAGAACACGGCGTCGAGCCCCAGCCGGTTCACCTGCCGCGCGACCAGGGGCTCCGCGGCGCTCGTCGGTGGACTGATGCGCTCCCAGGGCATCCCGTCCGGCAGCGAGTCCCGCTGTCCGTCCTCGCTCACCAGGAGCACGTAGTCGTGCCGGTCCGGCAGATGTGCCGCGACACCGGCCGTGAACCGGCTGATGCCGTCATGGCGCCCCACCCGGACGTAGCGGCAGTCGATGCCGATGCGGAGACGGCTCATCGGCGCATCCCGCCGCGGTCCGGTTCGGGCGTCGCCAGGGAGGCACGGATCGCGTCCGCCGCGGCGGCCGGCGTCTCGTAGTGCACGAGGTGGCCGACGCCGGGGATCACGACGAGGGTCGCGTCGGGCAGCCGGTCCGCCAGCGCTTCCTGTTCCGGCACCGCGGTGATGTCGTCACGTTCGGCGGCGATGAGGAGCACCGGTACGTCGATGCGGTCCGCGTACGCGGCGACGTCGTGCGTCACCGACGTCCGGAACGCGTCGAGGACGACGTGGCGGTCGGCGAACGCCGAGAAGTACCGGTCGTGCTGGTCGTGCACCCATCGGCGCAACCGCGGTTCGCGGGACTTGAGCATCGCGACGCTCATCGCCCGGACGATCCCCCGGTTCCGGAGGAGGGCGAGCCCGAGCGCCCGGGGCAGGACCGCACCCAGCCGGTAGTAGGCGATCGCGATCGCGGTACCCACGGCGCGCGGGCCCTGCAGTGCGGGAGCGGCGATCGGGTTGACCAGGACCAGACGCCGGGTGTCGAGCCCGTCGGCGACCGCGGCTGCGGTGACGATGCTCCCGAAGGAATGCCCGAGCACGACGGCCCGTCGGTCGAGCCCGAGGGCGCGGTGGAACGCTCGGAGCCACCGCACGAAGCCGTCCATGTCGGACCGCGGGAGCGCGTCGGACACCCCGAAGCCCGGGAGGTCCGGCACGATCGTGCGGACCTCGGGCAGGTGCGCGGCGAGCGACTCGAGCCCGTGGTGGTCGCCACGGAAGCCGTGCACGGCGAGCATGGTGGTGTCCGCGTCCTCGGGGCCGTACACCCAGTAGTGCGTCGCGCGACCGTCGACGAGGACCGACCGGTGCACCACGGGCAGCCCGGCCATGAGCCGCTGGTACGGGGAGACGATCGGGGCACGCATCCCGCCGAGTCTACGGGCCGGACCCGTCGCGCCGGACGGATGCCGCGCCTCCCGGTCGGCGGGCCGTGCGGTCGTCCGTTCCCTCCGGACACGGATACCCGGGGCGACATAGAGTGGGCCGACGGGCGCCATGTCGGCCCCGACGCCCGACGGATCCACGAGGAGCACGGTGACGTTCACTGCCCCCATCCAGCTGCCCGGACTGACCCTGGACCCGCTCTGGTACAAGCGCTCGGTGTTCTACGAGTGCATGATCCGCTCGTTCGTCGACTCGAACGGGGACGGCACCGGCGATCTGTCCGGACTCATCAGCCGCCTGGACTACCTGCAGTGGCTCGGCGTCGACGCGCTGTGGCTGCCGCCGTTCTTCCAGTCGCCGATGCGCGACGGCGGCTACGACATCTCCGACTACAAGGCGATCCTGCCGGAGTTCGGCACCCTGGACGAGTTCCGCGACCTCGTGACGAAGGCGCACGAACGGAACATGCGCATCGTCATCGACATGGTGATCAACCACACCTCCGACGCGCACGAGTGGTTCCAGCAGTCCCGCGAGGACCCGGACGGGCCCTACGGCGACTTCTACGTCTGGAGTGACAGCCCGGACAAGTACGAGAACATCCGCATCATCTTCGTCGACACCGAGGAGTCGAACTGGACGTTCGACCCGATCCGACGGCAGTTCTTCTTCCACCGGTTCTTCTCGCACCAGCCGGACCTCAACTTCGAGAACCCCGCCGTGGTCGAGGCCGTCTACGACGTCGTCCGGCACTGGCTCGACATGGGCGTGGACGGGCTGCGGCTCGACGCGATCCCGTACCTCTTCGAGTCCGAGGAGGGCAACGGCGAGGGCGAGCCCGCGACGCACGAGTTCGTCAAGGGCCTCCGCGCGATGGTCGACGAGGAGTACCCCGGGCGCGTGCTCATCGCCGAGGCGAACCAGTGGCCGCGCGAGACGGCGGCGTTCTTCGGTACCGACGACGAGCCCGAGTGCCACATGGCCTTCGACTTCCCGGTGATGCCCCGCATCTACTACTCGCTCCGCGCGCAGCACGCGACGGAGCTCCAGCGGATCCTCTCGGAGACCACCGAGGTCCCGGAGAGCGCGGCGTGGGGTGTGTTCCTGCGGAACCACGACGAGTTGACGCTCGAGATGGTGAGCGAGGAGTACCGCCAGGCGATGTACGGCTGGTACGCGTACGACCCGCGGATGCGGTCGAACATCGGCATCCGTCGACGCCTCGCGCCGCTCCTCGACAACTCCCGGGCGGAGCTCGAGCTCGTGCACGCGCTGCTGTTCTCGCTCCCCGGCTCGCCGTTCCTGTACTACGGCGACGAGATCGGCATGGGCGACAACATCTGGCTGCCCGACCGCGACTCGTCCCGCACCCCCATGCAGTGGACGCCGGACCGCAACGCCGGCTTCTCGACGGCCGACCCCGGCAAGCTGTACCTGCCGGTCGTGCAGTCCCTCGTCTACAACTACAACCTCGTCAACGTCGAGTCGCAGCTGGCGCAGTCCCGCTCCCTGCTGCACTGGATCCGCAACGTCATCCACGTGCGGAAGGCGCACCCGGTGTTCGGGCTCGGCACGCTCACCGTGCTCGAGAGCGACAACGACTCGGTGCTCACGTTCATGCGGTCGTACGAGGGCACGGGCACCCAGTTCGGCGACTCCGCCGAGGACGTCCTCTGCGTCTTCTCGTTCGCGCACAACCCCACCGCGGTCACGATCACGGCGCCCGAGCACGCCGGTCTGCCCCTGTACGACCTCTTCGGCGGCGGGTCGTTCCCGTCGTTCGACGAGGACGGCACGGTGACGATCACCCTCGGGACGCAGGCGTTCTACTGGCTGCACGTGGGACGGCCGCGGGACTGACGGTCCGTAGGGGTCTCAGGGTCGGCACCGCGTCACGTCGCCCGGCCCGGCCGCGGCGGGCCGCCCGGACGGCCGCGTCACGTCGCCCGGACGGCCGCGTCGGGTCGCTGGGACGGCCGCCTCGGGTCGCCCGGCCGGCCGTGTCGCGTCCGCGGTGTCGGCGGCCGCCGCTAGCCTGACCGCGTGACCAGCTCTCCGCTCGCAGCGCCGATCGACGCCACCCTCGGAGCCCCCTCGGCGGCACCCCGCTCCCCTGCGGAACGCCCCTGGTGGCACGCGCTCGGCGTGTTCGACCTCGAGACCACGGGGATCGACGTCGAGACAGCACGGATCGTCAGCGCCCATGTCGGGCTCATCGACATGACCGGCGCGAGCATCGCCGCCGGCTCGTGGCTGGCCGACCCGGGCGTCCCCATCCCGGAGCAGGCCGCTGCGGTGCACGGCATCACGACCGAGCGCGCCCGTGCCGAGGGGCGTGCCGCCGGCGTCGTCGTCGCCGAGATCATCGCCGCGGTCGAGGCCGTGTTCGCCCGCGGGATCCCGCTCGTGGTCTACAACGCGCCGTACGACCTCACCGTCCTCGACCGCGAGGCCAAGCGCCACGGCCTGGCGGCACCCGTGATCGGGAACGTCGTCGATCCGCTCGTCATCGACAAGGCCGTCGACACCTACCGCAAGGGCAAGCGCACGCTCGAGGTCTGCTCCGCGCTGTACGGCGTGACCCTCGCGGACGCGCACGACGCCGGTGCCGACGCGATCGCCGCCGGACGCGTCGCGCAGGCGATCGCGAGCCGCTACCCGGACCAGCTCGGCATCAGCGCCGAGGAGCTCCACCGACTGCAGGTGGCCTGGTGCTCCGACCAGGCGGCGTCGTTCCAGGACTACATGCGGCGTGAGCGCAATCCGCAGTTCGTCGCGGACGGCCGCTGGCCGCACCGCAACCCCGCCTGATCGTCCCCGGCCCCGGTGTCGGCACGCGCGCACGGGGCATGGCACAGGCACAGGCACACACCTGAACCAGGCGGTCCTCGGCAACGGCTCCCCCGGAGACGCAGCAACGGGCGGCCACCCGGAGGTGGACCGCCCGTTGCTCGCTCGCCGTTCCCGACGAGGTCGCGTCAGCGTTGCCGCCGCGACCGAGGGCTCGGACTTACTTGCCGAAGCCCTTGAAGCGCTGGTTGAACTTCTCGACGCGACCGGCCGAGTCGAGGATGCGCTGCTTGCCCGTGTAGAACGGGTGCGAGGCGCTCGAGATCTCGACGTCGATCACCGGGTAGGTGACACCGTCGAGCTCGATGGTCTTGTCGCTGGTCGCGGTGGAGCGCGTCAGGAACGTCTCACCGGAGGCCAGGTCGCGGAAGACGATGGCGTTGTACTCGGGGTGCGTGTCGGTCTTCATGGTGTTCCTCGTCGTGGATGTGGTGGTTCGGAGTGCGCGAGCGCGCGGAAAACTGTGGCGTACGCCAGCGACCGAGTTTAGCAGACCGTCAGCGCGGACGGGAGGCACCGCTCGTGTCCGGCATCGGCGGCTCGGTCGTCACCTCAGCTGGCGCGGGCGGTGTAGCGACCCGCGTCCGCGGTCACGACGAGGCCGATCCCGAACGCGTCCGAGAGCACCTCGCTCGTCACGACGTCAGCGATCGGTCCGGCGGTGTGCACGCGCCCCTCGGCGAGCACGAGCGCGTGCGTGAAGCCCTTCGGGATCTCCTCCACGTGGTGGGTGACGACCACGATGGCAGGAGCCTCGGCGCTCTCGGCATACCCCCCGAGCGTCCGGACCAGACTCTCGCGTGCCCCGAGGTCGAGCGATGCCGCCGGCTCGTCGAGGAACAGGACCTCGGGATCGGTCATGACGGACCGGGCGATCTGGACGCGCTTCTGCTCGCCGTCGCTCAGTTCACCGAAGGTCCGGTCGGCGAAGCCGCCGAGGCCCCACTCGTCGAGGACCCGATGGGCACGTCGGACGTCGATGTCGTCGTACTGCTCGTTCCACCGACCGGTGACCGAGTAGGCGGCCGTGAGCACGACGTCGAGCACCTGCTCGGTGACCGGGATCCGCCGGGCGAGCGCGGTCGACGCGAACCCGATGCGCGGACGGAGTTCGAACAGGTCGGCGCCACCGACCTCCGTGCCGAGGACCTCGACCGTGCCCGAGGTCGGGAACGACTGCGCCCCGGCGACCTGCAGCAGGGTCGTCTTCCCCGCGCCGTTCGCGCCGAGGACGACCCAACGGTCCGCCTCGTCGACCTGCCACGACACCTGGTCGAGGATGCTGACCCCGTTCCGGACGACGGACACGTCTTGCAAGCGCACAACCGAGGGCATGCCCTCAGCCTACGCGGTCGGCCGTCGGCGAGGAGGCGCGGCACACGTCCTATGGACGGCCGCCGCCGGCGTCCTCAGCGACCGGCGAGGACGGCGTCGTAGACCCGACGGGTCTGGGTCGCGATGGCGGACCAGGTGAACTCGCCCTCGACACGCAGACGCCCGGCCCGACCCATGAGGGCGGCGAGCCCGGGGTCGGCGAGCACCTCGCGCAAGGTCGCGCCGAGGTCCGCCACGAAGCGGTCCGGGTCGACCGGCGTCCCGGACCCGTCCTGCACCTGCTCGATCGGCACGATGCGCCCGGTCAGTCCGTCGGCGACGACCTCGGGGATGCCGCCCGTGGCCGTGCCGACGACCGGCAGCCCGCACGCCATGGCCTCGAGGTTGACGATCCCGAGCGGCTCGTACACCGACGGACACACGAACACACTCGCCGCCGACAGCACCCGGACGATCTCGTCGTGGGAGAGCATCCGGTCGATCCACACCACGCCCGAGCGGCGGGTCCGGAGGTCCTCGACCAGGCCCGTCACCTCGGCGAGGATCTCCGGGGTGTCCGGCGCTCCGGCGCAGAGGACCACCTGGACGTCCGCCGGCAGCCCGTCGAGCGCACGGAGGAGGTACGGCAGACCCTTCTGGCGGGTGATGCGACCCACGAATACGACGGTGGGCCGATCGGGGTCGATCCCGAGCGCGCGGACCGCTTCCGGGTCCACCACGCGCTGCCAGGCGTCGATGTCGATGCCGTTGTACACGACGTGCAACCGGTCCTCGGGGATCGACGGGTAGGAGCGGGCGATGTCGGCGCGCATGCCCTTCGACACCGCGATGACCGCGTCGGCGTTCGTGTACGCCTCGCGCTCGATCCAGCTCGACAGCCGGTACCCGCCGCCCAGCTGCTCGGCCTTCCAGGGGCGGAGCGGCTCGAGGCTGTGTGCCGTCACGACGTGCGGCAGGCCGTAGGTGAGCTGCGCGACACGTCCTGCGGCGTTCGCGTACCAGGTGTGGGAGTGCACGAGGTCCGAGCCCTCGATGTCGGGCACCATCTGCAGGTCGGTGGCGAGCGTGGTCACGGCGCCGTTCGCGTGCTCGAACCCCGCGGGGGCCCGGTATGAGGTCACGCCGTCGGCGTCCCGATCGGCTCCGAACGCGCGGACGCGCACGTCGGTGTCCGTCCCGGATCGGAGCGCCGCCGTCAGTTCCGCGACGTGGACGCCCGCACCCCCGTAGATCTCCGGGGGGAATTCCTTCGTCAGCAGATCGACTCGCACGTCCCCCAACGTAACGAATGGCCCGGTCGCACGCCTACTCTTGGGGCATGCCATCGAAGAAGATCTTCGGCATCGTCCTCGCAGGGGGCGAAGGGAAGCGGCTCATGCCGTTGACCGCCGACCGAGCCAAGCCCGCCGTCCCGTTCGGCGGCAACTTCCGTCTGATCGACTTCGCGTTGAGCAACCTGGTGAACTCCGGACTGCAGCGCATCGTGGTCCTGACCCAGTACAAGTCCCACAGCCTCGACCGCCACGTGTCCCAGACGTGGCGCATGGAGGGGCTGCTGGGCTCGTACGTGGCGTCGGTCCCGGCGCAGCAGCGACTCGGCAAGCGGTGGTTCGCCGGGTCCGCCGACGCGATCCTCCAGAGCCTCAACCTCCTCCGGGACGAACGGCCCGACATCGTCGTCGTGGTCGGTGCGGACCACGTGTACCGGATGGACTTCTCCCAGATGGTCGAGGCGCACATCGCGTCGGGCCGCAGCGCGACCGTCGCCGCGATCCGACAGCCCATCGCGCTCGCCGACCAGTTCGGCGTCATCCAGGTCGACGACGAGGACCCGACGAGGATCGGCGCGTTCCTGGAGAAGCCGAAGGACGCGGTGGGACTCCCCGACTCCCCCGGTGAGGTCCTCGCGTCGATGGGCAACTACGTCTTCGACGCGGACGCGCTCATCGACGCGGTCCTGCGCGACGGTCAGATCGAGTCCTCGAACCACGACATGGGCGGTGACATCGTGCCGGACTTCGTGACCCGGGGCGACGCCGGCGTCTACGACCTCAACCGCAACGACGTCCCGGGTGCCACCGAGCGCGACAAGTACTACTGGCGCGACGTGGGGACGATCGACTCGTTCTTCGAGGCGCACCAGGACCTCATCGCAGCGCTGCCGGTCTTCAACCTCTACAACGTCGACTGGCCGATCTTCAACCAGCAGATCAACTCGCCGCCCGCCAAGTTCGTCCGTGACGCCAAGGGCGTCAGCGGTACCGCGGTCGACTCGATCGTCTCGCTCGGGTGTCTGCTGTCCGGGGCACAGGTGGAGCGCAGCGTGATCGGGCCGTGGTGCACCATCGAGTCGGGCGCCCAGGTCGTCGACTCCGTGGTGTTCGACCGGGCGATGGTCGGCCCGGACGCGGTCGTGCGCCGCGCGATCCTCGACAAGGACGTCGTGATCGAGGCCGGCGCTCAGGTCGGGGTGGATCGCGGCGCGGATCTCGCCCGCGGGTTCACGGTCACGGACTCCGGCATCACCGTGGTCGGCAAGGGGGTGCGGGTCGAGGCCTGAGGCCGCGAGGCCCGGTCCGCGTCATCCGCCGTCTCGCGCCCGCGACCGCCACTAGCCTTGGCGCGTGCCGCGTTTCCTCGTCGTCCTCGATGCCGATTCCACACTGCTCGAGGACGAGGTGATCGAGCTGCTCGCCGACGCCGCAGGAGCGCGTGATCGCGTCGCCGCCGTCACCGAGCGGGCGATGCGCGGTGAGATCGACTTCGCCGACAGCCTCCGCGACCGCGTCGCGACACTCGCGGGGTTGCCCGTGAGCGTTCTGGAGGACGTCCGTCGCGCCGTCCGGGTCACGACCGGCGCCGTCGAACTGGTCGAGGGCGTCCACGCCGCCGGCGGCAGCGTCGGCGTCGTGTCCGGCGGCTTCCACGAGGTGCTGGGCCCGATCGCGGCGGCACTCGGGCTCGACCACTGTCGCGCCAACCGACTCGAGGCGTCCGGCGGCGTGCTCACCGGCCGGGTGCTCGGGGACGTGGTCGACGCGGCCGCGAAGGCCGACGCGCTCCGGGCCTGGGCGGCCGCGGACGGCGTGGACGCACGGCGGCACACCGTGGCGGTCGGCGACGGCGCCAACGACCTGTCCATGATGCGCGAGGCCGCGCTCGCCGTCGCCTTCGTCGCGCGGCCGGGCGTCCGCGACGCCGCAGACGTCGTCGTCGACCGGCGGGACCTCACACCCGTCCTGGCGTGCCTCGGGGTGCCCGTCGGGGCCTCCTGACCGACCGGTACCGGCAGGAGCCGCGTCCGGGATGGGCTCAGTCGCCCATCCCGACGCCGCCGTCCACCGGGATGACCGCCCCGGAGATGTACCCGGCGTCGTCGCCGGCGAGGAACAGGGTGGTCGCGGCGATGTCCTGCACACTCCCGTACCGACCGGCGGGGATCTGCTTCTTGTACTGCGCCTGGACGTCCTCGGGCAGCGCCGCGGTCATCTCGGTCTCGATGAACCCGGGCGCGATGACGTTCGCCGTGAGGCCGCGGCCCCCGAGCTCACGCGTGAGCGACCGCGCGAACCCGATGAGCCCGGACTTCGACGACGCGTAGTTGACCTGTCCGGCGGAACCGAGCGTCCCGACGACGCTGGAGATCAGGATCACCCGGCCGAACCGGGCACGCAGCATGTTCTTGGAGGCGCGCTTCACGACGCGGAACGCTCCGGTCAGGTTCGTGTCCACGACCGAGGTGAAGTCCTCTTCGCTCATCCGGAGCAGCAGGGTGTCGTGCGTGATGCCGGCGTTCGACACGAGCACCTCGACCGGTCCGAGCGCTGCCTCGACGGCGGTGAACGCGGCGTCGACGCTCGCGGCGTCCGTGACGTCCGCGGCGACGGTGAGTGCGCCTTCGGGGCCGCCGTCGCCGCTGCGCGACGTCACCGCGACCCGGTGCCCGGCGGCGACGAACTCCTGGGCGATGGCGTGGCCGATCCCGCGGTTCCCTCCGGTGACGAGGACGGTACGGGGCGTGGTCATGAGTGCTCCTGGTGCTGAACGGGGGCGGTACGGGGCGCCCGTCGGATCACCGCGGTGCGCCGAACGGACCATGCGAGCCTACCGTCGGTGGTGAGGCTTAGGCTTGAGCCGGGGAAGCGGAGAGACCATCGCATGAAGACGAACAGCATCACCTCGCTGCCGGCATCGCCCGCCGATGACCGGCGCGGCCGCCTCAGGCGGTACGTGTTCACGATGTCCGTGCGCGTGGTGTGCTTCGTCGTGGCGGTCTGCCTCCACGACGTCTGGAGCATCCTCCCGCTCGTGCTCGCCGGCGTCATCCCGTGGGTGGCCGTGGTCGTCGCCAACGCGGGGAACCGCACCGCCGACGACCTCGTCCGACCGGGCGGCGAACTCGTCCGCGTGCTGCCCGACGACGACCGCGAACGCATCGAGCAGGAGCGCGAGGAACGCTACCGCGAAGACCAGCGCGCCCGAGCCGCGTGGGCACACGCCGAGCAGGAGCGTGCGGAGCGCGAACGCGCCGCGGCGAGCGGCGGACGGAGTCGGCGCTGATGGCGACCTTCGACCTCCACACCGATCCAGGAGCGCCGGTGTGCTCGCGGGCCGGATGCTCGAACAGGGCGTCCTGGCGGGTCAACTGGCGCAACCCGAGGATCCATGCGGTCGACCGCGTCAAGATCTGGGCGGCGTGTGACGACCACTGTGCCTTCCTCGCGGACTACCTGCGGTCCCGGGCCTTCCCGGTGACCGTGACCGGCATCGACGAGGACGTCGAGCGGCTCGAGGACGTCGCGGACTCCCTGACCTCCGGAGGTGCCGAGGGCGGCTCCCTCGGATGACGCTGCACGACCCCCGGACGGACCACGACCGCACCGACGACGAGCCGACGGCCGGCCTCCGGGACTTCGACCCGACGGCCCGCTACGGGCGCCGGGGTGCGGAGCGCCTCCGCCGGGGCGAACGCGAGGCCCACGCGGCCCGGCTCGGCACCCCCGACGAGCACGAGACCGACCGGGACCCGGACGAACCCTTCGTCGGTTGGGGCTTCGTGATCGGCCGCCGTTGGGTCGGGTACTTCGCGATCGCGGTGGGCTTCGCGATCCTCTGCGCGTTCTTCGGCATGTGGCAGTGGGACCGCCGCAACGAGGCGGTCCGCGAGAACGACCAGATCGCCCAGAACTACGACCACACCCCCGTGCCCGTCGACCGCGCACTCCCGACACGGTCCGCGTTCGACGACGACCAGACGTGGCTCCAGGTCCGCGTGACCGGGCACTACGACGTGGCGGAGCAGCTCCTCGTGCGCAACCGCGTCCACAACGGTCAGCCCGGGTTCGAGGTCCTGACGCCGCTGGTGACGTCGTCGGGGCGCGCGTTCATCGTCGACCGCGGATGGGTCCCGACGGGCAACGACCACGACTACCCCGACTCCGTGCCCGCACCGCCGAGGGGCACCGTCGACGTCGTGGTGCGCCTCCAGCAGACCGAGCCGCACATCCCCGGTCGGACCGACCCGGCCCACACCGACGAGATCCAGTCGGTCACCCTGTCGGACGTCGCGGGCCGCGTCGCCCAGCCGATCTGGACCGGCGCGTACGGTCAGCTCAAGAGCGAGGACCCGGCGCCTGCACAGGCCCGGCCCCTTGGTTGGGATCGCCCGTCGGCCGACACCGGCCTCCACCTGTCGTACTTCATCCAGTGGTTCATGTTCGCCGCCGGCGGCTTCGGCTTCCTCGCCTACCTGATGGTCCAGGAGTACCGGAACCTCAACCAGGACGACCCGGAGGAACGCGAGCGCGCGCTCGAACGCAAGCGGCGGCGTGAAGCCCGTCCGAAGACCGACGCGGAGATCGAGGACGGCCTCCTCGACGACGTCCGGGTCGGCTGAGCCGGACAGCGGCCGGACGACGAGCGTCGGCGGCCCCGGTCAGGCGAGTTCGATGAGCTCCGCGTAGTCCTTGTTCCAGTGGTCCTCGACGCCGTCGGGCAGCAACAGCACCCGCTCCGGACTGAGGGCCTCGACCGCACCCGCGTCGTGGCTCACGAGCACGACGGCGCCCTCGTACCCCGCCAGTGCGCCGAGGATCTCCTCGCGCGATGCTGGGTCCAGGTTGTTCGTCGGCTCGTCGAGCAGGAGCACGTTCGCCCCGGACACGACGATCATCGCCAGCGACAGACGGGTCTTCTCGCCGCCCGAGAGCACGCCCGCCGGCTTGTAGCCGTCGTCCCCGGTGAACAGGAACGAACCGAGCACCCGTCGGGCCTCGGTCTCGGTGAGCGCCGGGGACGCCGAGACCATGTTCTCGATCACGGTCCGGTTGACGTCGATGTTCTCGTGCTCCTGCGCGTAGTAGCCGATGCGGAGGCCGTGGCCTGGCTGGACCTCGCCCGTGTCCGGGCGGTCGGCGCCCGCGAGGATGCGGAGCAGGGTGGTCTTGCCGGCACCGTTGAGGCCGAGGATGACGACCCGCGATCCCCGGTCGATCGCGAGGTCGACCCCGGCGAAGATCTCGAGCGACCCGTACGACTTCGAGAGGCCTTCGGCCATCAGCGGCGTGCGCCCGCAGGCGACCGGCGTCGGGAACCGCAGCTTCGCCACGCGGTCCTGCTCGCGGACGTCCTCGAGCCCGGCCAGGAGCTTCTCGGCGCGCGCCACCATCTGATGGGCGGCCGCCGCCTTCGTCGCCTTGGCGCCGAACCGGGCGGCCTGCTTCTGCAGCTCCCCCGCTTTCTTCTCGGCGTTGGCGCGTTCCTTGCGGCGCCGTTCCTCGTCCGCGACGCGCTGGCGCTGGTAGTGCTTCCAGCCCATGTTGTAGATGTCGATGACCTGGCGGTTCGCGTCGAGGTAGAAGACGCGGTTCACGACCTCGTCCACCAGTTCGACGTCGTGCGAGATGACGATCACACCGCCCGCGTACGTCTTGAGGTACTCCCGCAGCCAGACGACCGAGTCCGCGTCGAGGTGGTTCGTCGGCTCGTCGAGGATCATCGTGTCGGCCTCGGAGAACAGGATCCGCGCCAGTTCGATGCGCCGCCGCTGCCCGCCCGACAGCGTCTTCAGCTGCTGGTCGAGGATCCGGTCCGGCAGCGCCAGGTTCGACGCGATCGACGCCGCCTCCGCTTCGGCCGCGTACCCACCGAGCGCGGTGAAGCGGTCGTCGAGTCGCGCGTACTTGGCCATCGCCTTCTCGGCGACGGCCGGGTCGCTGCTCCCCATGTCGAGCGAGGCGGCGCGCAGTCCCTCGACGATCTCGCCGAGTCCACGGGCGTCGAGGATCCGCTTGCGCGCCGTGTCCTCGGGGTTGCCGGACCGCGGGTCCTGCGGCAGGTACCCGATCTCGCCCGAGCGGGTGATCTCGCCGCCGGTCGGCATGGTCTCGCCCGCCAGCGCCTTCGTCATCGTGGTCTTGCCGGCACCGTTCCGCCCGACCAACCCGATCTTGTCGCCCTTGTCGACGCGGAAGGTCACGCCCTCCATCAGGAGGCGCGCTCCGACGCGGATCTCGAGATCGTGCACGGCAAGCACAGCGGACGTCCAATCGGTTGGTGGGGTGGTCACAACGGTGTGCAGGCGGGGGTGGCCCGTAGGATCGAGGGGAACCCGGCTCCGGCGCCGCGCTCCCGCACACAGGAGCGGACCAAGGACGAGAACGCCCGCAGGCCATGGCGGATTCCGAGCGGCGCCCGCGACCACCGACCCATTCTAGGAGACTCCATGACGAACGCCGTTCCCGGTCGCGTCCACGCGGGCGCGAGCCGACCCGTGCTCGCGGACCGTATCCGCTCCCGCGGCCTCGCGACCGACGCGGCACTCGTCGCGGGCGGCGCGCTGTTCACCGCGGCCATGGCGCAGGTCGAGGTCCCGATGTGGCCGGTGCCCATCACCGGGCAGACGCTCGCCGTGGTGCTCGTCGGTGCGACCCTCGGCGCCCGCCGCGGTGCGATCTCGATGCTGCTCTACATGGTGGCCGGGCTCGCCGGCGCGCCGTTCTTCGCCGACATGACCGGTGGCCTGCACGCGCTCGCGGTGCCGAGCTTCGGGTACGTCATCGGCTTCGTCCCCAGCGCTGCCGCGATCGGGTGGCTCGCGCGCCGGAACTGGGACCGTCGCTTCGTCCGCGGCGTGATCGCCTTCACGCTCGCGAGCGCCATCCCCTTCGTGATCGGTCTGCCGTACCTGGCGGTGGTCCTCGGCCAGCTGGGTGCGCCGCACGACCTCGCCACCGTGTTCCGCCTCGGACTCGCCCCGTTCGTCGTCGGTGGCATCGCCAAGGCGGTCATCGCCGCCGGCGTCCTCCCCCTGGCGTGGCGCGCCATCGGCCGCCGCTCCCACTGATCGGCCCGACACGGACGGACGGGAGGCCCGGTACCAGCTGGTACCGGGTTTCCCGTCCGTTCGTATGTCGGCTGGCGTCAGATGGCGAAGCCGAGCGCCCGCATCATCTCGCGACCGTCGTCGGTGATGCGCTCCGGCCCCCACGGCGGCATCCAGACCCAGTTGATGCGGAAGGCGTCGACGATGCCGTCGAGCGCGTTCGCGGTGTCGTTCTCGATGACGTCGGTGAGCGGGCACCCGGCGCTCGTGAGCGTCATGCTGATGATGAGGGCGTTCGCGTCATCGTCCCACGCGAGGTCGTAGACCAGACCGAGGTCGACGACGTTGACGCCGAGCTCCGGGTCCGAGACCTCCTTGAGCGCCTCGGCGACCTCGTCGAACTTCTGTGGTGACAGCGTGGTGATCATCAGGCCCTCGCGGCGGCGGCGACGTAGCGGTCGTAGCCCTCGTTCTCGAGGCGCTCAGCGAGCTCCGGCCCGCCCTGCTCAGCCACCCTGCCCGCGACGAACACGTGCACGAAGTCGGGCTTGATGTACCGGAGGATGCGCGTGTAGTGCGTGATGAGCAGGACGCCCATGTCGGTCGCGGCCTTCGCGCGGTTGACGCCCTCCGAGACGATCTTCAGCGCGTCGACGTCGAGGCCGGAGTCCGTCTCGTCGAGCACGGCGAACTTCGGCTTGAGGAGCTCGAGCTGCATGATCTCGTGGCGCTTCTTCTCGCCGCCCGAGAAGCCCTCGTTCACGTTGCGCTCGGCGAAGGCGCTGTCCATCTTGAGGTCCGCCATGGAGCGACGGAGGTCGGACACCCAGCCGCGGAGCGCCGGAGCCTCACCGTCGATCGCCGTCTTCGCGGTGCGCAGGAAGTTCGACACCGTGACACCGGGGATCTCGACGGGGTACTGCATGGCGAGGAACAGACCGGCGCGAGCACGCTCGTCCACGCTCATCTCGAGGACCTCCTGCCCGTCGAGGAGGATCGAGCCTCCGTCGACGTTGTAGCGGGGGTGGCCGGCGATCGTGTAGGCGAGCGTCGACTTGCCGGATCCGTTCGGACCCATGATCGCGTGGATCTCGCCCTCGTTGATGGTGAGGTCGACGCCCTTGAGGATCTCCTTCTTGCCCTGATCGGTGTCGATCGAGACCTGGAGACCGCGGATTTCGAGAGTGGACATGCGTGTTCCTTCGGTGGTCAGTTGTCGGCGCGGACGTCGGACGTGTCGACGTACACGTCGCCGTCGATGATCGAGACCCGGTAGACGGGCACCGGTTCGTACGCCGGGAAGTTGAGGGGCTTGCCGCTGGTGAGCTCGAACTTCGAGCCATGGGCCCAGCACTCGAGCGCGCCGTCCTCGACGAAGCCCTCGGACAGCGAGATGTCGCCGTGCGTGCAGGTGTCACCGATGGCGTGCACGGTGCCCGCCGAGTCCTTGACGACGGCGACGGGAGCGCCGTCGACGACGACCCGCATCGGGCTGTCGACCGCGATCTCCGACTCGGAGCAGACCTTCGTGGCCATCAGGCGAGGTCCCCGTGCTCCGTGCGGCCGCCGGCGAGCTCCTGTTCGATGGCGCGGACGAGGCGTTCCTCGAGGTCGGGGTCCCCGATCTTCTGCACGACGTCGACGAGGAACCCGAGCACGACGAGGCGGCGGGCCTCGTCCTCGGTGATCCCGCGGGACTGCAGGTAGAACAGGTGCTCGTCGTCGAAGCGTCCCGTGGCGCTCGCGTGCCCGGCGCCCTGGATGTCGCCGGTCTCGATCTCGAGGTTCGGGATGCTGTCGGCCCGCGTGCCCTCGGAGAGCACGAGGTTGCGGTTCTGCTCGTAGCTGTCGGTGCCCGCGGCGGGACGCCCGATGAGCACGTCGCCGATCCAGACGGTGTGCGCGCCCTCGCCCTGCAACGCGCCCTTGTAGTTGACGCGGCTCCGGGTGTTCGGGGCGTCGTGGTTCACGTACACCTGCTGCTCGATGTACTGCCCGGCGTCGGCGAAGTAGACGCCGTACATCTCGGTATCGCCGCCCTGCGCACCGAGGCGCGTCGACGGGTTGATCCGGACCACGTCCCCGCCGAGCGAGACGACCACGTGCTTGAGGAAGGCGTCGCGCCCGACCTGGGCGAAGTGGGTCCCGACGTGGACGGCGTCGTCGTCCCAGTCCTGCACGGCGACGACGGTGAGCCGCGCGCCGTCCTCGACCACGATCTCGACGTTCTCGCTGAGGAGCGCCGAGCCCGTGCTGTTCACGATGACGATGCCCGTGCTGTTCGCCTCGGCGGTGATCACCGTGTGGGCCGCGCGGGGCTCCGGGCCCATCGCCGACCGCGTGATCGTGACGTGGCCCGGCTCGTCGCCGCGCACCGTGATCGCGAGCACCGCGTCGCGTGCACTCCACGCCGCCGCGGACGCCCGGTCCTCCGGGAGACCCGCGCTGCCGACCCGCTCGTCGTCGCTCCGGACCCAGTCGATGTGTGTCCCGCCCGACTCGCGGGCGAGGAAGGGGTACGCCGCACCGTCGAGATCACCGTCGAGGAGGGGCCGGATCTTCGCGAGGGGTGCGAACTTCCAGTTGACCTCGCGACCGGTGACCGCCGGGAACGCGTCGACGTCTGCCGACGCGAACCGCTCGGACCGCGTCTGCACCGGGACGCGCGTGTCCCACCCGCCGTCGGAGTGGGCTCGCGCTCCGTGTTGTTCGGTCCCGCCCGCAGGCTCGACCGGCTGGTCGATGCGCGGCTGCACGTCGGTCTGGGGCTGGGGGCTGGTGGCGGACATCTAGCCGACGGATCCTTCCATGCTCATCTCGATGAGCTTGTTGAGTTCGAGCGCGTACTCCATCGGGAGCTCCCGGGCGATCGGTTCGATGAAGCCACGGACGATCATCGCCATCGCCTCGTCCTCGGGCAGGCCCCGCGACATGAGGTAGAACAGCTGCTCCTCGCTGACGCGCGACACCGTGGCCTCGTGACCGAGCTGGACGTCGTCCACCCGGATGTCGATCGCCGGGTACGTGTCCGACCGCGACACCGTGTCCACGAGCAGCGCGTCGCAGCGGACCGTGTTGGCGGCGTGATGGGCGTCCGGATCGACCCGGACCTCACCGCGGTAGCCCGCGCGGCCCCCACCGCGGGCGATCGACTTCGAGACGATCGACGACGTGGTGTACGGCGCCATGTGGATCATCTTCGCGCCGGCGTCCTGGTGCTGACCCGGACCCGCGAACGCGACCGAGAGGGTCTCGCCCTTGGCGTGTTCACCGGCCAGGTAGATCGACGGGTACTTCATCGTGACCTTCGAGCCGATGTTCCCGTCGATCCACTCCATCGTCGCGCCCTCGTGGGCGATCGCACGCTTCGTGACGAGGTTGTAGACGTTGCTCGACCAGTTCTGGATCGTCGTGTAGCGCACGCGCGCGTTCTTCTTGACGATGATCTCGACGACCGCCGAGTGCAGCGAGTCCGACTTGTAGATCGGGGCCGTGCAGCCCTCGATGTAGTGCACGTACGAGTCCTCGTCCGCGATGATCAGGGTCCGCTCGAACTGGCCCATGTTCTCGGTGTTGATCCGGAAGTACGCCTGCAGCGGGATCTCGACGTGGACGCCCTTCGGGACGTAGACGAACGAACCGCCCGACCAGACAGCGGTGTTCAGCGCCGCGAACTTGTTGTCGCCGGCCGGGATCACGGTGCCGAAGTACTCCTGGAAGAACTCGGGGTGTTCGCGGAGCGCCGTGTCCGTGTCCATGAAGATCACGCCCTGGGCCTCGAGGTCCTCGCGGATCTGGTGGTAGACGACCTCGGACTCGTACTGAGCCGCGACGCCCGCCACGAGACGCTGCCGCTCGGCCTCGGGGATGCCCAGGCGCTCGTACGTGTTGCGGATGTCCTCGGGGAGGTCCTCCCACGACTGCGCCTGCTTCTCGGTCGAGCGCACGAAGTACTTGATGTTGTCGAAGTCGATCCCGGTGAGGTCCGCGCCCCACGTCGGCATCGGCTTGCGGCCGAAGAGCTGCAGGCCCTTGAGCCGGTTCTTGAGCATCCACTCGGGCTCGGACTTGAGCCGGGAGATGTCGGTGACCACCTCTTCGGAGAGACCACGGCGGGCGGAGGCGCCAGCGGCGTCGGGGTCGGCCCAGCCGAACTCGTACTGGCCGAGCCCTTCGAGCTCGGGACGGTCGATGAGCACGTCGGACATGGTCTCCCTCTATCTCTCTTCGGGCCGTTCGGTCCGTTGGACGACAACGCCGGGGTCTCCGGCACCATTCCTCGGACGCCGTCCGCGGTACCGGCCGTCTGACGATGGTCGCACCGGCTCCGGCCATCAGCGACGATGTGCGGCGGTTTCGAAGCCCGGAGTCAACTTCCAGCGCTCCGCTGAATACACTTGACTGCTCCGTCCCCGTCCGCCGGCCCCTGCGGGCCGACCCGCGGGGCCGTCGTGCCGAACCCGCTGAGTCTACAGGTTCGACCCCCGGAACAACAGGAAGGCACCCACTCCGTGACACGCGTCGGGACCCCGATCGACCGATCCACGCCGACCCGGTGGTGGGGGCTCCCCCGCACGGTCGACGCACGGGTCGTCGTCCTGGCCTGGGCGTCGTTCGTGATCGAGGTCGTGCTCATCGGCACGGGCGGGCTCGTCCGCCTCACCGCGTCCGGACTCGGCTGCCCGACGTGGCCCGAGTGCACGAGCGGCTCCTTCGTCACGACACCCGAGATGGGCCTCCACGGGGTCATCGAGTTCGGCAACCGGCTCCTGACGTTCGTGCTCGTCGTGATCGCGATCGCCATGTTCCTCGCCGTCGTGCGACTCCGACGCACGCGGCCCGAGCTCTTCTGGCTCGCGTTCGCCCAGGGCGCGAGCATCCCCCTCCAGGCCGTGGTCGGCGGCATCAGCGTGCTGACGAACCTCAACCCGTACGTCGTCGGTCTGCACTTCGTCATCTCGACCGCGCTCGTGTCCATCACGGCCCGCCTCGTCTACCGCTCCCTCAACGGTCCGCGGAGCCCCGGCACACTCGTCCCCCGCTGGTACCGGACGGTTGTGGACGCCCTCATGGGCGCCGTCGCGGTGACGGTCCTGCTCGGGATCCTCACGACGGGATCGGGGCCGCACGCCGGCGCGGGCGAGTCGGTGCAGGGCGGCAAGCTCGTCCGGACGGGCTTCGACCCGGCGGTCATCGAGGACCTCCACGCGGTCCCCGCCTTCGCGGTCTTCGCGTTGACGCTGGTCCTGCTCGTCGCCGCGGTGCGACTCCGCATCTCGAGCCGCTGGGTGCTGCTCCTGCTCGTCGTCGAGTTCGTGCAGATCGCCGTCGGCATCACGCAGGCCCGCAGCGCGCTCCCCGTCGGTCTCGTCGGGACCCACATGGTCCTGGCCGGGTTGCTCGTCGGTGCCACGACCGCGGTGTCGCTGTCCTCGCACCCGAGCGCTGGCCGGGACGCCGTCCGGTCCTGAGCGCCGGCACCGGCTGCGCTGCGCCCCGGCCCGGAGGCCCGCTGGCAGCTGAGCGGTGCCAGCGGACGACCCGCCTCCCGGCCGCCACGCCGGACTGGAGGCGCACTGTCAGCCGGTCCCGCGCCTCCCGTCGGCTGCGCCACCCACGCGCGGCGGGACAGGGACTGCCAGCCGGTGGCGGTCCTCCGGATGCACCGACGGCGTCGGGCGCGACCGCGCCCCGCGTCGCCCGGACCGCTACCGCGTCAGGGCGTTCTGCATCCGGACCGCTACCGCGTCAGGGCGTTCTGCAGGAGCGGATCGATGCCCACCGCCAGGAACAGGAGCGTCAGGTAGATGATCGAACTCCGGAACACGCGCATCGGGTGCACCTGCTCGACGTGCTGGATCGCCCGGCCGTACAGCTGGTGGGACTCGACGACGAACCACGCGCCGGCCGCGAGGGCGACGACCGTGTACAGGACGCCCATGTGCGCCACGGGCACGAGCATCACCGAGCAGACGACGGTCGCCCAGGCGTAGAGCACGACCTGCAGCCCGACGACGGTGCGCCCGCGGACGACCGCGAGCATCGGCACGCGCGCCGCGGCGTAGTCGTCGCGGTACTTCATCGAGAGCGGCCAGTAGTGCGGCGGCGTCCAGAGGAAGATGACGCCGAACAGGATGACCGGTGCCCAGCTGAGCGAGTCCGTCACCGCTGCCCAGCCGATGAGCACCGGCATGCAGCCCGCGACGCCGCCCCAGACGATGTTCTGCGGCGTCCGACGCTTGAGCCAGAGCGTGTAGAACACGACGTACAGCAGGATCGCCCCGACGCTGAGCGCCGCCGCGAGCCAGTTCACCAGGAGCCCGAGCTCGAGCGTCGACGCGATCGAGAGCGCCCACGAGAAGACGAGGGCCTCGCGGTCCGAGACCGCACCGGTGACGAGCGGACGGTCGCTCGTGCGCTTCATGACCCTGTCGATGTCGCGGTCGATGTAGCAGTTGAACGCCGAGGCGCCGCCGGCGGACATCGCGCCCCCGATGAGCGTCCACAGGACCAGCCAGAGGTCCGGCACACCGCGAGCCGCCAGGAACATCGTCGGCGCGGTGGTGACGAGCAACAGCTCCATCACGCGCGGCTTGGTCAGGGCGACGTAGGCGCGCAGTTTGCGGACGAGTGTCGGTTGGACGATCTCGGGCCGGGTCACGACGGCTGTCGGCATGGAACCTCTGTCTCGGGGAGTGGGCACCCGCGTCGGAGACCGGGCCGCCTCCCACTTTACGTGATGGTCCCCGCGGGCACGCTCGCGATGGTCCCCGCGGGCACGCTCGCGTCGCACCGGCTCCGCCGACGGCTGAACGCCGACTGAGTGCGTCTTCACTATGCTGGGAGACGCCTGCCCGCAGTGTGCCCGACGTCGTGCGCACCAGCGCACTCAGGGCCGCCGGACCACCCGACGACCACGGGACCCGGGTGGGCGTCATGTCCGTGCGGGAGCACGAGCCCTCGCACATGTCGCATCAAGAAGGGTCAATCCACCAGTGGCTGAATTCACATGGGATTCCATCGACAAGAAGGCCGTCGACACGGCCCGCGTGCTCGCCGCCGACGCCGTCGAGAAGGCGGGCAACGGCCACCCCGGCACCGCGATGAGCCTCGCCCCGCTCGCCTACCTGCTCTTCCAGAAGGTGATGCGGCGCGACCCGAGTGACAGCACCTGGATCGGCCGCGACCGCTTCATCCTGTCGGCCGGACACGCCTCGATCCTCCAGTACGTGCAGTTCTACCTCGGTGGGTACGGCCTCGAGCTCGAGGACCTCGAGCACCTCCGCAAGTGGGGCTCGAAGACCCCGGGTCACCCGGAGTACGGCCACACCGACGGCGTCGAGATCACCACCGGTCCCCTCGGCCAGGGTCTCGCCTCGGCGGTCGGCTTCGCCTACGCGCAGCGCTTCGAGCGGGGCCTGTTCGACCCCGACACCGCGCCCGGTCAGAGCCCGTTCGACCACTTCACCTACGTCGTCAGCGGTGACGGCGACAACCAGGAGGGCGTGACGAACGAGGCCGCCTCGCTCGCCGGCCACCAGGAGCTCGGCAACCTCATCGTCTTCTACGACTCCAACCAGATCTCGATCGAGGACGACACCGACATCGCCTTCACGGAGGACGTCGCGGCACGGTACGAGGCGCTCGGTTGGCACGTGCAGCACGTCGACTGGAAGAAGACCGGCGAGTACTCCGAGGACGTCGAGGCGCTGTACGCCGCCGTCGAGGCCGCCAAGGCCGAGACCGTCAAGCCGTCGCTCATCGTCCTCAAGACGATCATCGGATGGCCCTCGCCGAAGAAGCAGAACACGGGCAAGATCCACGGGTCGGCTCTCGGCGCGGACGAGCTCGCGGGCCTCAAGGAGGTCCTCGGATTCGATCCGGAGAAGACGTTCGAGGTCGCTCCCGAGGTGCTCGAGCACACCCGCGGCGCGGTCGAACGTGGCCAGGCCGAGCACGCCGAGTGGCAGCAGGCGTTCGACGCCTGGGCCGCGGCGAACGCCGAGAAGAAGGCACTGTTCGACCGGGTCCAGGCGCAGGAGCTGCCCGAGGGCCTCGAGCAGGCGCTCCCGGTGTTCGAGCCGGGCAAGGACGTCTCGACGCGTGCGGCCTCCGGCAAGGTGATCAACGCGATCGCCGCGCTCATGCCCGAGTTCT
This sequence comes from Curtobacterium sp. MCBD17_040, assembly GCF_003234805.2. Taxonomy (GTDB): domain Bacteria; phylum Actinomycetota; class Actinomycetes; order Actinomycetales; family Microbacteriaceae; genus Curtobacterium. Next base: position 1,811,084 of record NZ_CP126273.1, read on the forward strand.
GGGGTGGCTCGGCCGACCTCGCCGAGTCGAACAACACCACGATCGAGGAAGCCAAGTCGTTCGTCCCGACGAAGTTCTCGACCAAGATGTGGAAGGGCGACCCGTACGGTCGCGTCCTGCACTTCGGCATCCGCGAGCACGCCATGGGCTCGATCCTCTCCGGCATCGTGCTGCACGGGAACACCCGCCCCTTCGGCGGCACCTTCCTCATCTTCAGCGACTACATGCGCCCGGCGGTCCGCCTCGCATCCCTCATGAAGGCGCCGGCCATCTACGTGTGGACGCACGACTCCGTGGCCCTCGGTGAGGACGGCCCGACCCACCAGCCGATCGAGCAGCTCACCGCACTCCGCGCGATCCCGGGGCTCGACGTCGTGCGACCGGCCGACGCCAACGAGGTCGCGTACGCCTGGCTCGCGATGCTGTCGCGTCGCGAGGGCCCGGCCGGCATCGCGCTGAGCCGACAGAACCTCCCGGTCTTCGAGCGCGGTGACGGCGACGCCACCGGCGACACCTTCGCCTCGGCGAAGAACGTCGCCAAGGGCGCGTACGTGCTCGCCGAGGCGCCGAACGGGACGCCGGACGTGATCCTCATCGCGACCGGCTCCGAGGTCCAGATCGCGGTCGCGGCTCGGGAGCAGCTCAAGGCCGAGGGCGTGAACGCGCGCGTCGTGTCCGCCCCGAGCCTCGAGTGGTTCATGGCCCAGCCGGAGGAGTACCGCGAGAGCGTGCTCCCGTCGGCGATCACCGCGCGCGTCTCGGTCGAGGCGGGCATCGCGATGAGCTGGCGCGACATCGTCGGCGACAAGGGCCGCAGCGTGTCGATCGAGCACTTCGGCGCCTCGGCGGACTACCAGACGCTCTACAAGGAGTTCGGTCTCACGGCAGAGGCCGTGGTCGCCGCCGCGAAGGAGACCATCGCGGCGTCCTGAGCCAGGAGGGCCGGGTCCGGTTCACCGGACCCGGCCCCTTCCTCGTCGGACGACGACACCACCAGACCGGACCCGCCCCGGCAGCTCGCCAGGGAACGGGTCGATGACGAAAGAGATGAAGCGAGAAATGACTGACACCACCCCCACCGCCGCGCTCTCCGCTGCGGGCGTGAGCATCTGGCTCGACGACCTGTCGCGCGAGCTGCTCCAGACCGGACGACTCGACAAGCTCATCGCCGACCGGAACGTCGTCGGTGTGACGACGAACCCGACGATCTTCGCGTCGGCCCTCGCCAAGGGCGAGCGGTACGACGACCAGGTCAAGGAGCTCGCCGCGGCGGGCACCTCGGTCGTCGACGCGATCTTCGAGATCACGACGCGCGACGTCGCCGACGCCAGCGACAAGTTCCGGTCGATCTACGAGTCGTCGAACGGCTTCGACGGCCGCGTGTCGATCGAGGTCGAGCCCGGTTACGCGCACGACGCGGCCGAGACCATCAAGGAGGCGAAGTTCCTGCACGAGAAGGTCGGCAAGGAGAACGTCCTCATCAAGATCCCGGCGACGATCGAGGGCCTCGAGGCCATCACCGAGGTCATCGGTGCCGGCATCAGCGTCAACGTGACCCTCATCTTCAGCCTCGAGCGCTACCGCGCCGTCATCGACGCCTACCTCGGTGGGCTCGAGAAGGCGAAGGCCGCCGGCCACGACCTCTCGAAGATCCACTCGGTGGCGTCCTTCTTCGTGTCGCGCGTCGACACCGAGATCGACAAGCGCCTCGACGCGATCGGCTCCGACGAGGCGAAGGCGCTCAAGAGCAAGGCCGGCATCGCCAACGCGCAGCTCGCGTACCAGGTGTTCGAGCAGGCGTTCGCTTCCGAGCGCGCCAAGGGCCTGCTCGAGGCCGGTGCGAACCCGCAGCGTCCGCTCTGGGCCTCGACCGGTGTCAAGGACCCGTCGCTCCCCGACACGCTCTACGTCGTCGAGCTCGTCGCACCCCAGACCGTCAACACGATGCCGGGCAAGACCCTCGAGGCCACGTTCGACCACGCCGAGGTCCGCGGTGACACCATCACGGGCTCCTACGACGCGGCCAACCAGGTCATGGACCAGCTCGCGGCAGTCGGCATCGACTACGACGACGTCGTGGCGCTCCTCGAGAAGGAGGGCGTGGACAAGTTCGACGTCTCCTGGGGTGAGCTCGTCGACACCGTGAAGACCGCCCTCGAAGGGGCGAAGTGACGGTTTCCATCGCCGCTTCGGGCGACGCAGCGACTGTGATCGAGACCGTGGTGTCCCGAGTCGTCACCGATCAGGTGGCCTCGGGCATCACGGTCGAGGTCGGACCGCTGTGTGGCCCGGAGGCCGAGTCCGAGGCGTCACGGCGCCACGGCTGGGTCGAGGCGGTCTCGGCGTCGCGCCTGCTCGTGGAGCAGGTCGCGGCACTGAGGTCGGAACTGCAGGACGAGGGCGTCGACCACGTCGTCCTCGAGGGCATGAGCGGTTCGTCGCTCGCGCCCGAGATCATCGAACGGACGAACGACATCGAGCTCGTCGTCCTCGACGCCGCCGATCCCGCGCCGGGGCGATCGGCCGTCGGCGCGGCGCTCGAGCACGGATCGTGGCTCGAGCGGACCCCACGAGGGGCTGTCGACCGCGTCTCCACCGCCGACCCCGAGGTGGGCGGGCAGTACGAGGTGGGCGGGCAGTACTCGAGTGCCGTGCTCGCAGGCACCGGTCCCCTCCGGGACGCGACCGAGATCGTCCCGGACGGCACCCGGAGCCGGAAGCCCCGGACTTCGTGGAACTGGGCGTCGCGATCCCGGACCGTCCGTCCACCTTCGGTCAGCTCGTCCAGGCCCAGGCAGCCCGTGACGCGAGCGTGCTCGCGGCACGGGGTCGCCTGGTCCTGACGCTGACCGTCTCCGACGTCGAGGTCGCGGCACCCATCATCGCCGCGGCCCTGCGTCCCCAGAACATCGAAGGAGCTCACCGACACATGTCACCGGTGGCCATCACTCCGGAGCACAATCCGCTCCGACTGCCGTCCGACCGACGCCTGAACCGGATCGCGGGCCCCAGCGCCCTCATCATCTTCGGAGTCACGGGGGACCTCTCCCGCAAGAAGCTGATGCCCGCGGTCTACGACCTCGCGAACCGCGGGCTGCTCCCGCCCGGCTTCGCGTTGGTCGGGTTCGCCCGGCGCGACTGGGAGGACCAGGACTTCTCGCAGGTGGTCCACGACGCCGTGCGGGACTACTCGCGGACGCCGTTCGACGAGGCCGTCTGGCACCAGCTCGCGCAGGGCATCCGGTTCGTCCAGGGGTCGTTCGACGACCCGGAGGCGTTCCGACAGCTCAAGGAGACCGTCGACGAACTCGACGCCGAGCGCGGGACCATGGGCAACCACGCGTTCTACCTGTCGATCCCGCCCAAGGCGTTCCCGGTGGTCACCGAGCAGCTCAAGCGCTCCGGCCTCACCGAGAAGCCCGACGAGGCCTGGAGCCGGGTGGTCATCGAGAAGCCGTTCGGCTCGGACCTCACGACGGCGCGGGAACTCAACGCGATCGTCGAGACCGTGTTCGCGCCGGACGACGTCTTCCGGATCGACCACTACCTCGGCAAGGAGACCGTCCAGAACATCCTGACGCTCCGCTTCGCCAACCAGATGTACGAGCCGCTGTGGAACGCGAACTACGTGGACCACGTCCAGATCACCATGGCCGAGGACATCGGCGTGGCGGGTCGGGCTGCGTACTACGACGGCATCGGTGCGGCGCGCGACGTCATCCAGAACCACCTGCTGCAGCTCCTCGCGCTCACGGCGATGGAGGAGCCGGTCTCGTTCAAGGCGGGGGATCTCCGCGCCGAGAAGGAGAAGGTCCTGTCCGCGGTGCGGCTGCCGGCCGACCTCGCGACGGCGACCTCGCGCGGCCAGTACGCCGGCGGGTGGCAGGGTGGCGAGAAGGTGCTCGGGTTCCTCGAGGAGGCCGGGATGAACCCGGAATCCACCACTGAGACCTTCGCGGCGATCAAGCTCGGCATCGCGACGCGCCGGTGGGCCGGAGTCCCGTTCTACCTGCGGGCCGGCAAGCGCCTCGGCCGACGCGTGACCGAGATCGCGATCGTGTTCAAGCGGGTGCCGGAGGAGATCTTCGGCATCGGTGAGCGCTCGCCCCTCGGCCAGAACGCACTGGTCATCCGTGTGCAGCCCGACGAGGGTGTGACGCTGCGGTTCGGTTCGAAGGTCCCGGGCGTCGGTACGCACGTGCGCGACGTGACCATGGACTTCGGCTACGGGCACGCGTTCACCGAGGCGAGCCCCGAGGCGTACGAGCGGCTCATCCTCGACGTGCTCCTCGGCGACCCGCCGCTGTTCCCCCGTCACCAGGAGGTCGAGCTCTCCTGGAAGATCCTCGACCCGATCGAGGAGTTCTGGGCGACCCAGGGTCAGCCCGAGCAATACCGTCCCGGCACGTGGGGTCCGGCGTCCGCCGATGCCCTGCTCGCCCGCGACGGCCGGAGTTGGAGGCGTCCATGAAGATCGATCTGCCGAACACCACGGTCTCGAAGATCCAGAAGTCCCTCATCCGCATCCGTGAGGAGGGCGGCGCGGTCGCACTCGGACGGGTGCTCACGCTCATCGTCGCGACCTCGCTCGGTCACGAGGAAGAAGCGATCGAGGCGGCCAACGAGGCCTCTCGCGAGCACCCGATGCGAGTCGTGATCGTGTCCCGGAACGAGGGTGACCGGAAGTCCCCGGGGCGCCTCGACGCGCAGATCCGAGTCGGGAGCGACGCCGGTGCGAGCGAGGTCATCGTCCTCCGGGCCTACGGCGAGACGGCGTCGGACGAGGAAGGCCTCGTCACGGGGCTCCTGCTGCCCGATGCTCCGGTCGTCGCCTGGTGGCCGGAGCGCGCTCCGGAGACCCCGGCGGACTCCGCACTCGGCCGGATCGCCCAGCGCCGGATCACCGACGCCGCCAACCAGCCGGACCCGCGGGTCGCGATCGAGGCGCTCGGGGCCTCGTACACGCCCGGTGACACCGACTTCGCGTGGACACGCTTGACCCTCTGGCGGAACCAGCTGGCTGCCGTGCTCGACCAGCCACCCTACGAGCCGGTGACCGCCGTGGAGGTATCGGGTGCCAGCGACTCACCCTCCACCCACCTGCTCGCCGGATGGCTGCAACTGCAGCTCCAGGTCCCCGTCACCCAGGTGACCTCGCCGCGGGCCACGGGGTCGAGCGGGATCCACGGTGTGACGTTGACGCGCGAGTCGGGGGACATCGTCCTCGAGCGGTCACTCGTCGACGTCGCGACGCTGTCGCAGCCGGGACAGCCGGTCCACGACCTGTCGCTGCCGCGCCGGAGTCTCCGGGACTGTCTCGCGGAGGAACTCCGTAGACTCGATCCCGACGTGCTCTTCGGAGACGTCGTCAAGCACGGAGTCCGCCAGCTCGGCGACACCGTCGCCGGCTGATCGACCGCGTCAGTCGCAATCGAAACGGAGTCACGTGACCAACGAACGACGGGTGCTGGTGCACCCGGACAAGCAGGCCCTCGGCGCGTCGGTCGCCGCTCGCTTCATCACGAAGATCATCGACGTCATCGACGACCAGGGGCAGGCGTCCATCGCCATCTCGGGTGGTTCGGTGTCGACGCTGGTCCTCGCAGCGATCGGGCAGTCTCCCGCCCGCGAGAGCGTCGACTGGTCGAAGGTCCACGTCTGGTGGGTCGACGAGCGGTGGGTCCCGAAGGGCGACGCCGACCGGAACGACACCGGCACGGAGTCGGACTTCTTCGCCCACGTGTCCATCCCGGACGACAACATCCACCGGATGCCGTCGAGCGATGAGGGCCTGACGATCGACGAGGCCGCGGCCAAGTACGCCGAGGAGCTGGCCGGTTCGGCATCGTCCGACGCGATGGCGCCGAGCTTCGACATCACCCTCCTCGGTGTCGGGCCCGACGGCCACACGGCGTCGCTGTTCCCGGAGTTCCCGCAGCTGGCCATCACCGACCGCAGCGTCGTTCCCGTCGACGACTCCCCCAAGCCGCCGCCGCAGCGGCTCACCCTCACCTACCCGGTGATCAACGCGTCGCAGCGCGTCTGGGTGGTCCTGTCCGGCGCCGAGAAGGCTTCGGTGCTGGGTCTCGCCCTGGCCGGCGCCTCGGTCGAGGACGTCCCCGTCGGCGGTGTGCAGGGTCGGAAGCGGACCGTGTTCTTCATCGATCAGGACGCCGCGCGCGACGTGCCGGAGAACCTCATCGCGTCGACGTACTGACGTCCGCACAGCGTCGTCCGACGGCCCCGGTGCTCCCTCCAGGAGCAGCGGGGCCGTCCTCGTTCCCGGAGAGCGCCAAGCTCCGCCCGAGGCCGCCGAATGGTCGCCCATGGGCGACCATTCGGCGATCGCCGGGACGACGAAGCCCCGGCCTCCCGCGATGGGAGCCGGGGCTTCGTCGACGGGCGACGCCGCGGGCTACTCCGACTTGAGCGTCCCGCGACGAGCTCGGAGCTGCTGGAGCGCTTCCTCCAGGAGCTGCGCGGCTTCCTCTTCGGTACGACGCTCCTTGACGTACGCGAGGTGCGTCTTGTACGGCTCGGTCTTGGTCACGAGGGGTGGGTTGTCCTTGTCACGCCCGGCCGGGAGACCCGACGACGGTGAGTCGATGACCTCGGGGATCTCCTCGTCCGGCAGACCCGCGGCGAAGTACCGCACGGTCTCGTTGCCGAGCGCGTCCCAGTACGAGATCGCCACTCGGTCCGCCTGGATGCCGCGGTCCTGCTCCCCCATCGGGCCCGCGCCGACGCGTGACCCTCGGATTGCACTGCCTCCGGATGCCATGTATTCAGCTCCCCGCCGTGAACTTGCTGATGAGACCGAGCACGATGATGCAGACGATCCACACCAGCCCGAGGATCACCGTGATCCTGTTGAGGTTCCGCTCTGCGACGCCGGACGCTCCGAGATTGCTCGTCACGCCACCGCCGAACATGTCGGAGAGACCGCCGCCGCGACCGCGGTGCAGGAGGATGAGCAGCGTCAGCAGGAGGCTCGTGATGGCGAGCAGCACCTGGAGGACGACCTGGAGGATGACCACGCGGACCCTTTCGTGTCAGTCAGCTGTACGAGTATAACGGCACGGCCACGCCGAACAGCGCGCCGGACCGGGAACGTGAGGCACGGTACCGGCCGGAGTCGAGCCTCCCGGGCGGTGCCGGGCCGGCTGCCACGGCATGCGGAGGAACGCGTCCGGCACCCAGGTGCGGCCCGAGACGTGCGGCCCGAGACGTGCGGCCCGCACCGACGGTGGTCAGAGGCCGACGTGCTGCCGGAAGCGGCAGATGGCCGCGAACTCGGCGACGTCGAGACTCGCGCCACCGACGAGGGCGCCGTCGATGTCGGGCTCCCGCATGAACCCCGCGATGTTGCCGGACTTCACGGAACCGCCGTAGAGCACCCGAGTGCTCGCGGCGATGTCGTCGCCCCATGCGGTCGCGATCGCACGACGGAGCGCGGCGCAGTCGTCCTGCGCCTGCTCGGGCGTCGCGGCCTGACCGGACCCGATGGCCCAGACGGGCTCGTACGCCACCACGATCTCGGCGGCGGGCACGGCGCGGAGCACCACCTCGAGCTGGTCGACCGGTACCTTGCCGGCACCGCGGGACTCCCGGTCCTCGGCGGTCTCACCCACGCACACGACCGGAACCAGGCCGTGCCGGAGCGCCGCGGCCGTCTTCTCCGCGACGATCTCGTCGGTCTCCCCGTGTTCGGTCCGCCGCTCCGAATGCCCCACGATCACGTACGTCGCGTCGAGGGCGGCGAGGAACGCCCCGCTGACCTCGCCCGTGTGCGCGCCGGACGAGTGCCGTGAAAGGTCCTGTCCGCCGAAGCGGATGCGCAGCTTGTCCGCGGAGACGAGCGTCTGCACGCTCCGCAGGTCCGTGAACGGCGGGAACACCGCGACCTCGACGTCGTCGTGGTCGTGTCGGGCGTCCTTGAGCGTCCAGGCGAGCTTCTGGACCGTGGCGATGGCCTGGAGGTGGTCCAGGTTCATCTTCCAGTTGCCCGCGATGAGCGGCGAGCGGGTCATGCGCTCCACCCGAGGGCTTCGAGGCCGGGCAGGCTCTTCCCCTCGAGGAACTCGAGGCTCGCCCCGCCACCGGTCGAGATGTGACCGAACTGGTCGTCGTCGAAGCCGAGTGAGCGGACCGCGGCCGCGGAGTCACCGCCACCGACGACCCCGAGGCCCTCGACCTCGGTGAGCGCCTGGGCGACCGTCTTGGTCCCAGCGGCGAACGCCGGGAACTCGAACACGCCCATCGGGCCGTTCCAGAACACCGTCCGCGAGCCGCGCACCGTGTCGGCGAACCGCGCCGCGGTCTCCGGCCCGATGTCGAGACCGATGCCGTCCGGGCCGAAGCGGGCGGACTCGATCGCGTCCGCCGCGACGACCTCGTGCTCGGCGTCGGCTGCGAATCCGGACGCCACCACGACGTCGGTGGGCAGGTCGATGGTGACGCCGCGCTGCGCTGCCTCGTCGAGGTAGCCCCGCACGGTGTCGAGCTGGTCGCGTTCGAGGAGCGACGACCCGACACCGTGGCCCTGCGCCGCGAGGAACGTGAACAGCATGCCGCCCCCGATGCACAGGGTGTCCACCCGCGGGAGCAGGTGCGCGATCACGCCGAGCTTGTCGCTGACCTTCGAACCGCCGAGCACCACGGTGTAGGGGCGCTCGGGTTCGGTGGTCAGGCGCTCGAGGACACCGAGCTCCTGTTCGATCAGGAGTCCGGCCGCGCTCGGCAACGCTCCCGCCAACTCGTAGACGCTCGCCTGCTTGCGGTGCACGACGCCGAATCCGTCGGAGACGAACGCCTCGCCCATGGCGGCGATGCGGTCGGCGAAGGCGTCGCGCACGCCGGCGTCCTTCGCGGTCTCCTCGCTGTTGAACCGGAGGTTCTCCAGGACCAGGACGTCGCCGTCCTCGAGGGCCTCGGCGGCTGCGGTGGCGGCGTCACCGACGGTCTCGTCGCAGAAGGCGACCGGCTTGCCGAGCAGTTCGGAGAGCCGCTGCGCGACGGGTGCGAGGCTGAACTCGGCCTTGCGTTCGCCGTCGGGCCGCCCGAGGTGCGAGATCACGATGACCCGTGCGCCGACTCCGATGAGTCGATTCAGGGTGCCGAGCGACGCGCGCACGCGGCCGTCGTCCGTGATGGTGCCGTCGGCCAGCGGGACGTTCAGGTCACACCGGACGACGACGCGCTTGCCCGCCAGGTCGCCGAGGTCCTCGAGGGTACGGAGTGCCATGGGTTACAGGCGCTCCCCGACGTACTCCGTCAGGTCGACGAGGCGGTTGGAGTAGCCCCACTCGTTGTCGTACCACGAGGTGATCTTGACCAGGTTGCCCATGACCTTCGTCAGGCCCGAGTCGTAGATCGACGAGTGCGGGTTCGTCGTGATGTCGCTCGACACGAGCGGCTCGTCGCTGTACTCGAGGATGCCCTTGAGCGGCCCCTCCGCGGCGGCCTTGTACGCCGCGTTGATGTCGTCGATCGTCACGTCGGAGGAGGTCTCGAGCGTGAGGTCGGTGATCGACCCGGTCGGCACCGGCACGCGGAGCGCGAATCCGTCCAGCTTGCCCGCGAGCTCCGGGAGCACGAGACCGATGGCCTTGGCGGCGCCGGTCGAGGTCGGCACGATGTTGAGCGCGGCGGCGCGGGCGCGGCGGAGGTCCTTGTGCGGGCCGTCCTGGAGGTTCTGGTCCGCGGTGTAGGCGTGCACCGTCGTCATGAGACCGCGCTCGATGCCGAACGCGTCGTTGAACACCTTGGCGAGCGGCGCGAGGCTGTTCGTCGTGCAGGACGCGTTCGAGATGATGTTGTGCGACGCCGGGTCGTAGGTGCCCTCGTTCACGCCGAGCACGATCGTGACGTCGTCGCCCGTGGCCGGCGCCGAGATGATGACCTTCTTGGCGCCCGCCTCGATGTGCTTCCGCGCGTCCTCGGCCTTCGTGAAGAACCCGGTCGACTCGATGACGATGTCGACACCGAGCTCGCCCCACGGCAGCTTGGCGGGGTCGCGCTCGGCCAGGACCTTGATCGGCTTGCCGTCGACGACGATGCTGTCGCCCTCGAGCCCGACCTCAGCCGGGAGCTTGCCCGTGATCGAGTCGTACTTCAGGAGCTGAGCGAGCGCCTTGTTGTCGGTGAGGTCGTTCACCGCGACGACCTCGAGCTCGCTGCCCTTGGCCAGGGCGGCCCGGAAGAAGTTGCGGCCGATCCGGCCGAAGCCGTTGATGCCGATCTTGACGGTCAATGGAACTCCTGTGTCTGTCGAGCGTGCTTTCGACGCTGGTGTTCGGAGTGCAGGTCGGGGCCTGCGCCTGAGGCTGACGATACGCCCGAGACGTCGTCGGGACGACAGTAGCAGTCGGCACAGACCCCTCGGCGCACGCCGTCGAGCGACGTCACGCACGTGCTCGGGAGACGCTTCCGCGGGTCCGTGGCCGAGCGCTCAGGCCTCGTCGAGGTCGTCCGGCAGGTTCGCCTCGGTGCCCGGGACACCCAGGTCGAGCGCCTTCTTGTCGGCCATCGCGAGCAGGCGCCGGATGCGTCCGGCGATGGCGTCCTTCGTCATGGGAGGCTCAGCGTGCTGCCCGAGCTCGTCGAGGCTCGCATCGCGGTGGGTGAGCCGCAGTGCCCCTGCGTACTTCAGGTGGTCCGGGACGTCGTCGCCCAGGATCTCGAGCGCTCGCTCGACCCGGGCGCACGCGGCGACCGCCGCCTGCGCCGAGCGACGGAGGTTCGCGTCGTCGAAGTTCACGAGCCGGTTCGCGGTCGCGCGGACCTCGCGACGCTGACGGAGCTCCTCCCACTCCGCGCTGCACCGCGCTGCGCCCATGACGGTGAGCATCTGGCCGATCGCCTCACCGTCACGGATCACGACGCGGTGGACGCCCCGGACCTCCCGGCCCTTCGCGGCGACACCGAGGCGGGACGCCGCTCCGACGAGCGCCATCGCAGCCTCGTTCCCGGGGCAGGTGACCTCGAGCGCGGCAGCGCGCCCCGGGTCGGTCAGCGTGCCGGTGGCGAGGAAGGCGCCACGCCAGATGGCGGCGAGGTCGTCACGGTTGCCGGTCGTCAGTCGGTTCGGGAGGCCCCGAACCGGGCGACGACGGGCGTCCATGAGACCGGTCTGGCGCGCCAGGGTCTCGCCCGCCTCGAGCACGCGGACCAGGTAGCGGGTCCCGCGCCGCGCGGATGCGGACGAGCCGACGCTCGCCTCGCTCCGCACGCCGTACAACTCAGCGAGGTCCTTCCGCACGCGGTGCACGATGATCCGGGTGTCGAGTTCGACCTCGACCGCGATCCTGCCCGAGATGACGTGCAGGCCACCCGCGAACCGCAGCACCGTCGCGAGTTCCGCGGCGCGGACCGTGTTGCGGTTCACGGCCACGCGCGCCAGTTCGTCCTTGACCTCGGCAGTCAACGGCAATGCATCATTCCTTACGTTCGGGGGCACGCGGGAAGGGAGGGTCGGTCACTCCCTACCGAGGTCGCGGTTCTTGACGCGCACGGCCACGTTCGGCATCCCGCGGATGAGACTCGCCAGCTCGGCGACGATGGCGACGGACCGGTGCTTGCCGCCCGTGCAGCCAATGGCGATCGTAGCGTGTCTCTTGTTCTCTCGCTGGTACCCGGCCAGCACCGGCTCGACCGCCGCCGCGTAGCGGTCGATGAACGGACGTGCTCCGTCCTGGCCCAGGACGTAGTCCGCGACGTCGGCGTCGAGGCCCGTGTGCTCGCGGAGTTCCGGCACCCAGTAGGGGTTCGGGAGGAAGCGGACGTCCGCCACCATGTCCGCATCGGCGGGCAGTCCGTACTTGAACCCGAAACTCATCAGGGTCACCTGCACGCCCACGAACCGGTCCTCGGCGAACTGCTCCGCGACCCGGGCGGCGAGCTGGTGGATGTTGAGGTCCGACGTGTCGATCACGACGTCCGAGGCTTCACGGAGTCCGAGCAGACGCGACCGCTCTCGACCGATGCCGTCGAGGAGCGTGTCCTCGCCCTGCAAGGGGTGGGGCCGCCGCACCTGCTCGAACCGCCGGACGAGGACGGCGTCGGTCGCCTCGAGGAAGAGCACCCGGACCCGTGCGGTGGTGCTGTCCCGGAGTCGTCGGACGGCCCCCTCGGGGTCGGTGAAGAACCTCCCACCGCGGACGTCCACGACGGTCGCGATCTTCGGCAGCGACTCCCCCGCCCGCTCGGCCAGGTCGGTCAACGGACCGAGCATCTGCGTCGGCAGGTTGTCGACGACGTACCAGCCGAGGTCCTCCAGCGCCTTCCCGACGGTGGACCGCCCCGCGCCGGACATGCCGGTCACGATGAGCACGTCGTGCGAGGGACTACTGAGGTCGGTCATTCGTGAGCGCGCTCCGTGGTCACCGTGCGGTGTGGTCGTCATCGGACTGGTCCGCCCAGGCTAGCGGCTCACCGAATGGAGCGCGGGCAGATCCGGCGCTTCGGGCGCTGACCCGGGTTCGGGCGCTTCGGGCGCTGACCCGGGTTCGGGCGCTTCGGGCGCTGACCCGGGTTCGGGCGCTGACGTCGGTGCCGACGCGTCGAGCTGTCTCCGGACGGCAGCGGCCGTCGCCGGACCGATGCCGGGGACCTCGGCGATCTCCTCCGGTGTCGCGTCGCGCAGCCGAGCCACGGACCCGAAGTGCTTGAGGAGACCGTTGACGCGCGTCGGACCGAGGCCGGGGATCTCGGCGAGCCGACTCCGGACATCGCGCTTGCGCCGTGTCCGCTGGTGGGTGATCGCGAACCGGTGCGCCTCGTCACGGATCCGCTGGATCAGGAACAACGCCTCGGAGTTCCGCGGCAGGATCACCGGGAAGTCATCGCCCGGTAACCAGATCTCCTCCAGGCGCTTGGCGATCCCGCACAGCGCGATGTCCGTGACGCCGGCGTCGGCCATCGCCCGGGCAGCGGCCTCGACCTGCGGCTGACCGCCGTCGACGATGAGCAGCTGCGGTCGGTACGCGAACCGCTTGGTGCGCGTGCCCTGCTCGACGACCTCGTCGCTGGTCGGGTCCGCCACGGTCGGGAGGTCGGCGTCCTCGTCGAGCCGCGCGAGGCGTCGTGACAGCACCTGGTACATGCTGTCCGTGTCGTCACGGGACTCGGCGATCGTGTAGCGCCGGTACTGGTCCTTCCGTGGCAGGCCGTCCTCGAAGACGACCATCGACGCGACGATGTTCGTGCCCTGCAGGTGGGAGATGTCGTAGCACTCCATCCGCAGCGGCGCCTCGGTCATCCCGAGGGCGTCCTGGATGTCGGCGAGCGCGGCGGAGCGGGTCGTGTAGTCGGCCGACCGCTTGGTCTTGTACAGCATCAGGGCCTGGGCAGCATTGACCGTCGCGGTCTTCGCCAGCCCGGCACGGTCACCACGCTGGGCTGTGCTGAGTCGTACCGCGCGGCCACCACGCTGTTCGGACAGCCAGGTCTCGAGGGCGTCGGCGTCCTCGGGCAGCGCCGGGACGACGACCTCGCGCGGCGGCTCCTCGGCTCCCGCGTACACGCTCTGCACGATCTGCTCGACGAGCTCGCCGGTGCTGATGTCGAGCTCCTTGTCGACCACCCAGCCCCGCACGCCTCGGATCCGGCCACCCCGCACCGTGAACTGCTGGACCGCGGCCGCGAGTTCGTCCTCGGCGACACCGAACAGGTCGAGGTCGACCGAGTCGCGGAGCACGACGGCGCTCTTCTCGAGCACCGCCTCGAGCGCCTCGACCTGGTCGCGGTAGCGGGCCGCTTCCTCGTAGTGCATGGCGTCGGCGGCGGCTGCCATCCGTGCACGACGTTCGCTGATGACCCGCCGGTCGTAGCTGCCCATGAAGCGGACGAACTCCTCGACGATCGCCCGGTGCTCCTCGATCGACACCCGACCGGAGCACGGACCGCCGCACTTGCCGATCTGCCCCGGGAAACAGGGCCGCCCGGTCTGCATCGCGCGCTTGTAGCTCGAGTCCGAACAGGTGCGGATCGGGAACACCTTGATCATCAGGTCGATCGTGTCGTGCACCGCCCAGATCTTCGGGTACGGCCCGAAGTACTTGGCGCCCCGGATCTTCCGGTTCCGCGTGACCATGACCCGAGGGGCTTCGTCCCCGAGGGTGATCGCCATGTACGGGTACGACTTGTCGTCCCGGAACTTGACGTTGAAGGGCGGATCGAACTCCTTGATCCACGTGTACTCGAGCTGGAGGGCCTCGATCTCGCTCCCCACCACGGTCCACTCGACGCTCGCCGCCGTGAGGACCATCCGCCGGGTCCGCTCGTGCAGGGTCGGCAGCGGTGCGAAGTAGTTGCTGAGGCGAGCACGGAGGTTCTTCGCCTTGCCGACGTACAACACGCGCCCGTCGGCGTCACGCCACCGGTACACGCCCGGGTCCGTCGGGATCTCGCTCGCTCTCGGTCGCCACGGGACGGTGTCCGCCACCTACCGGACCTCCGCCGCGACCCGACTGCGTCCGGCCACGTGGTCCGCCGACCGACGGTCGACCGCACGCTGCGCGCCCACTCGGGCGTCCTGGGCATCGAAGATCTCGCGGAGGAACACGCCCGTGTGACTCTCCGGCACGTCCGCGACGTGTTCCGGCGTCCCCGTGGCGAGCACCGTGCCACCACCCGACCCGCCCTCGGGGCCCATGTCGACGATCCAGTCCGCCGACTTGATGACGTCGAGGTTGTGCTCGATCGTGATGACCGTGTTGCCCTTGTCGACGAGCCCCTGCAGCACGAGCAGGAGCTTGCGGACGTCCTCGAAGTGGAGTCCGGTCGTCGGCTCGTCGAGCACGTACACGGTCCGCCCGTTCGAGCGACGCTGCAGTTCGGTCGCGAGCTTGACGCGCTGGGCCTCACCACCGGAGAGCGTCGTGGCACTCTGACCGAGACGCACGTACCCGAGTCCGACGTCGACGAGGGTCTTCATGTAGCGGTGGATCGCCGAGATCGGCTCGAAGAACTCGGCCGCCTCGCTGATCGGCATCTCGAGCACCTCGGAGATGTTCTTGCCCTTGTAGTGGACCTGCAGGGTCTCGCGGTTGTAGCGCGCACCGCCACAGACCTCGCACGTCACGTAGACGTCCGGCAGGAAGTTCATCTCGATCTTGATCGTGCCGTCGCCCGCGCAGTTCTCGCAGCGCCCGCCCTTGACGTTGAAGCTGAAGCGACCGGGCCCGTAGCCGCGGGTCTTGGCCTCTTGCGTCTCGGCGAACAGGTTCCGGATCCGGTCGAACACACCGGTGTACGTCGCGGGGTTCGACCGCGGGGTCCGGCCGATGGGCGCCTGGTCGACGTGCACGACCTTGTCGAGCTGGTCGAGGCCCTTCACGCGGGTGTGCTTGCCCGGGATGTGTCGAGCACCGTTGAGCTGATTGGCGAGCACCTTGTAGAGGATGTCGTTGACGAGCGTCGACTTGCCGGAACCACTGACCCCGGTGACGGCCGTGAACACCCCGAGGGGGAACTGCACCTCGACGTCCTTCAGGTTGTTCGCCCGTGCCCCCTGGACGGTGATGACGCGCTTCCGGTCGACGCGACGACGCTCTGCAGGGAGCTCGATGGCACGACGCCCCGCGAGGTAGTCCCCGGTCGTCGAACCGCGGTTGTCGAGCAGCTCCTGGTACGGCCCCGAGTGCACGATCCGACCGCCGTTCACGCCCGCACCCGGGCCGACGTCGACGATCCAGTCGGCCGTCCGGATCGTGTCCTCGTCGTGCTCCACGACGATCAGCGTGTTCCCGAGGTCGCGCAGCTTGACCAGGGTGTCGATGAGACGCCGGTTGTCCCGCTGGTGCAGGCCGATGCTCGGCTCGTCGAGCACGTACAGCACGCCGGTCAGGCCCGAGCCGATCTGCGTCGCCAAGCGGATCCGCTGGGCCTCCCCGCCGGAGAGCGACCCTGCACCACGAGACAGGGTCAGGTACGACAGCCCCACCTCGAGCAGGAACTCGAGGCGCGCGCGGATCTCTCGCAGCACGGCGGCCGCGATGTGGGCCTCCCGAGGGCTGAGGGCGAGCGACTCCATGAAGGCGTGGGAGTCCTCCAGGCTGAGGTCGCAGACGTCGGCGATGCTCCGGTCGGCGACCGTCACGGCGAGCACCTCGGGCTTGAGGCGCGTGCCGTCGCAGACGGGACACGGGACCTCGCGGAGGTACCCCTGGAACCGCTGGCGCTGCGCGTCGGTCTCGGCCTCGCCGTACTTGCGCTCGATGTAGGGCATCACGCCCTCGAAACCACTGGTGTAGCGCATCTCACGGCCGAACCGGTTGCGCCAGGACACCGACACCTCGAAGTCCTTGCCCGTCAGGATGGCTGCCTGGACGGTGGGGTCGAGCTGGTTCCACGGGGTGTCGAGCCGGAACCCGAGCTCCTTGCCGAGTCCCTGCAGGAGCTTCTCGAAGTAGCTGTAGAGGCCGCCCGTCCCCGTCCACGGCAGGACGACGCCGTCGGCGAGGCTCGCCTCGGGGTCGCCGAGCACGAGGTCCGGATCGACCGACATCCGTGTACCGAGGCCGGAGCACTCGGGGCATGCTCCGAACGGCGCGTTGAACGAGAACGTCCGGGGCTCGATCTCGGTGAGAGCGAGCGGGTGGTTGTTCGGGCACGAGAGGTTCTCGGAGTAGGTCCGAACCGCACCGGGGCCCTCGTGGTCGACGAGGTCGATCGAGACGGTGCCGCCGGTGAGCCGGAGTGCGGTCTCGAGGGAGTCGGTCAGGCGCCCGAGGACGTCGTCCGACGCGACGAGGCGGTCGACGATGACCGCGATGTCGTGCTTGACCTGCTTCTTCAACGTGGGCGGTGTGCTCAGTTGCACGCGCTCGCCGTCGACGATGGCCCGCGCGTACCCGGAGGCCGCGAGTTCCTGGAAGAGATCGACGAACTCGCCCTTCTTCTTCGACACGATGGGTGCCAGCACCTGGAACCGCGTACCGGTCTCGAGCGTCATCAACTGGTCGGCGATCTGCTGCACCGACTGCTTGCTGATCACCTCGCCACACACCGGGCAGTGCGGAATGCCGATGCGCGCCCACAGCAGCCGCATGTAGTCGTAGACCTCGGTGATCGTCCCGACCGTCGAGCGTGGGTTGCGGTTCGTCGACTTCTGGTCGATCGACACGGCGGGGCTGAGTCCCTCGATGAAATCCACGTCGGGACGATCCACCTGCCCGAGGAACTGGCGCGCGTACGCCGACAGCGACTCGACGTACCGACGCTGCCCCTCGGCGAAGATCGTGTCGAACGCGAGCGAGGACTTGCCCGAGCCGGACAGACCCGTGAACACGACGAGGGAGTCCCGCGGGATCTCGAGGTCGACGTCCCGCAGGTTGTGCACGCGCGCACCCCGGACGCTGAGCGTCGAGGTCGAGGTCCCGGAGATGCTGGCGCCGGGGACGTGCGGCTCGCCGGGCTGCCCGAAGGCCGCCAGATCGGAGGAAGGAGTACCGCGGTCGGAGGTGATGGTCATCACCTCGATTCTACGAAGCCCGTCTGACATCCGGCCCGCCCCGCGCGTCCCACGGGGTTCGCCCCTCGCGGACAGCGGCGGTCGGCCCGGCACACGTCCGGGGTCAGACCGACGTGACGGCGGGCTCGCGACCCACGACCGCCGCCGAGGCCTCCCAGAGGCGCGCCGCCGCGGTGCGATCGTGGGCATGGGGTTCCGCGGGGACGACGGTCGCCCCTCCGCGCAACTGGAACCATCCGTCCGGGCCCCAGTACGCGCCCGATCGGACGTCATCGCCCACCGCGGCGTGCACGAGCGGGACGGCCCCGGCGTCCTTGCCCTGCGCGACCAGACGGCCCCCGACGCGGAGCCACGGTGCTCCGGGACCGGACGGCACGACCCCCGGACGCGACGGCGACAGCGAGTCGAGCGCGAGACCCGGGTGCGCCACGACGCTCCGCACGGAGGAGCCGCTGTCCGCGAGACGCTGGGCGAGCTCGAACCCGAACAGCATCACGGCGAGCTTGCTCCGCGCGTACTGGAGGTAGTTCACGTAGGGATCCGCCCGGAAGGGGTCCCGCCCGTCGAGCCGGACCCAGCGGTGGCTGATGCTCCCGACGTGCACCACGCGACCCGCCGTCCGCTCGAGCAGCGGCAGCACCTGCGCCGTCAAGGCGAAGTGCCCGAGGTGGTTCGTCCCGATCTGCAGCTCGATCCCCTGGGCGGTGCGACGTTCCCGGCGCGACCCCACGACCCCCGCGTTGTTCACGAGGGTGTCGACCGGTCCGAGACCGGCGATGGCGTCGGCCGCCTCCGTGACGCTCCTGAGGTCGGCCAGGTCGACGAGGACCTGCGCGATCGATGCGTCCGGTGCCGCGCGACGGATCGCCTGCTCGGCTCGCGCAGCGCGCTCCCGGTCGCGGCACGCGAGCACGACGCGGTGCCCCGCCACGGCGAGCTGCTCGGCCGTGAAGTACCCGAGGCCCGCACTCGCCCCCGTCACGACGACGGTGCGCCGGACCGCCGGATCACCGGACATGTCCGGCGGCCTCCATCTGTCGCAGGGCCTTCTTCAGGTCCTGGACCTCGTCACGGAGCCGCGCGGCCAGCTCGAACTTCAGCTCGCCGGCCGCCTGCAGCATCTGCTCGTTGAGGTCCGCGATCGTCGACTCGAGTTGGCTCGCACCCTCGGCCGCGAGGCCTTCGCGGCGGAGGTTCGGCGTGGGCGAGCGACGGGCGTCGCCGGCCCCGCGGCGCTCCAGGAGCTCGCGGGTGTCGGCGCCCTCGCGCGCGAGGACCTCGGTGATGTCCGCGATCTTCTTGCGGAGCGGCTGCGGGTCGATCCCACGCTCGGTGTTGTAGGCGATCTGCTTCTCGCGACGCCGCTCGGTCTCGTCGAGCGCCTGCCGCATCGAGTCCGTGATCTTGTCGGCGTACATGTGGACCTCACCGCTGACGTTGCGGGCGGCACGACCGATCGTCTGGATGAGCGAGGTGGACGACCGGAGGAAGCCCTCTTTGTCGGCGTCGAGGATCGCGACGAGCGACACCTCGGGCAGGTCGAGCCCCTCGCGCAGCAGGTTGATGCCGACGAGCACGTCGTACACGCCCTGCCGCAGTTCGGTCAGCAGCTCGACACGCTTCAGCGTGTCGACGTCCGAGTGCAGGTAGCGGACACGCACGCCCGCGTTCCCGAGGAAGTCCGTGAGCTCCTCGGCCATGCGCTTGGTCAGGGTGGTCACGAGGACGCGTTCGTCCCGGTCCACACGGATGCGGATCTCCTCGAGCAGGTCGTCGATCTGCCCCTCGCTCGGCTTGATCACGATCTGCGGGTCGACGAGCCCCGTCGGCCGGATGATCTGCTCCACCACGCTGTCGGTCACACCCAGCTCGTAGCGGCCGGGCGTCGCCGACAGGTAGACCTTCTGACCGA
Source organism: Curtobacterium sp. MCBD17_040 (assembly GCF_003234805.2). Taxonomy (GTDB): domain Bacteria; phylum Actinomycetota; class Actinomycetes; order Actinomycetales; family Microbacteriaceae; genus Curtobacterium. The sequence goes on from NZ_CP126273.1 coordinate 1,830,469, forward strand.
CGCGGTCGAGGAACTCCTCCCACGTCAGCGGGCGGTTGTCCATCGCGCTCGGCAGCCGGAATCCGTGCTCCACGAGCGTGCGCTTGCGTGACGCGTCGCCTTCGTACATGGCGCCGATCTGCGGCACGGTGACGTGCGACTCGTCGATGACGACGAGGAAGTCGTCCGGGAAGTAGTCGATCAGGCAGTGGGGCGCCTCGCCGGGGGCGCGGCCGTCGATGTGACGCGAGTAGTTCTCGATGCCGCTGCAGAACCCGATCTGCTCCATCATCTCGATGTCGAACGTCGTGCGCATGCGCAGCCGCTGGGCCTCGAGCAGCTTGCCCTGCTGCTCGAGTTCGGCCAGGCGCTCTGCCAGTTCCTCCTTGATGGTGCCGATCGCGCGGTGCATCACGTCGGTGGCGGCGACGTAGTGCGAGCCGGGGAACACGGTCACCGCGGGCAGCTCCTTCACGACATTGCCCGTGAGCGGGTGCAGCGCCGTCAGGGCCTCGATCTCGTCGCCGAACATCTCGATGCGGATCGCGAGTTCCTCGTACACGGGGATGATCTCGATCGTGTCGCCACGCACGCGGAACGTGCCCCGGGCGAAGTCGACGTCGTTGCGCTGGTACTGCATCGCCACGAAGCGGCGCACGAGCGTGTCCCGCGAGATCTGCTGTCCCACCTGCAGCGCGAGGGACGCGTTCATGTACTGCTCCGGCGTACCGAGGCCGTAGATGCAGGACACCGTCGAGACGACCACGGTGTCCCTGCGGCTCAGCAGGGAGTTCGTCGTCGAGTGCCGGAGCCGCTCGACCTCGGCGTTGATCGACGAGTCCTTCTCGATGAAGGTGTCGGTCTGCGGGACGTACGCCTCGGGCTGGTAGTAGTCGTAGTACGAGACGAAGTACTCGACCGCGTTGTTCGGGAGCAGACCGCGGAACTCGTTGGCGAGCTGCGCGGCGAGCGTCTTGTTGTGGGCGAGCACCAGGGTCGGCCGTTGCACCTGCTCGATGAGCCACGCGGTGGTCGCCGACTTGCCCGTCCCCGTGGCGCCGAGCAGGACCACGTCCGTCTCGCCCGCGTTGATCCGCCCCGCGAGTTCCGCGATGGCGGCCGGCTGGTCACCGCTGGGCTCGTACTCGGAGATGACCTCGAACCGACGGAGGGCTCGGGTGGGTTCGATCATCGTGGTCATGCCGTCGATGCTAAGCGCGACGACCGACAGCGGCCCGACTGGTTCGCGGCAGGCTGATCGCTCGCGCGTATCCTGGTGTGATCACGCTCCAAGATGGCTGATAGGGACCGGCAATACCGTGATCGACCGTGGGGAGGCGCTCAGGCCGCCGACTCCACCGCTCCCCCGCTCACTCCGAAGAACAGGACCCGCGATGACCACCGCAGCGAAACCGGCCGCGGCCCCCGTACCCGTCAAGGCGAGCCCCTTCCGCGGACGCCTCCGCGGACGGGTCCTGCTCCTGCTCTGCGTCATGTACGCGATCTCGTACGTCGACCGGACGAACATCTCGACCGCCCTCCCCGAGATGGCGAAGGACCTGGACCTGTCGACGACGGCGCAGGGTGCGATCGTGTCCGCGTTCGCGCTCCCCTACGCCTTCGTCCAGATGGGTGGCGGCTGGCTCGGCGAGAAGATCGGTCCGCGCCGCTCGCTCCTCGCCATCGGTGTCCTCTGGGGCGTCGCGACGATCTGGACGGGCCTCGCGGGCGGCGTCCTCAGTCTCTTCCTCGCTCGCGCACTCCTCGGCCTCACCGAGGGATCCGCGTTCCCCACCGCGACGCAGGCGATGAGCCGGTGGATCCCCCGGGACCGCAACGGGTTCGCCCAGGGGATCGTGCACTCCGCCTCACGGCTCGGCAACGCCCTCGCCCCGCTCCTCGTCGCGGCGATCATCGCCGCCGCCGGCTGGCGCGAGTCCTTCATCTACGTCGGCCTGCTCAGCGCCATCTGGGCGGGATTCTGGTGGTTCCTCTTCCGCGATCGTCCGGAGACCGCACCCGGCATCTCGCAGCGGGAGCTGGACGAACTCCCGCCCGCCCAGGTCCGCGCCACGCGTCCGCCGGTCCCGTGGCGCCAGCTCATCAAGCAGATCCTGCCGGTCTCGTTCGTCGACTTCGGCTACGGCTGGACGCTCTGGGTGTTCCTCACCTGGATCCCGTCGTTCCTCGCGGACTCCTACCACCTCCCGCTCACGACGTACGCCGGCTACACGTCGGTGATCCTCCTCGCGGGCGTCATCGGCGACACCGTCGGTGGCATCGTCTCGGACCGACTCATCCGTCGTGCCGGCGACGCGCGCAAGGCCCGTCGCACGGTCCTCCTGATCGGGCTCGTGGGTTCCGCGGTGTGCCTGCTCCCGCTGCTGTTCTCACACCACCTCTGGCTCGCGTCCGCCTCGCTCATGCTCTCGTTCTTCTTCCTCGAGCTGACGAACGCGAACCTGTGGGCGATCCCGATGGACGTCGCCCCCCAGTGGTCGGGCACCGCGAGCGGCATGATGAACACCGGCTACGGCTTCGCCGGCGTGTTCTCCCCCATCGTGTTCGGGTGGCTCGTCGGGGTGTCCGGGTGGCAGTGGCCGTTCGCCCTGTCCGTCGCACTCCTCCTCGGCGCCGCGATCGTCGCCTGGTTCATGAACCCGAGGCGCCTGACGGTCACCGACGGCGTGCTCGAGATCGGCGTCCCGGCGGCGGAACGCAGCGCCTGAGACCACGACGGACGGGCCGTCCCACCTGGGTGGGACGGCCCGTTCGCGGCTCACCGCTCGGCGTGCGACCCGCCGACGTCGTCCGTCTCGCCGACGAGCGCGTCATCCGGTTCGACGGCCTCGCTCGAGGGCTCGCGTCCCGCGTCGCGGACGGCACGAGCCGTCGTCGTGGTCGTACCGCCAGCGGACGCGAGCCGCTCCCGGCCGCGGCGCCGGGCCTCCCGGGCACCCCGGGACCCGAGCGACGGACGCCCGGTGAGCGGGATGCTGAGCGGCGTCCAGCGGAACAGTTCGGTGATCGCGACGGCGAGCACGATGACGAGCACGTACGTGACCGGCGTGAGCCACGGCTGCGCGACATGCCGCTCCAGCCAGCTGTCGCCGTAGAGCAGCAGGAAGATCACGAACGGGTGGCTCAGGAAGATGCCGAACGACCGGTCGGACCCGTAGTCGATGACGCGCGCCAGGAGGGTCGAGGGGTCGCGTCGGTCGGCCCACCCCGCGCCGAGCGCGAGGAAACCCATCCCGATCGCGGCGCTCCAGACGACCTCGATCGGCTGCAGCGGGGTGCCGGCCGCGTACAGGGACTGGCCGAGGAGCACCTGCCCCGCCCACACGGCGAGGGTGAGCACGCCGACCCCGGTGACCCCCCAGCCGATGAGTCGCCGACGCACCCGGATCCAGGTGAGGAACGCCTCCGCGTGGTCCGCGGCGACGGCACCCGAGACGATGAAGAAGACGTACATGAAGAAGAACTGCTTGCTGTACCCGTGCATCCAGTCGAACGAGTGCGGCCAGTACTTGTACGCGCCGTAGACGACCAGGTTGACCACGAGCGCGACGACCGTCAGCAGCACGTGGTGACGGCGCGTGCGTCGGACCAGCCACATGATCGCCGGGAGCAGCAGGTACACCTGCATGGTCACGAGCAGGAAGTACAGGTGGTACATCGCCGTGCCAGTCACGATCCCGTGCGCGAGGTCCGTCACCAGGAGCGGGACGTCCCCGCGCTCGGTCGCGCTGAGGAGCCACGCCGACCCGACGTACACGAGGGACCACGCCAGGTACGGCACACCGACGAGCAGGAACCGCTTCGGCCAGAACTGCGACATCGGCTTCGGTCGCAGTGTGTAGCTGTAGACGAGGACGAACGCCGTCAGCGAGAAGAACACGAGGCGGGTGAAGTGCAACAGCGCGAGCAGGGCGTAGTAGAAGTGGTTGTCCGACGCGGTCGTGTGGCTCGTCGTGTGGACGCCGATCACACACGCGAAGGTCAGGATCCGCAGGACGTCGACCTCGTACAGGTGACGCGGGCGGCCGTTCTGCCGTGTCGGTGTGGTGACGTTCGTGTCGGTGGCGGCGGGGGCGGGTTGCACCGCTCAAGGCTACGGCGTGATCCGATGAAGGTCCCGCAGGCGGTGACTACTCCACCGAGGCCATCGCCCGCACGCGCGCGCGCTGCACCTTGCCAGTCGGCGCCCGGGGCAGGTCCGGGACGACGATGATCTCGACCGGCCGGCGGAACCGGGTCAGCTGCGCCGCGCAGCGGGCGGTCAGGTCGGCGACGAGCGACGCGGCCGCCGTGTCCTCGCTCGGTTGCGGGATGACGTAGGCGACCGGAACGTGCCCGAGGATCGGGTCGGGGCGCCCGACGACCACGGCCTCGAGCACGCGCGCGTCGCCGAGCAGGACGTCCTCGACCTCGGACGGGTAGACCTTCTCGCCTCCGCGGTTGATGACGTCGTCCGATCGACCGGCGAGCGACACCCACCCGTCTGCGGAGATCGAGCCGAGGTCGCCGGTGGACAACCAGCCCTCGGCGTCGAACCGCTCGGAGGCCCGGCCGAACAGGTACCGGCTCACGACCCCGGGTCCGCGGATCCACAGCGCACCGACCTCGCCGGCCGGGAGGAGCGCGCCGTCCTCTCCACGGACCTGGACCTCGGAGCCGACGGGGACGCCGACGGAACCGGGTCGGGGCGCTGAACCGAGGGGGGTCGCGGTGATCTGGCTGGCACCCTCGGTCATCCCCCAGCTGACGACGAGCGGCGTCGCACCGAGGGCCGCTCGGACCGGGTCGGGAAGTGGGGCGGAGGCGCTCCGGACGAACCGGAGACCCGCGGGGAGGTCGAGCGGCCCCGTCTTCGCGAGGACGGCGAGGACCGCCGGCACGGCGTTGAGCCAGGTGATGCGACGCTCGGCCAGGAGCTCCCAGAAGCCGGTGCGCCGGAACCGCTTGTCGAGCACGAGCGTCGAACCGGCCACCATGGTGGCGAGCAGCCCGACGACCTCGGCGTTGACGTGGAACAGCGGGAGCGAGTTGAAGCCCCGGTCCTCCCGGGTGAGCTCGTTGTGGTCGGCGACCGCTCGTGCCACGAACACGAGCTGGGGTTCGGGCAGTTCGACGCCCTTCGGCGTGCCCGTCGAACCGGACGTGAACAGCACGACGGACCCGGTGTCGAGCGCGTCGGGAGCGCTCGATGGGACAGTGCCGGCCACGACGTCGGTCGGGTGACCGGTGGCGGGGTCGATGTGCGCTGCCGCGGTCCCGGCGATCGTGGCGTCGTCTGCACGGTCGGAGACGACGAGGGAGGCGCCATGGAGCAGGTCCGCGAGGCGCAGGGGCTCGGAGGTCGGCTGCCCGGTGTCCACCGGGACCGCACGACGGCCGGAGGACAGCGCTGCGAGGTGCACGACCGCGAACGACAGCGGATCCCCGATATCCACGAGGACCGCGCCGGAGGGGGCGATCCCGAGGTCGTCGAACACCGAGGTCCAGGCCTGGACCGCTTCGGCGAAGGCCCGGTACGTCAGCACCCGGTCGGACCGGGCGTCCTCCAGGTAGTGGTGGTCCGGGTCGTCGGTTCCCCGACGTCGGATCAGGGCGGCGAGGGTGTCCACTGACCTGCCCCCGGAGCCTTCCGGGTGCCGGTCTCCGCTGACGTCGTCCACTCCACGTTGCACTCGCCCATGGTATTGCGGCTCCCTATGAACGTGCAGAGGCGCTGGACCCTCACCCCTGCGACGGCGTCGGAGCCGCGGAGCGCGTGGGGTTCGGCTCGTGGGTCTGCGGGAGCGGGACCCGCGTCAGCATCCAGTGCCACAGCGGGAGCATGCGCGGGGTCCCGTTCGCCTGGAGCGGGGTGGCGTCGTCGATGATGAGCGAGTGCGCCTGGTCGGGGTCACCGACGTCCAACCGGGTGAGGATCGCGTGCGGGTCGCCGGATGGAGGCCGCGTCGTCGTGACCGACGGGCCGTGCGGACCGTCGAGACCGAGCACGCGCCACGAGCCGCGGATGCGCGGCCCGAACACGTCACGCACGTCGTCGATCGCGTACTCGCGGGTGATCGGTGTGACACCCGGGCGGTCCATCCACGCCGCGTGCGCCGCCCCGTCGGACTCGACGGGCGACGAGAACATGAGCGCACCGAGCACCGGTCGGATGTGCGCGATGAAGGCCGCCTCGCCGCCGCCCTGGGAGTGGCCGGCCACCACGATGTGGTCCCAGGCGATGTGACCCGAACCGTCCACGAAGCGGTTCCATCCGCCCGCGGGGTCCGCGCTCGACAGGTGCGCCACGGCGTCCCGGAGGCGAGCGGTGATCGACCCGGCAGGTCCGACGTCGCTGAACTGGGAGGCATCGGTGCCGTCGAACCGGTTCCGCTGGACCTGCGTGTAGCAGCGGGGGTTGTTCTCGCACGTCCCGGACAGCGTCGTCCCGAGGTTCCAGTAGTCGAGGCCGAGCACGTTGTACCCGGCCTGGGACGCGACCGACAGGAACGTCCGGTAGTCCGCGGGGCGCGCCCGCGTGGCGGGCAGGAACAGCAGCAGGGGGCCGTCGCCGACCGATCGGGACGCGAAGTCCGTCGCGTTCGGCGTGAGGCGCTGCCCGTCGACGGCACCGATCCGGAACCGACGGAAGTCTTGCGTCTCCGCGGGCGGGCCGACGTGGCCGAGCGACCCCGACGGGCCCCGGGGAGCCTCGGCGGTGGCCTGCTGGTGCTCGGAGGCCGTGTCGACCACGACCACGACCGCGACCACGACGGTGACGGCGAGTACGACCACGAGCAGGGCATGGAGGGCGTGACGCGCGGCCGAGGACACGTGCGGGGACGTTACCGGACGTCGCCGCGCGCAGGCTGCTTGCTCCCTGACGGGTCAGAAGAACTACTCAGGTTGAGACGCGACGATGCGGTCCCACACCTCGTCCGCAGAGCGGATCGTGTCGGCTGGCGAACCGGTCGCGTCGACGACCAGGTCCGCGAGCGCGAGCCGCTCCTCGTCGCTCGCCTGTGCCGCGACCCGACGTTCCGCGTCCCCGCGCTCCATGCCACGGTGGCGCACCAGGCGCTCGATCCGGTCCGGAGCGGGCGCGTGCACGACGACCACGGTGTCGAAGCGGAGCGGCCGTCCCTCCTGGGCCTCGGCCAGCAGCGGCACGTCGTAGACCACCACGGCGTCGGGATCGGCCCGCTCGGCCTCGGCGAAGCGCTCCTTCGCGATGCGCCACACCTCGGGGTGGGTGATCGCGTTGAGGGCGGCGCGCGCCTCCGCGTCGCGGAAGACGACCGCGCCGAGGGCTGGGCGATCGAGGGACCCGTCCGGCGCGATCACCGACGGACCGAACCGCTCACGGATCGCCGCGAGCCCCGGGCTCCCGGGCGCGACCGCCTCGCGCGCCAGGAGGTCGGCGTCGACGACCACCGCACCGCGCTCCGCCCAGCGCGCGGACACCGTCGACTTGCCCGCCGCGATGCCGCCCGTCAGTCCGATGATCCGCACGTCCACCACCTTAACGGGCGAGAGCCCGGCACCCTCGTGGGTACCGGGCTCTCGGGACGCGTCGGGCGGTCAGCTGTTCGAGCTGAGCCGCTCGCGCAGCGCCGCGAGCGAGGCGTCGTCGGCCAGGGTGCCCTGACCAGCCGTCTCGCTCGAGAACGACGACCCAGCGGACGCGGCGGGCGCGTCGAAGGGCGTGGACTCCTCGGCGATCGACGCGGCGACCTGCTTCTTGTGCGCTTCCCAGCGAGCCTGGGCAGCCGCGTACTCCTTCTCCCACGCGTCGCGCTGGGTCTCGAAGCCCTCGCGCCACTCGTTGGTCTCCGGGTCGAAGCCCTCGGGGTACTTGTAGTTGCCCTGCTCGTCGTACTCGGTCGGCATGCCGTAGAGCGCCGGGTCGAACTCGTCGCCCTCGGGGTCGACGCCCTCGTTCGCCTGCTTGAGGCTGAGCGAGATACGGCGACGGTCGAGGTCGATGTCGATGATCTTGACGAAGACCTCGTCACCGACGGACACGACCTGCTCCGCGAGCTCGACGTGCTTGTTCGACAGCTCCGAGATGTGCACGAGGCCCTCGATGCCGTCGGCCACACGGACGAACGCACCGAACGGCACGAGCTTCGTGACCTTGCCCGGCGCGACCTGACCGATCGCGTGGGTGCGGGCGAAGACCTGCCACGGGTCCTCCTGCGTCGCCTTGAGCGAGAGCGACACGCGCTCGCGGTCGAGGTCGACCTCGAGGATCTCGACGGTGACCTCCTGGCCCACCTCGACGACCTCGCTGGCGTGCTCGATGTGCTTCCAGGAGAGCTCGGACACGTGGACGAGACCGTCGACGCCGCCGAGGTCGACGAACGCACCGAAGTTGACGATCGACGAGACGATGCCCTTGCGGACCTGGCCCTTGTGGAGGTTGTTGAGGAACGTCGTGCGCGACTCGGACTGCGTCTGCTCGAGGAGGGCGCGGCGCGACAGGACCACGTTGTTGCGGTTCTTGTCGAGTTCGAGGATCTTCGCTTCGATCTCCTGGCCGAGGTACGGCGTGAGGTCACGGACGCGACGGAGCTCGATGAGCGAGGCCGGGAGGAAGCCACGGAGGCCGATGTCGACGATGAGACCGCCCTTGACGACCTCGATGACCGTGCCGGTCACCACGCCGTCGGACTCCTTGATCTTCTCGACGTCGCCCCACGCACGCTCGTACTGCGCGCGCTTCTTCGACAGGATGAGACGGCCTTCCTTGTCCTCCTTCTGGAGGACGAGGGCCTCGACGTCGTCGCCGACCTCGACGACCTCGTTGGGGTCGACGTCGTGCTTGATCGAGAGCTCGCGGGAGGGGATCACACCCTCCGTCTTGTAACCGACGTCGAGGAGGACCTCGTCGCGGTCGATCTTCACGACGGTCCCGGAGATCAGGTCGCCGTCGTTGAAGAACTTCAGGGTCTTCTCGACCTCGGCCAGGAAGTCATCAGCCGAACCGATGTCGTTGATGGCGACCTGCTTAGGAGCCTTGGTCGTGGTGGTTGTCATGTAGAGATTGCTCCGAACGGGCATTGATCGGGCCATGACGATCGGGGTCCCCCTGGCGAGCACGGGAGGTCCGTGCACGCTTCGGCATGGCGAAGTGGATGCTTGACGCGGATTGCGCCGCACCAGTCTAGCCGGGCCTCCCCCACGGTCACAACCGCGAGCGGGACCCGCGACGGCTCCGCCCCGGGACCCCCGACAGGGGGTGTAACCGCCCCGGGGCGGGGGTCATTCCCGCTCGGGGAGCAGCGCCGACCGGAGCGTGTCGAGTCCGACCCCGCCGAGGGCCAGGGCGTCGCGGTGGAAGGCCCGCAGGTCGAAGTCGGCACCGGCACGCGCCGCGGCCTCGTCGCGGATGGACTCCCACACACGCTGACCCACCTTGTACGACGGGGCCTGTCCCGGCCAGCCGAAGTAGCGGTCGACCTCGAACCGGACGAACGCGTCGTCCATGTTCACGTTCTGTCGCATGAAGTCGAGCGCGTACTCGTGCGTCCAACCACCGCCGTCGGGGTTCGTCTTCTGCAGGTGCACCCCGATGTCGAGGACGACGCGGGCCGCCCGCATCCGCTGGCCGTCGAGCATGCCGAGGCGGTCGCCGTCGTCGTCGAGGTGGCCGAGCTGCTCCATGAGCCGTTCCGCGTAGAGCGCCCAACCCTCGACGTGTCCCGAGGGGCCGGCGAGCTGACGCCGCCACGTGTTGAGCTCGCCGCGGTTGTAGACCGCCTGGCTGATCTGCAGGTGGTGGCCCGGGACGCCTTCGTGGAACACCGTCGTCTTCTCGCGCCAGGTCGCGAACTCGGTCACGCCATCGGGCACGGACCACCACATGCGGCCCGGCCGGCTGAAGTCGTCGCTCGGGCCCGAGTAGTAGATCCCGCCGTCGTGGGTGGGGGCGATCCGGCACTCGAGGCGACGGATGGGGTCCGGGATGTCGAAGTACGTCCCCGCCAGGGCCTCGACCGAGGCGTCCGAGGTCTCCTGCATCCAGGCGCGGAGTGCGTCGGTGCCGTGGAGCTTCCGGGCCGGGTCCTCGTCGAGCACCGCGATCGCCCGGGCGACGCTGGCCCCGGACTCGATGCGGTCGGCGATGCGCTCCTGCTCGGACCGCATCCGCGCGAGCTCCTCGAGCCCCCACGCGTAGGTCTCGTCCAGGTCGACGACCGCGCCGAGGAACCGACGGGAGTGCAGCTCGTAGTCCTCGCGTCCGACCGCGTCCACCGGGGTGGCGAGTGGCATCAGCTCGTGCTCGAGGAACCGACCGAGCGATCGGTACGCGGCAGCCGCGACGGCGGCGCCACGGCTGAGATCGGCACGGACCGACTCCGGCAGCGCACCACCGTCGTCGAGGGCGGCGCCGGCGGCCAGCTCGTCGAAGAACCCGCCGTCGCGGGCGTTCCGGAGGGCCTGCTGCGCCACGGCGGCGACCTGTCGCTTCGCGGGGGTCACGCCCTCGCGCGTCCCCTGCAGCAGGGTCTCGCGGTACCCCTCGAGCGCGTCGGGGAGCGCGGACAGCCGGTTCGCGATGTCCGACCAGTCGTTCGCCGTCGCCGTCGGCATGAGGTCGAGGACGTCCCGCAGGTGCTGAGCCGGGCTCGCGATGACGTTGAGGTCCCGGAGGTGGAGTCGCCGGTCGTACGACTCGACGACCAGGTCGAGTTCCGCGCCGAGGTCCGTCTTCGTCACGCGGTCGATCGCGTCGACGGGCTCCGCGGCGTCGAGGCTCCGGCGGGCCGCGCGTGCGGCGTCCGCGAGGGCGTCCGCTCCCGCGGGCGACGTGTCACCGTACTCACCCTGCCGACCGCCCACACCGATGTAGGTCCCGATCGTCGGGTCGAGGTCGACGAGTGTCGTCACCCAGTCCTCCGCGACACGGTCGAGGGCGGACGGCTTGCGGACAGGACGCTCGGAGCTCATGGTGCGACCATACCGACTCCGCGATCCGGGAGGCCCGGAGCGACCCCGGCGGATCGTCCGACCGGGCGATGGCGCCTGGTCGCTCAGTGCGCCGCTGCCTCCCAGTTCGGCCCCGTGCCGACCTGGACGTCGAGGGGCACGCTCAGGTCCGCGGCACCGCCCATGCGCCGACGCACGATCTCCTCGACCGCGTCCTGTTCGCCCGGAGCGACCTCGAGGATGAGTTCGTCGTGCACCTGCAGCAACAGGTGCGAGTCGTGGCCACCCGCGTCGAGGTCCGCCGCGACGCCGAGCATCGCGATCTTCATGATGTCCGCGGCCGAACCCTGGATCGGCGCATTGAGCGCGGCCCGCTCGGCGTTCTCCCGGAGCACACGGTTCGGGCTCTTGAGGTCGCCGAACGGACGCCGGCGACCGAAGATGGTCTCGGTGTAGCCGTCCTCGCGCGCCTGTTCCACGACGTTGCGGAGGTAGTCGCGCACCGCTCCGAAGCGCGCGAAGTACTCGGCCATGAGGCCGCGTGCCTCTTTCTGGTCGATCCGGAGCTGCTTCGACAGGCCGAACGCGCTCAGTCCGTAGGCGAGTCCGTACGACATCGCCTTGACCTTCGTGCGCATCTCCGGGGAGACGTCGGCGGGCTCGACCCCGAACACGCGGGCACCGACGAACCGGTGCAGGTCCTCGCCCTCCTTGAACGCCTGGATGAGTCCCGGGTCCCCCGACAGGTGCGCCATGATGCGCATCTCGATCTGGGAGTAGTCGGCGGTGAGCAGGGTCGTGTACGGAGCGGCCACCGTGAACGCGGACCGGATCCGACGGCCGACCGCGGTCTTGACGGGGATGTTCTGGAGGTTCGGGTCGGTCGACGAGATGCGTCCGGTGCTCGTCCCGGTCTGTTCGTAGGTCGTGTGCACGCGACCGTCGACCACGGCGGCGTCGAGGGTGTCGACGATCTGCCGCAGCTTGGTCGCGTCGCGGTGCTGCAGCAGCAGGCCGAGGAACGGGTGCGGGTGCTGCTCCTGGAGGTCCGCGAGCGACGCGGCGTCGGTCGAGAAGCCCGTCTTGGTCTTGCGGGTCTTCGGCATCGCGAGCTCGGTGAACAGGACCTCTTGGAGCTGCTTCGGCGACCCGAGGTTGACCTCGTGCCCGATCTCCGCGAACGCCTGCTGTGCGAGCTCCGAGGCGCGCTCCCCGAGTTCGCCGGACAGGTCGGCGAGGACCGCGTGGTCCATCGCGACGCCCCGGGACTCCATGTCGGCGAGGACGGACACGAGCGGGAGCTCGATGTCGTCGAGCACGCGCAACGACCCGGGGTCGATCCGGGCGCGGAGCGCGGTCTCGACCCGGAGGGTGTACCAGGCTCGTGTCGCCGCGCTCGCCGGCTCCGACTCGGGGACGAGCTGGTTCGGGTCGGCCGTGGGCATGGTCTCGCGGAGCTCGCCGTAGACGAGGTCCTCGAGCGACTGCCCCTGCCGGGCCGGGTTCGCGAGCCACCCCGTCACGCGGGGGTCGCCCGCGAGGCCGCCGAGCGTGAACCCCGCCGTCGCGAGCGCCTGGACCGCCGCCTTCGCGTCGTGCAGGTGCTTCGGCGCGTCCCCGGCGAGCCAGGTCTGCAACTGCTCGTAGTCACGCGCTCCACTGCCCCCGGGCACGAGCACGGCGTCGTCGTGCGTCGCGATGCCGATCGCGCTGAGACGCCCGTCGACGGTCTCGACCGACACCCCGAAGCCGTTGTCCGCGTCGTGCTCGGTCTTGGTGCGGAGCCAGTGTCCCAGCTCCTCGTCGATCAGGGTCCGCGCGGCCGGCGGCGTCGGAGCACCGTCGTCCACCCCGCCCTCGGTCGCGGTGTCGCCGCCGTCACCGGTCCCGGCGACCTTGAACACGCGGTCGAGGAGCGTGCGGAACTGCAGGCGGTCGAACAGCTCACGCACCGCGGCCTCGTCGACCGGACGGATGACGACGTCGGCCGGCCCCACCGGCAGCTCGACGTCGCGCACGAGACGGTTCAGGCGGCGGTTCCGCACCGCGCGGTCCTTCTGTTCGCGGAGGTTGGCGCCCACGACGCCCTTGATCTCGTCGGCGTGCTCGAGGACACCGTCGAGCGAGCCGTACTGGGTGATCCACTTGACGGCGGTCTTCTCGCCCACCTTGTCGATCCCGACGAGGTTGTCGCTGGTCTCACCCACGAGCGCCGCGATGTCCGGGTACTGGTGCGGTTCGATGCCGTACCGCTCGTACACCTTGTCGCGGTCGTAGCGGGTCAGTTCGGACACGCCCCGCACCGACGGGTAGAGCAGCGTCACGTCGTCGTCGACGAGCTGGATGGCGTCGCGGTCACCCGAGACGACGTACACGCGGTACCCCTGCTGCGCGCCCTGCAGCGACAGCGTGGCGAGGATGTCGTCGGCCTCGTAGTCCTCTTTCGTGACCGTGGTGATGCCCATGGCGTGCAGGGCCTCTTGCAGGAGCGGGATCTGCCCCTTGAACTCCTCGGGGGTCTCGGAGCGGGTGCCCTTGTAGTCCTCGTACTCACGGGTGCGGAACGAGAACCGCGAGATGTCGAACGCCACGGCGATGTGGGTCGGTCGTTCGCGCTGCAAGAGCATGAGCAGCATCGAGATGAAGCCGTGGATCGCGTTCGTGTGCTGGCCTTCGCGGTTCACGAAGCTGTCGACCGGCAACGCGTAGAACGCCCGGAACGCCAGCGAGTGTCCGTCGATGACCAGGAGGGTAGGCTTTTCCGCGTCCGACACCCGGACAGCCTATCCACGGCCGGTGACAACCCCGGAGGCCACGAGTGACCGACAGCCCGACCATCACCGGCTCCCCCGAGGGCGTCGAGCGGTACGAACAGCGCGGGATCGGTGAACTCGCCGAGAAGATGGGCATGCAGATCCTCGAGCTGAGCGCCGAGCGCGCCGTCGGCACGATCCCGGTCGAGGGCAACCGTCAGCCGGTCGGGCTGCTGCACGGCGGGGCGTTCGTGGTCCTCGCCGAGAGCCTGGGTTCGATGGCGGCGACCGTCCACGCCGGCCCCGGGCGCATCGCGGTCGGCATCGAGCTGAACGCGTCACACAGCCGGAGCGCCACGACGGGCGTCGTCACGGGTACGTGCACCGCGATCCACCTCGGCCGCACCCTGTGCACGCACGAGATCGTGCTCACCGACGACGAGGGGCGACGCTGCTCGACGGTCCGCATCACCAACCTGCTCCGCGACGCCTGACCGACGCCGCGCCGCTGGCCGGTCGCGCTACTTCTTGACGCTGAGCTGCTCGATGATCGCCTTGGCGACGTCGTGCATGGTGAGCCGCCGGTCCATCGAGGCCTTCTGGATCCACCGGAAGGCCTCGGGCTCCGTCAGGCCCATCTTCTCGTTGAGGAGCCCCTTCGCGCGGTCGACGAGCTTGCGGGTCTCGAACCGCTCGACGAGGTCGGCGACCTCGGCCTCGAGCGTGATGATCTGCTGGTGCCGAGAGAGCGCGATCTCGATCGCGGGCAGCAGGTCGTTCGGCGTGAACGGCTTCACGACGTATGCGAGGGCACCGGCCTCGGTCGCACGCTCGACGAGCTCCTTCTGACTGAAGGCCGTCAGCAGCACGACCGGCGCGATGTGGTTCTTCGACAGCCGCTCGGCCGCGGAGATCCCGTCGAGCTGCGGCATCTTGACGTCCATGATCACGAGGTCGGGCCGCAGGTCCGTGGCGAGCGCGACAGCGGTCTCGCCGTCGCCGGCCTCGCCGACCACGTCGAAGCCGTTGTCCCGGAGGATCTCGACGATGTCGAGGCGGATGAGCGACTCGTCCTCCGCGACGACGACGCGACGGGGTGCGGTGGGGGTTGCTTCTGTGTCACTCACGCGGCAATCCTACTATGCGCATCCCGGCCCTCCCGGAGTCCCGGGACGGTCAGCAGGCGACGTCGTTCCGGCGACCGGTGATCCTGCCGGGCGCCGTCGGTACGAGTGGCGGGACTCGAACCCGCACGCCGTGAGGCAGAGCATTTTGAGTGCCCCGTGTCTGCCGATTCCACCACACTCGCGTCCTGCTCAGGCTAGCAGGAGGGCCGGACCGCACCAGGTGAGGCAAGCCTGTCCATGCTGGCGGTGCAGGTCCGGTGGTGGTTCCATTCCTGCATGTCGCACGCAACGGACCTCGCCCTGCCGGAGACGAGCGCCGTCGACGACGCGACGAGCGCCGGTCGACTCAACTGGCTCCGGGCGGGCCTCCTCGGTGCGAACGACGGGATCGTGTCCGTCGCGGCGATCGTCGTCGGCGTGGCGGGTGCCGGCGCGTCGACCGGAGCGATCGCCGCCGCCGGCACGGCCGGACTCGTCGGAGGCGCCATCTCGATGGCCCTCGGCGAGTACGTCTCGGTCAGCGGCCAGCGGGACGCACAGCGCACCGGACTGGCCGCACGCCAAGCGGAGCGCGCGGCAGAGGCCGAGGACGCCGGCGCGATCGCCGGTCACTACGCCGCCCTCGGCGTCGACCCCGACACCGCCGCGTCGATCGCGGCCGAGCTCGTGCGTCCCGAGGTGCGACGTCGACGCGCCGCCATCGCCCTCGCGGACGAGGAAGCCGACATGGTCAGCCCGTGGCGCGCCGCGTGGGTCTCGGCGGCGACGTTCACGGTCGGCGCCCTGTTGCCCCTGTTCGCCATCCTGATCCCGCCAGCCGGTGCTCGGGTGCCCGCGACGATCGTCGCCGTGCTCCTCGCCCTCGCCGTGACCGGCGCGACCGGGGCGACCCTCGGCGGCGCGGCCCGCGGCCGCGCGACGGTGCGGGTGGTGGTCGGCGGGGCCCTCGCACTCGCGGCGACCTACGCCGCCGGACTGCTCCTCGGCGCGCACGTCGGCGGATGATCGCGAGGTCCTCCGTCGGCTCGCTGAACACCCGCTGAGCGCGGCGCCCGCCCGATCGGTACCGTCTGCCCGGAACCCGGAACCCGGAACCCGGATCCGACCCCGAGCCCGGGATCCGACCTCGAGCCCGGGACCCGACGGAGAGGGACAGCCAACGTGGACACGCGTGCGGTCCGGACCTTCCGCGTGTTCGTGGTGACCACCGCGGTCGTCGCTATCGTGCTCGGCGGTGTCGGCATCCTGTGGCCACGCCCGACGCTCGTCGTGCTCGCACTCCTGTTCGGCGTCGATCTCGTCGTCGCCGGGGTCCTGCGGGTGGCCTCGGCGGCGATCGGCCGGGGCACGCATCGGGTCTGGCGCTGGGTGTCGATCGTCGGTGGCGTGTTCGTGGCAGCCGCCGGGCTCGTCTGCCTGCTCGACCCGGCGGCCCCGCTCGTCGTCCTGGCGACGCTCGGCGGGATCGGGTTCATCGTCGAGGGCGTCGCGGCACTCGTCGGCGCGGTCGTCGGTCACCCGGGCTCGTCGCGCGGACCGAGTGCGGTGAGCGGTGCGCTGTCGATCCTCGCCGGTGTGGCGGTCCTGGTCGCACCCGGACTCGCGTTGGCGGCGTTCGTCGTCCTCGCCGGCATCGTCCTCGTCGTCGTCGGCATCGCGGCGCTGCTGCTCGTCCCGCCCCGCGCCGCCATCCGCGGATGACGCCACGGCGCCGTGCGTCCCGCACCGGGACGTGCCGGCGGGAGGACGGCCGGGGACCGGACCACCCGGGCGGTCAGATGCCGGCGGTCCCGAACAGCAACCCGAGCAGGTAGGTCACCGCCGCCGCACCGTACCCGATCGCGAGCTGCCGCAGGGCCCGCCGTGCGGGGGACGCACCGGAGAGCACACCGACGACCGCCCCGGACACGAGCAGCGCGATGCCGACCAGCACCGCGGCGACCGCGACGGCGGACCACTCCCCGAGTCCGAACAGGTACGGGAGGACGGGGACCACGGCCCCCGACGCGAAGAACAGGAAACTCGAGATCGCGGCGCTCAGCCCGCTCCCGACCGCCTCGTGCTCCACCGTGCCGACGGCCCCCGTCTCCGACGTCTGCCGGAGTCCGGTGAGCACCTCGTGGGCGTGCTGCGCCGCCGCGGCCTCGTCCATCCCGCGCGCTCGGTAGACGAGCGCGAGTTCGTTCTGGTCGACGTCGAGGTCGACCACGGCCTGGCCGGCCTCGGGATGCGGAGCGGAGGCGTCGAGCAGCTCGCGCTGCGACCGCACGGACACGTACTCCCCCGCCCCCATGGAGAGTGCACCGGCGAGCAGCCCCGCCACGCCGCTCAACAACACGACGTGCTGGTCGGCGCCGGACGCGCCGATGCCGATGATGAGGGCCAGGTTCGACACCAGGCCGTCGTTCGCGCCGAACACCGCGGCCCGGAAGGTGCCGGACAGACGGAGTCGCCCCCGGTTCGCCAGACCGCGCACGACCTCGCCGTGGATGCGCTCGTCCGCCGCCATCGCCGCCGGGGCGTCGACGTCCGCCCCGTACGGAGACCGGTCCTCGGTGCGCTGCATCAGCGCGAGCACGAACACCGAACCGAAGCGCTTCGCGAGGCCCGCGAGGATCCGGGTCCGCAGATCGCCACGGAGGGGACGCCCCACGTCGTCGCCGAGCAGCTCGAGCCAGTGCTGCTCGTGGCGCCCCTCGGCCTCGGCGAGGGCGAGCAGGATGTCCCGCTCCTCACCGGACCGCCGCGCGGCCAGGTTCCGGTAGACCGACGCCTCGGCGCGTTCGTCGGCGAGGTACCGGCGCCAGCGCCGGAGCTCGGTCG
Organism: Curtobacterium sp. MCBD17_040; assembly: GCF_003234805.2. Classification (GTDB taxonomy): domain Bacteria; phylum Actinomycetota; class Actinomycetes; order Actinomycetales; family Microbacteriaceae; genus Curtobacterium. Next base: position 1,848,083 of record NZ_CP126273.1, read on the forward strand.
GCGGACGTCGCGCGCGACCGTCGGTCGACGTCGAGACCACGCCCCGTGCCTCCTGTTCGGATCCGGCGGTCAGTTGCGGACGTAGGCCGGAGCAGCCTCCGCGTGGGCGTCGCCGACGCGGTGCACGCGGAGGTCGTTCGTCGACCCCGGCAGCCCGGGAGGCGAACCGGCCGTGACGACGACGCGGTCGCCGGGCTTGGCGAGGCCGTGCCCGATGAGGAGGTCGTCGACCTGCGGGAAGAGCTCGTCGGTGTGCGTCATGCGCTCGACCAGGAACGAGCGGACGCCCCACGTCAGCGCCATGCGGCGTCGCGTCGCCTCGTTCGGGGTGAAGGCGATGATCGGCAGACCGTGGCGGAGCCGGGACATGCGGCGAGCCGAGTCGCCGGACTCCGTGAAGACGCAGAGGTACGACGCCTCGGTGAACTCCGCGATCTCGACGGCGGCGAGGGTGATCGCACCGCCGAGGGTGCGGGGCTTCGTGCCGAGCGGCGCGATCCGCTCGAGGCCGTGGTCCTCGGTCGACTCGACGATGCGGGCCATGGTGCGGACCGTCTCCACCGGGTACTCGCCGACGCTCGTCTCGCCCGAGAGCATGACCGCGTCCGCGCCGTCGAGGACCGCGTTCGCGACGTCCGAGGTCTCGGCGCGCGTCGGGATGGGGCTCGAGATCATCGACTCGAGCATCTGCGTGGCGACGATGACGGGCTTCGCCATGCGGCGGGACAGCTCGACGGCGCGCTTCTGCACGATCGGCACGGCCTCGAGCGGCAGCTCGACACCGAGGTCACCGCGCGCGACCATGATCGCGTCGAAGGCGTCGATGATCTCCTCGAGCGCGTCCACGGCCTGCGGCTTCTCGACCTTCGCGATGACCGGGAGCCGCTTGCCCTCCTCGTCCATGATCTCGTGGGCGCGCTCGACGTCGGCGGCGTTGCGGACGAACGAGAGCGCGATGAGGTCGGCGCCCTGCCGGATCGCCCAGCGGAGGTCGGCCTCGTCCTTCTCGCTCAGCGCGGGGACGTTCACGGCGACGCCGGGGAGGTTGATGCCCTTGTTGTTCGACACCGTCCCGGGCACGACGACCTCGGTGCGCACGCGGACGCCGTCCGAGTCGAGCACCCGGAGGCGGACACGGCCGTCGTCGATGAGGAGCGGGTCGCCGGGCTTGACGTCCTGTGGGAGCCCCTTGAACGTCGTCCCGCACACGTCCTTCGAGCCGGGGACGTCCTCGGTGGTGATCGTGAAGACGTCGCCGGCCGCGAGCTCGTGGGGGCCGTCCGCGAACCGCGCGAGGCGGATCTTCGGGCCCTGCAGGTCGACGAGGATCGCGACGGGCTTGCCGAGGTCGTCCGCCGCACGTCGGACGTTCTCGTAGTTCGCCTCGTGCACGCTGTAGTCACCGTGGCTGAGGTTCAGCCGGGCCACGTCGACGCCCGCCTGGATGATGTCCTTGACGGTCTCGTAGTCCGAGGTCGCCGGTCCGAGCGTCGAAACGATCTTTGCGCGTCTCAATGGTGTCCTTCGTGTGGTGGATGTCGTGCTGCGGTGGCGCCCGCACGGGCGGTCCCGGCCGGACGACCGGCCACCGGCAGCCTACCGGCCGGTGCCGCTCCGTCAGACGCTGATCGCGCGGTCGGTCGCACGGACCGGGGCCGGGAGGCGAGTGGACCCCTCGAGGTAGCGGTCCACCTCGGCGGCCGCTGCGCGGCCCTCCGCGATCGCCCAGACGATGAGGGACTGCCCGCGACCGGCGTCACCGGCGACGAACACCCCGGGCTCGTTGGTCGTGTAGTCGGCACCCCGCTCGAGGGCGCCGGACGGCGCGAACGGGAGGCCCAGCTGCGGCTCGAGCGTGTCGCGTTCCGGTCCGGTGAAGCCCATCGCGATGAGCACGAGGTCCGCGGGGATCTCACGCTCGGTCCCCGACTTCGGCACACGGCGGCCGTCGAGGTACTCGGTCTCCGCGACCCGGAGGGCCCGCACCTCGCCGGCCTCGTTCGCCAGGAACTCGACGGTCGAGGCGAGGTACCGACGCTCGCCGCCCTCTTCGTGCGCGCTCGAGACCTCGAACACCGTCGGGAACATCGGCCAGGGCTGGTCCGACGGACGCTCGAGCGGCGGCTGCTTGCCGATCGCCAGGTTCGTCACACTGATGGCGCCCTGCCGGTGCGCGGTGCCGATGCAGTCCGCGCCCGTGTCACCGCCACCGATCACGACGACGTGCTTGCCCTCCGCCGTGATCTGGTTGTCGACCACCGTGCCGGCACCGGTGCGGTTCTGCTGCACGAGGTACTCCATGGCGAAGTGGACGCCGGACAGGTCCCGGCCCGGGATCGGCAGGTCACGCGGGACCGTCGCGCCCGTGGCGACCACGACGGCGTCGTACCGGCTCTTCAGGTCGGACCAGGTGATGTCCACGCCGATCTCCACGCCCGCGCGGAACCGGGTGCCCTCGGCCTGCATCTGCTGCAGACGGAGGTCGATCTGGCGCTTCTCCATCTTGAAGTCGGGGATGCCGTAGCGCAGGAGGCCGCCGATCCGGTCGTCGCGCTCGTACACCGCGACGGTGTGCCCGGCGCGCGTGAGCTGCTGCGCGGCGGCGAGTCCCGCGGGACCCGACCCGACGACCGCGACCGTCTTGCCCGTGAGTCGCTCGGGCGGGTGCGGCGTCACCCAGCCGTTCTGGAACGCCTGGTCGATGATCGAGACCTCGACCTGCTTGATCGTCACCGGTGGCTGGTTGATGCCGAGCACGCACGCGGCCTCGCACGGCGCCGGGCACAGCCGCCCGGTGAACTCCGGGAAGTTGTTCGTCGCGTGCAGGCGCTCGATCGCCTGTCGGCCCTCGCCGCGCCACATGAGGTCGTTCCACTCGGGGATGAGGTTCCCGAGGGGGCAGCCCTGGTGGCAGAACGGCACGCCGCAGTCCATGCAGCGCCCGGCCTGGCGCCGGAGCGCACCCGGTTCCTGCTGCTCGTAGACCTCTTTCCAGTCCATGAGCCGCACCGGCACGGGCCGACGGGGCGGCAGTTCGCGTTCCTGGACCTTGAGGAAGCCCTTCGGGTCAGCCACGGGTCATCACCTCCGGTGACGTGCGGGTCGATCGGGGTGGGACGGACCCCGTGGGTGGGACGGATCGGATCCGGGTGCGCTCAACCACCGGTGACCTCCAGGATGCGGTTCCAGACGACGTCGCCGTCGGGGTCGAGCCCCTCGTCGACCGCGGTCTGGCGGGTCTTGAGGACGGCAGCGTAGTCGCGCGGGAGCACCTTGACGAACGCGGTGAGGTCCGGGTCCTCGGCCAGGATCGACCGGGCCAGCCCGGAATCGGTCTCGGCCACGTGACGCTCGAGCAGATCGGTGACGATCTCGGCGTCCGCGCTGTCGAGTGACGACAGGACGAGCTCGCCGGACGCGAGGGCGTCCTGGTTGACGTCCTCCGGTCGGAGCCCGCGGACGTACGCGGTGCCGCCCGACATGCCGGCGCCGAGGTTGCGGCCGGTCGCGCCGAGGATCAGTGCGAGACCGCCGGTCATGTACTCGAGCGCGTGGTCGCCCACGCCCTCGACCACGGCCGTGGCGCCCGAGTTCCGGACGAGGAACCGCTCGCCGACGATCCCGCGGATGAACATCGACCCCTGCGTGGCGCCGTATCCGATGACGTTGCCGGCGATGACGTTCTCCTCGGCCGCGAACCCGGCACCCTCGGTGGGGCGGACGACGATCTCGCCGCCGGAGAGCCCCTTGCCGACGTAGTCGTTGCTGTCGCCGAAGAGCCGGATGCGGACGCCCGAGGGCAGGAACGCGCCGAGCGACTGCCCGGCGGATCCGCGGAGCGTCACCTCGATCGCGCCGGCCGGGAGGCCGTTCTCACCGTGTCGCACCGTCACCTCGTGCCCGAGCATGGTCCCGACCGCGCGCTCGGTGTTCCGGACCGGCAGGTCGAGCGCGACGTGGCCGCCGTGCTCGAGGACGTCGGTCGCGGCGTGGATGAGCCCGTTGTCGAAGTGGGCGTCCAGCTCGTGGTCCTGCTCGCGCAGGTTCCGGCGCGGCTCGTCGTCGGCGAACTCCGGCCCGCGCAGGACCGGGGCGAGGTCGAGCCCGGAGGCCTTCCAGTGCTCGACGGCGCGGTCGACGTCGAGGACCTCGGTGTGCCCGATCGCCTCCTCGAGGCTGCGGAACCCGAGCTCGGCGAGGTACTCGCGGACCTCCTGTGCCAGGAACTCGAAGAAGTTCACGACGAACTCCGGCTTGCCCGTGAAGCGCTTGCGGAGCTCCGGGTTCTGCGTCGCGACGCCGACCGGGCACGTGTCGAGGTGGCACACCCGCATGAGGATGCAGCCCTCGACGACGAGCGGTGCCGTCGCGAACCCGTACTCCTCGCCCCCGAGCAGTGCGGCCACCACGACGTCACGCCCGGTCTTCATCTGACCGTCGACCTGGACCACGACGCGGTCGCGCATCTTGTTGAGCATGAGCGTCTGCTGGGTCTCGGCCAGGCCGATCTCCCACGGCGTCCCCGCGTGCTTGAGCGAGTTGAGCGGGCTCGCGCCGGTGCCGCCGTCGTGGCCCGAGACGAGCACGACGTCGGCGAGTGCCTTCGTGACCCCCGCCGCGACCGCACCGATGCCCGACTGGCTCACGAGCTTGACGTGCACGCGCGCGGACGGGTTCGCTCGCTTGACGTCGAAGATGAGCTGCTTGAGGTCCTCGATCGAGTAGATGTCGTGGTGCGGCGGCGGTGAGATGAGGCCGACACCGGCGGTGGCGTGGCGGGTGCGCGCCACCCAGGGGTAGACCTTGGCCGGCGGGAGCTGGCCACCCTCGCCCGGCTTCGCACCCTGCGCCATCTTGAGCTGGATGTCCGTCGCGTGCGTCAGGTACATGCTCGTCACGCCGAAGCGCCCCGAGGCGACCTGCTTGATCGCGCTCCGGCGCTCGGGGTCGAGCAGTCGTTCGACGTCCTCCCCGCCCTCACCCGTGTTCGAGCGTCCGCCGAGCCGGTTCATGGCGATCGCGAGTGTCTCGTGGGCCTCCCGGGAGATGGAGCCGTAGCTCATCGCACCCGTGTTGAACCGCTTGACGATCGACTCGATGGGCTCGACCTCGTCGAGGGGCACCGGCGGGCGGAGTCCCTTGTGGAACGAGAAGAGTCCGCGCAGGGTCATGAGCTGCTCGGCCTGGTCGTCAACCGCGGACGAGTACTCGCGGAAGATGTCGTACCGGCGGGCGCGCGTGGCGTGCTGCAGCCGGAACACCGTCTCGGGGTTGAACAGGTGCGGCGGTCCCTCGCGGCGCCACTGGTACTCACCACCGGTGGCCAGGCGCTCGTGTGCGCTGACCGCACCGTCCTGCGGGTAGGCGCTCGCGTGCCGTTCGGCGTTCTCGCGGGCGATGACCTCGATGCCGACCCCGCCCAGGATCGACGACGTGCCGGTGAAGTACTCGTCGACGAACTCCTGGCTCAGTCCGACGGCCTCGAACGCCTGCGCCGCAGCGTAGCTCGACACCGTCGAGATGCCCATCTTCGACATGATCTTGAGCACGCCCTTGCCGAGCGCCTTGATGACGTTCTTGACGGCCTGTTCTGGCGTCATGCCGGGGAGCATCCCCGACCGGACGAGGTTCTCGCAGGTCTCCATCGCGAGGTACGGGTTGATCGCGGACGCGCCGTACCCGATGAGGGTCGCGACGTGGTGGACTTCGCGGACGTCGCCGGCCTCGACGATCAGACCGACCTTCATCCGCTGCTCGGTCCGGATGAGGTGGTGGTGCACGGCCGCGAGCATGAGCAGGCTCGGAACGGGCGCGAGGTCCACGGTGCCGTCACGGTCGGAGAGCACGATGAACTGCTTGCCGGCCTCGATCGCGGCGTCGACCTCGTCGAGCATCGCGCGGATCCGCGTCTGCATCGCCTGCTCGCCCGCGTCGACGCGGTAGAGCCCCTTGACCGTGACGGTGAGCTGCCGGCCGGACTCGGTCTCGAAGTGCTCGATCTTGGCGAGCTGGTCGTTGTCGATCACCGGGAAGTCCAGGACGATCTGCTTCGCGTGCTCCGGCGTCGCGTCGAGGAGGTTGCGCTCCGGGCCCAGCCCGAGTCCCATGCTCGTCACGACGGACTCGCGGATCGAGTCGAGCGGCGGGTTCGTCACCTGCGCGAACTGCTGGGTGAAGTAGTCGAACAGCAACCGGGGCCGCTCCGACAGCACCGCGATGGGCGTGTCCGACCCCATGGCGCCGAGGGGTTCGGCTCCCGTCTGCGCCATCGGACGCAGCAGGATCCGGACTTCCTCCTCCGTGTACCCGAAGGCACGCTGCCGTCGGGTCACGGACGCCGGGGTGTGCACGACGTGCTCGCGGTCCGGCAGGTCCTCGAGGTTGATCCGGCCCGCGGCCAGCCACGCGGCCCACGGCCCGGAGGCGGCCAGCTCACGCTTGACCTCGTCGTCCTCGATGATGCGCCCGGCCTCGGTGTCGACGAGGAACATGCGGCCCGGCCGCAGGCGCCCCTTCCGGACGACCCGCTCGGCCGGGACGTCGATGACACCCGTCTCGCTCGCGAGCACGACGAGGCCCTCGTCGGTCACGAGGAAGCGACCCGGCCGGAGGCCGTTGCGGTCCAGCGTCGCACCGACCAGCGAGCCGTCGGTGAACGTGATGGCGGCGGGGCCGTCCCACGGCTCCATGAGCATCGAGTGGTACTCGTAGAACGCCCGGAGGTCGGGGTCCATGTCCGCGCGGTTCTCCCACGCCTCGGGCACCATCATCGACACGGCGTGCGGCAGCGATCGGCCCGACAGGCTGAGGAGTTCGACGACCTCGTCGAACGACGCCGAGTCGCTCGCGGCCGGACTGACGATCGGGAGCAACGGCGCCATGTCGCCGAGGAGCTCGTTCTCGAGCTGCGACTGCCGTGCGCGCATCCAGTTGCGGTTGCCGCGCACCGTGTTGATCTCGCCGTTGTGCGCGATCATCCGGAACGGCTGCGCCAGTGGCCAGGACGGGAAGGTGTTCGTCGAGTAGCGCGAGTGCACGATCGCGAGCTTCGAGGCGAACCGTTCGTCGCTCAGGTCCGGGTAGAACGGCTCGAGCTGGAGGGTCGTGACCATGCCCTTGTAGACGATGGTCCGACTCGACAGCGACATGAAGTACACGTCCTGGTCGCGCTCGATCCGCTTGCGGAGGCGGAAGGTCTGTCGGTCGAGCGCGATGCCCGACCGCGGCGTGCCGTCCTCGTCGTGGCGCTCGCTCGCGACGAAGCACTGCTCGAACGCCGGCATGGCAGCTCTCGCGAGCGTGCCGAGCTCGTCCGGGCGCACGGGCACCTCGCGCCAACCGAGGACCCGGAGCCCCTCGTCCGCCGCGACGGCCTCGATCGCCGCCTTGACGGCGGCGCGCGCCTCCATGTTGGTCGGGAGGTACGCCGTACCCACCGCGTACCCGCCCGCGTCGGGCAGCGCGAACGGCACGACCTCGCGGAGGAAGGCGTCCGGGACCTGGCAGAGGATCCCCGCGCCGTCACCCGTGCCGGCGTCGCTGCCGATGGCACCGCGGTGTTCGAGGTGACGGAGGGCACCGAGCGCCGCGTCGACGATGTCGTGACCGGGCGTTCCGCGGAGCGTGGCGACCATGGCCAGACCGCAGGCGTCCTTCTCGTTCGCCGGGTCGTACGCGCCGACGGCGGCCGGGACCGCACTGAAACGCTGGTGGGGTGGCAGGAGCGCCATGGGAACCGTCCTCACGAGGAGATGGGGAACTGGGACGTCGAGCGGTCGACTGGACCCGGTGGTACGTCGCCGAGCGGCGAGGCGTGTGCCCGGGCACAGCCGCCCGTGACGGTGCTCCGGGCGGCGTGCGAGGTGTCGGGCCACTTGTGGTGACCCTACGACGGTCGGGTCCCGCGCGGGACCCGGACGACATCACGAGTTGCTGTGGACGTGCTGTCGTCGGACCGCGGCGCTGCCGCGGTCGGTCGGAGTTCAGCTCGGGTGTGCCCTAGCTGCGGTCGGCGGCGGTGGCGACCGGTTCCGGATCGGTGACGACGAGCGGTTCGTCGTCGGACTCCGAGTAGGTGTCGTCAGATCCTACACTGCTGGCCGCGCGCGGACCGCGACCGGGCAGGTACCCGCTGGGCTCGGTACCCGGGTGTCGCCGGGTCTGCACGACGAAGATGACGATGCCGAGCACGATCGCCGCGAGTGCGGCCCAGACGTTCGTGCGGACTCCGAAGAAGGTCTCGCTCGTGTCGACCCGGATCGACTCGAGCACGGACCGCCCCGCGCCGTACCAGATCAGGTAGAGCGCGAGGACGCGGCCCCACTGCAGGTGGAAGCGCCGGTCGATGAGCACGATGACCGCGAACCCGACGAGGTTCCAGATGATCTCGTAGAGGAACGTCGGGTGGAACAGCGTCCCGGCCGGCAGACCGACCGGGTACGCGGGGTTCGACTGCTCGATCTGGAGCCCCCAGGGCAGGTTCGTCGGCATGCCGAAGAGCTCGTGGTTGAAGTAGTTGCCGAGTCGGCCGAACGCCTGAGCGACGAGCAGCCCGGGCGCGACGGCGTCGACGAAGGTGGTGAACCGGAGCCCGACGTACCGGCAGGCCCACCAGGCACCGAGGGCGCCGGCGATCAGGGCGCCGAAGATGGCGAGCCCGCCCTCCCAGATGGCGAACGGTTCCCACCATGCGATGCCCGGCCCGAAGTAGTCCCCGACGTGGGTGAACACGTGGTAGGCGCGTCCGCCGATGATGCCGAGCGGGACCGCGCCGATCGCGATGTCGACGATGACCCACTTCTCGACGCCGCGACGCACCAGCCGACGGTCGGTGATGACGACGCAGGCGACGATCCCGAGCAGGATGCAGATGGCGTAGGCGTGGATCCGGAAGTCGAGTGGGAAGGACCACCCGAAGACCCGGTCCAGCCAGTTCGTCAGATCGAAGTACTGCCAGGCCGTGCTCGGGCTCGGGATGCTCAGGGGAAGCATGGAGGGGCGTACGCCTTTCGTCGCTGTTCCGTCAGACGACCGGCGAGGCCGGGCCGTCGTCGGAGATCACTGTAGCGCCACGGGTCAGGTCGGCAGCGCGGCGGCCGACGCCCCGGACGCCCTCGTCCTGCAGGGCCCGGACGAACGCCGAACCGATGATCGCGCCGTCCGCGTAGGCGAGGATCTCCGACACCTGCTCCGCGGTCGAGATCCCGAGACCGACGCAGGTGCGCTCGACCCCCGCGGAGCGCAGGCGCGACACGACCGAGCGCGCAGCGGCGTCGACGCCCGAACGAGCACCCGTCACGCCCATGGTGGACACGGCGTACACGAAGCCCCGGCTCGCCTCGACGGCCTGGCGCATGCGGTCGTCGGACGAGGACGGCGCGGCCAGGAACACGCGGTCGGCGCCGGTGCGCTCGGACGCTGCGATCCACTCGCCTGCTTCGTCCGGGATGAGGTCGGGCGTGATGAGCCCGGACCCGCCCGCGGCGGCGAGGTCGTCCGCGAACCGGTCGACGCCGTAGCGCAGCACCGGGTTCCAGTACGTCATGACGAGGACCGGGACGTCGGCCCGCTCGGTGATCGCGTGCACGGCGTCGAAGACGTGCGCCACGCGGAAGCCGTTCGCGAGACTCGTCTCGGTCGCGCGCTGGATGACCGGGCCGTCCATGACCGGGTCTGAGTACGGCAGGCCGAGCTCGATCGCGTCGACCCCGTTCTCGGCGAGGGCCACCGCGGCCGCCACACTCGTGGGCAGGTCCGGGAACCCCGCGGGGAGGTAGCCGACGACCGCCCCGGCACGCTCGGCGTTCGCGGTGTCGATGGCGGCGCGCACGGACCGCGACGGCGTGGTGCTCACAGCTGCTCCGCTCCCTCGTCGATGAGCCCGAACCAGCGGCTGGCGGTCGCGACGTCCTTGTCCCCGCGCCCGGACAATGACACCAGGACGACGGCGTCGGGGCCGAGCCGCGCCCCCAGCTTCACCGCGCCCGCGAGCGCGTGAGCCGACTCGATCGCCGGGATGATCCCCTCCGTGCGCGTCAGCAGCCGGAAGGCGTCCATGGCCTCGACGTCGGTGATCGGCTCGTAGGTGGCGCGCCCGATCGCAGCGAGGTGAGCGTGCTCCGGGCCGACGCTCGGGTAGTCGAGGCCGGCGGACACCGAGTGGCTCTCGATCGTCTGCCCGTCGTCGTCCTGCATGAGGTAGGACTTCGCCCCGTGGAGGACGCCCGACCGGCCGAGGGTGATGCTCGCCGCGTGCCGTCCGCTCTGCACGCCCTCGCCACCCGCCTCGAAGCCGTACAGCGCCACGGACTCGTCGTCGAGGAACGCCTCGAAGATGCCCATCGCGTTCGACCCGCCACCGACGCACGCCGCGACCGCGTCGGGCAGGCGCCCGGTGAGCTCGAGGACCTGGGCACGGGCCTCCTCGCCGATCACCTTGTGGAACTCACGGACCATCTCGGGGAACGGGTGCGGGCCGGCGACCGTGCCGAGCAGGTAATGCGTGGTGTCGACGTTCGCCACCCAGTCCCGCAGGGCCTCGTTGATGGCGTCCTTGAGCGTGCGCGAACCGGTCTCGACGGCGACGACCTGGGCCCCGAGCAACCGCATGCGCGCGACGTTGAGCGCCTGGCGCTCCGTGTCCACGGCACCCATGTAGACCACGCACTCCATGCCGAACAGCGCCGCGGCGGTGGCGGTGGCGACGCCGTGCTGGCCCGCCCCGGTCTCGGCGATCAGCCGGGTCTTGCCGAGCCGCTTGGCCACGAGCGCCTGCCCGAGCACGTTGTTGATCTTGTGCGACCCGGTGTGGTTGAGGTCCTCGCGCTTGAGGACCACCCGGGCACCACCGGCGTGTTCGGCGAACCGCGGGACCTCGGTGATGATCGACGGGCGGCCGGTGTAGTCGCGCTGCAGGGCGTCGAGTTCGGCGTGGAACGCCGGATCCGCCCAGGCGGCGCGGAAGGCCTGCTCGAGTTCGTCGAGCGCCAACACGAGCGACTCGGGGACGAACCGTCCGCCGAAGTCGCCGAAGTACGGACCATGGAGGTCGCGGAGGTGGGTCACGTGGTGCTCCGGTGAGGAGGGTCCGGGCGGGCCCGGCGGATGGGTTCTAGACGACGCGGAACGCGGCGAGCGTCGCCGCCGGGTCGTCACCGGTCACGAGGGCCTCGCCGACGAGCACGGCATCGGCGCCCGCGGCGCGGTAGTGGGCGACGTCGGCGGGCGACGACACGGCGGACTCGGCCACGCGGACCACGCCATCCGGCACCGCACCGACGAGGCGCCCGAAGAGGTCGCGGTCGAGCGAGAAGTCGGTCAGGTCGCGGGCGTTGACACCGAGGATGCGCGCCCCGGCGTCGAGCCCGCGGCTGACCTCGTCCGCTGAGTGGGCCTCGACCAGTGCCCGCATCCCGAGCTGCTCGACGAGCGTGTGGAGTTCGACGAGCCGGGGCTGGTCCAGCGCGGCGACGATGAGCAACACGATGTCGGCGCCCGACGCCCGCGCCTCGAGCACCTGGTAGGGATCGGCGATGAAGTCCTTGCGCAGCACCGGGACGGCCACCCGGGCCCGGACGGCCTCGAGGTCGGCGAGGCTCCCCCGGAACCGGCGCCCCTCGGTCAGGACGCTGATCGCGCTGGCGCCGCCGGCCTCGTACCGGCTCGCGAGCTCGGCTGGATCGGCGATCTCGGCGAGCGGCCCGCGCGAGGGGCTGGCCCGCTTGACCTCCGCGATGACGTGCACGCGGTCGCCGGGAGCGAGGAACGCGAGCGCGTCGCGCGGCGAGGACACGCGGTCGAGGTCGCGCTCGACGTCCGCCGCGGGACGGTCGAGCCGTCGCGCCGCGGCGTCCTCCAGCGCTCCCGCGACGAGCCCCGCGAGCAGATCCGTGGTCGGCTCGGCCGTCATCGGGTCACTCGTGGGTGCGCGTGACGTACTTCGGGCCGTTGACGCCGTACCCGAGCTTGGCGAGCACGCCGCCGAGGATGAGCCCGACGACGAGGAGTCCGGCGGACGCCCAGACCGCCCACGCGATGCTGAACCAGAAGCAGATGACGCCGATGGCGAAGGCGACCAGCATGATGATCACGGCCGTCCAGGCTGCGGGCGAGTGTCCCTCGCCGAGTTCTGCGGGCTCAGTGTTGCTCACGGTGCTCCTCGTGGTCCGGTGCGTCGTCCTCGGTGCGACGCTCCCCCGATCCTACCGTGCGGTCCTCCGCCGTCCCGTCAGCGGCGGCCACCCCGTCGACCCGGGCGGTGGAGGTCCCGGCAGCCGTGGGGTCCACGCCCGCGCTGAGGTCGTCCCAGTCGACGATGGCATCCCGCGGCGCGTCGGCCGCCGGCACCCGTCCAGTGCCCCCGTACCGGCGACTCGGGCCGGGCCAGGACCGCTGAACGACGAGCACGAGCAGGCCGAGCGCCACGGCGAGCACGCCACCCGCGATGCCGACGTACGGCCACGGGGTGACGTCGATGCTCCGGACGATCGAGCGGATCGCGGGGACGTCCTGCACGCCGGTGACACCACTGATCGCGGACTGCGCGGCGACCACGGGATCGGTCAGACGGCCGATCCCCGTCACGACGACCGCGATCCCGAGCAGCACCTCGACGACCGCGAGCACGACGCGGAGCACGCGCCCCGCGATGGTCAGGGCGATCGACAGCGCCAACATGGCGATCGCGAGGGCTGAGTAGGGCACGACGGAGCCGTCCGCCGTCACCGTGCTCGCCGTCGCGCTCGTGGCGTCGAGGTGCGCCGTGAACCAGGTCTGCGTCCAGGACAGGAGCACGATGCCCGCGACCGCGAGACCGGCGAGGACGACGAGCGGGCGTGAGCGCCTCACGACCGGACCGCCCGCATGGCGTTCGCGGTCGCGACCGCGCGCAGCGGCGCCGCGGCCTTGTTCTGGGCCTCCACGTGCTCCGTGGCCGGGTCGGAGTCGGCGACGAGCCCCGCACCCGCCTGCACGCGGGCGACCCCGCCCTGGATCAGCGCCGTGCGGATGGCGATCGCCACGTCCGCCGAGCCCGCGAAGTCGAAGTAGCCGACGACGCCGCCGTACACGCCCCGTTGGGCGGGTTCGAGCTCGTCGATGATCGCGAGCGCACGCGGCTTCGGCGCACCCGACAACGTGCCTGCCGGGAACGTCGCGCGGAACACGTCGATCGCGCTCGCCCCGGGGCGGATCGTCCCCTCGACACTCGACACGAGGTGCATGATGTGGCTGAAGCGCTCGACCTGCATGAACTCGGTGACGGCGACGGTGCCGGGCAGGCACACCTTCTGGAGGTCGTTCCGCGCGAGGTCGACGAGCATGAGGTGCTCGGCCCGTTCCTTCGGGTCGAGGAGCAGTTCGTCGGCGAGACGCACGTCCTCCTCGGTGGTGCGACCGCGAGGCCGGGAGCCGGCGATGGGGTGGGTCATGGCGCGACCGTCCTCGACCCGCACCAGGGCCTCCGGCGAGGCACCGACGATCCAGTACGGCTCGTCGCTCGTGTCCGCGAGACTGAGGAAGTACATGTACGGGCTCGGGTTGAGCGTCCGGAGCACGCGGTAGACGTCGAGCGGGTCGGCCGTGACGGGCTGGTCGAACCGCTGCGAGATGACGACCTGGAACACGTCGCCGTCCCGGATGAAACGCTTCGAACGCTCGATCGCCGCCGCGTACTCCTCGGGGGTCGAGCGAGCGGACGGGGACGGCGCCGCCACGTCGAAGGCCTCGGCGACCGTGGCCGCCGACGGCTGCACGAGGTCACGCTGGAGACGGTCGAGCCGCGCCTGCGCATCCGCCCACATGGCGTCGGGGTCGTCCGCGCCGTCGTTGAGGGCGCTCGCCACGAGGAGCACGAGTCCGGTCCGGTGGTCGATCGCCGCGAGCTCGGAGACGAACGCCATCGCTTGGCCCGGCACCGTGAACTCGGCCGGTGGCGCGTCCGGGAGGTGCTCGAGCTGACGGACGGCCTCCCATCCGATGAACCCGACGGTGCCACCGACGAGCGGCGGCATGCCCGCGAGCCGCGGGGTCGCCCACCGCTCGTGCAGTCGTGCGAGCACGTCGAGCGGCGCGCCCTCGAGCGATCCGACCGCGCGCTCCGCGTCGATGCCCGTGTCGATCCACCGCGCCTCGGTACCGTCCTGCGTCAGGACGCCGAAGCTGCGGACCCCGACGAACGACCAGCGCGACCAGAGTCCGCCCTGGCCCGCGGACTCGAGCAGGAAGCTCCCCGGACGCCCCGCTGCCAGTTTCCGGTAGACGCCCACGGGCGTCTCGCTGTCCGCGAAGAGCGCTCGTACGACCGGGACGACGCGGTGGCCGTCGAGCATGACCTCGAACTCCGCTCGCGCGGTCGTGTGCGGGTGGTCCACGGGTGCCGCCTCGGTGCCCGGGATGGTCGCCTCAGGCACCGGTCGCCTCCCTCGCGTCGACGTCGGCCGCGTCGCCACCGGCTGCGGCGGTGCCGGTCACGGCGGTGCCGGCCACGGCGGTGCCGGCCGTGCCCTCGGCGCTGCCCACGACCGGTGCGAGCGGGTCGACGTCGAAGCACCGGTGCGCACCGGTGTGGCACGCGGCGCCGATCTGGTCGACGGTGACGAGGATCGTGTCGGCGTCGCAGTCGAACGCCGCGGCTCGGACGAACTGCGCGTGCCCCGAGGTGTCGCCCTTGCGCCAGTACTCCTGCCGGGACCGCGACCAGAAGGTGACGCGACCCTCCGTCAGGGTCCGGCGGAGGGCCTCCCGGTCCATGTACCCGAGCATGAGGACGTCCTTGGTGGCGGCTTCCTGGATGACGGCGGGCAGGAGGCCGTCGGCCCCGAAGCGGGCGCGGTCGAGGACCGCCTCGGTGGACGAGGGGGACGGTACTGCGGTGCTGGTGCTGTCGGCCATGTCGTCCATCAGCGTACGGCGTGTCCGGCCGCGCGCAGGGCGTCCTTGACGTCGCCGATGGTCATCTCGGCTCGGTGGAACACGCTGGCCGCGAGGACCGCGTCGGCCCCGGCGTCGATCGCGGGCGCGAAGTGCTCGAGCGCGCCCGCGCCTCCCGACGCGATCACCGGCACCGAGGCGACGGCGCGCATGGCGGCGACGAGCTCGAGGTCGAAGCCCGCCTTCGTGCCGTCGGCGTCGATCGAGTTGACGAGCAGCTCGCCCGCGCCACGCTCCACGGCCTCCCGCGCCCAGGCGAGGGCGTCGATGTCGGTCTCGCGCCGACCGCCGTGCGTGGTCACGACGAACCCCGAGGGCATGCGATCGGCGCGCTTGACGTCGAGCGACAGCACGACGGCCTGCGCTCCGAAGCGGTCCGCGATCTCGCCGACGAGTGCCGGTCGGGCGATCGCCGCGCTGTTGACGCCGATCTTGTCCGCGCCGCACTGCTGGAGACGGGCGACGTCGTCGACGCTGCGGACGCCACCACCCACGGTGAGCGGGATGAACACCTGCTCGGCCGTCCGGGTGACGGTCTCGTACATGGTCGCGCGACCCTCGACGGTCGCCGACACGTCGAGGAACGTGAGCTCGTCCGCGCCCTGCTCGTAGTACCGCGCCGCCAGCTCGACCGGATCGCCGGCGTCCTGCAGGTCGAGGAAGTTGACGCCCTTGACGACCCGGCCCGCCGAGACGTCGAGGCACGGGATCACCCGGACCGCGACCGACATGCCCGTGCTCCCGCTCACAGTCGCGCGGCGTGGATCGCGCTGACGAGGATCGCGCGCGCACCGAGTTCGTAGAGGGCGTCCATGATCGGGTTCGTGTCGGCCCGCGGGATCATGACGCGCACCGCGGACCACTCGGGGTCGTGCAGGGGCGACACGGTCGGTGACTCGATCCCGGTCGCGATCGCCGTGGCCTGGGGCAGCAGCACGGACGGGATGTCGTAGTCGAGCATCACGTAGCTCCGGGCCACCAGCACACCGTGGAGCCGTCGTCGCAGCACGGAGATGCCCTCGATCGACTCGTCCGTCGTCACGAGCACGGCGGTGGACTCGAGGATCACCGGCCCGAAGATCTCGAGTCCCGCGGCGCGCAGCGTGCTCCCCGTCGAGACGACGTCGGCCACCGCGTCGGCGACACCGAGCCGCACGGCGCTCTCGACCGCGCCGTCCAGCTTCACGAGGACGGCGGTCACCCCGTGCCGAGCGAGGAAGTCGCCGACGAGCCCCGGGTAGCTCGTCGCCAGACGCACGCCCTCGAGGTCCGTCAACTCCGTGAAGCGTCCGGGCGGCCCGGCGAACCGGAACGTGGAGTCCGCGAAGTCGAGCTCCTCGATCTCCGAGGCCGTCGAACCGCTGTCGAGCAGCAGATCGCGTCCCGTGATACCGACGTCGAGCGCGCCGGAGCCGACGTAGGTCGCGATGTCACGTGGGCGGAGGAAGAAGAACTCGACCCCGTTGCGCTCGTCGACGAGGTGGAGCGCCTTCGGGTCACGCCGGCCGGCGTAGCCCGCCTCGCGCAGCATGTCGGTCGCGGTCTCGGACAGGGATCCCTTGTTGGGCACGGCGACGCGGAGCATCGGGTCTCGCTTTCTGGAGGAGCGGCTCGGGTGATCGGGGAGGCCGCCGGTGGTCACCGGCGCGGCTCACAGATGCTCGTAGACGTCCTCGGGGGTCAGGCCCTTCGCGACGAGCAGGACCTGCAGGTGGTACAGGAGCTGGGAGATCTCCTCGGCGGTCCGTGCGTCACCCTCGTACTCCGCGGCCATCCACACCTCGGCGGCCTCCTCGACGATCTTCTTGCCGATCTGGTGGACGCCGGCGTCGAGCTCGGCGACCGTCCCCGACCCCGCGGGACGCGTCCGTGCCTTCTCGGACAGCTCGGCGAACAGGTCATCGAACGTCTTCACGGCGATCAGGCTACCCGGCTCGCAGCCGCCCGCAGGGCCGCGATCCGCTCAGCCGGGTCCCCGCCGTAGACGGCCGAGCCGGCGACGAGGGTGTCGGCGCCGTTCGACACGGCCTCATCGACCGTGTCCAGCGCGATGCCGCCGTCGACCTCGAGCCACACGTCGAGACCGGACGCCGCGACCGCCGCGCGGGCGGCGGCGAGCTTCGGCATAACCTGCGGCATGAACGCCTGACCGCCGAATCCCGGCTCGACGGTCATGAGCAACACCATGTCGTACGCGTCGAGGTGGTCGAGCACGGGCGCGATGTCCGTCCCGGGCTTGACCGCCACGGCCGCGCGAGCGCCGTTGCTCCGGATCGCCGCCGCGGTGGCCACGGGATCCGTCGCGGCCTCGATGTGGAACGTCACGCTGGCCGCCCCCGTCTCGGCGTACTTCGGTGCGTTGGTGTCGGCGTCGGAGACCATGAGGTGCACGTCGAGCGGGACGGGCGAGACCTGCTGCAGCCGCGTCACGACGGGCAGACCGATCGTCAGGTTCGGCACGAAGTGGTTGTCCATGACGTCCACGTGCACCATGTCCGCCGTCGCGATCCGCCCGAGCTCCCGCTCGAGGTTGGCGAAGTCGGCGGACAGGATGCTGGGCGCGATGCGGATCGTCACGCGACGAGCGTACCGGGAGCGCCCGGAGCGCGACGACGTGGCGGAGCCGCTCCCGCCCCGTCAGCGCCGACGCAGGAGGGCGATGAACATCGCGTCCGTGCCGATGCGGTGCGGCCAGAGCTGGACGGTGGCGCCGTCGGCGACCTGCGGGTCCCGCGCGGCGATGCTCCGCACCACGGACGCCGTGTCGAGCTGCTCGAGGACGTCGCCGTGCCGGGCGAGGAGCGCGTCCACCTGCCCACGGGTCTCGGCGAGGTGTGGCGAGCACGTCACGTACGCCAGCGTGCCGCCCGGTGCGAGCGACGCGACGGCGGCGTCCAGCAGTTCCGCCTGCACCACCGCGAGCTCCGAGACGTCCTCCGGGTCCTTCCGCCATCGCGCCTCCGGTCGACGACGGAGGGCGCCGAGGCCCGTGCACGGCGCGTCGAGCAGGACGCGGTCGTAGCCGCCGGGGGCAGTGGGTCCCGCCTCCCCAGGGCGTCCGAACCGGCGACCATCGCCCTCGGTGACCGTCACGGTGTCGGTGAAGCGTTCGAGCGCCGATCGGACGAGTCCCGCACGCGCCGGAACGAGCTCGTTGGCGACGAGCGTGGCGCCGGCGACCCGGGCCTCCGCGGCGAGCAGCGCGGCCTTGCCGCCCGGGCCGGCGCAGAGGTCGAGCCAACGCTCCCCCGGAGCGATGGCCGACGAGCGGGTCAACGCGAGCGCCGCGAGCTGGGACCCCTCGTCCTGCACCCGCGCTCGGCCGTCGGCGACCGCGGGGACCCGCGACGGGTCCCCGGCGACTCCGCGGACCCCGACCGGCGAGACGGGAGGCTCCGCCTCGGCATCCGGCAACACGTCGCCGGGTTCGACGAGCCCGGGCAGCGCCGCCAGGGTCACACCGGCCGGCACGTTGTCGGCCGCGAGCAGGGCGACGAGCTCGTCGCGGGCGCGCTCGGCGGCGAGGGCGTCGCGGAGGGCACCGACGACCCAGCGCGGGTGTGACCAGCGCCTCGCGAGCAGGTCGTCGCCCGTCAGGCCGCGGGTGATCTCGGCGTCCCAGCCGTCCGCGTCGCGCCCACCGACCTTCCGGAGCACGGCGTTGACGAACCCGCTCGCCCGACGCGCTCCGATCGCCCGGGTGAGGTCGACCGTCTGCGACACGGCCGCGTGGGACGGCACGCGCATCCCGACGAGCTGGTGGACGCCGAGGCGGAGGACGTCGAGCACGTCGGCCTCGATGTTCGCGACCTGGCGCCCGGACGCCGCCTCGATGATCGCGTCGTACGTGCCGATCATCCGGATGGTGCCGTACGTCAGCTCCGTCGCGAAGCCGGCGTCCCGGGCCGAGAGCCCCGCGCGTCGGATGCGGACCGGGAGCAACAGGTTCGCGTACGCGTCGTCCGCCTGGACCGCACGGAGCACGTCGAGCGCCACGCGCCGGGCGCTCGTCCCCGCACCGCGGTTCCCCCAGCCGCTGCCCTCGGGCGTCGTGGGTGTCACGCGAGCACCGCCGACGTGAGGTCCCCGAGACCGCGGGCCCACGACGCGCCGGGCATCGGACGCCCACCGGCCGGCTGCACCTCGAGGAGCTCGAGCGGCTCGGTCGCGGTGCCCACACGGAGCGCGCCGCCGACCAGCCCGAGCGCACCGGGTGCGAGCTCCTCGGTCGTCGTCACCAGGCCTGCTGGCCGTGTCGTCGATGTCGTGCGGGCGGTCCGGAGCAGCTTGACCCGCGTGGCACCGAGGTAGGCGTACGCGCCCGGTTCCGGCGTCACCCCGCGCACGTGGGCGTGCACGACCGCAGCCGGACGGTCGAAGGCGACGTGGCCGTCGGCGGAGGTCGTCTTCGGAGCCGTAGTGGGTTCGCCCACCTGCGCGACGCCGACCGCGCGGCCCGCCGCGACGTCGTCGACGACGCGCGCGACGAGCTCGGCGCCCGTCTCGGCCATGGCGGCGAGGACCTCGCCGGCCGTCGCGTCGGGCCCGATCGGGAACGGCTCGGAGGCGTACACCGGTCCGGCGTCGAGCTCCTCGACGAGGCGGAACACGGTCGCCGCGGTCGACCGCTCGCCCGCCATGACGGCGCGCTGGACGGGCGCGGCGCCCCGGAAGGCCGGGAGCGACGAGAAGTGCAGGTTGAGCCAGCCGTGTCGCGGGACGTCGAGCGCGGCACGACGCAGCAACGCACCGTACGCGACGATGACGCCGAGGTCCGGTCCGAGGAGACGGAGTCGCTCCGTGACGTCGGCGTCCACGCGGGACGCCGTGATCACGGGGAGCCCGAGTTCCTCGGCGGCGACCGCGACCGGGGTCGGGGTGAGCACGCGCTTGCGGCCCTGCGGCGTCGGAGGCCGGGTCAGGACGGCGACGATCTCGTGGTCCGTCGCGGCGAGGCGACGGAGGGTGGGGACGGCGGCTGCGGGGCTGCCCGCGACGACGAGACGCATGGACTCCGGGTGGTGGTCGGTGGAGGGGGCTCAGGGGCCCTCGGAGAACGGTTCGACGTCGTCGAGCCGCACCCTGAGTGTAGGTGCGGCCCGGCGACGGTTGCCCCCGGGCAGCACGCGACGGGTCGACGACCGCCGGATCACCTCGGCCTTGAGCGTCGCCGCGACCTCGGTGCCGTGCGCGTACGGGAACCGCACGATCGTCCGGACCGTCCCGGGTACGGGGTCGTCGACGGCCACCGGACCGAGCACGGGCCCGACGAGGGCGTCGCCGAGCGCCTCGACCGCGGCGGCCACCGCCTCGTCCGTCCCGGTCAGCGTCGCCACGCGGACGGCGGGCGGGAAGTGCAGGACCCGGCGGTCGGCGAGCTCGTCGTGCGCCGGGACCTCGAGCCGCCACGTGGCCATCGCCGTCGCCAGCCGTCCGCCGACGCCGACGAGGAACGTCGTGCCGCCGCGCGCCGTCCGGGCCGCCGCGTTCGCCCAGACCCGGAGGACGTCCTCGGCGACGCGCAGGCCCTCGCGGGCGAGCATGCGCTCGCCGTCGAGCAGGAGGACGCACGCGTACCCGCCGGGCGTCGACGGTTCGGCGCCGCGGGTCGCGACCACGACGGCGGGTCGGTCGTTGACCTCGTCCACCGGACGGGCGCCGTCGGCGACGACGATCCGCGTCCCGGGGAACGCCCGTCCCAGCTCGTCCGCGGTGCGCTGCGCGCCGTGGCCGACCGGACGGAGCGTGGACCCCTGGCAGGTGGGACACCGGTACCCGACCGCCAGGGCCCCGCACCAGCGGCACTGCGGCACGCCGGACGACGTCGCCCGGCCGAGGGGTCCCCCGCACCGCGGACAGCGGGCCCGGTCGCCGCAGTCGGCACACACGAGCCCCGTCGCGAACCCCGGACTCGCCACCTGCACGAGCACGGGACCGGTACGGCTGGCCTCGCGTGCCGCACGCCAGGCCGCGGACGGGATCCGAGCGTGCGCGGCCCAGCCCTCCGCGGACGTCTGCTGCGCGGTCGGCACCACGCGCGGAACGACCGCGCGGACGGGCCGGACGTCGTCGAGCCACCCGAGTTCGACCAGACGTTGGACGTCGGTGCTCCGCGCGTGCGCTGCGAGCAGCAGGGCCGCCCCCGACTGCGCGGTCCTGAGCAGCACGGCGTCACGGGTGTGCACGTAGGGAGCGCGTTGCTCGACGAACGAGGGGTCGCCGTCGTCCCAGACGGCGAGCAACCCGAGGCGCTCGGCCGGTGCGTACACCGCCGCGCGGTTGCCGACGACGACGACCGGACCCGACCGGGCCGTCAGGAGTGCGCGGGCGCGCTGCCCGTTCGTCTGCCGCGCGTCGAACCGCACCACGCGCTCCGCGGGGACGAAGGCGGCGACGGCGCGCTCGACCTCGGCGAGATCCCGGAAGTCCGGCACCACGAGGATCGCGGTCCGCTCCGACGCGAGCACCCGGGCCGCCGCCTCGGCGAAGGTGCGCGCCCACCCGTCCACCCAGGAGTCGTCCGGCAGTCGCACCGGATGCGCGATCGCGGTCATCGCGGCGCGACCGCCGTCCTCGAGCAGGGCCTCCACGCGGCCCTCCGGGTACGCCGTCACCACCGGCGCGGTGACGACCGGCGGCACCGTCGTGGTGTCCCGTGCGAGGAACGCCTTCTCGGCGCGGACCTGACGCGGTGGCACCGCCAACCGGAGGACGTCGCTCGCCACCCCCGCCGCGCGGTCCGCGACGGCGCGCGCCAGCCGCCAGACCTCCGGCGCCAGGACGGGGACGGGCGACACGACCTCCTCGAGCGGACTGAGGTCGCCGGGGAACGAGCCCTCGGTGGCGACCTCGACGACGAAGGCGTCCGCGATCCGGGCACCCGTGCGGAGCGGGACGCGCACCCGGACACCCGGGAGGCACGCCTCGCGCATCGCGTCCGGGATGCGGTAGTCGAACAACCGGTCGAGCTGCGGGAGCGGTGAGTCGAGGACGACGCGTGCGATCCGCGGGGTCGCGGACGCGGGCGACGCCGCGCCCGCGGGCACGGGCGACGCCGCGGCCTCGACCGTCGGCGCCGTTGCGGCGCCGGGCAGGGGCGGCCACGCGTCCGCGCGCGGGGACCGCGCCGCTTCAGCGGGCGCTGGCGCGTCCTCCGGCACGACGGACCGTCAGACCCCGGCCGTCACGAGGCCGGCGGCGACCCGCAGCGCCTCGACACGGTCGAGGGCCTCCCAGGTGAACCCGGGGAGCTCCCGACCGAAGTGTCCGTAGGTCGCCGTCGCGGCGTACGTGGGGCGGAGCAGGTCGAGGTCGCGGATGATCGCCGCGGGCCGCAGGTCGAAGACCGCCCGGATGGCGTCGACGATCACGGCGTCGTCCACGTGGCCGGTCCCGAAGGACTCGACGTACAGCCCGACCGGGGCGGCGCGGCCGATCGCGTAGGCGACCTGGACCTCGAGCCGGTCGGCGAGACCGGCGGCCACCGCGTTCTTCGCGACCCACCGCAGGGCGTACGCGGCCGAACGGTCCACCTTCGACGGGTCCTTGCCGCTGAAGGCACCGCCACCGTGCCGCGAGGCGCCGCCGTAGGTGTCCACGATGACCTTGCGGCCCGTCAGCCCCGCGTCGCCCTGGGGACCGCCGATCTCGAAGCGGCCGGTCGGGTTCACGATGACGTCCACGGCGCTCGAGTCCAGCGCGACCGTGCCGAGCACGGGGCGGATCACCCGGGCCGTGATGTCGACGGTGAGTTGCTCGAGCGACACGGTCGGCGCGTGCTGGGTCGACAGCACGACGGTCTCGACGGTCCGCGGGGTCACGCCGTCGTACCCGATCGTGACCTGCGTCTTGCCGTCGGGTCGGAGGTACGGCAGCTCGCCCGACTTGCGGACCGCGGCGAGGCGCTCGGCGAGCCGATGTGCGATCCAGATGGCGACCGGCATGTACTCGGGCGTCTCGTTCGTCGCGTAGCCGAACATGATGCCCTGGTCACCGGCACCCTGGCGATCGAGCGGATCCGTCGCGCCCGTCCGGGCCTCGAGCGCGTCGTCGACGCCCTGCGCGATGTCGGGCGACTGCGAGCCGATCGAGACCTCGACACCACAGGTGTGGCCGTCGAAGCTGACCTCGGACGAGTCGTACCCGATGCCGGTGATGACGTCGCGCACGATCGTGGGGATGTCGACGTAGCCGGCAGTCGTGACCTCGCCCGCGACGTGCACGAGACCGGTCGTCACGAGGGTCTCCACCGCGACTCGGGCGTGGGGGTCGACGGTCAGGAGCGCGTCGAGGATGCGGTCCGAGATCTGGTCACAGATCTTGTCCGGGTGCCCCTCGGTGACCGACTCGGAGGTGAAGAGGCGGAGTGCGGACGTCACGGATCAGGCGTCGGGCGTCTGCGGCGTGGCAGTCAGCTTGTTCTCGTTGATCTCGTGGAGCGCGACCGACAGCGGCTTGTCGTCGATGGTCGAGTCGACGAGCGGGCCGACGTTGTCGAACAGGCTGCCCTCGTGCAGGTCGGCGTAGTAGTCGTTGATCTGCCGCGCACGCTTCGACGCGAAGATGACGAGCGCGTACTTCGACTCGACCTTGGCGAGCAGGTCGTCGATGGGCGGATCGATGATGCCCTGGGAACGGTCGGCCATGGGAGCTCCTCGGTAGGTTGACGAGCGCCGGGTCACGGCGCGGAGAACAAGTCTACGACCTCCTGCGCAGCGGTACGGACATCGGAGTTCACGATCCGGACGTCGAACTCGTCCTGGGCGGCGAGCTCCACCTTCGCCGTGTCGAGCCGCCGTTGCTGCTCCGCGGGGCTCTCGGTCCCCCGCCCGATGAGCCGCCGGACGAGTTCCTCCCACGTCGGCGGGAGCAGGAACACCAGGAGCGCCTCGGGCATCGCGGCGCGGACCTGCCGCGCACCCTGCAGGTCGATCTCGAGCAGCACGTTGCGCCCCTGGTCGAGCGCGCGGTCGATGGGCGGTCGGGGCGTGCCGTATCGGTAGGAATTGTGGACCGTCGCCCACTCCAGGAGCTCGCGCTCGCGGACCATCCGGTCGAACTCGGCGTCGTCGACGAAGTAGTAGTGGACGCCGTCGACCTCGCCCGGGCGCGGTGCCCGGGTCGTCGCGGAGACGCTGAGGAGCACCTCCGGGTGGTGTTCCCGGATGTACGCCGAGACCGTGCCCTTGCCGACCGCGGTGGGCCCGGCGAGCACGACGAGCCGCGAGGCGCGTCGGCGACGACCGGACCGCGACGCCAGCCAGTCCGCGAGTTCCCCGCGCTGCCGCGTGCCGAGGCCGCCCAGCCGCTTCGTCGGTGCGATGCGGAGCGTGGCCATGACGCTCTCGGCACGCGCCGGACCGATGCCCGGGAGGCTCGTCAGGAGGTCGCGGACGCGGAGCGACTGCTCCGCGGTGGCCGCGTCGCTCCCCCAGGCAGCCCGCGCGACGTCGAGCCCGGACCGGGCACCGGAGGCCACGTCGGCCTTCACGGCTGCCCGCGCCCGGCGTGCGGCGACGGCGGCCCGGGCGGCCGCGGCGCGGTCGACCTCAGGCGGCCGGGACCCGCGAGGTCCGGACGCTCCGCCCGGGGGGACGTCCTCGTTGCCCGTGCCGTCCACGTTCACGCGAGCGCCGCCGCGATGCGGTCGACCCGCGCGGCGACCTCGTCCTGGACCCCGTCGGGACCGGACGCCAGCAGGCCACGCGACTCGTTCACGAGGACCTGGTCGGCGACGGCGCCGAAGCGCGCCCGGAGGTCCTCGATCCGGGCCCCCTGCGCGCCGAACCCCGGCGCGAGCACCGGTGCCGACCCCACGGCGTCCGTGCGGAGACCGAAGTCGGCGAGGTCGAGCGTCGCGCCGATGACCAGTCCGACCGAGCCGAGCTCCCCCGGCCCGCCCGTGTGCTCCCCTGCCCTGCGTCGGTTCTCGTCTGCCACGTCCAGAACGATACCGGCGGCGACGGACGACCCGGAACGGGGCCCCTCCTGCACCACGGCGGTCTGCAGGACCCGGCCTTCGGGGTTGCTCGTGGCGGCCAGGACGAACACGCCCGCCCCCGCCGCCGCCGCGACGTCGAGCGTCCCGGCGAGGGCGCCGAACCCGAGGTACGGGGACACCGTCAGGGCGTCGGACGCGAGCGGCGAGGAGGGGTCGAGCCACGCGGCGGCGTAGTCGTCCCCCGTCGACCCGATGTCCCCGCGTTTCGCGTCCGCGATGACGAGGAGGCCGGCGTCCCGTGCGCGCCGGACCGTGGCCTCGAGCGCCCGGTAGCCGGCGGCGCCGGCGACCTCGAAGAACGCGACCTGGGGCTTCACCGCGGCGGCGCGGCCCACGGCGGCGTCGACGAGCACCGCGCCGAACGCGGTCAGACCGGCCTCGTTCCGCGGGAGTCCCCAGGCGCGGAGCGTCGCGGCATGCGGGTCGATCCCGACGCACAGCGGCGACCGCTCCCCCATGGCGGACCGGAGGCGCGCACCGAACCGTGTCGCGCCTCCCGTCCGAGCCGACGGAGCGGTCGCCTCGTCGGTCACCAGGTCGCCCGCTCGAGGGCGTAGTCCTGGAGGCTGCGCACGCTGTGCGGGGTGCCGATCGTCTCGATCGCCGCGACCGCCGCACCGAGCTGCGCGATGGTCGTGAAGAGCGGCTTGTCCGCCGCCACGGTCGCGGCGCGGATCTCGTACCCGTCCGCGCGACCGGCCGCCCCGCTCGGCGTGTTGATGACGATGTCGACCTCGTCGCGGGCCAGGAGGTCGACGACGTTCTCGCCACCCTGGCTGTACTTGCCGACCACGCGGACGTCGATCCCGTTGCGGCGCAGGATCTCGGCGGTGCCCTCGGTCGCGATGATCGTGAACCCGAGCTGCTGGAGGCGGTGCACCGGCAGGACGATGGCCCGCTTGTCCGTGTCCGCGACGCTGACGAACACGGTGCCCGAGGTGGGCAGACCGCCGTACGCGGCGATCTGGCTCTTGAGGAACGCCCGCGGGAAGTCGCGGTCGATGCCCATGACCTCGCCGGTGGACCGCATCTCGGGGCTGAGCACGCTGTCCACGACCTGGCCCTCGCGGGTCCGGAACCGCCGGAAGGGCAGCACGGCCTCCTTGACCGCGATCGGGGCCTCCATCGGGACGACCGAGCCGTCACGCTCGGGGAGGAGACCCTCGGCGACGAGGTCGTCGATCGAGCTGCCGGTCATGACGCGCGCCGCCGCCTTGGCCAGCGGGATACCGAGCGCCTTGGACACGAAGGGGACGGTCCGGCTCGCACGGGGGTTCGCCTCGATGACGTGGAGCACACCGGCCGCGATCGCGAACTGCACGTTGAGGAGACCCGCCACGCCGACCCCGCGGGCGATCCGCTCGGTCGCCGCGCGGACCGCGTCGATCTCGGCACGACCGAGCCCCACCGGCGGCAGGGTGCAGCTCGAGTCGCCGGAGTGGATCCCGGCCTCCTCGATGTGCTCCATCACGCCGCCGATGTAGAGCCGCTGACCGTCGAACAACGCGTCGACGTCGATCTCCACGGCGTCGTCCAGGAACCGGTCCACGAGCAACGGCAGATCCGGGCCGATGATCGCCTGGTCGGCGACGCGGTCGAAGTAGTCGACGAGCGAGGGGCTGTCGTACACGATCTCCATGCCGCGACCACCGAGGACGAACGACGGACGGACGAGCACGGGGTAGCCGATCTCCTCGGCCACGGCGGTCGCGCTCTCGAGGTCGTGCGCCGTGCCGTTCCGCGGGGCCACCAGCCCGGCCTCGTCGAGGATGCCGGAGAACAGCCCCCGCTCCTCGGCCAGGTCGATCGACCGCGGGCTCGTGCCGAGGATCGGGATGCCGGCGGCCTCGAGCGGCTTCGCGAGCCCGAGCGCGGTCTGCCCGCCGAGCTGCACGACGACGCCGACCAGCTCGCCCGACGCCGCCTCGGCCTCGATGACCTCGAGGACGTCCTCGGCGGTCAACGGCTCGAAGTAGAGGCGGTCCGAGGTGTCGTAGTCGGTCGACACGGTCTCGGGGTTGCAGTTCACCATGATCGTCTCGAAGCCGGCGGCCGCGAGTGCGAAGGACGCGTGCACGCACGAGTAGTCGAACTCGACGCCCTGCCCGATCCGGTTCGGACCGGAACCGAGGATGACGACCTTCTTGCGGTCGCTCGGAGCGACCTCGGTCTCGGCGTCGTAGCTCGAGTAGTGGTACGGCGTGAGGGCCGGGAACTCCCCGGCGCAGGTGTCGACCGTCTTGAACACGGGGCGGATCCCGAGCTCGTGGCGGGTCGCCCGCACGGACTGCTCGTCGGTCCCGCGGAGCTCCGCGATCTGGGCGTCGCTGAAGCCGTGCTGCTTGGCCCACCGGACCGTGCCCGCGTCGAGCGTCGACGCCCCGCGGACCTCGGCAGCGACCTCGTTGATGAGCACGATCTGGTCGACGAACCACGGGTCGATCCCCGTCGCCGCGAAGACCTCCCCCGCCGTGGCACCCGCGAGGAGCGCCTGCTGCACCGTCACGATGCGACCGTCGGTCGGCACCCGGGAGGCCGCGAGCAGGACGTCCTTGTCGCCCGGCTCCGCAGGCCAGTGGAAGCTCGATCCGCGCTTCTCGAGGCTGCGCAGCGCCTTCTGCAGTGCCTGCGCGTAGTTGCGTCCGATCGCCATGGCCTCGCCGACGCTCTTCATCGTCGTCGTGAGCGTCGCGTCGGCCGCGGGGAACTTCTCGAACGCGAACCGCGGCACCTTGACCACGACGTAGTCGAGCGTCGGCTCGAAGCTCGCCGGCGTCTTCTGGGTGATGTCGTTCGGGATCTCGTCGAGGCGGTACCCGATGGCGAGCTTCGCCGCGATCTTCGCGATCGGGAACCCGGTCGCCTTCGACGCGAGCGCGCTCGAGCGGGACACCCGCGGGTTCATCTCGATCACGATGACCCGGCCGGTCGCCGGGTCGACCGCGAACTGGATGTTGCAGCCGCCGGTGTCGACCCCGACCCGACGGATGATGTCGATGCCGATGTTCCGCAGGTTCTGGAACTCGCGGTCGGTCAGCGTCAGGGCGGGCGCGACGGTGATGGAGTCGCCGGTGTGCACGCCGACGGGGTCGACGTTCTCGATCGAGCAGACGACCACCGTGTTGTCGGCGTGGTCGCGCATGAGCTCGAGCTCGTACTCCTTCCAGCCCAGGATCGACTCCTCGAGCAGGACCTCGCTCGTGGGGCTCGCGTGGAGGCCGTCCCCCACCATGCGGACGAGCTCGTCCTCGGTGTAGGCGAACCCGGAACCGAGACCACCCATCGTGAAGGACGGGCGGATGACGAGCGGGTAGCCGAGATCGAGCGCGAACGCCTTGGCCTCGTCGACGGTGTGGGCGATGTGGCTCCGGGCCACGTCGGCACCGGACTCGAGCACGAGCTGCTTGAAGAGCTGCCGGTCCTCACCGCGCTGGATCGCGTCGACCTTGGCGCCGATGAGCTCGACGCCGTAGCGCTCGAGGATGCCGGCCTCGTCGAGCGCGATCGCCGCGTTGAGGGCCGTCTGTCCGCCGAGCGTCGGGAGCACGGCGTCCGGGCGCTCGATCTTGATGATCTCCTCGAGCGAGTCGTTCGTGATCGGCTCGATGTACGTGGCGTCGGCGAAGTCCGGGTCGGTCATGATCGTCGCCGGGTTGGGGTTGACGAGGACGACCCGGACGCCCTCGGCGCGCAGGACGCGGCACGCCTGGGTGCCGGAGTAGTCGAACTCGGCGGCCTGCCCGATGACGATCGGCCCGGAGCCGATGACGAGGACGGATGTGATGTCGGGGCGCTTGGGCATCAGTCGTTGCTGCTTCCGGTCGTGGTGGCCGAGCTGTCGCTCGGCCGGTCGTGCATCGGGTCGGCGGCGGGCGTGGTGGCGGCGGCCGTGGCGGCGTCGAGCGGACGCCCCTCGCGCCGGGCGATCACCATGTCCCGGAACCGGTCGAACAGGTACATGCTGTCGTGCGGGCCCGCCGCGGCCTCGGGGTGGTACTGCACGCTGAACGCGGGGATGTCGAGCGCGCGCAGGCCCTCGACGACGTTGTCGTTGAGGCTGAAGTGGCTCACCTCGACCCGTCCGAAGCCGATCGGCGACTCGAGCACCTCGCCGACGGGTGCGTCCACCGCGAAGCCGTGGTTCTGGCTCGTGATCTCGACCCGCCCGGTCGTCGTGTCGAGGACGGGCTGGTTGATGCCGCGGTGCCCGAACGGGAGCTTGTACGTCCCGAACCCGAGCGCCCGACCGAGCAGCTGATTGCCGAAGCAGATGCCGAAGAACGGCCGGCCGTCACGCAGGGTCTCACGGAGGAGCGCGACCTGGGCGTCCGAGGCCGCCGGGTCGCCGGGGCCGTTCGAGTAGAACAGGGCGTCGGGGTCGAGTTCGCGCAGCCGGTCGATCGAGACGTCCTGCGGCAGCACGTGGACCTCGAACCCGCGCGCCGCCAGGTACCGCAGAGTCGAGGTCTTCACCCCGAGGTCGAGCACCGCGAGGGTCCCGATGCGGTCGCCCTCCGGCTCGAGCACGTACTCCTCGCGGGTCGAGACGGCCGCGGAGAGGTTCTGGCCCGTCATGTCGGTCTGCTCGCGCACGACACGGAGCTGCTCGTCGGGTCCGAGGTCCGCGTCCGCGCCGCTGAACACGCCGCCCTTCATGGCCCCGGCGTCGCGGATCCGGCGGGTGACCGCGCGCGTGTCGATGCCGGAGATCCCGACGATGCCGTCACGCTCGAGGTGGTCGTCGAGGCTCGCGTTCGCGCGGTGGTTCGACACGATGCGGCTCGGGTCCCGCACCACGTAGCCCGCCACCCAGATCCGACCGGACTCGGGGTCCTCGTCGTTCACACCCGTGTTGCCGATGTGCGGTGCCGTCTGCACGACGATCTGGCCGGCGTACGACGGGTCCGTCAGGGTCTCCTGGTACCCCGTCATGCCGGTGGCGAACACGACCTCGCCGAGCGTGCGGCCGCGGGCGCCGTAGGCCCAGCCCTCGTAGCGGGTGCCGTCCTCGAGGACGAGCAGTGCCCGTTCGCGTGTTGTCATCGTGTCGGTTCTCCTCCGTCGCCCGTGTCCGGGCCTCGCTCGCCCGTCACCGGGCTGGTCGTCTGGGTCAGTTCCCGCAGGGCCGCGAGCGGAGCCGCATCACCCGAGGGGAACCGGAAGTAGCTGTCGAGGTCCGTCGCACCTGCGGCGCCGGTCGCCCGCCATCGCAGTCGGACGAGTCCGCCGCGCTCGACGACGCGGTCGATCGCCCAGGTGGCGCGGTCCGCCCCGCGGACTGCACGACGATCCACGAACCGCTCGGGTTCGCCGGCGATCGAGAGCACGACGCCCTCGTCGTGGACCCTGAGCGCGGCGCGCCCACGGAACCCGAGGCCTCCGCCGACGATCCGCTCGAGCGGCTGATCGGCGCGGGTCGTCGCCACGTACAGGCCGTCCCAGGAGCCGAGCGCCGTGTGCAGTCCCGGGGGCACCGGGACGGGAGGCACGACCGCGTCCTGCCCGCGTCCTCGCCGCCGCCACGTCCGCGCCATCACGACGAGCAGCGCGACGATCACGAGGAGGATCACGGCCTCCGTGGACCAGGTCATGCCGACACCGCCGTCGCGGCGCGCGCCGCTGCCGCGACGCGCTCGGCGTCGACCGCACGGCCGTCGAGGACCGTCGCGTAGCCGTGGTGGAACGTCGCCACCACCCGTCCGGGCAGGCGCATGCCGAGGTACGGGGAGTTCGTCGACTGGCCCGCCAGGTCCTGCCGCTGGAACGTTCGCGACGCTGCGGGGTCGTAGAGCAGTACCTCGGCCGGTGCGCCCGCCGTGATCGCCTGCCCCTGGCCGGCCACCTGCCCGATCCGCGCGGGCGCCGAGGACAACACGCGCGTCACGTCCTCCCAGTCGAGACCACCCGTGGCGACCACGGACTCGTGCACGACGCTGAGCGCCGACTCGAGCCCGACCATGCCGTTCGCCGCGGCCGGCCACTCGCAGCACTTCGCCTCGTCGGTGTGCGGAGCGTGGTCGGTGGCCACGATGTCGATCGTGCCGTCGGCCAGCGCGGATCGCAGCGCCTCGACGTCCTCGCGACGGCGCAGCGGCGGGTTCACCTTGTACCGGGCGTCGTAGCCGTCGACGCCGTCCGGGCCCCCGGCGATGAGGTCCTCGGTGAGGAGGAGGTGGTGCGGTGTGACCTCGGCCGTCACGGCGATCCCGCGGGACTTCGCCCACCGGATGACCTCGACGCTGCCGGCGGTCGACACGTGGCAGACGTGCAGCCGCGCGCCGACGTGGTCCGCGAGGAGGACGTCGCGGGCGATGATCGCCTCCTCGGCGACCGCGGGCCACCCGGCGAGCCCGAGCTCGGACGAGAGCGCGCCCTCGTTCATCTGCGCGCCGATCGTCAGACGCGGTTCCTGGGCGTGCTGCGCCAGGACGCCGCCGAAGCCCGTGATGTACTCGAGCGCCCGACGCATGAGGAGCGGGTCCGAGACGCACGAGCCGTCGTCGGAGAACACCCGCACCCGCGCTCGGGAGGTCGCCATCGCGCCGATCTCGGACAGCTGCGCGCCCTGGAGCCCCTGGGACACGGCCCCGATCGGGCGGACGGTCACGTAGCCGGCGGCGTCGCCGAGCGCCTGCACCTGCTCCACCACACCGGCGGTGTCGGCGACGGGCGAGGAGTTCGCCATGGCGTTGACCGCGGTGAACCCACCGACGGCCGCCGCGCGCGACCCGGTCAGGACCGTCTCGGACTCCTCGAAGCCCGGCTCGCGGAGGTGCGTGTGCAGGTCGACGAGCCCGGGCAGGACGAGCAGGCCGTCGGCGTCCACGACCTGCGCCGACCCTGCGTCGACCCGCGCGCCGACCTCCGCGATGCGGCCAGCGCGCAGGAGGACGTCGGCTCGGGTTCCGTCGGCGAGGGTGCCGCCGCGGATCAGGTGGGTGGTCGTCATGCCGTCGCCTCCTCGGCGGTCGGGGTGCTCGTCGTCGGGGCACCCGTGCGGTCCCCTCCGGTGAGGCAGAGGTAGAGCACGGCCATCCGGACCGACACACCGTTCGCGACCTGCTCGACGACGGTCGACCGGGGGTCGTCGGCCGCGATGCCCGCGATCTCGAGACCGCGGTTCATCGGCCCGGGGTGCATGACGATGGTCCGATCCGGCAGCGCCGCGAAGCGTCCCGCGGTGAGGCCGTAGTGCCGGGTGTACTCGCGGGGGTTCGGGAAGAACGCGTCGTGCATGCGCTCCTGCTGCACCCGGAGCATCATGACGACGTCCGGGGCCTCCGCCAGCGCGGCGTCGAGGTCGTGGTGCACCGCGGCACCGAACGGCCGTGGCGTGACCGGCAGGAGCGTGGGCGGTGCCGCGAAGGTCACGTGCGCACCGAGCGTGCGGAGCAGCCACGCGTTCGAGCGGGCGACCCGGGAGTGCAGCACGTCGCCGACGATGAGGACCCGCACCCCGTCGAGGTCCCGGCCCCGCGAGTCGGCGCCGTGGATCCGACGGCGCATGGTGAACGCGTCGAGGAGGGCCTGTGTCGGGTGCTCGTGGGTGCCGTCCCCGGCGTTCACGACGGCCGCGTCGACCCAGGCGCTGTCGGCGAGCACGCGCGGGGCGCCCGACGCTCCGTGGCGGATGACGATGCCGTCGACCCCCATCGCTCCGAGCGTCTGCACGGTGTCCTTGAGCGACTCCCCCTTCGAGACGCTCGATCCCTTCGCCGCGAAGTTGATGACGTCGGCGGACAGTCGCTTGGCGGCCGCCTCGAACGAGATGCGCGTCCGGGTGGAGTCCTCGAAGAACAGGTTCACGACGGTCTTGCCGCGGAGCGCCGGGAGCTTGCGGACCTCGCGGGTGCCGGTGTCGGCCATCTCCTCGGCGACGTCGAGCACCTCGATGGCCTCGGCACGCGGGAGGTCCCGGGTGGACAGCAGGTGCCTCATCGGACGGTGACCTCGGGCGCGGTCCGGGCACCCTCGATGACGACCTCGTCGACACCGTCGGTCTCGGCGAGGTGGAGCGAGATGCGCTCGTCCGCCGCGGTCGGCAGGTTCTTGCCCACGTGGTCGGCCCGGATCGGGAGTTCCCGGTGCCCCCGGTCCACCAGGACGGCGAGGCGGACGGCCCTGGGCCTCCCGATCGTCTGCAGCGCGTCGAGCGCGGCGCGCACGGTCCGGCCGCTGTAGAGCACGTCGTCGACGAGCACGACGACCTTGCCGTCGATGCCGCTCGCCGGGATGACGGTCCGGTGCGGCGCGCGACCGATGCCCCGGCCGAGGTCGTCACGGTGCATGGTGACGTCCAGGGTGCCGACCGTGCCGGCGCCCGTCTCGATCGACTCGAGCACCCGTGCGAGGCGCTCGGCGAGGACGGCGCCGCGCGTCGGGATGCCGAGCAGGACGAGGTCCGAGCCGCCGTGGTTCGCCTCGAGGACCTCGTGGGCGATGCGCGTCATCGCGCGCGTGATGTCAGCGGACTGCAGCACCGTGCGGGCGCCCATGCCGACCTCCTTCCCCGCCTCACAGGACGGCATTAAAGGACTCGATCGCCAGCAACCCTACCGACCCGGATCGGGCTCCGCCACCGCACCGGCGTCGTCGGCCGTCGTGGCCGTCCGTGCCCGCCCGCGGCCGGCCACCGCCCCGAGGACCCCGTTGACGAAGCCGGCGGAGTCGTCGGTGGACAGCGACTGGGCGAGTTCGACGGCCTCGGCGATCGCGACCGCGTCGGGGACCTCGTCGTTCCAGCGGATCTCCCACACCCCCATGCGGAGGATGCAGCGGTCGAGCACGGGCATCCGCGCGATCGTCCAGCCCTGGGCGTGGTCCACGATGATCCGGTCGATCTCCGCGCGGTCGTCGTCCACTCCCGTGACGATCTGGCGTGCGTAGTCCCAGCTCGAGGCCCGCTCGGGCTGGTCGAGGTGGCGGACGGTCTCGGTCGCGAGGACCTCGGCGATGGGCAGGCCGCGGACCTCGGCGACGTAGAGCATGTCGAGTGCGCGTTTCCGCGCCTTCGAACGGGCGCTCATCGAACCCCCGCCTCAGTCGTTGACGCGGCCGAGGTAGTCACCCGTGCGGGTGTCGACCTTGACCTTCGTGCCGGTCTCGAGGAAGAGCGGCACCTGGATCTGGTAGCCGGTCTCGACGGTGGCGGGCTTCGTGCCGCCCGTCGAGCGGTCGCCCTGGAGGCCCGGCTCGGTGTACGTGACCTCGAGCACCACGCTGGCGGGGAGCTCGACGTACAGCGGGTTGCCCTCGTTCATCGCGATGGTGGCCATCGACGACTCGAGCAGGAAGTTCTTGGCGTCACCGACGATCTCGCTCGGGATCGTGACCTGGTCGTAGGTGTCGGTGTCCATGAACACGTAGCCGTCGCCATCCGTGTACAGGTACTGGAAGTCGCGTCGGTCCACCGTCGCGAACTCGAGCTTCGCCCCCGCGTTGAACGTGCGGTCGACGACCTTGCCGGACGTGACGTTCTTCATCTTGGTGCGGACGAACGCGCCGCCCTTGCCCGGCTTGACGTGCTGGAACTCGATGACGGACCAGAGCTGGCCGTCCATGTTGAGAACGGCGCCGTTCTTGATGTCCGTGGTGCTCGCCATGCGCGTGTGTTCCGTTCGATGTTGAGATGGTGGTGTTCGTCGGGTGGCCGGAGGCCTCGGACAAGTGTAGCGGAGCCGACCCGGTGCCCCTCCGGGCCGCCGCGGGAGGAGGGGCTAGACCCCGACCTCCTGGTAGGCGGTGAACAGGAGGGCCGGCTCCGGCCCCTCGAGCACGATCGGCTTCGCGAGGCCGTCCAGCACGATGAACCGCAGCATGCCGGCCCGTGCCTTCTTGTCGCGGCGCATCGTCGCGAGCAGGCCCTCCCATCGGCCGAGGGGGTAGGTCGTCGGCAACGAGAGCGACTCGAGCACGGTCCGGTGGCGGTCCACCGTCGCGTCGTCCAGGTGACCGGTCAGCCGCGCGAGTTCGGCCGCGAACACCATGCCCACGGCGACCGCAGCTCCGTGCCGCCACTGGTAGCGCTCCGCGTGCTCGATGGCGTGCCCGAGCGTGTGCCCGTAGTTCAGGATCTCGCGCTTGCCCTGCTCGGTGAAGTCCGACGAGACGACCCGCGCCTTGAGGTCGATCGCGAGCTCGACCACGCGACGGAACTCCGGGGTGGTCGGATCGGTGACGCGGTCGACGTCGCGCTCGATCGTGTCGAGGATCTCGGGCACGGCGATGAACCCGGCCTTCACGATCTCGGCGAAGCCCGTGAGGATCTCGTTCCTCGGCAGCGTCGTGGCCAGGTCGAGGTCGACGACGACGGCCCGGGGCGCGTAGAAGGCACCGACGAGGTTCTTGCCCTCGTTCGTGTTGATCCCCGTCTTGCCGCCGACGCTCGCGTCGACCATGCCGAGCACGCTCGTCGGCACCTGCACGAGCGCGACCCCGCGGAGCCACGTCGCGGCCACGAACCCGGCGAGGTCGGTGACCGCACCACCCCCGAGCCCCACCACGGCGTCGGTCCGCGTGAAGTCGGCCTGCCCGAGGATCTGCCAGCAGAAGGCCGCGACCTCGACCCGCTTGGCGGACTCGGCGTCGGGCACCTCGGCGATGAGGGCCTCCAGACCGGCGTCGACGAGACGCGCGCGGAGCACCTCGGCCTGCTCCGCGAGCGGCGCAGCGTGCACGATGAGCACCTTCGCGACGCCGCGCGGCAGGACCGTCGGCACCGCCTCGAGGAGACCGTGCCCGACGGCCACGACGTACCCGTCGTCCCCGCCCACCCGGATCTGCGTCGTGCCGTCCGGCAGCGCCGTGCTCGTCGTCATGGTTCCTCCTCTGGTGCCGGCGCGCCAGCGGCCGCCACTGGTGCCGATGCTGGTCCTGGTGTCTCGGCGGCGCGGACCCAGGCGACGACGTCGTCGACCACGCGGCTCATCGGACGCCGTGAGGTGTCCACGACCACGTGCGCGAGGGACGCGTACGTCGCTGCGCGCGCATCCGCGATCGCGGTCCACGCGTCGATGCCCCCGACGGCCAGGAGCGGGCGGTCGGTCCCGACGATGCGCTCGGCGACGGCGTCGGCCGAGACGGTGAGCAGCACCACCCGGCACGTCGCGATGGCCGCGCGGGTGGCGGCGTGCGTGACGGCGCCGCCACCCACCGCCACGACGCCGCCCGTGTCGAACGCGGCGTCGACCGCGGCCCGCTCGAGGTCGCGGAACGCCGCCTCGCCGCGTTCGGCGAAGATGCGGTCGATGGATCCGTGTTCCCGCACGATCTCACGGTCCGTGTCGGTGAAGGGCACGCCGAGCGCCTTCGCCGCGCGCTTGCCCACGGTGGACTTGCCTGCGCCCATCGGACCGATGAGCACCACGGGCACCGCCAGCCGATGCGGCCGGGTCCACGTGTCGTCGTGGCGAGCGACGCCCGACGGTCCGGAGCCCGGCGGCGTCGCGCTCACAGGGACGGTGTGGGCTGCTGAACGTCGGCGGACGACGTCACGCCACGCGTCCGCAACGACGCCGGGATCGCCGCGAGGTACGCGTCGAGGTTCCGCTTGGTCTCGCCGACGGAGTCGCCGCCGAACTTCTCGAGCACGGCGTCGGCCAGGACGAGCGCCACCATCGCCTCGGCGACGACGCCCGCGGCTGGAACGGCACAGACGTCCGAGCG
Organism: Curtobacterium sp. MCBD17_040; assembly: GCF_003234805.2. Lineage (GTDB taxonomy): Bacteria > Actinomycetota > Actinomycetes > Actinomycetales > Microbacteriaceae > Curtobacterium. The sequence goes on from NZ_CP126273.1 coordinate 1,884,675, forward strand.
CTGGTGGTGCGCCGAGGCGTCCTCGCCGGTCGCGACGTCGACCGTGTGCAGCGCGTGGGGCACCGTCGCGATCGGCTTCATCCCGGCACGGACGCGGAGGACCGTGCCCGTGGACATGCCGCCCTCGGTGCCGCCGGCGCGGTCGGACGTGCGGTAGATCTCGCCGTCGGCCTGGAACAGCTCGTCGTGGGCCGCGGAACCCCGCCGCGCCGCCGTCGCGAAGCCGTCACCGACCTCGACGCCCTTGATCGCCTGGATGCCCATGATCGCGGCGGCGAGCCGGGCGTCGAGACGCCGGTCCCACTGCACGTGGGACCCGAGCCCCGGCGGGAGACCGTAGAACAGCACCTCCACGACGCCGCCGAGCGTGTCGCCGTCCTTCTTGGCGGCCTCGACCTCGGTGACCATGCGCGCGCTCGTGGCGGCGTCGAAGCACCGCAGCTGGTCGTCGTCGAGCCGGTCGACGTCCGTGGGCACGGGCAGCGGCGCGTCGTCCGGTACCCGCACCGTGCCGACCTGCAGCGTGTGGCTCACCGACGTGATGCCGAGTTCCGCCAGGAACGACTTGGCGACGGCGCCGAGTGCGACTCGCGCCGCGGTCTCGCGCGCCGACGCGCGCTCGAGGATCGGACGCGCCTCGTCGAACGCGTACTTCTGCATGCCCACGAGGTCGGCGTGGCCCGGTCGGGGTCGGGTGAGCGGCGCGTTGCGACCGCGGGAGGCGTCCGTCGTCTCGACCGGCTCGGCGTTCATCACCTCGACCCACTTGGGCCACTCGGTGTTCCCGACGCGGATCGCGATCGGGCTGCCGAGGGAGGACCCGTGGCGGACACCACTCGAGATGTGCAGCTCGTCCTGCTCGAACTTCATGCGGGAACCACGACCGTACCCGAGCTTGCGGCGCGCGAGGTCGGCGCGGATCTGCTCGTACGACACCGGGACGCCGGCCGGCAGCCCCTCGAGCACGGCGATGAGTTCGGGTCCGTGGGACTCACCTGCGGTCAACCAGCGAAGCATGGTGTCCATCCTCCCACAGCCCGAACGGCCGGCCGCCGCCCGGGATCACTTGTAATCGGGGTGGGCCTTCATCCACGCCTGCCACTGGGCGACCGCGGCCTCGTGTTCCGCGTAGGTCGTCGAGAACACGGTCGCTCCGGTCTGCAGGTCGACCGTCACGAAGTACAGCCAGCTACCGGCCGCGGGACGCATGACCGCGTCGATGGCGATGTCGCCCGGGTTCGAGATCGGACCGGGCGGGAGCCCCTTGTGCTGGTACGTGTTGTACGGGTTGCCCGCGTCCGCGCGTTCGGCGTCGGTCGTGGTCACCCGGTCCGTGTGCCCGGTGCCGTACGCGACCGTCGCGTCCGACTGGAGCGGCATGCCCTGGTCGATGCGGTTCTGGAACACCCGGGCCACCTTCGGGTAGTCGGCGGCGAGTCCGGCTTCCTTCTGCACGACCGAGGCGAACGTCACGACGTGCGCGCGTTCGGCCACCGGCACCCCTGCGTCGTCGAGGTGCTGGTTCATGGTGTCGACCATCGACTGGAAGTACTGCGTTGCCGTCCACGACGGGTTGATCGGGTACGTGGCGGGGAACAGGTAGCCCTCGAGGCTCGTCACGCCCGCAGGGAGGCCGTAACCCGAGACGTCCGCGGCGGCGGCGGTCACCGACGCCTGCGTGAGGCCGGCCTTGCTCACGAGTGACGCCTCGACGTCCTTGAGCACCGCGCCCTCGGGGATCAGGACCGTCGCGGTCACCTTGTTCGCGCTGTCCTGCAGCGCCGCGAGGGCCGCCTTCGCGCTCATGTGGTGCTTGAGCTGGTACGAACCCGGCTGGAACTGGACGTCCTGCTTGGTGAGGAGGAGCTGGTAGAACGCGGTCGAGGTCTTGACGACACCGCTCCGGTGCAGGGTCTTCGCGACGTCGCTGCCGATGTCACCCTCCTTGATGGTGACCGTCACCTTGCCCGTGCCGCTCCCCGTGTAGTCGGTGGGTTCCTGCTTCTTCGTCAGGCTCGCGACGACCGACTGGACCTTCGGCACCACGAACAGGGTGGCGCCGGCACCCCCCGCGAGCACGATGGCGACGATCACGATGCCCGCGACGACCGCGCCCCGCGAGCGACGGCGGCGCGGCGGCTGCGGACGCCGGGAGGCCCCACCGCGACGCCCGGAGCGACGCCCGTCGCCGACTCCCCCGTCGCGGCCCGCCGCGGCTCCGACGGCGACCGCGGCGCCATCCTGCTCGGCCCGGCCGGGCGCGTCTCGGTCGGCGGTCTCGTCGTCGTGGTGGCCGAACAGCGCACGGACGTCGCTGTGGTGGTGGTCCTGTGGGTCGGTGACGACGTCGTCGCCCCCGCTGCTGCGGTCGGCCCGGGCCGCGGCCTCTCGAGCTGCGCGGCGGGTCAGGTGGGGAGGACGAGCATCGGCGGCGCTGGGTTCGAGCGGAGCTCCGGCTCGGTCCGGAGCGGAAGGTGCCCGGTCGTCGGCGGCCCCGACGGCGCGGTCGTCACGCTGCTGGTCGGCATCGTCGCCGGGCGCGATGATCGCACGCCAATCAAGGTCGTCTGCCACGCTGCTCGATGTTCCTCGGGTCGGTGTTGCTCGGATCGGGTCGCTCTCGCACGAGTCACGGGAGCAGTGACCCCGGCGGAGTGCCTCCCGAGCGCTCTCGGTCGAGCGCATGTTGCAGAATGATAACAGCGGCGGCTTGGTCGATGACGGCTCGCGATCTCCGGCTGTCCCGGCCCGCCTCGCGCATGCCCCGCTGGGCGCTCACGGTCGACAGCCGTTCGTCCACGAGACGCACCGGCACCCGGGTCGCGATCCGTGCGGCGAAGGCCCGCGCGTCCGTGGTCGATGGGGTGTCGTCTCCGGACAGCGACAACGGGAGCCCGACGATCACCTCGATCGCGCCGTACTCCGCCGCGAGCTCGAGGATCCGGGGCACGTCTCGCCGGTCATCGCGACGGACGGTCTCGACCGGGGTGGCGAGCAGGCCGTCGCGGTCCGACACCGCCACCCCGATGCGCGCCCGTCCGACGTCGACGCCGAGGCGCCTCCCGGTGCGCACGCCGGTCAGGCGCCGAGACGATCGGTGACCGCGCGGAGCGCTGCGGGGAGCGCCGCCACGTCGGTGCCGCCGCCCTGGGCGAGGTCCGGCTTGCCGCCGCCGCCCCCGCCGAGGACGCCGGCGGCCTCCTTCGCGAGGGGGCCCGCCTGGACGCCGTGCTGTCGAGCGGCGTCGTTGGTGGCGACGATGACGGCCGGTTTGCCGTTCACGACCGCACCGAGCACGACGACGGCCGCGTCCGTGCCGAGCTGCCCGCGCACGGCGGTCGCGAGGGACCGGAGGTCGTCCGACGAGTTCAGGCCCTCGACCGTCTGCGCGACGACGGTGGTGTCGCCGACCTTGCCAGCGGTCCGAGCGATGCCCGGGACGCGCTGCTGCAGGTTCGCCGACTCGAACTCGGCGATCCGCTTCTCGGCGCTCTTGAGGTCGGCCATCAGTCCGGCGACACGGGCGGGGAGGTCCTCGCGCGGCGCCTTCAACGCGCTCGACAGCTGCGACACGATGGTCCGCTCGACGGCGAGGTCGCGGAAACCCTCGAGCCCGACGAGCGCCTCGACACGGCGGTTCGTCGACCCGACGCTGCTCTCGCCCACGAGGTTGACGAGCCCGACCTGGGCGCTCGACGCCACGTGCGTGCCACCACACAGCTCGCGCGACCAGGGTCCGCCGATGTCGACCATCCGGACCTCGGACCCGTACTTCTCGCCGAAGAGTGCCTGCGCCCCGAGCGCCTTCGCCTCGTCGAGCGGCAGGACACGGGTCGTGACGTCGAGGTCGGACCGGATGGCGCCGTTCACGACGTCCTCGATCTCGGTCCGCGTCGCGAGGGACACGGGCTGGCTCCACGAGAAGTCGAGTCGCATGTACCCGGCCTTGTTGTACGAGCCGGCCTGCAGCGCGTCGGGCCCGAGGATCTCGCGCAGTGCCGCGTTCACCAGGTGCGTCGCGGAGTGGGCCTGGGTCGCACCGCGCCGGTACTCGGCGTCGACCACCGTGGTCGCGGCGTCACCGACCCCGACCTCGCCCGACCGCACCTGCACCGTGTGGCTGTACAGGCCCGCGACCGGCTTCTGCACATCGAGCACCTCGAGGTCGAAACCGTTGCCGACGATCGATCCCTGGTCGGCGTCCTGTCCGCCCGACTCCGCGTACAGCGAGGTCTCGGCGAGGACGATCTCGGCGATGTCGCCCGCCACCGCGCGGTCCACGCCCCGGCCGTCGACGATGATCCCGAGCACACGGGTCTCGGTCTCGAGGGTGTCGTACCCCGTGAACACGGTCTCGCCCTGGGCACGGAAGGCGCTGTAGACGCTGAGGTCCGCCAGCGCGCGCTTCTTGCTCTTGGCGTCGGCCTTGGCACGAGCACGCTGGTCCGCCATGAGGGTGTCGAACGCCGCGCGGTCGACACGCAGGCCGGCCTCCTCGGCCATCTCGAGCGTGAGGTCGATCGGGAACCCGAACGTGTCGTGCAGGAGGAACGCGGTGTCGCCGCCGATCGGCGCACCCCCGTCCTGCTTGGCGCGGTCGACGGCGACGTCGAGGATGGTCGTGCCCTGCTCGAGCGTGCGGAGGAACGCGTCCTCCTCGGCGAAGGCGAGCCGCGCGATGCGGTCGAAGTCGTCGTGGACCTCGGGGTACGCGGCCTTCATGGCGTCGCGGGACGCCGGGAAGAGCTCCGGGAAGGTGGCGTCCTGGACCCCGAGGAGTCGCATCGCGCGGACCGAACGCCGGAGCAGCCGCCGGAGGATGTACCCGCGGCCCTCGTTCGACGGCTGGACACCGTCCGACATGAGCATCAGCGACGACCGGACGTGGTCCGCGATGACGCGCATGCGGACGTCGTCGCCGTGGTCGGCGCCGTACCGACGACCGGAGAGCTCCGCGGCGCGGTCGAGCACCGGGCGGACCTGGTCGATCTCGTACATGTTGTCGACGCCCTGCTTGAGGAAGGCGACGCGCTCGAGACCCATGCCCGTGTCGATGTTCTTGCTCGGGAGCTCCCCGACGATCTCGAAGTCGTACTTCGAGCGGACGTCCTGGATCTGGTACTGCATGAACACGAGGTTCCAGATCTCGACGTAGCGGTCGTCGTCGGTCGCGGGGCCGCCGTCGGCGCCGTAGGCAGGACCGCGGTCGAAGAAGATCTCGGAGCAGGGGCCCGCCGGGCCGGGTTGACCGGTCGACCAGTAGTTCGTGTCCTTGTCGAGCCGCTGGATGCGCTCGTCCGGCAGCCCGGCGATCTGCTTCCAGTACCGGATGGCCTCGTCGTCGTCCTTGTACACGGTGACCCAGAGGTCCTTCGGGTCGAACCCGAGACCCCCGTCCGACTCGTTCGACGTGAGCAGCTCCCACGCGTACGTGATCGCCTGCTCCTTGAAGTAGTCGCCGAACGAGAAGTTCCCGTTCATCTGGAAGAACGTGCCGTGCCGCGGCGTCCGCCCGACCTCTTCGATGTCGTTCGTGCGGATGCACTTCTGCACGCTCGTGGCCCTGGGGAACGGCGCCGGCACCAGACCGGACAGGTACGGGATGAACGGGACCATCCCCGCGACGGTGAACAGCAGCGAGGGGTCGTCCGACACGAGCGAGGCGGAGGGGACGACGGTGTGGCCACGGTCCCCGAAGTACTCGAGCCAGCGGCGGCGGATGTCAGCGGTCTGCATGGTGCTTCCTGGTCGTGACGGTGGACTGGCGGGGTGACGGAACGGGCCCCCGGGCGGAGACCGGGGCCGGCCGCACCGATGGGGTCAGGCGTGGTCGCCGGGGCGTGCCCGCAACTCGGCCTCGCGCGAGCGGTAGCCATCGGCGACGGCGGATGCGAAGGCCTTCGCCGCCGATCCGGCCCGGACCACGGGGCGCTGGGCAGCCTGCGACCGGTCGACCCGCCGCGCGAGGACGAACCCCACCACGAGACCGACGGCGACGAAGAACAGCTGCTTCACGTCCGGCTCCCTCCCACACCCGCAGGCGTGCCCTGCCCAGCTTAGTGCGGTCCGCCGGAACGCCGGAGGGCGGGCCGTCCGCTGTGGACGACCCGCCCTCGGCGGTGGTGCTGTGGATCAGCGGGCGGCGTAGTACTCGACGACCAGCTGGACCTCGCAGGTCACGGGGACCTCGGCGCGCTTCGGGCGACGCACGAGGCGGGCCTGGAGCTTGTCGATCTCGACCTCGAGGTACCCGGGCACCTTCGGGAGGACGTCCAGGTGACCACCGGCGGCGGCGACCTGGAACGGCTCGAGCGACTCGGAGCGCTGCTTGACGTGGATCAGCTGCCCCGGCTTGACGCGGAACGAGGGACGGTCGACGAGCTTGCCGTCGACCAGGATGTGGCGGTGCACGACGAGCTGGCGTGCCTGCGCGGTGGTCCGGGCGAAGCCGGCGCGGAGGACGAGCGCGTCGAGACGCTCCTCGAGGAGCTCGACGAGGCTCTCACCCGTCAGGCCCTTCGACTTGCGGGCCTCTTCGAAGACGATGCGGAGCTGCTTCTCGCGGATGCCGTACTGGGCACGCAGACGCTGCTTCTCACGGAGGCGGACGGCGTAGTCGCTGTCGGCCTTGCGGCGGGTGCGACCGTGCTCACCCGGCCCGTAGGGGCGCTTCTCGAGGTAACGGGCCGCCTTCGGCGTCAGCGGGATGCCGAGCGCGCGCGACAGGCGGGTCTTGCTGCGGGAACGTGACTTGGTAGACACAGGGTCCTTTTCTGTACTGAACGAACGGATCACGGTGGCCCCGCCGTGCGCACACGACGATCACCTGCGGCGCTCCGCTGACGAGGAGCGGATCGCCCGTGACGGGATCCAGAGGGATGAGCCTGTGGGATCGGACGGCTACAGTCCGAACCGCGGTCACTGCGGTCCTCGACGCAGCCGCACGCGAGGACCCGGACGTGGGCGCGAACAGCATAGCAGGGCGGCCGCGGCCGTCGGAAGCAGCGAGGCCGTCCGTGTCAGGATCCGCGGATGATGCGCCGCAGTCGGTCGAGTCGCGGTCCGACCTCGCGCTCGTTCCCGTTCGTCGTGGGGCTGTAGTACTCGGTGCCCTCGAGGACGTCGGGGAGGTACTGCTGTCGCGCCACCCCGTGCTCGGCGTCGTGCGCGTAGACGTACCCCTTGCCGTGGCCGAGCCGCTTCGCACCGGGGTAGTGCGCGTCGCGCAGGTGGGTGGGGACGACTCCCATCCGGCCCGCCCGGACATCGGCGATCGCCGCGTCGATGCCGGTGTACGCGGCGTTCGACTTGGGTGCGGTGGCGAGGTAGACCACCGCCTCGGCGAGGGGGATGCGGCCCTCGGGCATCCCGATCAGCTGCACGGCCTGGGCTGCGGCGACCGCGATCGGGAGCGCCTGGGGATCGGCCATCCCGATGTCCTCGGACGCCGAGATGATCACCCGGCGCGCGATGAACCGCGGGTCCTCGCCCGCCTCGATCATGCGGGCCAGGTAGTGCAGCGCGGCATCGACGTCGCTGCCACGGATCGACTTGATGAACGCGCTGATGACGTCGTAGTGCTCGTCCCCCTGCCGGTCGTACCGCAGGAGCGCGCGGTCCACCGCGGCCGCGATCGTCTCGGCCGTGACGACCGGCACGGTCTCGTGGTCGTCCGACGCCGCGATCGCCGACTGCGCGGCCGCCTCGAGGGCGGTCAGGGCACGGCGCGCGTCACCCGAGGCGAGTCGGACGAGCGCCGCACGGGCCTCGTCACCGAGGACGACGGTCCCGGCCAGTCCACGAGGATCCTCCACGGCGCGGTCGACCAGGGTCCCGAGGTCCGCGTCGGACAGCGGGCGCAGTGTCAGGAGCAACGACCGGGAGAGCAGGGGCGCGATGACCGAGAACGAGGGGTTCTCGGTCGTCGCGGCGATGAGGACGACCCAGCCGTTCTCGACCCCCGGCAGCAGGGCGTCCTGCTGGGCCTTGCTGAACCGGTGGATCTCGTCGAGGAACAGGACGGTGGTCGAGCCGTAGAGATCGCGGTGGGCGAGGGCGCGCTCCATCACCTCACGCACGTCCTTGACGCCTGCGGTGACGGCGCTCAGTTCGACGAAGGCCCGACCGGAAGAACGGGCGATGGCCTGCGCGATGGTGGTCTTGCCGGTGCCCGGTGGACCCCAGAGGATGACCGAGACGCCACCGGGACGGTCGTCCGCTCCGGACGCCAGGGACACGAGTGGTGATCCGCGCCCGAGCAGGTGCCCCTGCCCGGCGACCTCGTCGAGGCTCGTCGGCCGCATGCGCACGGCGAGCGGCGCCGCGCCCTGACCGACGCCCGGCGCGCTCTGCACGCCCGTCACCGACCGGTCCGCTGCCATGTCCCCCATGGTAAGCGGCGGCACCGACACGATGCGCGGGACCGGGAGGACGCCACCACCGCAGGCCGCGGCGATCGGTCATCGGGTCGTCCACTACGATCCTCCCTGGCACCGGGGCGGCCGGGACGCGGGACCAGGGCGGAGGACACGTGGCACCGAGGAACCAGGGCAGGGATGCCAGGGAGGCGCGCGACCGCCTCCGTCTGTACCAGGCGCGCCAGGGCCTCCACGACCGGCGACGCCGGAGGCGGCGGCGGGACGACCTCGTCGCACTCGTCGCACTCGTCGTCGTCGCGGCACTCGCCACGGGCTCACAGCTCGTGCACGACGAGCGGACGACGGCCTCCGCATCGGCATCGGCATCGGCATCGGCATCGGCATCCGCCACGAGCACGCCGACCCCGTCCGCCAGCGCCACCGCGGCGGACACCGGGAACGTGCCGAGCGCGTCCATCGCGAAGGCCTCGACCTGGACCGGCAGGCTCACGCTCAACAAGACGGTCACGTTGGACATCGAACTCGACGGGAAGGCCGCACCCCAGTCGACGAGCGTCCTGGTCGACCTCATCCGCAAGCAGTTCTACGACGGCACGTCCTGCCACCGGCTCAGCGTCACGAAGGGGGCACAGTTCATCCAGTGCGGCTCCGCCAACGGCGACGGCACCGGGGACGCCGGGTTCGAGTACGGACCGCTCGAGAACGTGCCCGCGGACGGCGACTACCCGACCGGCACGATCGCCATGGCCAGGAGCAGCTCGCAGTACTCCCAGAACACGCAGTTCTTAATCACCTACGGCGACACGCACCTCGACGGCTCGACCGGCGGCTACACGGTCGTCGGCAAGGTGACCGCGGGGCTCCCCCGGCTCCGGAAGACGATCACGTCGAAGGGGATCGGCACCGCCGGCAGCGACGGTACCGGTGCGCCGAAGGTCCCCACGACCATCACGGGCGCGACCATCGCCATCGAGCGGTGACCCACGGCCTCCCCGGCGGACCGGTTGGTCCTGTGTCGGAGGTGCCGCCGCCACCGGCCGCCCACGCCCCTGGCAAGTGACCCGTCGCCATCACAGCCCGTGCAATAGGCTGGCGTCCTGACCGGCCGACGGTGACGTCGGCGAGCACGACCACGATCGAGGCGAGACCTGTGGGACCTGACGAAGCAACGAGCTGGGGGCGAGTCGACGAGACCGGGACGGTGTACGTCCGGTACGGCGACGACGAGCGTGCGGTCGGTGAGTACCCCGACGCCGCCCCGGAGGAAGCCCTCGCCTACTACGCCCGGAAGTACGCCGACCTCGAGGGTCAGGTGCGGATCGCCGAGCAGCGCGCGCAGCGCGGCGCTTCGGCGTCGGACATCGGCCGGACGGTCGAGCACCTCCGCACGGCGCTCGCCGACGCTCGGGTCGTCGGCGACATCCAGGCCCTCGAGCGGCGCGTGGACGTCCTCGGCGAGCAGGTCGGCTCCCTCGGTCGTGAGCAGGCCGAACAGGCCGAGCAGGCCCTGACCGACGCGCTGGCGTACCGACGGGGCCTCGTCGAGGAAGCCGAGGCACTGGCGGCGGTGGATCCGGCACGGGCGCAGTGGAAGCAGATCACCACGCAGCTCGACGACGTCTTCGCCCGGTGGCAGCGGCACCAGCACGATGGTCCGCGGATCCCGAAGAACGAGGGCAACGAGCTGTGGAAGCGGTTCCGCACCGCCCGTTCCACCGTCGACCAGCACCGCCGTGCCTTCTACGCCGACCTCGACGCGCAGCACCGCGAGGCACGGTCCCGCAAGCAAGAGCTCGTCGACCAGGCCGAGGCGCTCGCGACCCGCGGCTCGGACGGCATCCCCGCGTACCGCCAACTGCTCGAGGACTGGAAGCACGCCGGCCGCGCGGGCAAGCGGTACGACGACGCACTGTGGAGCCGGTTCAAGGCCGCGGGTGACGTCCTCTTCGCGCAGAAGCACGACGAGGTCGCCCGCGAGTCCGAGGAGTACACGGCGAACCTCGACGCGAAGCTCGCGCTGCTGACCGAGGCCGAGCCCCTGCTCCAGGAGACCGACCGGGTCGCGGCACGCCGACGCCTGACCGACATCCAGCGCCGGTGGGACGAGATCGGTCGCGTGCCGCGCGACCGCGTCCGCAGTGTCGAGGACCGCATGCGTGCGATCGAGTCGCACGTCCGCGGGCTCGAGGACGAGCACTGGCGCGAGTCGGACCCCGAGCGCAAGGCCCGGTCCGCCGGGCTCGCGAGCCAGCTCGAGGACGCCATCGGCAAGCTCCAGGCCGAGCTGAACGACGCCGAGGCCTCGGGTGACACCGCTCGGATCAAGGCCGCGCAGGAGGCCCTGGACGCCAGGAGGATCTGGCTGGACGCACTGGGATCGTGACGTCGTCGGCGACCCGCTCGTCGGACGTGCCCGGGTCGCGCCGCCGGCCGCCGGCCGCTGGTCGACCCACCAGCTAGTCGACGCCCAGGATCACCCGGATCTCGCGGTCGTCCTGCCGCATCTGCGCCGCGAGCGCGTCCATGCCGTCGAACGCGACCATGCCGCGCACGTAGGCGACGAACATCACCGTGATGACGTCGTCGTACAGGTCGATGTCGACGTCGAGCAGGTGCGCTTCGATCTGCTTCTCGGGGACGCCCTCGAACGTCGGGTTGTTCCCGACGGAGACCGCGGCCGGGTAGGTCCGGCCCCGATGCAGCACCCGCGCGGCGTACACGCCGTCCGCGGGCACGAACCCCTCGCAGTCGGGATCGAGGTTGGCGGTCGGGTAGCCCATCTCGCGCCCGCGCTCGTTGCCGTGCACGACCGTGCTCCGCACGGCGTGGTCGCGGCCGAGCAGCCGCGCGGCCTCCGCGACGCGACCGACGGACAGCAGCTCGCGGATCCAGGTCGACGAGACGCGCCGTTCCCCCGCGGACCGGCCGTCGTCGACGAGGTCTACGTCATCGATCAACCGGACGGAGAACCCGTGCTGCTCGCCGAGGCGCCGGAGCAGGTCGACGTCGCCGGCACCGCGGGCGCCGAACCGGAAGTCGCTCCCGACGAGCACGACCCGTGCGTGGAGGGCACCCACGAGGACGCGCGCGACGAACTCGGCGGCGGGCAGCGACTGCAGGGACTGGTCGAACGGCAGCAAGAGGGTCGCGTCCACCCCGGCCGCCTCGAGCAGCTCGCGCCGCTGCCGGATGCTCGTGAGCGCCGGTGGCACGTGCCCGGGATCGAGCACCGACAGCGGGTGACGATCGAAGGTCACGACGGTGGACACGAGGTCGCGTTCACGCGCGGCGTCCTCGAGCTGCGCGATGACGGCGCGGTGCCCGACGTGGACGCCGTCGAACTTGCCGATCGTGACCGCGCTCGGACCGAAGCCCGCCGGGACCTCGGCGAGGTCGGCGAAGTACTGCATGGTCACTCCCCCGAGGTCGCGGCGTCGGCACGACCGGCCGCGGCCCGCTCCGCGTCCGGCTCGGGCGCGACGCGCGACGACGGCGGGTCCGCCGCGATGGCCTGCACAGCGGCACGGTGGTGGGTCCGCAACCACCACAGCCCGGCGACCGGCAGGACGAGGGGCACCCAGTAGTACCCGGCTCCGAAGCCCGACCACACGGTGTCGTCGGGGAACAGGGCGTGGTCGAACAGCGACAGGAACCCGATGACGACGACCCCGACCATCTCGAACCCGATCGTCACCCAAGCGACGCGGTACCAGGTGCGGCCCGGGGCGATGAGCGCGACCATCGCGACGATGTAGACCACGGCGGACAGGGCACTCAACGTGTAGGCGAACGGCGCGTGGTGGAACTTCTCGATGATCTGCACGACGCTGCGTCCGGTCGCCGCGAGGGCGAGGATGCCGTAGACGGCGATGAGGACGCGACCGATGCCGGTCGCGCGAGAGGACTTGGTCGGCATCGCCCCGATTCTAGCGGCCGGGAGGCACGGCTCGGTCTGGCGCCGACCGGTCACGCCTGGGCGAACCAGATCTGGGACATCCGGTAGACCATGACCGCGACGGTGAAGGCTCCCGCTCCGAGCACCACGGTGCTCCACCGGGTGCGGTCGATGAGGGCCCAGACGATCGCCGCAGGTGGGACGAGCAGCACCGACACCGCGTACACCCCGAACTCGAGCGCGTTTCCCCTCGGCGGGTTGCCCACCGCGGGTTGCACGATCGCGACGACACCCTGGGCGATGAGCAGGAGCTCGATGAGCACGAGCGCGCCGACGGTCGGGTCGTTCGGCTTCCAACCGATCAGGCCGACCACGACACAGAAGAGGCCGGTGAGGGCCGCGAAGCCGACCTGGACCCAGGTGAACCAGTCGATCATGCGTCCGCTCCTGTCGGGAAGTTCGTGATGACCCGCAGCGCGCCACGTCGGACGGACACGAGTCCGACGAGGCGGTCGTCCGCCGCGGCGACGGCCGCGACCGGACCGTCGGTGTCGGCCAGGTCGGTCGGCACCCGTTTGCCGTCGCTGAGGTCCCGTGCCGCTGCGGAGTCGAGCACGACCTCCCGGAACAGGACGCGGGCGACGTCCGCCGGACGGCGCAGCCGGGCCCGGACGTCTACGTCGTCGTCCTCGAGCACGACGGCGTCGGCGACGGCGAACGGTCCGATCCGGGTCCTGCGCAGTGCGGTGAGGTGGCCGCCGGTCTCGAGGGCCACCGCGACGTCACGGGCGAGGGCGCGGACGTAGGTGCCGGAGGAACACTCGACGTCGACGTCGAGGTCGACGACCGGGGTCTCCACGCCCTCCACGGCCACGACCAGGTCACGCCGGGCCAGGACGTCGAAGCGCGCCACCGTCACACGTCGCGGTTCCAGCTCGACGGTCTCGCCCGCGCGCACCCGGGCGTACGCCCGTCGGCCGTCGACCTTGATGGCGCTGACCGTGCTCGGCACCTGCTCGATGGTCCCCCGCTGCGCGCCCACGGCCTCCTCGAGCCGGACGTCGTCGAGCGCGTCCGGGAGCAGTCCGGGGGACGCGACCACGGCACCGTCGGCGTCGTCGGAGTCGGTCGCGACACCGAGCCGGATCGTCGCGGTGTACCGCTTGTCGAGGCCGACCAGGTGCGTCAGCAGACGCGTCGACGGCCCGACACCGAGGACGAGCAGACCCGTCGCCATCGGGTCGAGGGTCCCGGCGTGCCCGATCTTGCGGATGCCGAAGCGTCGGCGCGCGATCGAGACCGACCGGTGGCTGGAGATGCCGCCCGGCTTGTCGACGAGGAGGATCCCGTTGGGGGCCGGTTCGAGCACCGGGAAAGGGTAGCAGCGCCGGCGCTCAGCCGACGTCGCGCGGGTCGCCTCCGGCTAGCACGCGTCCGCCCAGTTCCGCCGCGGGTGCTCGGGGTCCGTCACGTCGAGGACGGCCGACGCAGCACCCTTCGGGTCGTCCTGACGGACGTACGTGGTGAACGGGTCCTCGGCGCGCGGCTCGGACCGATCGTCGCGCTCGACCCACAGGGACCAGCGCCAGAGGGACCGCACGGAGCGCGACAGCAGACGCTTCCCCGTGACGACGAGGATCCCGGGGTCGGTGCCGATCGTCCGGAAGGGATCGACGACCTCGGCTCGGAGGCCATCGGCATCCGTCGAGGACGCCGCGGCGTGCATGGCCTTGACCCCCTGCTGCTCGAGTGCCGCGACGAGGCCCGCTGCGACGCGCTCCAGGTCGACGCCCGGCCCGCCGTCGACCGCGATCACCGTCCGAGCGGCGCCCGCGTTGTGCGCGACCTCCGTCGCGATCGCCTGCATGGTGTCGGTCTCCTGCGGTGCCCATCGTGCCATCGCTCCACCGTAGGCTCTCCTGGTGGTCCCCGTTCCGCGCCCCGAGCACCCCTCGGACGTCTCCCCAGACGTCGCCGCCCGGGAGGCCCGACCCGGCCCCGACATCCCGACCCCGCTCATCGCGTGGTTCCGCCAGCACGGCCGCGACCTCCCGTGGCGACGACCCGGGTTCCCCGCCTGGGGCACGATGGTGAGCGAGATCATGCTCCAGCAGACACAGGTCGCACGGGTCGTCCCACGGCTCGAGGCGTGGCTCGCGCGCTGGCCGACGCCAGCCGCCCTCGCCGCCGACCCGCCGTCCGAGGCGGTCCGTGCCTGGGACCGGCTGGGCTACCCGCGACGCGCGCTCGCGCTGCACGCCGCGGCGACCGCCATCGTCGACCGACACGAGGGCGTCGTCCCATCGGACGTCGACGCCCTCCTCGCGCTCCCCGGCATCGGCGACTACACGGCGCGGGCGATCGCGGTGTTCGCCTTCGGGCTGCGCCACCCGGTCGTCGACGTCAACGTCCGCCGGGTCCTCGCCCGGGCGCTGCTCGGGCAGGCCGAGCCGGGGCCGGCGAACGCTCGACGTGACCTGCCGCTGATGGCTGCGGTGCTGCCTCCCGATCTCGAGGACGCGGCTGCGACGAACGCGGCGGTCATGGAGCTCGGCGCGCTCGTGTGCGTCGCGAAGCGGCCCGCATGCGACGTGTGCCCGATCTCCGATCGATGCCGGTGGCGCGCGCAGGGGCACCCCGCGCACGACGGCCCGCGGGCGCCCCGGCAGTCGCGGTTCGCCGGGAGCGACCGACAGGTCCGCGGGCTGATCATGGCCGAACTCCGGGCCAGCGACGTCCCGGTGACCCTGGACGAGATCGCGATGGTGTGGCCCGACGCCGAGCAGCGCGACCGCGCGCTCCGATCGCTGGTGCGGGACGGGCTCGCCGTCGGGTCCGACGCCGTCGGCTACTCGCTGCCCGGGTCCGCCTGACGGGTGACGACGTCGGCCGAGTCCTCGTCGTCGTCCTCGTCGTCGTGTCGGTACGGGTCGGCGTCGCCCGCGTAGGACGCGGCGGACGCCTGTGCCCGCGCCGCGGCGTCGCGGTCACGCGCCTCGGCGAGCAACGCGTCGATGTGCGCAGCGTTCTCCGGCACGGCGTCGGCGATGAACTCGAGGGTCGGGGTCAGCCGAGCGGTGATGTTCTTGCCGACCTCGCTGCGGAGCATGCCGGTCGCGGACTTCAGCGCCGCCGCGGTGTCCTGCCGCTCCTCGTCCGAGCCGTACACGGTGTAGAAGACGGACGCGTGCTGCAGGTCGCCGGTCACCTGGACGTCCGTGATCGTGACGAATCCGAGACGCGGGTCACGGATGCCCTTGTCCAGCCGCCTGGCGACGATCTCCTGGATGCGGTCCGCCATCTTGCGGGCGCGCTGTGGGTCGGCCATGGGGTCCTCCTGGTGGTGTGGGAACGAGGGCGGGGCCCCGCCGGGACGCGGTGTGCGTCCCGGCGCGGCCCCGCCGGACGAGCGGACTCAGCCGCGCGGCTTCTCGACCATCTCGATGGTCTCGATCTCGTCGCCGATCTGGATGTCGTTGTACTTGCCGAGACCGACGCCCGCCTCGAAGTCCGTCCGGACCTCGGTGACGTCGTCCTTGAACCGGCGCAGCGACTCGATGGCGAGACCGTCGGCGAGCACGACGCCGTCACGGATGACGCGCGCCTTGGCGTTGCGCGTGATCGTGCCGGACCGGACCACCACACCGGCGATGTTGCCGAACTTCGACGAACGGAACACCTCGCGGATCTCCGCCACACCCGACTGGACCTCTTCGAACTCGGGCTTGAGCATGCCCCGCAGGGACTGCTCGATGTCCTCGAGTGCCGAGTAGATGACCGAGTAGAAGCGGATGTCCACACCCTCGCGAGCGGCACGTTCCCGTGCCTTCGTGTCGGGGCGGACGTTGAACCCGATGATGATCGCGTTGTCGACCGTCGCGAGGTTGACGTCCGACTCCGTGACCGCACCGACACCGCGGTGGATGATCCGGAGCTGGACGCTCTCGTCGACCTCGATCTTGAGCAGCGACTCCTCGAGCGCCTCGACGGCACCGGAGACGTCACCCTTGATGATGAGGTTGAGCGCGTCGACCTTGCCCTCTTCGAGTGCACGGGTGAAGTCCTCGAGCGAGATGCGCTTGCGGGCCTTGGCCAGCTGGGCGTTGCGCTCGACGGCCTCGCGCTTCTCGGCGATCTGGCGGGCCGTGCGGTCCTCCTCCGTCACCAGGAAGGTGTCACCGGCACGCGGCACGCTCGACAGACCCTGCACCTGCACGGGACGACTCGGCGTCGCGGCCTCGACCGCGTTGCCGTTCTCGTCCATCATCGCGCGGACGCGGCCGTAGGCGGTGCCCGCGACGATCGCGTCGCCGACGTGCAGCGTCCCGGACTGGATGAGCACGGTCGCGACCGCACCGCGTCCCTTGTCGAGACGCGCCTCGATGGCGACACCGCGGGCGTCCTTGTCGGGGTTGGCACGGAGATCGAGTCCCGCGTCGGCCGTGAGCAGCACGGCCTCGAGCAGGGCGTCGATGTTCGTGTTGTTCCGCGCGGACACGTCGACGAACATGACGTCGCCGCCGTACTCCTCGGCCACGAGCCCGTACTCGGTGAGCTGCTGGCGGACCTTGGCGGGGTTCGCGCCTTCCTTGTCGATCTTGTTCACCGCGACCACGATCGGCACGTTCGCCGCCTGCGCGTGGTTCAGGGCCTCGACCGTCTGCGGCATGATGCCGTCGTCGGCCGCGACCACGAGGATCGCGATGTCCGTCACCTGGGCACCACGGGCACGCATGGCGGTGAACGCCTCGTGACCCGGGGTGTCGATGAACGTGATCGGGCGCTCGATGCCCTCGTGCTCGGAGATGACCTGGTACGCACCGATGTGCTGCGTGATGCCGCCGGCCTCACCCGCGACGACGTTCGCGTTCCGGATCGCGTCGAGCAGGCGGGTCTTGCCGTGGTCGACGTGACCCATGACCGTGACGACCGGCGGACGGGCGACGAGGACCGAGTCGTCCTCGTCGTCGAGCTCGGCGTCGAGGTCGATGTCGAAGCCCTCCAGGAGCTCCTTGTCCTCGTCCTCCGGGGAGACGATCTGGATCTTGTAACCGAGCTCCTCGCCGAGGACCTCGAAGGTCGCCTCGTCCAGCGACTCAGTCGCGGTCGCCATCTCACCGAGGTGGAACAGCACCGTCACGAGGTTGCCGGGGCTCGCGTCGATCTTGTCCGCGAAGTCCGAGATGCTCGCACCACGACGCAGCCGGACGACCGTGTTGCCGTCACCGCGCGGGACCTGCACGCCGCCGATCGACGGCGCCTGCCGCATCTCGTACTCGGCGCGCTTCGTCCGCTTCGACTTGCGAGCGCGGCTCTTGCCGCCACCACGACCGAACGCACCAGCGGTGCCACCACCCGGACCACGGCCACGACCGCCACCGCCGGCCGGACGCGCGGGTCCGAAGCCAGGGCGTTGGAATCCGCCACCGGCACCGGCTCCGGCACCACCGGGACGCTGGAAGCCACCGCCCTGGCCGCCACGGCCGGGCCCACCCGGACGCTGGCCGAAGCCGTTCGGACGCGCACCCTGACCGGGCCCACCCGGACGCGGAGCACCGGGCCGGGGAGCGCCCGGACGCGGCGGCTGCGGACGCGGGATGCCACCCGTACCGCCACCCGGACGCGGCATGCCCTGGTTCTGCGAGAACGGGTTGTTGCCGGGGCGGGGCGGACGCGAGCCCATGCCCTGACTCGACGAGTAGGGGTTGTTGCCCGGGCGCGCGCCGCCCGGCTTCGGGCCGGGGCGTGCGGCGCCCGGCTTCGGCGCCGTCGACGATGCGGCACCGTCGACCTTGTCGGCCTGGTTCTTCTGCGCCTGGGCCTTCTGGGCGGCCTCGGCCTGCGCCTGCCGCTCGGCCACCGACATGGGGGCGGCCGGACGCGGCGCGTCGTTCACCGAGGGCTGCTCCGCTTCGACGGGCGCGGCGGGCGCGGGTGCCGGTGCAGCGGGGCGCGGTGCCTGCGGGCGCGGCGCGGCCTTCGGTGCCGCCGGCTTGGTCGCCGACGACGACGTCGCGCCGGATGCCTCGAGCGCCGCGCGGAGCTTGCGGGCGACGGGCGGCTCAATGCTCGAGCTCGGGCCCTTGACGAACTCGCCGAGCTCCTTGAGCTTCTCGAGCGCGGTCTTGCTGTCGACACCGAGCTCGCTGGCGATCTCGTGTACGCGTGGTTTTGCCACTGTTCTCCTTCTCGGGTCCCACCCGAGAAGGGTGGGACTCACTGAGTGATGGGTCTCATTTCGAGCCGCTCATCAGTTGTCCATAAGCCGTTCAGCCTGTTCTGTCGTGTCGAGGTCCCGTGCCGGGTCCTGGCCCGACCGGAGTCGTTCCAGGTACTCGCGGACCGCCGACGTGTCCGGTTCACGATCCAGCCGCAGCGCGCGTCGGAAGGCCCGACGCGAGACGGCCAGCTCGTACGCATCGACCGTCGGGGTGATCCACGCGCCCCGGCCTGGCATGACTGCCTTCGGATCCACCACGACGCGGTCGCCACGGGCGACGACTCGGAGGAGGGAGGATCGGGGTGCACGGCGACGACTGCCGATGCACGTTCTGACGGGTCCCACTCTACTCCCTGCCTCGGACGGACGCGATCCCGGCACGCCAACGAGGCGGTGCGGTCAGCGAACGACCGCGCGCGCTCCGCATCCGGCGCTCAGTCGCCCTCGAGGATGGAGTCCGGCTGGATGTCGATCCGGGCACCGGTCAGCTTCGCCGCGAGGCGGGCGTTCTGCCCCTCTTTCCCGATGGCGAGCGAGAGCTGGTAATCCGGGACGAGGGCGCGGACCGCCTTGGTGGACTTGTCGATCACGAACGAACTCGTGACCTTCGCCGGGGACAGGGCGTTGCCCACGAAGGTCGCGAGGTCCGGCGAGTAATCGACGATGTCGATCTTCTCGGCCCCGAGCTCGTTCGTGACCGAACGGACGCGCTGGCCGAGCTCCCCGATGCACGCACCCTTGGCGTTGACGCCGGGCTCGTTCGCCTTGACCGCGATCTTCGTGCGGTGACCTGCCTCGCGCGCCATGGACACGATCTCGACCACGCCCGACGCGATCTCGGGGACCTCGAGCGCGAAGAGCTTGCGGACGAGACCCGGATGCGTCCGGGACACGGTGATCTGGGGGCCCTTGTGTCCCTTGCCGACACTCGTCACGTACACGCGGAGCCGCTGACCGTGCGGGTAGGTCTCGCCAGGGACCTGCTCCTCGGGCGGGAGGATGGCCTCGATCGTGCCGAGGTCGACGTGCACCATGCGTGGGTTCGGCCCCTGCTGCACGACGCCGGCGACGATGTCACCCTCTTTGCCACGGAACTCGCCGAGGACCTTGTCGTCGCCGATGTCCCGGAGCCGCTGGTTGATGACCTGCTTGGCCGCGAACGCCGCGATGCGACCGAAGTCGTTCGTCTCGTCGACGGACTCACCGACGACGGTGCCGTCGTCGTCACGCTCGGGGACGTAGACACGCACCTGGCCCGACTTGCGGTCGAGCTCCACCCGCGCCTGCGGGTCGGCCGGCTCACCGTTCTCGGCTGCGTGCTTCTGGTACGCGGTGAGGATGGCCTGCTCGATGATGGTGACGAGTTCGTCGAACGGGATCTCCCGCTCCCGTTCCATGAGCCGCAGCACCGCGAGATCGATCTGCATCGAGGGCCTCCAGTATTCAGATGATGGGAACCCCGCGCTCGGACACCGCGCGGAAGGCGGCGTCCAGGATAGCGCACGTCGACCGCCCGCCGGCGCCGCACTTCCTGTCCGACGACCGGGAGGCACGACGCAGGCCCGTCGATCCGGACCGGATCGAGTGGACGGCGCGATCAGATCGCGCGCACGGCCGCGAGCACCTCGGCGACCGGGACCTCGCGACGCTCCCCCGCCGCACGGTCCCACAGCTCCACCACGCCGTCGCCCGCGTTCCGGCCCGCGACGACGACCACCGGGACACCGATGAGCTCGGCGTCACCGAACTTGACACCCGGCGACACCTTCGGCCGGTCGTCGTACAGGACGTCCATCCCGGCGCGCTCGAGCTCGGCGATGATGCCCGACGCGACGTCGTAGGCCACCTGGTCCTTGCCCGTGGCCACGACGTGGACATCGAAGGGGGCGACGTCCTTCGGCCAGACGAGCCCACGGTCGTCGTTGTGCGCCTCGGCGAGGATCGCCATGATGCGCGTGATGCCGATCCCGTAGGAGCCCATCGTCACCGTGGCGAGCTTGCCCCGCTCGTCCTGCACCTTGAGACCGAGCGCCTCGGCGTACTTGCGTCCGAGCTGGAACACGTGCCCGATCTCCATGCCGCGCGCCGTCTCGAGCGGACCCGAGCCGTCGGGAGCGGGGTCCCCCGGTCGCACGTCCGCGACCTCGACGACGCCGTCGGCCACGAAGTCGCGCCCGGCGACGAGCCCCGAGACGTGACGCCCGGCGGTGTTCGCGCCCGTGATCCACGTGGTGCCGTCGACGACCCGCGGATCGAGGAAGTACCGGAGTCCGGTCTCGCTGTCCGCGCCGAGGAACTGCCGCACCGAGCCCTCGGTCCCGTGCCCCGCAGCGGCCTCCTCGATGAACGACGCGGCCGTCGGACCGATGTACCCCTTGACGAGCGACCGGTGCTTCGCGAAGTCCGCGTCCGTCGCGGGCTCCACCTCGGCCGGGGCGAAGGCGACCTCCGCACGCTTCAACTCGACCTCGCGGTCGCCGGGGAGCCCGACGACGACGATCTCGCGCGTGCCGTCGAGGTGGGTGAGCGCGAGCACCACGTTCTTCAGCGTGTCCGATGCGCTCCAGCCGCTTCCGTCGCGCGGCGCCACCGAGTTCGCGTGCTCCACGAGGCTCGCGATCGTCGGCGTCTCGGCCACGGGCAGGAGGACGGGTGCCGGGAGTCCGGTCGTGGGCGACGCCTCGGGCACCGGGGTCGTGTACGCCTCGATGTTCGCCGCGTACCCGCCCGCACTCCGCACGAACGTGTCCTCGCCGACGGCGATCGGGTGCAGGAACTCCTCGCTCCGGCTCCCACCCATCGCGCCGGCGTCCGCCTGCACGATCACGTACTCCAGGCCGAGGCGCGTGAAGATCCGCTCGTAGGCGTCGCGCATGACCTGGTAGCTGGCGTCGAGCCCGGCGTCGTCGATGTCGAACGAGTATGCGTCCTTCATCGTGAACTCGCGCCCGCGGAGCAGACCGGCACGAGGCCGGGCCTCGTCGCGGTACTTGTCCTGGATCTGGAACAGCGTGACCGGCAGGTCCTTGTACGACGAGTACAGGTCCTTGACGATGAGCGCGAACATCTCCTCGTGCGTGGGCGCCAGCAGGTAGTCCGCACCCTTGCGGTCCTGGAGGCGGAAGATCCCGTCCCCGTACTCCGTCCAGCGGTTCGTCGCCTCGTACGGCTCGCGCGGGAGCAGTGCCGGGAAGTGGACCTCTTGTGCGCCTGCGGCGGTCATCTCCTGGCGCACGATGGCCTCGATCCGGCCCTTGACCCGCAGCCCGAGCGGCAGCCAGGCGAAGATGCCGGGCGCCTGCCGACGGATGTAGCCCGCGCGGACGAGCAGCTTGTGGCTCCTCACCTCGGCGTCCGAGGGATCGTCGCGGAGCGTGCGGAGGAAGAGGTGCGAGAGCCGTGTGACCACGCGGAAAGCCTACCGGCCGCGCAGGACGCCCGAGGGGCCCGCAGCAGGACCACCCGCGCGCCGTCCGGTCCGACGCATCTACGCGGTGACGACCTCGGGGCTGCCGACCTCTCCGGCGGGCATCTCGGCCGCGAGGCGGTTCGCCTCGGCGATCAGGGTCTCGACGATCTCGGCCTCGGGCACGGTCTTGATGACCTCGCCCTTGACGAAGATCTGGCCCTTCCCGTTGCCCGACGCCACGCCGAGATCGGCCTCGCGCGCCTCACCCGGTCCGTTGACGACGCAGCCCATGACCGCGACGCGGAGCGGGACCGTCATGCCCTGCAGGCCCTCGGTGACGTCGTTCGCCAGCGTGTAGACGTCGACCTGTGCCCGGCCGCAACTCGGGCACGAGACGATCTCGAGCTTGCGCTCGCGCAGGTTGAGCGACTGCAGGATCTGCAGGCCGACCTTGACCTCTTGCGCGGGCGGTGCGGACAGCGACACGCGGATGGTGTCGCCGATGCCTTCACCGAGGAGGATGCCGAAGGCGGTCGCGCTCTTGATCGTGCCCTGGAACTCCGGTCCGGCCTCGGTGACGCCGAGGTGGAGCGGCCAGTCCCCCCGCTGCGCGAGCAGTCGGTATGCCTGGACCATGACGACCGGGTCGTTGTGCTTGACGGAGATCTTGAAGTCGTGGAAGTCGTGCTCCTCGAACAGCGAGGCCTCCCACACCGACGACTCGACGAGGGCCTCCGGCGTGGCCTTGCCGTACTTCTGCAGGATGCTGGGCTCGAGCGACCCGGCGTTCACACCGATGCGCAGCGAGACGCCGGCGTCCTTGGCTGCCTTGGCGATCGCACCGACCTGGTCGTCGAACTTGCGGATGTTGCCCGGGTTGACCCGGACGGCCGCGCAGCCCGCGTCGATCGCCTGGAACACGTACTTCGGCTGGAAGTGGATGTCCGCGATCACCGGGATCTGGGACTTCTTCGCGATGATCGGGAGCGCGTCGGCGTCGTCCTGGCTCGGGACCGCCACGCGCACGATGTCGCAGCCGGACGCGGTGAGTTCCGCGATCTGCTGCAGGGTGGCGTTGATGTTCGTGGTCGGCGTCGTGGTCATCGACTGCACACTCACGGGTGCGTCGCCGCCGACGAGGACCTTGCCCACCTTGATCTGGCGCGACTTGCGGCGCGGAGCGAGGGTGACGGGGGCCTTGGGCATACCGAGATTGACTGCTGGCACGGTCGGCAGCCTACGCGTTCCCGGTGACAGCCCGGTGACCGGCGGCCGACAGTCCGCTGTCGGCGTGCCTCCCGGGCCGGGGCGACGGGCGGGGCCGACGGCGGGGCCTCCCGGTCGACCTCAGCCGAACACTCGGACCGGACGCACGATGTCCGCGTAGATGAGGAGCAGGCTCATGCCCCCGAGCAGGACGACGACGGCGAACGTGAGCGGCATCGTCTTGGCCAGGTCGATCGGGCCCGGGTCCCCGCGGCCGAGGAGCTTGGCCGTTCGACGCTTGACGGCCTCCCACAGTGCGCCCGCGACGTGCCCGCCGTCGAGCGGCAGCAGCGGCACGAGGTTGAGCACGAAGAGACCGATGTTGAGCGCGCCGAGCAGCGACAGGATCGTGTAGATCTTGTCGACGACCGGGACGCCGCTCGCCGACGCCACGGTCCCGATGGCGCGGCCGACGCCCACGACGCTCACCGGGCTGTCCTGCGCGCGCTGTTGCGATCCGAACGCGGCGTTCCACACCGCGACGAGTCGCTGCGGCAAGTCGAGGATGAGCGACGCCGACGCCTCGGTCTGTGCCCAGACCGCGGGCAGGACCGCCGCCGGCGACTGCCGGACGAGCGTCTGTCCGATCGAGACGCCGACGACGCCGACGCGTTCCGTCTTCGTGCTGCCGTCCTGCTCCTTCGCCACCGTGCCGTCGGCGCGGTAGACGTCGCGCGTCGCCAGCCGGGGCGTCACGGTGATCGTGCGCCGCTGCCCGTCGCGGAGGACCGTGAGTCGCACGGGCGAGCCGGCCGACCGCTGCAGGATCGTCGTCAGCTCGGTCGTCGAGACATCCGACCGGCCGTCGACCGCGAGCACCGCGTCGCCGGCACGCAGTCCTGCCCGCTTCGCCGGGGACACCGGATCGTCACTCGTGCACCGGGTCGACTGCGACGTCGGCAACACGCACGCGGTCGTGCCCGCGATGCTCGTCGTCGGCGCGCCGAAGCCGCACAGCAGGACCGCGAACAGCACGATGCCGATGACGAGGTTCATGGCCGGGCCCGCGATCATGACGATGATCCGCTTCCACGGTGTCAGTCGGTAGAACGCCCGCTCGTCCCCCTGCTCGGCGATCTGCTCCGCGCTGGCGTCTCGGGCGTCCTGCACCATCGCGCTGTAGAACCCGGTGTTCGTGATCGGTGCGGGTTTGCCGGACGCCCGCGGGGCGAGCATCCCGACCATCGAGATGTAGCCGCCCAGGAGGATCGGCTTGACCCCGTACTCCGTGTCGCCGCGGCGGAACGACCACAGCGTCCGCCCGAACCCGAGCATGTACTGCGTCACCTTGACGCCGAAGAGCTTGGCGAAGAACAGGTGTCCGAGCTCGTGGAGGCCGATCGAGACCAGCAGGCCGACGACGAACACGACGACGCCGAGGACGAACAGGAGCACGGATCCGGGGGTCACCGGGGTAGCGTACGGGACCCTCGCCAAGCAGCAGCCGAGGGACCGCTGAGCGGCGACTGCTCATCGCGGAGTCACCGTGCCGTGTCGGGCATCGACGACGGGTCGGGAGACGGGCGTCCCGCCGGGAGGCGCGGTGTGCGTCAGCGACGCAGCAGACGATCCGCCTCGGCGCGCGCCCACCGCTCGGCCGCGAGCACGCCCTCGAGCGAGGACTCCCCCGCGTCGTGTGCGTCGACGACCCGCTCCACGGTGTCGACGATGTCGAGGAACCCGATCGCGCCCGCGTGGAACGCCCCGACCGCCTGTTCGTTCGCGGCGTTGAACACCGCCGGGTAGGTCCCGCCGCGCTCCCCCACGTGCTTCGCCAGCCGGACGGCGCCGAAGGCGTCCTGGTCGAGCGGCTCGAAGGTCCAGGCGGACGACCGTGTCCAGTCGAGTGGCACGCCGACGCCCGCGACACGGTCGGGCCACCCCAGACCGAGCGCGATCGGCAACCGCATGTCGGGCGGGGAGGCCTGCGCGATCGTCGAGCCGTCGACGAACTCGACCATCGAGTGCACGATCGACTGCGCGTGGACCGTCACGTCGATGCGGTCGTACGGGACCCCGAACAGCAGGTGCGCCTCGATCACCTCGAGGCCCTTGTTGACGAGCGTCGCCGAGTTCGTCGTGACGACGAGACCCATGTCCCACGTCGGGTGCGCGAGTGCCGCGGCCGGGGTCACGTCGGCGAGCTCCGCCCGTGAGCGTCCGCGGAACGGGCCTCCCGAAGCGGTCAGCACGAGCCGGCGGACCTCGGTGGCGGACCCCGCGCGGAGTGCCTGCGCGATCGCGGAGTGCTCGCTGTCGACCGGCACGATCTGACCGGGTGCCGCCGCCGCCTGCACGAGCGGACCCCCGACGATGAGGCTCTCCTTGTTCGCGAGCGCGAGCAGGGCGCCCGTCTCGAGGACCGCGAGCGTCGGGCCGAGCCCGACCGACCCGGTGATGCCGTTGAGCACGACGTCCGCCTCGACGGCACGAACCAGCCGTTGGGCGTCGGCCGCGCCGAACGCGACCTCGGTCACGCCGAACCGCTCGGCCTGCTCGGACGCCAGTGCGCGGTTGGTGCCGGCCACGAGGCCGACGACCTCGAACCGATCCGGGTTGCGTGCGACCACGTCGAGGGCCTGGGTGCCGATCGACCCCGTGCTCCCGAGGACGACGACCCGACGCTTGCCGTCCGGGTGCGCGCTCGATCCGGCGCTCGTCACGCTCAGCCCTTGGCGAGGATGTCGACGACGAACACGAGGGGCGCGTTCTTCGGGATGTTCGATCCCTCGGGCGGGTTCGCACCGTACGCGTCCGCGGCCGGGATGGCGATCATCACCTGGGAGCCGACCTTCTGGCCGACGAGGCCGGTCACGAACCCCGCGATGAGCTGGCCGTCCTGCACGGTGAAGCTCGCCGGCTGTCCGCGCTTCCAGGTGGAGTCGAAGACCTTGCCGGTCGCGTAGACCTCGCCCTTGTACTGCACGAGCACGGTGTCACCCTTGGCGACCGTGTCACCCGAGCCGAGCTTGATCACCTCGGTCGTCGTCTTGGCGGGCGCAGCCGTCTTCGGGATCGTGATGGTCGGCTCGCCGCTCGAGGCGTCCTTGACGGTGGGGAGGGAGGGGTCCTGCGTCTGCGGGTGCCCGGTCGACTTCTTGGCGGTCGTGCCGATGACGTCCGCCACCACGACGATCTGGCCGGTGGTGCCGAACCCGAGCGCCTTGCTCGAACCCACCATGGCCAGGCGCGACCCCGCGTTCGCGCAGCCGAGGACCTGACCGAACCCGGTGCCACCGACCGAGAGCACCTGTGGGTCGCCCTGATCGAACCCGACGGAGCCGAGCTTCTTCGCCGTCTTCGCCTGGTACACGGAGTACGAGACCTTGATGAAGTCGCCGTCGGCGAGCGCCTTGCCGCCACCCTTGACGACGCGCGACGCCTGCGTGGGGCTCGCCGACAGACCCTTGGCGAACGTGACCTTCGGCGCGGTCGTCCCGCCGAAGTCCCCCGAGACCCGGATGCTGCGCGACGCGGAGCCGGGCGACGGGCAGGCCGCCGACGACGAGCTCGCGCTGGCCGAGCTGGAGGCACCACCACCCGACCCGGACGAGGAACACGCGGCGAGGCCGAGGACGACCGCCGGGACGATCAGGAACGGGACGAGACGGAGACGCTTCACGAGGACCTTCGGTTGGGGTTGAGGTGCGTTCGGGCGGACGACGACCGCTTCGACCGGACCAGTCTGCCGCACCGTTCCCGTGTGCTCGTCAGCGCACGCGGATCACGGGCTCGTGCCGGACCGGGAACGAAACGGACCGGGCGATGAAGCACAGGGACGAGGCCCGGGCGTGCGCGGCGGTCGCGTCGGCCACGCGGTCCGGCTCGAGGATGGTGACCACGGGTCGGAGCAGCGCGTCGGTGAGCTCGCCGGAACCGTCGGGGTGGACGTCGAGGTGCCCGGTGGCGCGGTCCTCGTACTCGACGACGGTGATCCCGGCGAGCGCGGCGACGTGGAGATAGCTCAGCATGTGGCACTGGGCGAGCGCCGCCACGAGGAGGTCTTCGGGGTTCCAGCGGTCCGCATCGCCGCGGAAGGGCTGCGCCGCCGAGCCGGGAAGGTCCGGTTTGCCCGCCGCGGACACCACGTGGTCGCGGCCGTAGGCACGGTGGTCGGACGTGCCGGTCCCCCGGTCGCCGGTCCACCGGACCTCGACGGTGTGGTCGTGGTCGAGCATGGAGCCTCCTGCCGAGGGGGTGTGACACCGCGGTTACACTCCCCATCATGCCGGGAACCGCCGACGTCCGCTCCGACCGCCACCCCCTCACCGCGGACGGGTCGGTCGAGCTGGCCGTCGTGTCCCGCTCGGGCTTCGACGAGAGCCGGCACGTCGGCGTCGGCGTGGTCGTCGACGCGGACGGGCGGATGGTGGACGTGGTGGGCGACGCAGCCGCGAGCGTCTGGACGCGGAGCACGCTGAAGCCGTTCCAGGCGATCGCGGTCCGTCGGACGGGCGCGCGGTTCGAGGGAGCGCAGCTCGTGCTCAGCACCGCGAGCCACGCCGGTACGCCCGCGCACCAGGAGGTCGCCGCGGCGATGCTCGCCGCATGGGGTCACGACGAGGACACGTTGGGATGCCCCCCGGACTTCCCCTTCGACGGCGCGACCGCACGACGGATGACCGCACCCCGTCGTCTGGCGATGAACTGCTCCGGCAAGCACGCGGCGATGCTGGCCGCCTGCGCACTGAACGGATGGGACCGGTCGACCTACCTCGCCGTGGACCACCCGCTGCAGCGCGTGGTGGTCGACACGGTGGAGGACCTGACCCGTGAGTCGGTCGACGTCGTCGGCGTGGACGGCTGCGGTGCGCCCGTCGTCCCGCTGACCCTGCACGGCCTGGCCCGCGGCATCGCGACCGTCGTCGGCCCGACGGACGCGGACGGTCGGGCGTTGACGACGGCCGTGCTCGCGGAGCCGTGGGCGATCGACGGGCCGGGTCGCGCCAACACCCTCACCATCGAGCGTCTCGGGGTGTTGGCGAAGCTCGGTGCCGAGGGCGTCATGGTCATGGGGGTACCCGGCTCCGGTGCGGTCGCCGTGAAGGTGCTCGACGGATCACAGCGCGCCGGCACGCTCGCGGCGCTGACGCTGCTCGCCCGTTCCGGCATGGTCGACCCCGACGACGCGCGCGCCGTCATCGCGGCGTCCGTCCCGTCGGTCCTCGGTGGTGGGCAGCGCGTCGGGGGCGTGCGGCCCGGGCGCGGCCTCGTGGCCTGAGGTCGCGGGCGACGGACGGGGCTCGACCGGCGGTCGGCCTGGGACCGGCGGCAACACCGGCACGATGCCATCGGCACCGTCCGCCACGAGGTCGGTCGGCTCGACGGACCCGCCGGGCAGCAGACGGCAGCCCCCGGCGTCCACGAGCAGCCGGGTCCGGACGGCGGGCGGCACGTCGGCGCGCGTCGGGGCGAGGACGACCCAGCCGAGCGCGCCCGGCGGACCGTGCCTGGGGTGCACGACGGCCACCGCGGTCCCGTCCGGCGTCCAGCCGAGCGCACCGGCGGGCGGCCGCCCGGCGGCCGGCAGGCCCGACACCACGTCGTCGCCCACGCTCCGGATCTCGACGTGCTCGCCTCCGGCGCCGTCGGCCAGCGCCGTCACGACCGCACGGAACACGGCGCGTGCGGCGACGCCCCGGCCGACGACCGCGAGGCCGCCGGCCACGTCGGCGACGACGGCGGACCAGCCGATGACCTCGTCAGGCACGCCGTCGACGCGGTTCCGCATCGCACCGATCCGGGGCGCTGCCCCGCTTCGCTCCGGCCGGTGACCGAGGAGCACGGGCAACCGACCGAGGTCCTGAGCATGCTGGGCACGGTCGATGTCGAGGCCGGGTGCGCCATCGGGAGTGGACGGTGCCGGACCCGCCCGCCCCGTCGGAGACGGTCCGCCACCCGGCCGACGCGACGCCCAGCGGACGGCCACGAGCGCGGCTGTGGAGGCGATGACACCGACGATGCGGGAGACGGCGGCATCAGCCGTCCCCGAGAGCGCGGACACGGCGCTGCCCAGGGCGACCACCGCCGTGGCGAGGGCCAGGACGGCGCGGCCACGGCCCTCCTGACCGTTCTGCATGGCACGAGCGTGACGCACACCGGACGCGACCCCGGCACCGAGGGGGGCGCGCGGTGTGGGACCTCCGGATCCCCGCCGTCTGTGGAGGAGGAGCGTCGCGGGTCCTGACCTCGCGTGTTCTCGGATCCGGTCGTCGGCAGGGTCGACACCGCGACCCGTACGTGGACGCCGAGCCGCGTCGGGAGGGTTCAGGCCGCGTGCCCCTGGTCCCCGGTAGTGGGGCTCGACGATCGCGCGCGAGGCCGCGCCGACGTGCTCGTGTGCGACCATCGCGGCATCGACGCCCTCGACGCCCTCGGCGCCCTCGACGCCCTCGACGGACGAGCTCTTGTACAGGGTCGGCTGATGCGCCCGCGACGAACGCCCCGCCGATCGGGAGCCCTCGAGCGCGCGATGGCGGAAGCGCGGATCGACCGCTCGGTGGAACCGACCGCGGATCGCCGGGACGAAGGCCGAGTCGAGGGACACCACGACGCCAGCACGTCATCCCGGCCCCCGAAGGCCCCGTCCGCTCCGCCCGACGCGGCGCCTTCCGCCTACTGCACCAGGAAGAACTGCTCGCCGATGTCGACCCGCGCCCCGCGCTCGACTCGGTAGCGGCGTCCGGGCTCACACCGGCGGATGCTGCCGTCGATGTGCCGGATCACCGTGCCGTTGCCGGAGAACCGGTCGGACACCCACAGGTCGTCGCCCTCCCGCCCCAACTCGAGGTGCGTCTTCGACACCGACTTGCCGGGGTCGACGATCGTGATGACCTCGTCGATCCGCTCGCCCGGCTCGGGGCGCGGGAGGCGTCCGAGCAGCCCGGAACCGACGAGTCCGACCCGCTCGCCCGTGCTGAAGTGCAGGACGACGGGAGCGCGCTGGGGCGAACGGGCGACGATGCGTGTCGCCTCGACGTCCTCGCCGTCATCGTCCTGCCGCCGTCGGCTCCAGGTGCGGAGGGTGTCCTCGGCGACGGGCGACGGTGGGATGGGCGGCAGCGTCGGGCGCAGCGGTGCGGCCGCGGGCGTCTCGTCGAGGCGACCCGGCATCGGCGGGAGGTCGTCCGACGGCGCTGAGGCGGCGTGTCCGGCACGCATCCGGGACGCCGGATCCGGCACGGCAAGGGGTGCTGCGTCTCCGGAGTCGGCCTGCGGCAGCGGCTGCGCGACAGCCACGTGGTCCGCGTCGGCGACCTGGTCCGCGTCGACCTGGTCCGCCTCGGCGTCCTGGTCCGCCTCGGCGTCCTGGTCCGCCTCGGCGTCCTGGGACGCGTCGGCCTGGGACGCGTCGGCCTGGGACGCGTCGGTGTCCTGGTCGGGGTCGGGGTCGTCTACAGCGTCGGAGCCGGCGTCGGTACTGGCCTCGTCCGCGCTCCCGGACACGGGGTCCGAGTCGTCCACGATCGACCAGTCGGGTCGCTCCATCGGGAGCGGCACCACGGGGCCCGTGTACGCCGCGGTCACGGCCGGCACGACGGCGCCGCACTCCTCGCAGAAGATGTCGTCCGGCTCGAGGGGGTGGCCGCACACGTGGCACGTCGCTCCCTGCGCTCCCGGCGCCACGAGCGGCACGGGGCGTGGCGCGACGCGCCGCTCCGGGAAGGGCATGATGACCGCGGTGTCGCCCGGTCCCGGGACGTCCGTGGTGACGCCGGCTGCCCGGGATCGCGAGTCGTCGTCCCAGGTGCGATCGTCCTGGCCACGGGCGTCCCCGCGGCCCTCGAGTCCGTCGTGACCCTCGTCATGGCCGTCATGACCGCTCGCGGCTGCGTCATGACCGCGCTCGGCGTCGTCCGCGGGGCCGTCCACGGCGGCGGGAGCGTCTCCCGCGTTCGAGCGCTCCCCCGGCACCGCGTCGTCGTCTCGGCCCACCGGGTCGGCTTCGGTGCCGGAAACGGCTGCGGTGTCGGCATCGTGGCCCGCATCAGCCGCTGCGGTGGGCCGGTTCCGCCCGACCCACCACGTGGGAGCGGCGGGTTCGGGAACGACCGGATCGGGGACGCGGCGCTGCGGCGTGGGCGGCGCGACGAGCGTCACCTCGGGGTCCTCATCGAGCTGATCCGCCCGGGTGGCCGCACCGGGTGCGTCCACCGGAGCGCCGTCGTCGACCCGACCGGCTCGGTCGTCCGGGCGGTCGTCGACCGGAACGGGCCGGATGCGGTCCGGGTCGAGCGAGGGTTCCGTGGGTCGGCCGGCCCAGCTCGCGAGACCGCTGTCCGAGCCGTTCACATGGCTCGGTGCGCTCCGCGGCGCGAACCGACGGTCGCCGTCGTCGTCCGGGTCGTGCGGGCGCCGGATCTCGTCCTTACCGCGACCGGACTCGTCGCGCCGGTCGGACGCGCCGGTGAGCCAGGCACGCGTCGCGGGGTCCAGCGTGGTCTCCGGCAGCCAGGCATCGGCCGCGGGGTCCGGTCGCCCGGCCGAGAGGGCCGGCGGACGGAGCGGCGGTGGTTGTGGGGCGCGTCCGGGCTCCGGTTCGACGGAGCGACGTGCCGTCGCCACCGACACCGACCGACCACACTCACCGCAGATGATGGCCCCGTCCGGGAGCGGCGATCCGCAGTGCTCACATCTGATCACTCGTGACCTCTGTCCTCGTTCGAACTCCCGCCATGCTACCCAGCGGAACCCGGCGTCGAGGACGACCGAGCCGGAGCGGACGCGCGCGGCGACCGTGGCCGACGCAGGGAACGGAGCGACGTGGCGGCCCGGAACCGCTGCCACCGCGTCCGGCCGTCCTGCAGCGCCCGCACCGCGGTGTCGGTCGCGGACCACATGCGGTCCGCCGTGGCACCGTCCGCGTCGGCGGGGCCGAACACGACCCGGTCGGCGAGCGCGGCCAATCCCGCTGCCGCCGGGTCCGGTGCCATGCCGGCGACGTCCCGCCGTGTGGCCGCACGTCCGATCGGGACGCCTCGGTCGGTCAGGGCGTCGCGGTACTCGTCCCAGGCGCCGACGACCCGTGCGCGGCCCGTGGGAGCACGGCGGCGGCGACGTCGACGCAGGCGTTTGCGGGCGACGACCACGGCGAACGGCAGTGCGACGAGCGCCGCGACGGCCAGCACCCCGATGACCCAGGGCAGCGCCGCCAGCAGGATCCGGAGCCACAGCGGCGCCTCCGGCGGGGTACCGCGGTCGCTCTGTGGCGGGGTCTGGGTGTCCTGGTCCTCCTGTGCCGCGGGCGGTGGCGGCACGACCGTCTCGGGTCGCGTGACGGGCTGCGGGGTCTGGTCCTGGTCCTCGGGGATCGCCCGGACGGGCGGGTTCGGGTCGATCATGACCCAGCCGTACTGGGCGGTGTCGACCTCGATCCGAGCAGTGACGTCCGAACCACGGAAGGTCGTCCGACCGGTGTCGACGCGGTCGGCCCCGGAACCGCCCGACGCGAACCCGAGGACCACCCGTGCCGGGAACCCGAGGTCCTGCGCCATGAGGGACGCGGCGACGGCGTACTGTTCGCCGTCCCCGATCATGAGCGGCGCGGTGAGGAGCTCGGTGATGCGGTCGGCACCATGGCCCGAACGGCTCGGTCGGTCGTCGCCCACACCGTGGCTGACGTACCCGTGCGTGCGCAGCGCCGCGATCACCGCCGCGAGCTTGCGACCCGTGCCGGTGACGCCCTTCGTCGTCGCGGCGACGGTGTCCGACACGGCCTCGGGGACCTGTGTCGGGGTCGGGACCCGGGCAGCACCGGGGCGCGCGCCGGCGAGCTCCGCTGCGGACGGTCGGGCGGGGACCACCGCGGTCAGCGAGTATGCGGTCCCGCGGCCCACTCCGCCGACGACGGCCGCGGTGCCGGTGCTCCGGTCGTAGTAGAACGCGTTCCGTTCGGCATCGGCGTGGGAGCCGGTGAACCGGATCTGTTCGAGGTCACCGACCGTGGGCACCCAGACCCCGCCGTACCCGCGTACCTGCACGTCGACGTGCACCCGGCGGCCTCGGACACCGCTCGTGTCGACGGACGTCGGGACCCGACTGAACGTGCCGGACGCGGAGGCACCCGACGGCCCGCCGACGGAGTACACGACGCCGTCGTAGGTGTCGAGCGTCGCGATCCGGACGAAACCGTCGGCCGGGAGCCCAGTGACGGTGAGCTGCGGGGCGTCCGCGGTTCCCGCCTCCTCGTACGCGCGCAACCCGCTCAACGGGCTGACGTAGTCGCGGGGGTCGAACGGCGCGACGACGCTGCTCCGTGCGACGCGGCGGTCGGCGTGCGGGGTCGCGACCACCCCGAGCCCACTCGCGAGGACCCCGGCGGCGACGATGGTCGCGAGTCCCACGAGCGACGGGCGCACGATCGACCGACCGACATTGACCCGGCTCCCGGCGGTCCCCGCGACCGCGACCGCGCGACGCACCCGCCGGGACACGAGCGCCCACGCCAGGGCCACCCCCACGAGCACGACGCCGGACACCACGGGGTAGGCGAGCCGCGTGGGGCCGACGAGGACGCCGACCGCGAAGAACGCGAGCGGTGGAAGCGCCGCGATCTCCGGACGGGGTGTCCGGACGGCGATGGTCACGCCGACGACGACGACGACGAGCGCGGACGCGAAGTAGGGCACGAGGAGCGCCTCGTAGTCGCCCACCGGCGGCCCGATGGTGAGCAGGCGCTTCCACCCGAGGGCGACCGACGAGAACAGGTCCACGAGACCGGCCGGAGTCGGCAGGACCCCGGCGGCCTCGGTCGGGACCGCGGCGGGCACGCCGACGAGGGTGAACGCCGCCACCGTCAGTGCCAGGAGCACCGGGCCGGGGAGGCGCCACCACGAGCCCGCCAGCGCGATCAGCGCCCCGGCGACCACCGCCGCGACGCCGGCCCCCACCATGGCGGACGACCGGTAGAGCGGCCACCACGCGACACTCGCGAGGCCCACGAGCAGCACGACCACGAGCGTGCCGCCGACGACGCGCAGGACCGCGGGGCGCCGCTGCCGGCGCTCGCGCTCCGCCCGGCGCGAGGAGACGTCGGCGGCGGCCGCGACCGGCTGGGCGCTCACGCCGCTGCCGATCGTCGCAGGGCGTGCCGGAGGTCTTCGAGGTACCCGATCGTGATCACGGTGAGTCCGGGCACCCGGACGACACGCGGCGGCGACTCGGTCTCGCAGATCACCGCGACGACCTCGACGCCGACGGGGAACCGGGTCGCGGCGAGCCGCAGCGCACCGAGTCCGACGGCGGAGCCCACGACGAGGAAGGCGACGGACGTCCCGACGCTGTCGTCACCGACGATCCGGGCCACCTCGCTGGTGGGCAGGGAGGCATCGGAGGCCGCGACGCGCGCGAAGTCGTCGAGCAGCAGCGACGGCGATCGTGTCGTCAGCGGGTGCACCGCGTACACCCGACGCCGCGCGAACTCCGGTGTCCGCGCTGACACGACCACGGTGACCTCGCGACCGTCGCGGATGGCGCGGTCGCCGAGGGACGCCGCAGCGCTCACGGCGAGCTCGAACTCGTCGTCGTCGCCGAACTCGCTCCGGGCCGTCCCGAGCGCGACCACGAGGTGCGATCGGCGTGTCTCCTCGAACTGACGGACCATGAGCGCGCCGGTCTTGGCGGTCGACTTCCAGTGCACCGTGCGCGGGTCGTCGCCCGGCTGGTACTCGCGGATGGCGTGGAACGCGATGTCCGCGGGCGACAGGTCGCGCGTGACCTGCCCTTCGAGGTCGCGGACGAGACCGGTGCTGGTGGACGGGATCGCGATCGTGCGCGGGTGCACGATCACCTGCTCCCGCTGCGTCCAGACGACCTCGCGTCGGACGAGGCCGACCGGGTCGGCACGGACACCCCGGACGGGCCCGACGTCGAGGACGCCGCGGCGGAGGGTCGGGACCGGGACCTCCCGCTCGACCGTGTCCTGCGGGGCGATGCCCGGCAACGCGACGTCGACGAGTCCGGGTCCGACGGGGACCTCGACGCTCGTGGCGACCGTGGGCACGCGGCCCGGGTTCTCCGCCGTGATCCGGACCGTGGCCGTGCCCCCCACCGCGACCCTGCGGGTGGGCAGGTGCATCCGGACGGCCAGGCGCGACCGCCCGACCAACGCGACGAGCGCCACGACCGCGAGCACGACACCGGTCCAGCCGACGGCGACGACCTCACGCAGCCCGTACCGGTACCCGAGGACGAGCGCGACCGCCGTGAGCACCGCCACGGTCCAGCCGAGTCCGGTGACGACCGACGCGACCTGGTCCCCGACCCGCGCGCCGAGCCTCCCGACCGCTCGTGCGAGACGCGCCGCGCCCGCCACGGCGTCCGCCACCCCGCCTCGGGAGCCGCCGACCAGGTGGGTGCGCGCGTTCGTCGCGCCGAGCGTCGCGGTCCGTTCGACGCCCGGGCGACGCGACCGGGTCCCTCCCGGTCGACGGGACGCCGTCCCGGTCGGGGCCCGGTCGCGGGTGGCGCGGTCGGTCACGGAGCCACCCGGTCCACGGGCGGCGGTGTCTCGACCACGAGCTGCGCGACGACGCTCGTCGTGCTGACACCGTCGAACTCCGCCTCGGCGTCGAGCACGATCCGGTGTGCCAGGACCGGTTCGGCCAGCGCCTTGACGTCGTCGGGGGTCACGTAGTGCCGCCCGCTGAGCGCGGCGAAGACGCGTGCTGCTCGCATGAGCCCCATCGCGCCCCGCACGCTGACGCCGAGACGCACCTCACTCGCCGCTCGGGTGCCGTCGACGAGTCGCGCGACGTAGTCCGCGATGACGGGGTCGACGTGGACGGTGCGGGCGAGCGCGGCCATCTCGGTGATCGTGGCGGCGGGCACGACGCTCGCGAGCGGCACCGACGCGGAGGGTGCGGACGGGGTCTCGAGGATCCGCACGGTCGCCGCGTGGTCCGGGTACCCGATCGACGTCTTCATGAGGAAGCGGTCGAGCTGTGCCTCGGGCAGACGGTAGGTTCCCGCCTGTTCGATCGGGTTCTGCGTGGCGATGACCATGAACGGGGCGGCGAGACGATGCGTCACGCCGTCCACGGTCACGGCGGACTCCTCCATCGCCTCGAGGAGCGCGGACTGTGTCTTCGGGCTCGCCCGGTTGATCTCGTCGGCGAGCACGACGTTGGCGAACACCGGACCGCGGTGGAACTCGAACTCGCTCGTGCGCTGGTCGTACACGCTGATGCCCGTGATGTCGCCCGGCAGCAGGTCGGGCGTGAACTGGATCCGGGCAGTCGAACCCTGCACGCTCTGCGCGAGCGCTCGGGCCATGCTCGTCTTGCCCGTGCCCGGGACGTCCTCGAGCAGCAGGTGCCCCTCGCTCAGCATCGCCGTCACCGCGAGTCGGATCACGAAGGTCTTGCCGAGCAGCACCTGCTCGACGTTCGTGACGATGCGGCCGGCGACGTCGGCGAACCAGGTCGCCTGCTCGGGGGTCATGCTCATGCGGATGTCGTTCCTCTGCGGTGGTGGTGACGTCGGTCACGCGCCGTTCAGCCGTCGGTCGATTGTGGAACGGCCGGCGTGGTGATCGGCGCCGACGCGCCAGTGGGGTCCTGCTGTCCGTTGACGGTCGCCCGGACGCGGATGGTGTCGTACGCCGCCGGCACCGGATCCGTCGTGGTGAACGGCTCGCCCGACACCGGGTCCGTGTCGGTGCACAGCCCCGAGGCGCCACCGATGCAGTAGCTGACGTCGTAGCCGCTGGGCGCGAGCCGACCGTCGTTGTCCGGGGCGTTCACGACGGGCGCCTGGCCCTGCACGGCGCTCGCGATGGTCGCACGCGTGGTGAAGGGCTGGACGGACACGGGGTCGCTCGTGCTGCAGTAGTCGTCCGACGCCGTCGCGCAGGCCACCAACCGGATGGCCGCCTGGTCACCGTACCCGGTGCCGGTCGACCACGTGTCCCCGGTCAGCGGCACCGCCGAGCCACCGTTCACGGTGTAGGCGTAGTGGTCCACGCGACTGCTGGCCGAGGACACCCCGCTGATCCGGATCTGCCAGTTCGGCGAGGTCGGGTCCACCTGCTCGACGTCGACGCTGCCCGTCGGCGTCGCCGGCGGCGCGTAGCTCGTGACGCTCGTCGGGGCGCTGGCGCTGCAGAAACGGCCGTTGTCGGCGTACGCGACGTACTGGTAGTCGCCGTCGCCGCTGATCGTGTCGGTGTCGGTGGCTCCGAACGTCGCACCAGCTCCCGTCGGCGGGCAACCGGACGGGATCGCGGCGCCCGGATCGAACCGGGCGATCGTCAGGCGCGTGGCCGTGCCTCCGGCCCAGTCGGCCTCCGCGGAGGACAGCCGCACCGTGGTCCGTCCTTGGCCGTCGGGGCTGCCCGTGGCCGAGAGCGACGGGGTTGCCGGCTGACCGACGGCCGTCGCGGCGGCGGACGTCCGCTCGTTCCAGTCCGCGGTCGAGAGGACGAGGGCCGCGTTCCGCGCCGACACGGTGGCGGTGTACTGGCCGCCCGGCTGCAGGCCGTCGAACGAGGTGGACGTGGTCGCCGCGCCGACCGTCTGCGCCTGCGTGCCGGACGGCCCCTCGAGGGTGACGACGTAGTTCGCGACCGCGGACCCCGTGCCCGGTCGTGGGACGGCCGCCCACTGCACGACGAGCCGACGTGGCGTCTCCTTGGCCGGCGTGACCGTCACCGAGGCCGGGGCCGCCGGGATGAAGTCGTCGCTCATCACGGCGCTCGCCCCGGACGGCTTCGAGCTGCCGGCCGCGTTCACCGCGGTGACGGTGAACGTGTACCGCTCCTGCGGATCGAGGTCGGTGAGCGTGCAGACGGTGCTCGCACCGCAGTCGTGCGTCGCGGTGCGGCCGCCCGAGGTCCGGCTGGTCACGCGGTAGTCCGAGATGGCGGCGTTGTTGGCCGCCGGTGCGTTCCAGGTGAGCGACAACGACCCACCCTGGTACGTCCCCGTCCTGGTGGGCACGGAGGGCTGCTCCGGGACGTCCTGGACCGACACGGTGACGTCGCCCCAGACGTACCGGTCGCGGTCGTTCGTCGCGTCCGCGACCTCGTACTGCAGGTGGGTGTCGACGGGGCGAGCGGACGCGGCCACCCGGAGCGTCAGGCGCGCACGGTCGGCGCTCGGGGTGATCGACACGCCCGCGGGGACGCCGCCGGACAGTCCGCGGATCGCGACCACCCGCAGGGGCCGACCGGGGAACGGGTTGGTCGCGGCGTCGTTCGCCAGGACGTCGACGTCG
The DNA here is from genome assembly GCF_003234805.2 of Curtobacterium sp. MCBD17_040. Classification (GTDB taxonomy): domain Bacteria; phylum Actinomycetota; class Actinomycetes; order Actinomycetales; family Microbacteriaceae; genus Curtobacterium. The sequence continues at coordinate 1,923,056 of NZ_CP126273.1, forward strand.
GCGGTCTGTCCACGCTTGACGACGGCGCGGTCCGCGGCCGGCTGCACGAGCGGACGGGTCGACGCCACGACCTCCACCGCGATCGTGCCGCTGCGACCCGCCGCACTCCGGTCGGCGACGCCGACGCCGACGGACGCCGTCGAGCCCTTGGTCGCGTCGTCGTCGACCGCGAGCGTCATCCGCTGCCCGCTGATCGTCGCCGTGACGCCGCTGGCGGGGCGGCTCACGACGTCGTAGCGCAGCTCGCCGAGGTCCTTCGGGTAGGGGTAGTCCGTCAGCCTCGTGAGGTCCACCGTCCGGCGGTCACCCGGCTGCAGCTCGATCGTGCTCCCGGTGAACGACGGCGGCTGGTTGGTGCGCGGGGTCACCTTGATCGGCAGGACGAGCGTCGCCACGCGGCCCTTGCCTCCGTTCGCGTCGGAACCGTCGGTGACCTCGAACGAGATCGAGGCGTTCCCGTAGTAGAGCTTGGCGGAGGTGAACGACAGGGTGGTCGGGTCGACGACGAGGTCGGCCCCGTTCGCATGGGTCGCCTTGACGGTGCTCGGGTCGGTCACGTGCGCGACGGCGCCGTTGGCCGTCACCACGTACTTCGACAGCGGGATCTGGACCGTCGACTCGCTTCGCACCGTGATCGCCGGGGCGGTGCGGTCGATCTGCGGCAGCGCGTCGTCGAGTCCGGGCACGTGCACGAACGCGTACGAGACGACGTCCGGATGGTCGCGACGCGCGACGGAGAACGGGATGATCCGGGACCGGGCCGTCACCGGGACCACGATCCGGCCCGACCGCGTGACCCGCGCGCCGTCCGCGTAGCCGCGGACGAGCCCGACGCGGAGGTCCGCGGTCGAGCCCTCGGCGAAGAACGTGTTCGCGAGGACGTCGACGGAGACCGCCTTGCGATGGAGGATGTCGACGAGGTCGAGGGTGGAGTCCGAGACCTCCGGCCGGAGCGGTGCGGCGTTCCGGTCGACGGTGACGGTGAGGAAGGCCGTGCTCGCACCGCCGTCGTCGTTCGCGACGGTGTAGAGGACCGCGAAGTCGCCGCGTCGGGCCGCCGGCGGGGGCGTGACCTTGACCTCCTGGTGCCGCAACACACGGGCCTCGAGACCGGGACCGTTCGGCTCGGCTCGCGTGACCCGCAGGTCACCGCCGTCCGGATCGGAGTCGTTCTCGAGGACCCGGACGGTCACGCTGCCGCCCGGCCGGATGGTGACGTGGTCCGCCTGGGCGACCGGGTTCGACGCCTGGTCCGCCCGCGGCGCGATGCCGACGCGGATGGTCCCGGTCGCACGGGCGCCCAGGGCGTCGACCACCGTGTAGGTGAACTGGTCCGTCCCTGCGGAGTAGTCCCCCGCCGCGTAGTCGAGCGTGGACGCGGTGACGTCGCTGACGGAGCCCTTGTCCGGATTCGACGCGACTCCGACGAGCTGGACGGAGTCGCCGTCCGGGTCGATCCCCGACAGCGGCACGGTCACCCGCACCGTCTGCCCCGCCACCGCCCGGGCCGTGATCGTGTCCGGGACCGGTGCGGCGTTCGTGGCGGCGTCCCGCTCGCGCACGGCGATCGAGACGACGGCGTCCGCGTGTTGGCCGTCCGGTCCGTCCACGCGGTACACCGCCGTGTAGTTGCCAGGGGTGTCGGGGGCGAGGTACCGGAGGGTTTCTCCCGACACGAACAGCAGACCGGCACCGGCCGGCAGGTTCTGCACCAGGTCCGGCTCGAGCGTCAACGGCTCTCCGTCCGGCTGCGTGTCGTTCGCGAGCACGTCGATCGTCGCCACGTCGCCGACGCGGACGGTCGCGCTGTCGGGCTGGGCGACGGGTGGTTGGACGTGGTCCGGCTCGGGGACCTCGATGACGGTCACCGTGCCGGTGCTCGACGCGAGCCCGTTGGTCTCGGTGTAGGTGAAGGTCACGGGCCCGGAGAGCGGAGCGATCAGCGTCACCCGGACGGTGTGCTGGTCGAGCACGGTGGCCTGCACGCCGCTGCCGCCGTCGACCCCGCTGAGTCCCGTGACGAGCAGGACGCCCCCCGCCGGGTCGATGTCGGTGGCCGTGACGTCCGTGTCCTTCGTGGAGAGCGTGTCCACGAAGACCGTCTTCGGCGTCGTGATGGGCGCGGTCGAGGCGTCCGGCGCCGCCTCGACGGTGACGCGGACGACTCCGGTGGCGGTCTTGGTGCCGTCGGTCACGGTGTAGGCGAGCAGGTGGTCGCCCGGTACGGCGCTCGACACGACGAAGGTGCCCGCGTCGTAGCTCGGCGTCAGCGTGGTCCTGGCCACCGCCGGGACGCTGGTCAGGGTCACCGTGCCGTTGCCGCCGCGCACGTGGTCGAGCGGGTGCACCGTCAGGGGTTCACCCGCGTACGCCTGCACCGCGAACGAATCCGCGGACAGGGGCGCCTTGCCCTGTGCGTCCACGTCGACCGTGAGGGTCCCCCGTCCTTGCAGGCGCCCGTCGCTCACGACCAGCTGCACGGTGCGCTCGCCGGTGCGACCGGAGTGGTCGGTCACGTCCACGACCCCGTCGGGCGTCGTGGTCACGGTGTCGCCGTCCGGCGCGGAGGCAGAGGCCAGGTAGACGGGGTCGCCGTCGGGGTCGACCCAGTCCGACAGCACGTTCGTCGAGACCGTGCCGGCACGGACGACGACGGCGTGGGTGTCGCGGACCTGCACGGGAGCGCCGTTCTGCGCGGGGGTCTTCACGGTGACGCTCACGGTCGCCGAGGCGGTGCCGCCGTTGCCGTCGCTGATCTCGTAGCGGAAGCGGACCGTGCCCGTCGCTCGCGGCGAGAGGGTGATCTGGAGCTGTTGCCGCTCGTCGATGCGGGCGAGCGTCCCCGTCGTACGATCGATGCTGCCGAGGTCCTCGATGACGATCGGGTCCCCGTTGGGGTCGTAGTCGTTGAGGAGCACCGGCAGGACCGTCGTCCGGCCCGGCCGCGCACCGAGGACGTCGTCGGTGGCGACAGGCGGCTTCTGCTCGGTGTCCGCGGCCGCGTCGTCGGACGAGGCCTGTCGTTGCTGCCGGTCGTCCTGCTTCTGGATCAGGTCGCCCCAGTTGTCGATGAGCTGCCCGCTCCGGTCGATCGCCCAGGTGCGCCCGGACTCCGGGTCGTTGGCCACGACCGTGTCGCCGTTGTGCTGCACGGTGAGTGCCGCCCCCGACGGCACCGACTCGAGTCGTTGCACGGCTCGACCGTCGCACGTGTCCACGGCCTGGCCCCCGCTCCACGCGCCGAACGTGCACGAGCTGTCGACGTAGGGGCGCGCGGGCGTGCCGGAGACGCCGAGGCGCACCGCCGTCACCCCGCCCGAGGGTGAGACCCGCAGGAGCCCGGCAGCACTCGCCACGGTCACCGCGGTTCCGGACGACGAGGACCGTTGGAGGGTCGCCCGACCGCTCACCCGGTCGCCGAGGGCGACGCGCCGGCCGTCGATCGCGAGCACGGAACTCGTGCGGTCCAACACGGCCAGGTGGTCGCCGACCACCGCGGTCTGGAGGTCGTGCTTCCGGGACATCGCGACGTCGAACGTCCGTCGGACGCTCAGGGACGTCCCCACCGCGACGAGCGACGCGGTGCCGGTGCGGGGCGAGTAGACGGCCACGTCGGAGTCATCGGCATCGAACACGGCGTCGGCACCGAGGGTGAGGTCGGCCTTCGTGGCGGTGTCGAACGCACCGATCGCGTCGGCGGGGGTCGCCCACAACTGCCCGGTGTCACCGTTGCCGATCACCCCCGTGCCGCCGGCCAGGAACACCTGCGGGGATCCCGAGGGCAACGTGACCGGATCCCCGAGGGTGGCGTCGGCGACGTCCACCCGCGTGAGCGTGCCCTTCGTCTCGTCGACACTCCACACCCGGTGGCCTCGCTGCACCACCGCGAGGGTGTCCGAGGCGGCCGCGACCGCCGTGTTGAGCTGGAGCACGCCGGTGTTCGCGCGGCCGACCGCTCCGTACTGTCCGCTCGGGACCCACACGGTCCCGTCGCCGAGGTCCACCCGCTGCGTGTGGTAGCCGCTCGACACGATCGCGGTGGTGGCGACGACGACCATCACCACGAACGCGACGATCGTGGTGATGAGCACCGAGCGGTGCCGTCGCAGTACGACGCGCAGCACCTAGTCGTCCCCGATGGTGACGCACTTCTGGGCGCTCTGGTCGCCGTTCTTGCCGTCCCGGTTGACCGCGACGGCGACGCATTCCTCGTCGCCCCGCTTGCCCGAGACGACGAAGCTCCGCCCGGTCTGCTGGCTCGTGCCGCCGTTCGAACTGATGACGTACGTGTCACCGGCGCGTGTGCCCGGGTCACCCCAGCGGAACGTGACGGTCGTGCCGACGGTCGTCGCCCGGATGTCCGAAACGGTCGGGATCGATCCCGAGCCGGTCCGGGTCAGCACCAGCGTCGCCGACACGGCGACCACGGCGACCACGACGGCGGCCAGGGCCGCCCACAGCAGGGTCGACCGCGACCGCCGGCCGACCCGGGCCGTCGACGCGCTGCGGTGCACCGTGCCGACGCTCCGGGACGCCGTGGTCGTGAGCCCGCCGCGCGGGGACTGCCGCGCACGGCGCCGACGGCCACCGGCGACCGGCGCGGCGACGTTGCGGAGCATGGTGCGGTCCGTGGCGTCACCGACCGACGCCATCGCCCAGTTCTCGACCTCGACCTCGGCCGGAGTCTGCGGGAGACCGAGTTCTGCCTCCACCTGTTGGAGTCCGCGGACGAACTCGATCGCCGTCGCGGGCCGCTGTTCCGGGCGTCGGGACATCGCCGCCGCGAGGAGCCGCTCGAGCGACGGGGGGACGTCGGGCCGCCCGGTCGGCTTCGGCGTGCCCTTGTCGATGCGGCCCATGAGGTCGTCCGCACCGTTCGCGCCACCAGGTACCTCGAAGGGGCTCCGGCCGGCGAGCAACGAGTACACCGTCGCGGCGAGCGAGTAGACCTCGGACTGCACCGAACCGCGGGACTCGTCCATGAGCACCTCGGGCGCGGACCAGGGGATCGACATCCCGATCGGTTCGTCCGGGTCGGCCTCGCCGATGGAAGCGGCGATACCGAAGTCCGACAGCACCGGGCTGCCGTACGCGGTGCGGAGGATGTTGGAGGGCTTGACGTCGCGGTGCAGGACGCCCTCGCGGTGCGCGGTCTCGAGGGCGGACCCGACGCGGACACCGATCGCGAGGACCTCGGACACCGGGACCGGGTCCCGACGGTAGCGCTCGCTCAACGACGCCGAGCAGAGCTCCATCACGAGGTACGGCCGACCGTCGGCCGCCACGCTGGCCTGGAGCACCGTCAGGATCGACGGGTGGGTGCTGAGCCGCGCCATGAGGTTCGCCTCGGACTGGAACGACTGCCGCACCCGGTCGTCGACGACCTCGTCGAGGAGGACCTTGACCGCGACCTGGCGACGCGGCATGTTCTGCTCGTACAGGAACACGTCGGCGAACCCGCCCGATCCCAGGACGTGCACGTACGTGAAGCCGGGGAGCACGGGTGGCGTGGACGGCAGGCGGCGGGCCATGACCTCTCCTTACGACCACGTGCTCCGAGCGCGACCGCGATCCGGCCCGCAACCCCTCGATTCTACGGAGCGGTCCCGGCGTCGTCGGTCGGTCTGTGGACAACTGCACGGCGTCGGCACCCCAGTTCGGGGGTGGTGACGGACCTCAGGCGGACCGGTGGCGGGGCAAGGTGTCCTCGACGTCGTCGGCGTGCGGCGCGGCGTCGACCTGCAGGACCACGACCGTCACGTTGTCGCGGCCACCGGCGACGATCGCGTCACCCACCAGGCGCTCGGCGAGCTGCTGCGGGTCGTCCACCTTCGCCGCGATCCGGGAGATCCCCACGTCGCCGATCTCCTTTGTGAGACCGTCGGAGCAGATGATGTAGCGGTCACCCGCGTGCAGCGGCAGCGTCCAGAAGTCGGGCTCCGGCGTCTCGCCGAACCCGACCGCGCGCGTGATGACGTTGCTGTCCGGGTGGGACTCGGCGTCCTCGGCGCGGAGCAGCCCGGCATCCACCATCTCCTGGACCACCGAGTGGTCGACGGTCACCCGTCGCATCGCGCCGTTCTCGACACGGTAGGTCCGGGAGTCCCCGACGTTGAACACGAGCGCCGCGGGGACGCCCCCTGCCGCGATGATCGCGACGCCCGTCACGGTGGTGCCGGCACCGATCGCGTTGCCCCCGGCCGCGCGCTCGATGTCCGAGGTCGCGCGCACGAGCGCGGCCTGGATCGCGTCCTCCGAGGCGAAGACGTCGCGGAGCGCCCCGAGACGACGGACCACCGCGTCGCTCGCCCGGTCCCCCGCGAGGTGGCCGCCCATGCCGTCCGCCACGACGAAGAACGGCGACTCGACGAGGTAGCTGTCCTCGTTGTGGTCGCGACGCCGACCGACGTCGGTCGCGGCCCCCCACGAGAGCGTGAGGGCACCGCCGTCCGCACCGGGCAGGGCCAGGGAGTGCGCCGACGTCGGTCGGCCGAGTTCCGTCACGGGTGGGTCGCTCTCAGTCGTGGTGTCGTGGGATCGGTGGGAGGTCGAGGGGGTCACCGGCCAGACCGCCGCGGGTCGCTTCCGGGATGCGGAGGTGACGGGACAGGATCTCGACGGTGTTGCCGTCCCCGATGTCCACCACCGTACCGGTGAGCACGACGATCGCGGCACCGGAGGGCATGCGGAACGGACGGGCACCGGGGGCACGCACGACCGTGCCGTTCGTGGACGCGAGGTCCTCCACGACGACGGCGGTTCCCTCAGCGCGGACGGCGAGGTGCGAGCCCGAGACCTCACCGTGCCGGGAGGGCACGGTGACGAGCAGCGGCCGCGCGGTGAGCGGCACCCGCGGTGGTGCGGGACGACGACCGATGACCACCGGCCGGTCGAGCCGGACGACCTGTTCGCCGACCCGGATCGCCGGGACGCGCCCGGACTCGACGCCGTCGGTGCCCGGATGCGGCGACCCGGTCGTGGTCGACCCTGCCGTGGGCCGCGCCGGACCGCCGTCGTCACGGGCGTGCCGCACGTGGGGATGCGGCGGGGACGGCCGCGTCACCGGACGTCCGAGGATGGTGTCGTCGTCCTCGCCCATGTCCACCTCCCCGGATCGGTCGTTCCACCGTAGTCGACCGTGCTCCCCTGCCCGCGAGGGGCTGCACTCGTCACACTGTCGCGGGTTCGAGGGTCTCCGCCACGAGGTCCCATCCGTCGGACGTCCGATCGAGCCCGATCCCGACCGTCCGAGCCCAGTCGGCGAGGTCCGACATGGACCCCGGCTCGATCTGAGCCCGACCGAGTGCGGAGACGAGCCGGCCCTTCGCGGTCTTGTTCCAGTGGTTCAGCGCGCGGCGACGGCCGTCCGTCCCCTCCGACACGACGCGGAGCCGGACCGATCCGGACACCGGCCCGAGCGCACGGTACCCCTCGGAACGGAGGTCGAGCACGACGCCGTCGACTCCGCGCGATCCGAGCGCCCGCGCGGTCGACCCCGGCCACACGCTCCCCAGGCGGAGGTTCCCCAGCCGCGCGTCGTGGGACAGGCGGTAGGCCGGGATCGGATCACCAGCCGCGATGGGACCGAACATCGCGGACTGCACGATCACGTGTCGGTGCCACCACTCGCGGACCGCCGGCGGCGCGGAGGACGCGTCGAGTGGGTCGTACAGGACACCCGTGTACCGCTCCACGGCCGGGAGGGTCGGCGCACCCTCCAGGGAGAGGTTGCGGAGACGCTCCCCCACGGATCGCGGACCGAGTCGCAGCGCGTACCGCGCCGACTCGTCGTCAGAACTGACGGAGCGGGCCGCGGCGATCACCGCGACCCGCTCACTGGTCAGTTCCGGGAACGACAGCGCACCGAGGTCGAAGGGGCGCGTGTCGTCACCGCCCTCCCGCTTGGTCTCCGACGGCGGGAGGAGGATCGTCAGTCCGCTCAGGCCCGTCCTCCGGTGGACGCGAGGGCGGCCTGGCGCGCCACGATCGTGACGGTGTCGTGTTCGACCGACAGGAAGCCGTCTTCGGCGTCCGCGTGGACGGTGCTCCCGTCGGCGCGCGAGATCCGCACCTGCCCCTGCGCGAGGATGGCGAGCATGGGCTCGTGCCCCGCGAGGACACCGATCTGCCCCTCGGTCGTCCGGGCCACGACCATGGTGGCGTCGCCCGTCCAGACCTCTTGGTCGGCCGACACGACGCTCACGGTGAGACCGGCCATGATCAGCGGTTCTCCTTCTGGATCTGCGCCCACTTCTCCTCGACGTCGGAGATCGCACCGACGTTGAAGAACGCCTGCACGGCGACGTGGTCGAACTCGCCGTCCGCGATGGCGCGGAACGACTCGATCGTGTCCTTGAGCGGGACGGTGGAGCCCTCGACGCCCGTGAACTTCTTCGCCATGTAGGTGTTCTGCGAGAGGAACTGCTGGATCCGACGAGCACGCTCGACGGTGATCTTGTCCTCTTCGGAGAGCTCGTCCACACCGAGGATCGCGATGATCTCCTGCAGCTCCTTGTTCTTCTGGAGGATCTGCTTGACGCGGGTCGCGGTCTCGTAGTGGTCCTGGCCCAGGTAGCGCGGGTCGAGGATGCGCGAGGTCGACGCGAGCGGGTCGACCGCCGGGTACAGGCCCTGCGACGCGATCTCACGCGAGAGCTCCGTCGTCGCGTCGAGGTGTGCGAACGTCGTGGCCGGCGCCGGGTCGGTGTAGTCGTCGGCCGGCACGTAGATCGCCTGGAGCGAGGTGATCGAGTGGCCCCGCGTCGAGGTGATGCGCTCCTGGAGCACCCCCATCTCGTCGGCGAGGTTCGGCTGGTAGCCCACCGCGGACGGCATGCGACCGAGCAGCGTCGAGACCTCGGAGCCCGCCTGCGTGAAGCGGAAGATGTTGTCGATGAACAGCAGCACGTCCTGCCGCTGGACGTCGCGGAAGTACTCGGCCATGGTCAGGGCCGACAGCGCCACGCGGAGGCGCGTTCCCGGCGGCTCGTCCATCTGGCCGAACACCAGGGCGGTCTTGTCGAAGACCCCGGCCTCGTCCATCTCGCCGATGAGGTCGTTGCCCTCACGGGTGCGCTCACCGACGCCTGCGAACACCGACACACCGCCGTGGTCCTGGGCGACGCGCTGGATCATCTCCTGGATGAGGACGGTCTTGCCGACACCCGCACCACCGAACAGGCCGATCTTGCCACCCTGCACGTACGGGGTGAGGAGGTCGATGACCTTGATGCCCGTCTCGAACATCGTGGTCTTCGACTCGAGCTGGTCGAACGCCGGGGCCTTGCGATGGATGGGCCAGCGCTCGGTGATCTCGATGTGCTCACCGGGCTGGGCGTTGAGGATGTTCCCCGTGACGTCGAACACCTTGCCCTTGGTGACGTCACCGACCGGCACCGAGATCGGCGCACCGGTGTCGCGGACCTCCTGGCCGCGGACGAGGCCGTCCGTCGGCTTGAGGGCGATCGCGCGCACCAGGTCGTCGCCGAGGTGCTGGGCGACCTCGAGCGTGATCTCCTGCTGGTTCTCGCCGAGCGTGATCGTCGTGTGGAGCGCGTTGTAGATGTCGGGGATCGCGTCGTGCGGGAACTCGATGTCGACGACGGGGCCCGTGACGCGGGCGATCCGGCCGACGCCGGGTGCCGACGACGACTCGACCGCGATGGTGGCGGTGTCGGTCATGGCTGGTGCCTTCCTGGGGATGGTTTCTGACCCTGGTGGGGTTACTTCTTGGTGCCGGAGAGCGCGTCGGCACCGCCGACGATCTCGGAGATCTGCTGCGTGATCTCGGCCTGACGCGCGTTGTTCGCGAGCCGCGTGAAGTCGCGGATCAGCGAGTCCGCGTTGTCACTGGCGGACTTCATCGCGCGCTGGCGAGCAGCGTGCTCCGAGGCGGCGGACTGCAGCATCGCGTTGAAGATGCGGCTTTCGATGTAGACGGGCAACAGGGCGTCGAGGACTGCGTCCGCGTCCGGCTCGAACTCGTACAGCGGGAGCGGAGCGTCGTCCGCCGGAGCGTCGACTCCCTCGACCACCTCGAGCGGCAGCAGTCGCACGACCTGCGGCTCCTGGGTCACGAGGCTCACGAACCGGTTGAACACGATGTGGATCTCGTCCACACCGCCCTCGGACGTCTCCTGCAGGAACTTGCCGACGACCGCGTCGCCGATCTCCTTGGCCGTCGAGAAGGACGGCTGGTCCGTCCCGCCGATCCACTGCCGCTCCGAGTCACGCTGGCGGAACGAGAAGTACCCGACCGACTTCCGGCCCACGAGGTAGTAGACGACGTCCTTGCCCTCGCTGCGCAGCAGCGACGCGAGCTCCTCGGTCTGCTTCAGCACGTTCGAGCTGAACGCGCCGTTCAGCCCGCGGTCCGACGTGAACACGACGATCGCGGCACGCGTCGAGCTGGCCGGTTCGGTCGTCAGCACGTGCTCGACGTTCGAGAAGGTGGCCACGGCGGACACGGCACGCGTCACGGCCCGCGAGTACGGGCCGGACGCGGCCATGCGGGCCTGCGCCTTCTGGATCCGCGACGCGGAGATCAGCTCCATGGCGCGGGTGACCTTCTTGGTCGTCTGCGCCGAGCGGATGCGCTGCCGGTAGACCCGGAGTTGTGCTCCCATTGCTGTCCGTTCTTGTTCGGGAGGTGGAGTTCGTCAGGACGCGCGGACCCGGAGGTCAGCGGCGTCCGCGGACGATCTGCTCCTGATCGACGTCGTCGGCGTCCGCAGCGGCGAACTGCTCGTTCCCGACCGAGGCGAGCGTCTTGCCCTCGCCCGTCTGGAACCCCTTCTTGAAGTCGTCGATCGCGGCACCGAGCGCCGAGATCGTGTCGTCGTCGAGGACGTTCGTCTCGCGCAGCGTGTCGAGGATCGACGTGTTGCGCTTCAGGTGGTCGAGCAACTCGGCCTCGAACCGGAGGACGTCCGACACCGGGACCTCGTCGAGCTTGCCGTTGGTGCCGGCCCAGATCGAGACGACCTGGTCCTCGACGGGGTACGGCGAGTACTGCGGCTGCTTGAGGAGCTCGGTGAGCCGGGCTCCGCGGTCGAGCTGACGACGCGAGGCCTGGTCGAGGTCCGAAGCGAACATCGCGAAGGCCTCAAGCGCCCGGTACTGGGCGAGTTCGAGCTTGAGCGTCCCGGAGACCTTCTTGATCGACTTGACCTGGGCGTCGCCCCCGACGCGCGACACCGAGATGCCCACGTCGACCGCCGGACGCTGGTTCGCGTTGAACAGGTCCGACTGCAGGAAGATCTGCCCGTCCGTGATCGAGATCACGTTCGTCGGGATGTAGGCCGAGACGTCGTTGGCACGCGTCTCGATGATGGGCAGGCCCGTCATCGAACCGGCACCGAGCTCGTCGGACAGCTTCGCGCAACGCTCGAGGAGCCGGGAGTGCAGGTAGAAGACGTCACCCGGGTAGGCCTCGCGCCCCGGCGGACGACGGAGGAGGAGGGACACCGCGCGGTAGGCCTCGGCCTGCTTCGACAGGTCGTCGAAGATGATGAGGACGTGCTTGCCGCCGTACATCCAGTGCTGACCGATAGCCGAGCCGGTGTACGGGGCGAGGTACTTGAAGCCCGCGGGGTCGGAGGCGGGGGCGGCGACGATGGTGGTGTACTCCATCGCGCCGGCGTCCTCGAGCGCACCCTTGACGGAGGCGATCGTCGAACCCTTCTGGCCGATCGCGACGTAGATGCAGCGCACCTGCTTGTCGACGTCGCCAGACTCCCAGTTGGCCTTCTGGTTGATGATCGTGTCGATCGCGATGGCCGTCTTGCCGGTCTGGCGGTCGCCGATGATGAGCTGACGCTGACCGCGGCCGATCGGGATCATGGCGTCGATGGCCTTGATGCCGGTCTGCATCGGCTCGTGCACCGACTTGCGGGCCATGACGCCCGGAGCCTGGAGCTCGAGGGCGCGGCGGCCCTCCGACGCGATCTCGCCGAGGCCGTCGAGCGGGGTGCCGAGCGGGTCCACGACGCGCCCGAGGTACCCGTCGCCGACGGGGACGGAGAGCACCTCGCCGGTGCGGGTGACTTCCTGGCCCTCTTCGACGCCGGCGAACTCGCCGAGCACGATGACGCCGATCTCGTCCTCGTCGAGGTTCTGAGCGAGGCCGAGCGTGCCGTCCGCGAAGCGGATCAGCTCGTTGGCCATGACGCCGGGGAGGCCCTCGACGTGGGCGATGCCGTCGGCTGCGTCGATCACGTGACCGACCTCGGCCGTGGAGGCCTTCGTCGGCTCGTAGTTCGAGACGAAGTCCTTCAGGGCATCACGGATCTCATCGGGGCTGATGGTGATGTCTGCCATGGGGATATTCCTTGTTGGTTTTCGAGACCGGTGGCCCCGAGGTGTGTGTGCCCGTTCGAGTCGGACCTCGACGGCCCCACCCTGGTTCATCTCGGACGCGTTGCTGCTGACCGTGTGGTGTCGAGGGTACGTCCTGCCCCCGACCTCGTGCTCAACCGGCGAACTCGAGACGCAACTGCTGGAGCCGCGTGTTGACGGTGCCGTCGATGACGTCGCCGCCGACCTGGACCCGGATGCCGCCGACGACGGTGGGGTCCACGACCTCGTTCAAGTTGATCGTGCGCCCGTACCGGTTGGCGAGCGTCCGGCCGAGGCGATCCCGCTGCTCGTGCTCGAGCGGTGCGGCGCTGATCACCACGGCGACGACCTGGTCCGCCTCCGCAGCGACGATCTCGGACGCGGCCCGCACGATCTCACCGATCCGGCGACCGCGCGGCTGCTGCACGAGGGCCGACAGGATCGCGATGGTCTGCGCCGAGGCCTTGCCGTCGAGCAGTCGCTCCACCAGTGCGGCCTTCTGCTCGGGGCTCCCGAGCTTCGTGCCGAGTGCGAGCTCGAGGTCGGCATCGGAACGGACGGCGGTCTCGAACGTGAAGAGCTCGCGCTCGATCGACGTCTCGGGTCCGGCACTGCGCGCGAGAGCGCGGATGCCCGCGTCCTCGATGCCCGCGAGGAGGTCCCGGTGCGACGACCACCGCTCCGCGACGACCGCCGAGAGCACCGCGCGGACCGCGTCCGAGCGCGACGCGAACACCCGCTGGACGAGCGCACGCTTGCCGTCCGCGTCCGCCGTGGCGTCGCCGAACACACCGAGGAGCTGGGGAGCGCCGGCGATGGTCCGGCCCGCCGAGAGGATCTCGACACCGGCGGACAGGTCCGCGGCGTCTCCGAGCTCCGCGAGGGTCTCGCGGACGGCCTCGAGTGCGGTCCTGGTGGCGCTACGCATCCTCAGTGCTCCGTTCCGGCCTCGGACCGCGCGGACGACGCCTCGAGGTCGGCGAGGAACCGATCGACCACCGCGGCGGCCTTCGCGTCGTCCTTGAGGGACTCGCCGATGACACCGGACGCGAGGTCGATCGCGAGCGACCCGACCTCGGAGCGCAGCGACTGCACGGCGCTCGCACGCTCGGCCTCGATCTGGGCCTGCGCGTTCGCGGTGATACGCGCGGCGTCGGCCGCGGCCTGCTCGCGGACCTCGTTGCCGATCGCGGTCGCGTCGGCACGGGCCTGCTCACGGATGCGCGCGGCCTCGGCACGGGCGTCGGCGAGCTGCTTGTTGTACTCGTCGAGCGCGGCGACGGCCTGCTGCTGGGCTGCCTCGGCCTTCTTGATGCCGCCCTCGATGGCCTCCGTGCGCTCGTCGAGCATCTTCGTGATGCGCGGCGTGACGACACGCCAGAACACGATGAAGATGATGATGAACGCGACGAGCGACCAGAGGATGTCATACGTCTCGGGGAGGAGCGGGTTGTGCGTCTCCCCGGCCGCGGTGATCAGTGCGTTCTGCATCGGGAGCCTTACGCGAAGATGTAGTACGTGGCGATGCCGATGAAGGCGAGCGCCTCGGTGAAGGCGATACCGATGTACATCAGGGTCGTCAGGCGGCCCTGGAGCTCGGGCTGGCGGGCGACCGACTCGATCGTCTTGCCCACCACGATGCCGACGCCGATGGCCGGGCCGATCGCCGCGAGGCCGTAGCCAACCGTCGCGATGTTGCCGTTGATTGCCGCGAGAACGGTCGTTGCGTCCACGTGTTTTCCTTCCTGGGGGTCGGTCCCGGCGGACGCCGGGACCGGAGTGAGGTTCGTTAGTGCTCGTCAGCCAGCGCGAGCTGGATGTACACAGCGGTGAGGAGCATGAAGACGTAGGCCTGGAGGAGCGCCACCAGGATCTCGAAGAAGCTGAACGCGATCCCGAACGCGAGCGTCCCGATCCCGAAGACCTTGAACAGGCCGTGCGACTCGAAGAAGAAGAACCACGTCGCCGAGAAGAACAGGACGAGCAGCAGGTGCCCGACGACCATGTTCATGAGGAGTCGCAGCGTGAGCGTGATCGGCCGGAGCACGAACGTCGAGACGAACTCGATCGGCGTCACGATGATGTACAGGTACCAGGGCACACCGGGCGGGAACAGCGCGTTCCGGAGGAACGTCCCGGCGTGCTTCCGGAGTCCGGCGTAGATGAACGCGATGTAGGCGATCACCGCGAGCAATGCCGGCATCGCGATGCGGCTGGTGCCCTGCAGGTTGAGACCCGGGATGAGTCCGCTGAGGTTCATGAACAGCACGCCGAAGAAGATCGAGGCGAGCAGCGGCAGGTAACGCCGACCCTCGCGCTCGCCCAGGTTGTCGAACGCGTTGCGCCGCACGACGTCGAAGCCGTACTCGATCATCGCCTGCCCACGGTTCGGGACGAGCTTGAGCGCCCGGGTCCCGGCGAAGGCGAACACGAGCAGCACAGCGACCGCGATGAACCGGATGATGACGAGCCGGTCGATCTCGATCGGGGTTCCCGCGAAGAAGATCGGGTCGGGGAAGAACTCGTTGATCGAGGGACCCTGGAACGTCGCGGCGTCACTGCTCCCCGCCGCGACGGTCGAACCCGCAGCGGTGAGGGACAGGGGAAGAGCGTGGGATAGCAGCGCTGTCTCCTGTGTCGAGCGCGCAATGAGCACGCGGAGGTGGACTGAGTGGAGGCGATCCGATCGGAGCAACGGGGCTCGGCGACACGGACTTCCAGAAGCCTATCAGGTGTGGGAGCCTTCTCGGTCTCTCAGGCGCGAGGGTCCGACCGGCCGTCGCGACCTCCCGGCAGCGGCACGTCGATGGGCACACGAGCGCGCGCGACCGCCGAGACGTCGATGACGAGGCTCCCGACGATGCCGACGATGATCGCGACCGCCATGACGACGCGGTCCACCCAGTCCTGGTCCCGCAGGACGGCGAGGATCACCACGAACAGGATGAACTTGACGAGCCAGGTGCCCATCACGATGCCGAAGAAGGCACCGCTGATCATCTGCCCGCGGGAGACCCGGAGCGCGACGAGCACGCTCGCGGCCGTCAGGCCCAGGAACACCACGCTCATCACGGCGCCGACGAGACCACCGGCCAGGCCGGGACCACCCGCGACGAGGAGCCCGACGACGCCGCCGACGACGGCGAGGACGACCGCGAGCACGGCTCCCTGGACGAGGATCCGGCGGAAGACCGGGCGGACGTGGTCGAGCGCGTTCGGCGCGGGGGTGCTCATCAGCGGGACTCTCCGGTGGTCGGTCGGCGCGGCGCTGGCGCCGCGTCCGGGATGGTGCGGGCGCCGTCGCGGCGGGACGCGGCGCGGTCGAGGGGATCGAGGGCCGGGTCGACCGGGACCTCGCCACCCGCCGCGCTCTGGGCGACGATCTCGGCGCGTTTCCTGCCGAGGGGCGCGAACGTGACGACGGCGCACACGAGGAAACCGACCGTCACGAACGCGAGCACCCAGTACCAGGGCAGGAACAGGAACAGCAGGCCCCCGACGGCCACGACGGCGGTCCAGCCGTAGAAGATGAGCACCGCGTGGAAGTGCGAGTGTCCCATGTCGAGCAGCCGGTGGTGGAGGTGCTTGCGGTCGGCCGAGAACGGGGACTTCCCCGCGCTCACCCGGCGGAACACCGCGAGTCCGAAGTCGAGCATGGGCACGACGAGGATCGCGAAGGGCAGCAGGATCGGGATGAACACCGGGAGCAGCTGCGTCCGCGTGTGCACCGCCGCGGGGTCGATGTTGCCCGTGAGCGACACCGCGCTCGTCGCCATGAGGAACCCGACGAGCAGCGCTCCGGCGTCACCCATGAACAGCTTGGCGGGATGCCAGTTGAGCAGCAGGAAGCCGAAGCAGGCACCGACGAGGACCGCGGTCAGGAGGGACGGCAGGTTGAAGAAGAACTCGGTCTGCACGACGATGCGGTTCACGAAGAAGCTGTACAGGAAGAACACGCCGCCGCCGATGATCGCGACGCCCGCGACCAGCCCGTCGAGACCGTCGATGAAGTTGACGGCGTTCATGACGAGGACCACCGCGAGCACCGTGAAGATGAGCGACATGTAGCTCGAGCCGACCGTGAGCGAGTTGCCGATCGGGAGCGACACGATCGCGACGCCCTGCCAGGCGAGGATGCCCGCCGCGATGATCTGGCCGGCGAGCTTCGTCATCCAGTCGAGGTCCCAGATGTCGTCGGCGACCCCGAGCACGACGATGATCGTGGCGCCCGCCAGGACCGCCAGGACACGACCGGGCTCGGCGAACACGAGCCGGAAGTAGTCGACGCCCGCGATGTGCGGGAACACGAACCACGCGCACAGCAGCGACACGATGATCCCGAGGAACATCGCGATCCCGCCGAGGCGCGGGGTCGGCGTCCGGTGCACGTCACGCTCGCGGACCTTCGGGTACCACCGGTACCGCATCCCGAGCTTCCACACGACCCAGCTCAGCCCGAAGCTCACGGCGGCCGCGATGGCCCCGGCGAGCAGGTAGTACCTCATGTGACGAGGTCGCCACCGGCGACGCGCTCGATCTCTGCGTCGGGGATCACCCCGTGCCGGACGATGCGGAGCCCGCCCCCGGTCGCGAGACCGGTCGCGTCGACGATGGTCGAGCCGGTCGAGGCCGCGACGCCCTCGTGCGGGGCGAGCCGGCCACCGTCGAGGTACACCGCGACGCTGTCCCCGAGCATGGCCTCGGCCTCGTCGACGTCCATCGCGGCGGGCACGCCCGTGGCGTTGGCGCTCGACACCGCGAGCGGACCGACCTCGTGCAGGAGCTCGAGCGCGATGCGCTGGTCCGGCATGCGCAGCGCGACGGTGCCCCGGGTCTCGCCGAGGTCCCAGTCGAGCGACGGCTGCGCCGGGAGGATGACCGTGAGGCCGCCCGGCCAGAACTCCGCGACGAGGTCACGCACGACCTCCGGGACCTCGGCTGCGAGGGCGTCCAGCGTGGCGATCCCCGGGATGAGGACGGGTGGCGGCGACTGCCGCGTGCGGCCCTTGGCGTCGAGCAGGCGCTGCACGGCCTTCGCCGAGAAGGCGTCGGCCGCGAGACCGTAGACGGTGTCGGTGGGGACGACGACGAGCTCCCCGCGACCGAGCGCGGCCCGTGCGAGCCGCATGCCGGTCAGGAGTCCGTCAGCATCGGAGCAGTCGTGTCGGGAGGCCATGGCCCGCCCATGATAGTGCGGGAGGATGGAGGCATCGTGGACCGCCAACACCCTGTCTCCGGCGCGTCCTCGCACGCGACCGCCCCGGCACCGTCGCTCCTGTTCCTGTTCGACATGGACGACGTCCTCTACCGGTACGACTGGCGCACCCGGATGGCGGGCATGACGGCGCTCACCGGGCACGACCTCGACGAGCTGCGCCGACGGTGGTGGAACGACGAGGGTGAGTGGCGGGCCGAGGCAGGACACTGGCCGGACGGCGACTCGTACCTCGCGGCGCTCGAGACCGCGCTCGGGTGCCGCGTCCCCGAGCAGGAGTGGTCACGGATCCGCGGCTCGGCGATGACCCCGATCCCCCGCGCCCTCGACGCCGTCCGGATCGCCGCCCAGGCCGGGCGCGTCGCGCTGCTCACGAACAACGGCCCTCTCGCGGCCCGGCACATCGCGCGTTGGGCACCCGAACTGCCCGCGCTGTTCGGCGAGCACCTGAACACCTCGAGCGACTTCGGTGCCCGCAAGCCCGACCCCGAGGTCTTCCGCAGCGCCCTCCGTCACCACGGCGTGCCCGCCGTCCGCACGTTCTTCGCCGACGACCGGGTCGAGAACGTCGAGGGCGCGCGGCGCGTCGGCATCACCGCCGTCCACGTCACGCCCGACACGGACCTCGTCGCCGCCGTCGCCGCGTTCGTCGCCGAGCACGGCCGGCGGGGAGGCCCGGAGCAGCAGGACTAACGGGTCGCGGTGGTCGTGCGGTCCCGACCGGTGAGGTCCTGGTGGGTCTCCGGACGCCGGAACCCCTCGGCAGCGAGCACGTCCCGCACTGCCGCCCCCTGGTGCTCCGCGTGTTCGACGACGAGTGCGCCGCCGGGCACGAGCAACCGGCGGGCCGTCCGGGCGAGCGCACGGACGGCGTCGAGACCGTCCGGGCCTCCGTAGAGCGCGACCGCCGGGTCGTGGTCCCGGACCTCGGGATCACGAGGCACGGCGTCGTCCGGCACGTAGGGCGGGTTCGACACGACGACGTGCACGGTCCCGTCGAGGTCGGGCACCGCGTCGGCGAGGTCGCCCTCGACGAGCCGGACCGTCCCGCCGTGGGCGTCGATGTTCCGGCGCGTCCAGGGCAGCGCCTCGGGTGACCGCTCGACGGCGACGACCCGGGCGGTCGGGACCTCGGTGGCGACCGCGAGGGCGATGGCGCCGCTCCCCGACCCGAGGTCGACCACGACGGGCCCCGCGACGGCCGTGGCCCGCGCCGCGTCGATCGCGAACTGCGCGACGGACTCGGTCTCCGGACGGGGCACGAACACCCCCGGGCCGACCGCGAGCGTCAGCGCACGGAAGTGGGCCTCGCCCGTGATGTGCTGCAGCGGTTCGCGGGTCCGTCGACGCGCCACGGCCAGCCGGAAGGCCGCGACGTGCGCCGGCTGGACGAGACCGCCGGTGACCGCGCGGGCGAGCACCGCCCCGCGCGACGTCGTGGTCGCCCACACGAGCAGCAGCTCGGCGTCGACGTCCGGGGACGGCACACCGGCCGCGGCCAACGCGGCCGCCGCTTCCCGCAGGAGGCGATCCGCCGGGAACGCGCCGTCGGCCTCGGTCGACTGCCGGGCCTCCCCGTCGGAGCGCCCGCCCGGGGTGCTCACGCCGTCTGGTCCCCGATGTCGGCCAGGCGCGCCTCCTCGTCCATGCGGATGCAGGACTCGATCACGGGCTCGAGGGCGCCGTCCATCACCCGGTCGAGGTCGTACGACTTGTACCCGGTGCGGTGGTCCGCGATCCGGTTCTCGGGGAAGTTGTACGTCCGGATGCGCTCGGAGCGGTCCATGCCGCGGATCTGCGACCGACGGGCGTCGGAGGCCGCGGCGTCGAGTTCCTCCTGCTGCCGCGCGAGGATCCGCGCGCGGAGGACGCGCATGGCGGCCTCGCGGTTCTGCAGCTGCGACTTCTCGTTCTGCATCGACACGACGATGCCCGTCGGCAGGTGCGTGATGCGGACCGCGGAGTCCGTCGTGTTCACGGACTGACCGCCGGGGCCGGAGGACCGGTACACGTCGATCTTGAGGTCGCTCTGGTTGATCTCGACCTCTTCGGGCTCGTCGACCTCGGGGAACACGAGCACCCCGGTCGTCGACGTGTGGATGCGGCCCTGCGACTCGGTCGCCGGCACGCGCTGCACGCGGTGCACGCCGCCCTCGTACTTGAGGTGCGCCCAGACGCCCTGGGACGGGTCCGTCGCGTTCGACTTGATCGCCACCTGGACGTCCTTGAACCCACCGAGGTCGGACTCGGTGCGTTCGAGGAGCTCCGTCTTCCAGCCCTTGGACTCGGCGTAGTGGGTGTACATGCGCAGGAGGTCGGCCGCGAACAGCGCGCTCTCGGCGCCGCCCTCGCCGCCCTTGATCTCCATGATGACGTCACGGCCGTCGTCCGGGTCGCGCGGGATGAGGAGCCGCCGCAGACGCTCCTGCGTCGCCTGCAGGTGCTCCTCGAGCGCGGGGACCTCCTCGGCGAACGCGTCGTCCTCGCGCGCGAGCTCGCGGGCGGCGGCGAGGTCCTCCCCCGCCGCCTCCCACGCCTCGTACGCCGACGTGATCTGGCTGAGCTCCGCGTATCGACGGTTGATCTTCTTGGCCCTGGCCGCGTCCGCGTGGACGGCGGGATCCGACAGCTGACGCGTCAGGTCCTCGTGTTCGGCCAGCAGCACCGCCACCGACTCGAACACCCGTTACTCCTGGTGGCCGTTGTGGCCGCTCGTCGCGGGCACCGACTTCTGGACCTGGACGAGGAACTCGACGTTCGACTGCGTCTCACGCAGGTTCCGCAGCACGATCTCGAGCGCCTGCTGCGGATCGAGACCGGCGAGCGCCCGACGGAGCCGCCAGGTGATCTTGACCTCGTCGTTCGAGAGCAGCATCTCCTCGCGACGCGTGCCCGACGCGTTCACGTCGACCGCAGGGAAGATCCGCTTGTCCGCCAGGTGGCGGTTCAGCCGGAGCTCCATGTTGCCGGTGCCCTTGAACTCCTCGAAGATCACCTCGTCCATCTTCGACCCCGTCTCGACGAGCGCGGTGGCGAGGATGGTGAGCGAGCCGCCGTTCTCGATGTTCCGTGCCGCGCCGAAGAACCGCTTGGGCGGGTACAGCGCCGACGAGTCGACACCGCCGGAGAGGATCCGGCCCGACGCCGGGGTCGCGAGGTTGTACGCGCGGCCGAGGCGGGTGATCGAGTCGAGCAGCACGACGACGTCGTGACCGAGCTCCACGAGCCGCTTCGCCCGCTCGATGGCGAGCTCGGCGACGGTCGTGTGGTCCTCGGCGGGACGGTCGAACGTCGAGGCGATGACCTCGCCCTTGACCGTGCGCTGCATGTCGGTGACCTCTTCGGGACGCTCGTCGACGAGCACGACCATGAGGTGGACCTCGGGGTTGTTCTTCGAGATGGCGTTCGCGATGGCCTGCAGCGCGACCGTCTTACCCGCCTTCGGCGGCGAGACGATGAGGCCGCGCTGGCCCTTGCCGATCGGCGACACGAGGTCGATGATCCGGGTCGAGAGCTTGCCCGGCTCGGTCTCGAGGCGCAGGCGCTCCTGCGGGTAGAGCGGGGTGAGGTCCCCGAACTCGACCCGCGCGGCGGCCTCGTCGACCGTCTGGCCGTTCACGGAGTCGACCTTGACGAGCGCGTTGTACTTCTGGCGGCCCTGGTGGTCGTTCTCGCGCGGCTGCTTGATCGCGCCCACGACGGCGTCGCCCTTGCGCAGGTGGTACTTCTTCACCTGTCCGAGGGACACGTACACGTCGCTCGGCCCGGCGAGGTACCCCGTGGTCCGCACGAACGCGTAGTTGTCGAGGACGTCGAGGATGCCCGCGATCGGGATGAGGACGTCGTCCTCGGTGATCTCCGGCTCGAAGTCGTCGCCCTGACCGCCGCGCCCGCGCTTGCGGTCGCGCTGGCGTCGGGAGCGGGACTCCTCCTGCTGCTGCTCCTGCTGGCTGCCGCGACCGTTGCCGCCCTGGCCCTTGGCCTGGTCGCGCTGGCCGTTCTGCTGCCCCTGGTCACCCTGGGAACGGGCCTGCTCCTGCTGGCCCCGGCCCTGCTGCTGCTCCGCACCCCGGCCGGCACCGTTCTGGCCGCCACCGTTCTGGCCGGCACCGTTCTGGCCGCCACCGTTCTGGCCGGCCGCGTTCTGGCCGGCCGCGTTCTGGCCGGCGCCGTTCTGGCCCGCCGTCGTGCCGCCGTTCTGCGCGTCGGCGTTCTGGCCGCCACCGTTCTGGCCGCCACCGTTCTGGCCCTCTGCGCCGTTGCGGTCACGGTTGCGCCCACGACCACGGCTACGGCGACCGCGGCGTTCGCCCTGCCCGTCACCCTGGCCGTCGGCCTGAGCGTCGGCGCCGGCCTGCTCGGACGGCTGGCGGTCGGTGCCCTGCGGCTCGTCCGGCGAGCCGGTGCCGCCCTGCTCGACGATGTCGGCGGTGTCGGCCTCCACCGCGGATCCGGCGTCGGCCGGGGCGGTCGTCGTCGGGGCCTCGGTCCCAGCGGCCGGGTCCTGGCTGGTGGCACGGCGACGACGCCGCGGCGTGCCCTCCTGCTGGGCGTCGCGCTCGGCGCGGACGGCGTCGAGTCCGGCGAGGAGGTCCTCGGTGCCGGTGTGGCCGGCGTTGGCGTGGGTGCCGGCGGGCGTGGGCTCGGTCGAGACCGTGCCGCCGCTCGTGGCTCGACGCGACCGCCCGCGACCGGTGGCGACGGCACCGGCCGGGGCGAGGTCGGCGCTGTCCGTGACCTCGGCGCCCGCGTCGTGGTGCTCGTGGCGGGCCGGCGCGGCGGTCTCGGAGACGGCGGCGGCCTCGCTGCCGGTGGCCGACTCGGGCTCGCCCGTCGGGTGCACCTCGGTCGGTGCCGACTCGGCGCGCTTGTCCTCGATCGCGGCGATGAGGTCGCCCTTGCGGAGCTTGGAGAGGCTGCCGATGCCGAGGCCGGCGGCGATGCGCTGGAGCTCCGGGAGGCGGAGTGCCCGCAGGTCGGCTGTGGTGTCCGCCGCGGAGCCCGCAGCGGTGGTGACGTCGGTCAAGATGGATTTCCTTTCGGACCGCAGAACGCGGAGAAATTCGCCGTCCCCCGCGCGGGTACGCCACGACCGCCGTTCAGACGACGATCGGGAGACGGCTTCTGAAAGAGATGGTTCCCGATGCACCGGGCCCTGGGGATCCGCAGGACGTCAGACGCGGGCGATCGGGTTGTTCGCGATCACTTCGAGACGGGTACGACGAGCGGCACATTCGCCCCTGGGGCCGGGTGCGGCACCACTGTAGCACCTCCGAGGTCGACGGCGAGCATGAGCGGCGTCCAGGACGTGTGCGCGTGTCGCGCCACGAGATCGGCCGCCCGGAGGCGCTGCGCCGGGTCGCTCCCGAGCACGAGGAGGCTCGGTCCGGCCCCGCTGACGACCGCCGCGAGCTCGTGCTCGCGGAGCATCCGGATCAGCCCGTCGGTCTCGGGCATGGCGCTCGCGCGATAGCTCTGGTGGAGGCGGTCCTCCGTCGCCGCGAGCAGCAGCTCCGGGCTCTGGATGAGGGCGGCGACGAGCAACGCCGACCGCGACACGTTGAAGGCAGCGTCGGCATGGGGCACGGATGCGGGCTGGAGGCTCCTCGCCAGCTTGGTCGAGAGCGTCGACGTGGGGACGAACACCACCGGTGACACCCCGCGGTGCACGAGGAGGCGCTTGTACGCCGGCCCGTCGGGTGTCATCCACGCGATCGTGAGACCACCGAAGAGCGCCGGGGCGACGTTGTCCGGATGCCCCTCCATCTCGGTCGCGACGGCGAGCATCGTGGACGCGGAGAGCTCGGTGACGCCGTCGAGCAGGCCCCGCGCCGCCATGAGCCCGGCGACGATCGCGGCCGCCGACGAACCGAGCCCGCGACCGTGCGGGATCGCGTTCGTGGCGCGGAGTTCGAGTCCGGGCTGCTCGACGCCGGCTGCCGCGAACCCGTGACGGACCGCTCGCACGACCAGGTTCGTCTCGTCCTCCGGTACCTCGCCGGCGCCGACGCCCGACACCGACACGACGAGCCCCGGCTCGGGCAGCACCCGGACCGTGACCTCGTCGTACAACGACAGGGCGAGCCCGAGCGAGTCGAACCCGGGCCCGAGGTTCGCCGTGGTGGCGGGGACACGGACGACGACGGTCCGTCCGGCCGGTGCAGTTCGGAGACCGCCGCCGGACCCGGACGGCGTCTCCTGCCGATCGTGTCCGGGGCGGTCCGCGCTCACCGAGGCGCCCCGACCAGGCCGAGCACGTCCGCCACGGCCGCGGTGTCCACGGGCACGGTCGTCGGCGTGACGTCGGTGCCCTCGGGGCCGCGCAACGCCCACTGCGGGTCCTTGAGGCCGTGGCCGGTCACGGTGAGGACGACGCGCGCGCCACGCGGGACCGCGCCGGCCTCGGCCTGCTGGAGCAGTCCGGCGACGCTGATGGCGGACGCCGGCTCCACGAACACGCCGACCTCGGTGGACAGGATCCGCTGCGCGGCGAGGATCGCGTCGTCCTCGATCGCGCCGAAGTGTCCGTCGGTCTCGTCGCGGGCCTCCAGCGCGAACTGCCAGGAGGCCGGGTTCCCGATCCGGATCGCGCTCGCGACGGTCTCCGGGTGCTTGACGACCTCGCCGCGGACGATCGGCGCGGCGCCTGCCGCCTGGAAACCGAACATGCGCGGCAGCCGGGTCGTCCGTCCGGCGGCCAGGTCCTCGCGGTAGCCGCGCGCGTAGGCGGTGTAGTTGCCCGCGTTGCCCACCGGCAGGAAGTGGAAGTCGGGCGCGTCCCCGAGGACGTCGACGACCTCGAACGCGGCGGTCTTCTGTCCCTCGATGCGGTCGTTGTTGACCGAGTTGACGAGGTGCACGGGGTAGTTCGCCGCGAGGTCCCGGGCGATGTCGAGGCAGTCGTCGAAGTTCCCCTGCACCTGCAGCAACTGCGCGTCGTGCGCGACGGCCTGGCTCAACTTGCCCATCGCGATCTTGCCCTCGGGCACGAGCACGGCGGCGGTGATGCCGGCATGTGCGGCGTACGCGGCGGCCGAGGCGCTCGTGTTGCCCGTCGAGGCGCAGATGACGGCCTCGGCGCCGTGCTCGACGGCCTTCGAGATGGCCATGGTCATCCCGCGGTCCTTGAAGGACCCGGTCGGGTTCATCCCCTCGAACTTGACGTACACGTCGGCGCCCGTCCGCTCCGACAGCGCGCGGGCCCGGATGAGCGGGGTGCCGCCCTCGCCGAGGCTCACGACGGGGGTCGCGTCCGTGACGTCGAGACGGTCGGCGTACTCGCGCAGGACACCCTGCCACTGGTGGGCCATCAGGCTCCCTCTACTCTCAGGACACTCGTGACCGCGGCCACGACGGGTTCGGCTCGGAGTGCCACCACGGTCGCCGCGAGGTCGTGCTCGCGGGCCCGGTGCGTGCCGATCACCAATGTAGCGGTGGCCCCGGGGGTGCCCGCGTCCGACGCCGGGGCAGCCCCGGCCACGGTCTGCTCGACGGTCTCGACGCTGACCGAGTGCCGCGCGAGGACCCCCGCCACGGTGGACAACACGCCAGGGGCGTCCGTGACGCGCATCGTGATCTGGTACCGGGTCGAGACGACGCCGATCGGGAACACCGGCAGGTTCGACTGCGTCGACTCCGCCACACCGGGTCCGCCGATCACGTGCCGCCGTGCCGCCGACACGAGGTCGCCGAGCACGGCCGACGCGGTCTCGACGCCGCCCGCGCCGGCCCCGTAGAACATGAGGTCGCCGGCGGCCTCGGCCTCGACGAAGACGGCGTTCTTCGGGCCGTGCACGGCTGCCAGGGGGTGCCCCTCGGGCACGAGCGCCGGGTACACGCGTGCGCTCACGCCCTCGCGGCCGTCCGCGTCGGTCAGGCGCTCGCACAGCGCGAGGATCTTGACCACGTAGCCGGCCTTGCGGGCCGCGCGGACCTGCTCGATCGTGACGCTGGTGATGCCCTCGCGGTGCACGGCGGCCAGCGGCACGGTGGTGTGGAAGGCCAGGGACGCCAGGATCGCGGCCTTCTGGGCCGCGTCGTAGCCCTCGACGTCCGCCGTGGGGTCGGCCTCCGCGTAGCCGAGCCGGGTGGCGGTGGCGAGGGCGTCCTCGAAGCTCTCGCCCTCGCGGTCCATCCGGTCGAGGATGAAGTTCGTCGTGCCGTTGACGATGCCCATGATGCGGTCGATGCGGTCCCCGGCGAGCGAGTCGTGCAGCGGCCGGATGATCGGGATGGCCCCCGCGACCGCCGCTTCGTAGTAGAGCTGTGCGCCCACCTGCTCGGCGGCCGTGAAGAGCTCGGGCCCGTGGGTCGCGAGCAACGCCTTGTTGCCGGTGACGACGTCGGCGCCGGAACCGAGTGCCTGCAGCACGAGGGTCCGGGCCGGTTCGATGCCGCCGATGAGCTCGACGACGATGTCCGCGCCGAGGATGAGCGACTCGGCGTCCGTCGTGTACAGCGACCGCGGCAGGTCGACGTCACGGGGCGCGTCCACGTCGCGGACCGCGATCCCGACGAGTTCGAGCCCCGCTCCCGCCCGTGACGCGAGCTCGTCGCCGTGCTCGAGCAGGAGTCGCGCCACCTGGGCGCCGACGGAGCCGGCCCCGAGGAGCGCGACGCGGACGTTGCGGTATTCGATCATGGGGGTTCGTGTACCTCGTGCGGGTCGGGCGCGGACGGTGGTCAGGATGCGTCGCCGCGGACGCCGTGGGCGGTCGGGCCGCCGAAGGCGCCGCCGCTCGGGACGAGGCCGGCGTCGCGGGCGAGCAGGTCGTCGACCGTTTCGCCCCGCACGAGGATACGGGCGACGCCGTCGGCCACCGCCACCACCGCCGGGCGCGCCACGTGGTTGTAGTTGCTCGAGAGGCTCCAGCAGTAGGCGCCGGTTGCCGCCACCGCGAGCAGGTCACCCCGGTGGACGTCACCCGGCAGGTAGTCGTCCCGCACCACGACGTCGCCGCTCTCGCAGTGCTTGCCGACGACGCGCACGAGGACCGGGGCGGCGTCGGAGGTGCGGGCGAGCCGGGCCGTGTAGTCCGCGTCGTAGAGCGCGGGCCGCGCGTTGTCGCTCATGCCCCCGTCGACGCTCACGTACGTCCGGACGGCGGTCGGTCCGAGGGGACGGTGCTCGGCGGTCTCGACCGGCCCGTGCGGCGCCTCCTCGGCACGCACCGGGTCCTCCGCTCCGGACCCGTCGCCCGGTGCAGCGGTCGAGGCGTCGAATGCGAGTTCGACGGGCTTGACGGTACCGACGCGGTAGAGCGTGATGCCGGGCGGCCCGACGATGTACCGCCCGGGTTCGACGGCGACGACCGGCACGGGGACGTCCCGTGCCGCGCAGGCGTCCGCGATGATCCGTGCGAGGGCCTCGGCGATGTCCTCCGGCTCGAACGCCCGGTCCGACTCGGTGTAGTCGATGCCCCAGCCACCACCGAGGTTGAGCTCCGGCACGGGCCCCTCGGCGGCGAGGGCGGCGTGGACCTCGACGAGGCGACGGGCGGCCTCGCGGAACCCGCCCTCGTCGAAGATCTGCGACCCGATGTGCGAGTGGAGCCCGACGAACGCCAACGCCGGCTCCGCCCGGACCGCCCGGCCCGCGGCGACCGCCTCGGTCAGGGGGATGCCGAACTTCTGGTCCTCGCGAGCGGTGGCGAGGTACTCGTGCGTCGAGGCGTGCACGCCGCTGTTGATCCGGATGCGGACGCGCTGGACCACTCCTGCTCGCTCGGCGATCCGCGCGACGCGGCCGATCTCCTCGACGCTGTCGAGCACGATCGTGCCGAGTCCGACCTCGACGGCACGCTCGATCTCGGCGTCGGACTTGTCGTTGCCGTGGAACCCGAGCCGTCCGGGATCGACGCCGCCCGCGAGCGCCACGGCGAGCTCACCGCCCGTGCAGACGTCCACGCGGAGGCCGGCCTCGGCCATCCACGCGGCGACCTGGGTCGTCAGGAAGGCCTTCCCGGCGTAGTAGACGTGCGCCGTCGAACCCACGCGGGCGAAGGCGTCCTCGAACGCGTCACGCACGCGCGCCGCCCGGGCGCGGACGTCGGAGGCGTCGACGACGTACAGGGGAGAACCGTGGCGCGCCACGAGATCGGACGCGGTGACCCCGCCGACGACGAGGTCACCGTCGTCCGTCCGTGTCGCCGAGGCCGGCCAGATGCGGGCGACCAGGGCGTTCGGGTCGTCGGGGACGGACAGACGTGCGGGGGCGAGGGGGTTGCCGGTCACGGGGGCCTTCCGGGGTGGTACGGGGCCCGGGACCACCGGGCCGGTCCAGCCTACCGAGCCGCGCCGGACCTCCCGGCCGGGTGGACGCGGGGCGTCATGACGGGCCGACCCGTGGGATCAGGAGCACGACCCGGTCGTGCGGAGCGCGTCGTCCGACAGCGGCACGTGCGCGGCGTCGATGCGGATCGTGGCGGCCGAGGCCGTGATCGCGATCGACCGCAGACGCAGCGCGGCCGGGAGGTACCGGGCCGTGCACACGTCGACCGGCGTCCCGGAGACGCCGGGGATGCGGCCGCCGACGTCGATGCCGAGCGCGCTGTTCGTGACGCGCACCTGGTGTGGGGTGATCGTCACGCCCCGTCCGCTCGCCGCTGCGGCGACCGCGGCCGTGACCTGGTACCGGATGTCGGTGCCCAGGAAGCGCGTGCGCCCGGCGTACGCGACGCCGCCGTCGCGGAGACGGACGTCCCCCGCCACCTGGTCGAGCACGCCGGCCTGCCGCACCGCGGACGCGGTGAGACGCACCGTGCCGTCGGCGCGACCCGTCCGTCCCGTCCCCCGCACGGGCACGTCGTGCACCGTGGCGTCGACCGCGAGCGGGACGCCGCGCACGGTCAGGTCGTGCGTCGTGACGTCGACGTCGTCGAGTCGCCCGGCGACGAGCTGCGGGATGACCACGCCGTGCGCGTCGGCGACGACGTGGCCGGCCGTGCCGGACGGGAGGGACGACTCGACCCGGTCGGCGATCGTCCGGTCGACGACGTGCCGCAGGACGAGCTCGGCGACGACCGCCAGGACGGCGAGGACCAGCACGAGGACGACCAGGACGACGACGACGCGGCGCCCGCGGCGCCGGCCCCGAGCGCCGCCGGCGGTCGCCGTCGCTGCCGACACGCGCTACATCCGCTCGGGTGCGGTGACCCCGAGCATCGTCAGGCCGTTGCGGACGACCTGCCCCGTGGCGTCGTTGAGCCAGAGGCGCGTCCGGTGCAGGTCCGTCACGGGTTCGTCGCCGAGCGGCGTCACGCGGCAGGCGTCGTACCAGCGGTGGTACAGACCGGCCAGCTGCTCGACGTACCGGGCGACGCGGTGCGGCTCCCGGAGTTCCGCCGCCTGGCGCACGACGCGCGGGAACTCGGCGAGCGCGCCGAGCAGTGCGCTCTCGGTCTCGTGGGTGAGCAGCGAGCCGTCGAAGACCGACCGGTCCACGCCGCTCGCCGCGGCGTTGCGGTCCACGGCGCACGTCCGGGCGTGGGCGTACTGGACGTAGAACACCGGGTTGTCGTTCGTGCGCTTGACGAGGAGGTCGAGGTCGATGTCGATCGCCGTGTCGGATGCGAAGCGGACGAGGGCGTACCGGGCGGCGTCGACGCCGACCGCGTCGACGAGGTCCTCCATCGTGACGACGTTGCCGGCCCGCTTCGACATGCGCACGGGCTCGCCGTCCTTGAGCAGGTTGACGAGCTGGCCGATGAGGATCTCGAGGTTGACGCCGGGTTCGTCGCCGAAGGCGGCGCACATCGCCATCATCCGGCCGATGTAGCCGTGGTGGTCGGCGCCGAGCATGATGAGGTTCCGCTCGAACCCGCGTTCGCGCTTGTCGAGGTAGTACGCGATGTCGCCCGCGATGTACGCGGGCTCGCCGTCGGACTTGATCACGACGCGGTCGCGGTCGTCACCGAACGTGGTCGTGCGGAGCCACAGGGCGCCGTCTGCCTCGTACATGTGCCCGAGTTCGCGGAGGCGGGCGATGGCGCGCTCGACGGCCTTCGACTCGTGTAGCGAGTTCTCGTGGAAGTAGACGTCGAAGTCGACGCCGAAGTCGTGCAGGGACGCCTTGATGTCGGCGAACATGAACTCGACGCCCTCGCGCCGGAAGAGCTCCTGCGCCTCGTCCCGCGGGAGGTCGGCGACGTCGCCGTCGAAGGTGGCGAGGACCCGGGCGGCGATCTCGGTGATGTAGGCACCGCCGTAGCCGTCCTCGGGGGTGGGCTCGCCGAGGGCGCTCGCGAGCAGGCTGCGGGCGAAGCGGTCGATCTGGCCGCCGTGGTCGTTGAAGTAGTACTCGCGGGTGACGAGCCCGCCCTGCGCCGTGAACACGCGCGCGAGGCTGTCGCCGACCGCGGCCCACCGGACGCCGCCCATGTGGATCGGGCCGGTCGGGTTCGCGGAGACGAACTCGAGGTCGATCCGGACGCCGTCGTAGAGGTCGCCGCGCCCGAACGCACCGCCCTCCTCGACGATGGTCCGCGCGATCGCTCCGGCGGCGGCGGCCTCGAGCGTGATGTTGATGAAGCCGGGGCCGGCGACGTCCACCGCGTCGACGCCGTCGAGCTCGGTGAGCTCCCCGGCGATCTCGGTGGCCAGCTCACGCGGGTTCGTCCCGAGGCGCTTGGCGAGCTGCATGGCTGCGTTCGAGGACCAGTCACCGTGTGCCCGGTTGCGGGGGCGCTCGAGGGCCGCGTGGGACTCCCCCACCACGAGGGTGTCGGCGGCGCCCCGTCGCTCGACGATCCCGGCGAGGATCGACAGGTACGCGGCGGAGAGTTCGGCTGGGGTCACGGCGGTCGAGTCTACCGGGGCGTCGTCGCACGGTCCGCGCCGCGGCGACGGCTCGTGCGCGCCGCGCTGCGAGCGGGGTTCGCGCGTCGGGGACGGGGTGCGTCATCATGGTCCGATGACCTCCCGCACCCTCGTCCGGGCGATCACCACGGTCGCGATCGCCGCTGCGAGCGTGCTCGCCGTCAGCGGGTGCACCGGTGGCCACGCGTCCTCCGCCGGACGGAGCGGGACGACGTCCTCCTCGACACCCCCGGCGCCGATCGGCACCCGCGTCGACGTCCCCTGCGCGGCCCTGGTGCCCGAGCAGGTGCTCGCCACGTACGGCCGGACCTTCACGCTCGACACGGACGCGACACCGGCGCACGGCAGCACGGCGGCCGGCATCGCGGCCGAGCGCGGGGACGTCTGCACCTGGCGGGACGCCAGCGGCGGCGCTCGTCTGACGCTGGCGGTCGCCTCGCTGCCCGAGTCGACCCTGACGAAGCTCAAGGACACCCTGTACGAGGACAGCAACAGCGTGCCGACGTACACCGTCGAGGGCTACTTCGAGGCGCGGAAGGGCATGGGGCGGGCCGATGCGTTCACGGATCCGTACTGGATCCACGTGGAGTCGACGGTGTTCGGTGAGCCGGGCGACGCGCAGCCGGTCGTCGACGCGGTCCGCGCGGCCCTCTCGTCCGCCACGGCGAGCGCGTCCGCGACGCCGCAGGCCGGGTAGCGCGGTTCAGAGGCCGATGTGGCCCGTGCCCTCCGGGGCCGGGCAGGGGGCAGTCCGTCGACCGCCTCGTGGCGCGCAGCGGTGGCCCGACCCCGGCGCTGACGTCGACGACGGCGAGCAGCGGGCGACGGATCGGAGCGGGTCGTCCATCCGCTGCCCGGGCAGCGTCACCGGTGTCCGGGAGCGGTCGTGGGACCTGCTACGGTGGGAGCACCCCGGGCCCCCATAGCTCAGGGGATAGAGCACTGCCCTCCGGAGGCAGGGGCGGAGGTTCGAATCCTCCTGGGGGCACCATCGGTCGCTCAGGCCGTCCGTCGCTCAGGGCCGTCCGTCGTTCACGGCACGACCACGATCCGCTGCCCAGGCTCCTCGTCCCGACCCCACGCCTGCTCGATCTCGCCGAGCGCGACGGGAACGGGCTCGACCACGATGCCGCCCGCGTCGATCTCTGCGACGAGGGACGGCAGCTCGGCCAGGTAGCCCGCCGGCGAGACGGCACCCTGCCCGTTGCCGAGCAGCCGGAGGTCGGCGCCGCGGAGCACGGCCGACGGCAGCGTGATGTCGGGACCGGCCACGGACCCGATCTGGATCCAGTGGAGCGCGACGCTCCGGTCCCTCCTGGCGGTGAGGACGGCGCGGATCGCCTGTTCGGTCGGCGCGCCCCAGAGGTAGTCGAGCACGATGTCGACGTCGGCGGCCGCCGCACCGAGCGCGCTGTCGGCGGCCGGTACCCCGAGCTGCACGAGGCTGTCGGCGCCGACCTCGGCGAGGGCGTCGAGGCGACGCCGGTCCCGACCCGCCGCGACGACCCGCCCCGCGCCGAGGTGCTTCGCGATGCGGACCGCCATTGAGCCCGCGCTGCCGGTGGCGCCGAGCACGAGGACGGACTGTCCCGGGCGGACGGGGACGCGGCGGCGGAGCGCCACCCACGACGACATCGCGGGGTTCATGGTGGCGGCGACGCGGAGCGGGTCGATGCCGTCCGGCAGGACGACGGAGCGACGACGGTCGACGACGGCTCGCTCGGCCATCGTCCCGATCACGTCGTCGTCCGCGACGAAGTACACGAGCGCCCCGTCCGCACGCCGTCCGACGGCGTCGACGCCGGGGACCATCGGCAGGACGCCGGTGCTCGTGTAGTGGGCACCCGCCGCACCCGAGCGGGTGCGCGGATGGAGGCCGACGGCGACCACGTCGACGAGTTCCTCGTGGCCGGAGCGCGGCTCGGGGACCGGGACCGCACCGCTCCGGGGTGGCTCGCCGAACGCGGTGACGACGGCTGCGTGCATGGTGGGCATCGGTTCCTCCTCGCGCCACACCGATTTGGTACGTGGCACCAACGACTTTAGTTGGTGCCACGTACCACCACAAGTACGATGTCCGTGTGACCACTGCTCCGGACCCCGACCTCGGGATCGTCGACGCACTCGCGCAGCTGTCGTTCCTCGTCCAGAACACGCTCGCCCGCACCGCGGACGCCGACGATCTGTCGCTCGTGCAGACCCGCCTGCTCGGCGTGCTCCGCGACCGGGAACCGGGCATGCGAGAACTCGCGACCCTGCTCGACCTCGACAAGTCGAGCGTGACCGGACTCGTCGACCGAGCGGAGCGGCGCGGCCTGGTCCAGCGCGTGCCGTCCCGGGAGGACCGACGCATGGCCCACGTGCGACTCACCACCGCCGGACGCGACGTCGTCGACCGCGTCACGGCGGCCTTCGATCAGGAGGTCGAGAACATCGTCGCTCCGCTCGGACGGGACGACCGCGACGCACTCCGAAGGCTCGCCACGCGGGTGCTCGCCGCTCGGGCCGAGACGACCGGCGTCGAGCTGGTGCCGACCGCACCGCGTCCCTAGGCTCGGCACGTGTTCACGTTCCCCGAGCCCGACGTCCCTCCGCTCCGCGGCGGCCCCGCCCTCCGGTGGGGCGTGATCGGGCCCGGGGAGATCGCGAACGACTTCACCGCCGCCCTGCACGCGGCCACCGACCAGCGCGTCGTCGCCGTCGGATCACGATCGCGTGACCGGGCTGCGGCCTTCGCCGACCGGCACGGCGTGCCCCGGGCCCACACCTCGTACGAGGACCTCGTCGGCGACCCCGAGGTGGACGTCGTCTACGTGGCGACCCCGCACGTGCACCACGCCGAACAGGCACTCCTCGCGATCCGCGCCGGCAAGCACGTGCTCGTCGAGAAGCCGTTCACGACCTCCGCCGCAGACGCCGTCCGGGTCGCGGACGCCGCACGAGGGGCAGGGGTGCTCGCGATGGAGGCGATGTGGACGCGGTACCTGCCGCAGTCGGCCGTCCTCCGGGCCTGTATCGACCGTGGCGACCTCGGCGAGGTCCACCTCGCGCTCGTCGACGTCGGCTGGCCGCACGACCTCGGCGGCCTCGACCGCATCACGGACCCGGCGCTCGGCGGCGGCGCGCTGCTCGACGCGGGCGTGTACGGCCTGTGGTTCGCACAGTTCGCGACGGGGGCACCGGTGCGCATCGACGCGACGGGACGGACCAGCCGAAGCGGGGTGGACCTCCAGTCCGTCGCCGTGCTGACCGGTGCGACCGGCGCTCAGGCGTCGGTGACGACCACCATGCTCGCCTCGACCGACGGGCTCCCGACCATCGCGGGCACCGAGGGCAAGGTCCGGTTCACCGAGCACTTCGTGTTCCCGGCCGCGTTCACGCTCCGCCTCGGGGACACCGTGCACGCCTGGCGCGACCGCTCGGGCCTCCGCGGCCGGCAGGGACTCGTCTGGCAGGCCGTCGCCCTGGCGGCGTGGGCCACCGAGGGCCGCACGGATTCCCCCGTCCACTCACTCGACGACTCGATCACGCTCATGCGCACACTCGACGAGGTCCGACGACAGGTCGCGCTCGCGCGCACGTGATCCCGCCGCGCGCCACACCGTCGCCCGCGCCGATGCCCGTGACGACGGGCCCGGACGGCGTCGGCCCACCACCGCACGAAGCGGGGCGGGCCGACGACGACGGGGCTGCTGATCAGGCGTGGGTCAGCCCGATCAGGCGTGGGTCAGCCCGATCAGGCGTGGGTCAGCCCGATCAGGCGTGGGTCAGGGCGATGAGCGCGACGTTCATGGTGGAGTACATCCCCTCGGACCGCGTGGCCTGACGCACCCGTCCTCGGAGGACCTCGTACCGCCCGTCGCGCTCGCGCACGAACCCGATGACACCGCTCGCCGGTGTCGACACCCTGTGGAACCCGTCCTCGAGGGGGACGACTTCTGTCCTGGTCGCTCGCTCCATTGCCCGCTCCCTTCGTCGCCGATGCCGGTCCATGCTACTCCCAACTCGGGGGACATGGACGCCGGACCCGGACGTCCTGCCCGGGACCCGCGGGAGGAGCGACGCGCCCCGACGGGGTACGAACGCCACCCCGCGCGGACGCGGTCCACCGACCGCCCGGCGACACGGCCACCCCGCGGTGCGGCTCGCTAGACTCCGGGGTCCCAGGGTCCTGCGGCCCACCGCCCGCGGCACGAGGAGGACGGATGCGCGGAACCCGCGACGGCAGCACACGACGAGGACGACACCCGTACGCTCGTCGGGCCGCCGGGCTCGTCACCGTGCTGCTCGCGGCGCTCACCGTCCTCGGGCCGGCCGCCGGCGCATCGGCCACCGCACCGGTCGACCTCGGCGGCGCCTACGTCGTCGACGACGCGAACGCCCTGAGCACCGCCCAGGAGCACCGGGTCCGGAAAGCGCTCGACGACCTCTACGACCAGACCCACACCCGGCTGTTCGTGGTCTACGTGCCGCGGTTCACGGACCCGTCCGACCAGGCGGCGTGGGGACGCGCGACGCTCGAACGGAACCAGCTCGACACCGACAGCGTGCTGCTCTCCGTCGCGGTCGACGATCGCGTGTACAACGTCACGCAGTCGGACACGTCCACGACCCTCTCGAAGGACGACGTCCGGACGGCCACCGACGACGACCTCGTCCCGAGACTGCGCGCCGACGATTGGGACGGCGCCGCGACCGCGTTCGCGCAGGGACTGGCGGCCACCCAGGCACCGCCCGACCTGACGTGGCTCTGGGTCGTGCTCGCGGTGGTCGTGGTCGGTCTCGTCGTCCTCGTGCTCGTCATCCGGGCCCGGAACCACCGCCGCGCTGCCCGTGCCGCCGCTGCCGAGGCCGCGGACCTCGCCGCCCTCGAGCGTCGTGCCGGTGTGGCCCTCGTCACCATCGACGACGAGATCCGCAGCGCCGACCAAGAGGTCGGGTTCGCGGTCGCACAGTTCGGCACCGACGCCGCCGCACCGTTCACCGCAGCACTCGACCGCGCCCGACGCGCGGTGCGCGAGGCCTTCACGCTCCGCCAGCAGCTCGACGACGAGGTCCCGGACTCCCCCGCCGACCGTGCCGCGTGGTCGCGGCGCATCGTCGAGATCTGCTCCCGCGTGCACGGGGAGCTCGCCGAGCAGACGGCGGCGTTCGACGCGCTGCGCGCACTGGAGGACGGCGTCGAGGCGAACGCGGCCCAGGTGGCCGCCGCGCTGCCCACGGCGAGACGGCAGGTCGCCGACGCGGACGCCACGCTCACCACGCTGCGCGGCCGGTGGACCGGACGCACCATCGCGACGGTCGACGGCAACGTCGACCAAGCACGCGACGTCCTCGCGTACGCGGACGAGCGCGCACGCGCCGCGACGGACGCCATCGCGAGCGGCGACCGTGGTCAGGCGGTGATCGCCGTCCGCGACGCGCAGCACGCCCTCGCCCAGGTCGCCCAGCTCGCCGGGGCCGTCGCGAGCGCACCCCGGACCTTCGACGAGACCGCCGGTCGTGTCGAGGCCCTCCGTGCCGATGTCGAGGCCGACGTCGCAGCCGGTCGATCGCTCCGCGACCCCGGTCCGGACGTCACGACCGCCGTCGCGCGCGCCGCGACCGTGCTCCGCCAAGACCTCGACCCCCGCGATCCGATCAGTGCGCTCGACCGCCTCACGCAGGTCAACGCCGCCATCGACACCGCGCTCGCTGCCGCCCGGTCGCGCGAGGAACGCCGCCAGCGGGCCGCGGCCGCGCTCGACGCCGCACTCCGTGACGCTCGGGCCCGGATCGACCAGGCACGGGACTTCATCTCGATGCGGCGTGGCGGCATCGGCCCCCGCGCCCGGACCCGCCTGTCCGAGGCCGAGCGCGCCTTCGACGACGCCGTGCGCGCCGCCACCTCCGACCCCGACACGGCGATCCGCGCAGCGCGCGCCGCCGAGCAGTACGCCGCCGCGGCGATGGACGAGGCCGACCAGGACATGGGCGGTTGGCCGGGCGGCGGCGGCTCGAACGGCGCGCAGCTCGGCGGGCTCGTGACCGGGCTCGTGCTCGGCGGCATGTTCGGCGGTCGCGGCGGGGGCTTCGGCGGCGGAGGCGGCGGCGGCTTCTCCGGCGGCGGCCGGTTCTGATGACCAACCGGACGCACGGGCGTTCCGGGGCCAGTGACGACACCACCACCAGAAAGGACACGACCATGGCGAAGCAGACCATCTTCGGACGGATCGCGCAGCTCGCGAAGGCGAACATCAACGCGATCATCGACAACGCGGAGGACCCCAGGCTGGCGCTCGACCAGCTCGTCCGCGACTTCACGAACAACATCGCCGACGCCGAGAGTGCGATCGCCCAGACGATCGGGAACCTCCGTCTCCTCGAGCAGGACCACGCGGAGGACGTCGCCGCCGCCGCCGACTGGGGCCAGAAGGCAGCGAGCGCGAGTGCCGCAGCGGACCGCTACCGCGCCGAGGGCAAGACCGCGGACGCTGACAAGTTCGACGACCTGGCCAAGATCGCGCTCGGTCGGCAGATCAGGAGCGAGCAGGAGGCGAAGGACGCCGAACCGCAGATCGCCGCGCAGACCGAGGTCGTCGATCGGCTCAAGTCCGGACTCGAGCAGCTCAAGCAGAAGCTGGTCGACCTCAAGGCGAAGCGCGACCAGCTCGTCGCGCGGCAGAAGACCGCCGAGGCGCAGTCGCGCGTCAACGAGGCCATCGGCAGCATCGACGTCATGGACCCGACGAGCGATCTCGCCCGGTTCGAGGACAAGATCCGCCGCGAGGAGGCCCGGGTGCTCGGGCAGCAGGAGCTCCAGGCCTCGAGCCTCGACGCGCAGTTCCAGAGCCTCGACGACCTCGGCAAGGACGCCGAGGTCGAGGCGCGACTGGCGGCCCTGAAGAACGGACACTGAGCCGCACCGCCCCGCTCGGCGACGACGCCGGACCGAACTGACAGGATGGGGACGTGCAGTTCCTCGTGGTCGGTCAGTGGCAGGGTTCGGCGTCGTCCCGCGCGATGCGACTCGCCGACGGCGCGAGCGCGATCGCCGCGGACCTCCCACGGTCGGCCACCACGACCGTTCCGGTCCCGGCGGGCGCCGGCGACCGGCTCGAGACGGCCGTCGCCCGCTACACCGCGGTCCGCTCCGTCGCCGAGGCGGTGAGCGAAGAGGTCCGGGTGGCCACCGAGCCGGTCCTCACGATCGGTGGGGACGGCGCCGTGGTGCTCGGCGCGACCGCCGTGTGCACGCCGACCACCGCCCTGGTCCGCCTGTCCGGGTCGAGCGGGTTCCGGCCCCTGAACCGCGCGCAGCCCGTCGCCGCCGAGACCGCCGCGGTCCGCCTGCTGGTCGACCGCCCCGACGACCTGTTCCCGGAGGCGGTGACGTTCGCCGCGCCGATGGTCGTCATCGCGGGCACCCGCGGCCTCGACGACGTCGAACGTGCGGCGCTCGCCCGTGCCGACGTGCGCGCCCTCGACGCGGACGACACCGACACGGCCTCCCTCCGCGCGGCTGTCGCGGCCACCGGGGCCGACAGCGTCTTCGTGCACGTCGACCTCGACGTCCTCGACCCGTCCGAGGTGGACGGCCTGCTCGAACCCGTGCCGTTCGGTCTGGGCGGGGGGACGCTCGTCGACCTCATCGCCGCCGCGACGGACGGCCCACGCCTCGTGGGCGCCGCGCTGACCGGCTTCGCGCCGGTGGATCCCGACCGCGCCGTCGACGACCTCGGTGTGATCCTCCGGGTCGTCGGGGCGTTGTCCGCCGCCGCACGCATCTCCTGACCCGTCCGCACCAGCCGGGAGCCCGCCCGGAGCGGAGCGCCCCGTCTCGCGTACGCTCAGCGGCATGACGGACTACGACCTCATCGTGATCGGCGCCGGCGCGGTCGGCGAGAACGTGGCGGACTACGCCCACAAGCGTGGCCTGTCCACCGCCATCGTCGAAGCGGAACTCGTCGGGGGTGAGTGCTCGTACTGGGCCTGCATGCCGTCCAAGGCACTCCTCCGCAGCGGGCACGCGGTCCGCGCCGCCCAGCGGCTCGGCGGCGCGGCGGAGGCCGTCACCGGGACGGTCGACCCCGCGGCCACGTTCGCGCGCCGCAACGGGTTCACGAGCAACTGGCAGGACGACAGCCAGGTGTCGTGGCTCGACTCGGCCGACATCGCCCTCATCCGCGGCCACGCCCGCATCACCGGACCGCGCACCATCGAGGTCGACGGCGTCGAGCACCGGGCGCGTGCCGCCGTCGCCGTCGCCACGGGCTCCCTCCCGCAGCTCCCCGACATCCCGGGGCTCGCCGACGCGGCGCCGTGGGGCACCCGCGAGGCCACGAGCGCCCAGTCAGCGCCGGACAGCTTGCTCGTCATCGGCGGCGGGGTCGCCGGCTGCGAACTCGCCACCGCGTACGCGTCGTTCGGCACCACCGTGACCCTCGTGGCCCGCGGCGGCCTCCTCGGTGCGATGGAGCCATTCGCGGGCGAGATGGTCACCGACGCACTCCGCGAGCTCGGAGTCGACGTCCGCATCGGCGCGACGCCCGTCCGGGTGGATCGCGACGAGCACGGGCTCGTCACCGCCACGTTCGAGGACGGCTTGACGCTCGTCACGAGCGAGGTCCTCGTGGCGACCGGACGGACCGCGCACACCGCGGAGCTCGGCCTCGAGACGGTGGGCCTGACCCCCGGCGCGTGGCTCGACGTCGACGACACGATGCTCGTGCACGGGACCGACTGGCTGTACGGCGTCGGTGACGTCAACCACCGCGCGCTCCTCACGCACCAGGGCAAGTACCAGGCCCGGGCCGCGGGCGAGGCGATCGCCGCCCGATTCCAGGGGACGCCCCTCCAGACCGCTCCGTGGGGCGCGCACGTCGCGACCGCCGACCACGCCGCGGTCCCCCAGGTCACGTTCACCGACCCGGAGGTCGCGAGCGTCGGACTGACCGAGGCGGCCGCCCGGCAGCAGGGCCTGAACGTCCGCGCGGTCGAGTACGACCTCGGTGCCGTCGCCGGCTCGGCGCTGCAGGCGGACGGCTACACCGGACGGGCGAAGGCCGTCGTCGACGAGGACCGCCATGTGCTCGTCGGCGTCACGTTCGTGGGGCAGGACGTCGCCGAGATGCTGCAGGCCGCGACGGTCGCCGTGGTCGGGGAGGTCCCGATCGACCGGCTCTGGCACGCGGTCCCGGCGTACCCGACGATGAGTGAGATCTGGCTCCGACTGCTCGAGACCCTCGGCCGACCGTAGTCGGAACGGAGACGACGCCATGCGGACCGACCACCCCCGTACCATCGCCCTCACCGGCGCCAGCTCCGGCATCGGTGCCGCCGCGGCGCGCGCCCTCGTCGCCGACGGCCATCGCGTCGTCGTCGTCGGGCGCGACCCGGATCGCACGGCCCGGATCGCCGACGAACTCGGGATACCGCGGTTCGTCGCGGACCTCGACCGCCTGGAGGCCGTGCACAGCCTCGCGGCGGACCTGCGGCGGGAGGTCCCGGACCTCGACACCCTCGTCAACAACGCCGGCGGCCTCGTGTCCCACCGCTCGCGGACCGTCGACGGGTTCGAGACGACGCTGCAGCGCAACGTGATCGCGCCGTTCGTGCTCGCGAACGCACTCGCGGACGTGCTCACCGCGGCACAGGACGGCCGGATGGTGGTCACCGCGAGCCTCGCGCACCGCTTCGGGCACGTGGTGCTCGACGACCTCGACGGCGCGCGGCGACCCTGGTTCGGCGGCTGGCGCGCGTACGGCACCGCCAAGCTCGCAGCCGTCCTCCTGACCCGGCAGTGGACCCAGCGCACCGGCGTCCCGGCGTACTCGTACCACCCGGGGCTCGTCGCGACGGGCTTCGGGGCCGACTCCGCCTCGATGCGGCTCATGTCGTTCGCGACGGGTGGGAACTACGGTCTCTCGCCGGAGGCGGGTGCGGTCGGACTCGTCCGGCTCGCCGGCGACGACGTGGTCGAGGAGCGGCCCGGCACGTACCTCGACGGGCTCAACGCCGGGACGCTGTCCCGCGAGGCCCGGGACGACCGCGTGGGTGCCGCGCTCTGGGAGCGACTCGCGGCCGTGGTACCCGGCTGGAACTGAGGCGGGTCAGTCCGCCTCGCGGACCGTCGCCGACTCGGCGTCCCCGCGGACGGTCGAGGCGGCGCGCCCGCCGGTGCCGTCAGCGCCCCGTGCGGCCGAGCGCGCGGCCGCGGCGGCGCCCGCGCGCGGGACGACGAGCGGCGTGCCGGTCTCCGGGTCCGGGACGACGACGCACGCCAGACCGAAGACCCGTTCGACGAGGTCGGCCGTGAGCACCCCGGCGGGCGGCCCCTGCGCGACGATCCGCCCGCGGTCCATGGCCACGAGGTGCGTCGCGTACCGGGCGGCCTGGTTGAGGTCGTGCAGCACGGCGACGACCGTGCGCCCCGCCGCGTGCAGCGAGGCCGCGAGCTCGAGGACGTCGTACTGGTGTGCGATGTCGAGGAACGTCGTCGGTTCGTCGAGGAGCACGACGTCGGTCTGCTGGGCGAGGACCATCGCGATCCACACCCGCTGGCGCTGGCCACCCGAGAGCTCGTCCACGCTCCGGTCGGCGAGCTCCGCGGTGCTCGTCTGCTCGAGCGCCGCGTCCACCGCCGCGCGGTCGTCCGCGGACATCGGGTGCCAGAGGTCCTGGTGCGGGTAACGACCGCGGGAGACGAGGTCGCGCACCGTGATGCCGGCCGGCGCGACGGGGGTCTGCGGGAGCATCGCCACGCGTCGGGCCACGGCCTTCGACCGGTACGAGCGGATCGGCCGGCCGTCAAGGGACACCGTGCCCGCGGTCGGGGTGAGTGTGCGCGCGAGCGCCTTGAGCAGTGTCGACTTGCCGCAGGCGTTCGGCCCGACGATGAC
The DNA here is from genome assembly GCF_003234805.2 of Curtobacterium sp. MCBD17_040. Classification (GTDB taxonomy): domain Bacteria; phylum Actinomycetota; class Actinomycetes; order Actinomycetales; family Microbacteriaceae; genus Curtobacterium. The sequence continues at coordinate 1,964,303 of NZ_CP126273.1, forward strand.
GGTGAGCTCCCGGTCCGGGACGTCGATGTCGAGCGACTCGACGACGACGCGGTCGTCGTACGCGAGGGTGAGCCCCCGCGCCGTGAGCACCGGGCTCGGTGTGCCGGTCGTGGTCCCGCTCAGCACTCGGCGCGCCCGCGGCGCCAGTACCCCATGAAGGCCACGGAGCGCCGGTCCATGCCGGCACCACGGACGAGGTGGCGGCGGATCTCCTTGACACATCCGGCCTCGCCCGCGATCCACGCGTAGACGCTGTCGTCGGCACGGTCGTCGTCCGGGACCTCCCAGAGGATCCCGTTGTCGACATCGACGTCCGCCAGGACCGGTGCCGCGGCCGCGGCAGCCCGGGAGGCCCGGTGTGCGAGCGCCCACGACCGCACCTGCTCCGTCATGTGGAGGCCGTGGTCCGCGCCGTTCCGCGGGAGCCAGGTGACCTCGACCCCGCGCGGTGCGGCCACCGGGAGCCGGTCGGCCTCGGTCGGGACCTCGATGAAGACGTGCCCGACGGTCCCCGCGTCGAGGGCTTCGAGGATCGCGCAGATGGCCGGGGCGGCGGTCTCGTCGCCCGCGATCATGACGCGCTGCGCGCTCCCGGGTGCGAACTCGGCGGCGCCCCGTCCGGTGTCGGCCTCGGCGCGGGTCCCCCGCGCGACGACCGGTCCGACGACGCGGAGCTCGTCACCGACCGTGGCGCCACCGACCCAGCGCGACGCCGGTCCGATGTCGCCGTGGTCGACGAAGTCGATGTCGAGCTCGCGCGCGCCCGGCCGGAACGACCGGACCGTGTAGGTGCGGATCGGGTTGCGGCGCTCGTCGGGCAGCGCACGCCAGGCGGTGAACCAGTCCCCGGCGTCGTCGCCCGGGACGCTCTCGTAGCCACCGTGCGGCAGTGGCAGGACGACCTTGATGCGCTGGTCGAGACCGACGGCGGCGAAGTCGGCGAGTTCGTCACCCGTCAGCGTCACGCGGACGAAGTGCGGCGTGAGGGGCGTGATGCGCAGGACGCGCACCGCGAAGGTCCTGTACCGGGTCGACACCATCCGAGTATGGCATGCCTTACCTAAATCACCGCAGCCGGTCCAGCAGGTGATCGGCGGACTGCCAGGATGTCGGGGTGACCGAGCCCGACCCCGACGAGTTCAGCGACCTTCCCGCACTCGCGGCGCACCTCGGCGTGACGGAGCCGCTCCGGGCCTCCCGGCTGACCGCGACCGTCGGCGACGGTGCCACGGTGAGCGCCGTCCGCTGGCGCGCCACCGCCGCGGCGACCCGGGACGCCCACGACGTCCGCGTCGTGTTCCTGCACGGCGTCGGACTCGAGGCGCACACGTTCGACGCGACCGCGCTGCTGCTCGGCGTACCGGCACTCGCGGTCGACCTGCCCGGACACGGCCGGTCCTCGTGGCGGGCGGACGCCGTCTACTCGGCGGACACCGTCGCGCCGGCCGTCGTCGACGCGCTCGACGCGCTCGGCACGCCCCCCGTGGTGCTCGTCGGCCACTCGCTCGGTGCGATCGTCGCCGCCCGCGTCGCCGCGATCGCGCCGGGCCGCGTGACCGGTCTCGTGTTGCTCGACATGTCACCGGACTTCACCCAGCGCGCCGTGGACCGCATCGTCCGCGCCCTCGAGGAGGAACCCGACTTCGCCGACCTCGACGAGGTGGTCGTGCGGGCCCTGGCACTCCGGCTCGGCGACGACCCCGTCGCGCTCGCCCGGGAGGCCCGTCACGCCACCCGGCGCGCCCCCGACGGCCGGTGGGTGCGGCGGCACCACTTCCCGCACCTCGAACCGGGGGCGGCGCACATCGGTCGGTTCGCCGACGCGTGGGACGACCTCGAGTCCCTCCCAGTGCCCGTCCTGCTCGTGCGCGGGGACCGCGGCTACGTGTCCCAGGCCCTCGCCCGCCGGTTCGCGGAGCGATTGCCGTCGGCCCGGATCGTCACGGTCCCCGCGCGACACACGGTGCAGACCCAGGCGCCGCGGGAACTCGCGGACGTGCTCCGGCGTTGGGAGCCAACGAACCCCCGGTGACCGCCTGCCGGTACGCTCGTCCGAGCGCACCGCGGCGACCGCCGCCGTCCGCACGGAAGGAACCCCCACGACATGCGTCCGCTCCGCAGCTCCGGGCCGCGCCGCTCCGGCCTCATCGCCGCCGCACTCGCCGTCACCGCGGCACTCGCCCTGACCGGCTGCTCCGGCGCGTCGGACGACACCTCCGGCGGCCGGGACGCCACCGTCCGGGTGGGCCTGGTGCTCGAGCCCACGAGCCTCGACATCCGGAAGCAGTCGGGCGCCGCGCTCGACCAGGTGCTCATCGACAACGTGTACCAGGGCCTCGTCGGACGCACGCAGGACGGGGGCATCCGGAACGTGCTCGCGTCGAAGCGGTCGGTGTCGGCGGACGGTCGCACGTACACGTTCACGCTGCGCGACGGCATCCGGTTCCAGGACGGCACCCCACTCACCGCATCGGACGTCGCGTGGTCGCTCGACGACTTCCGCGCGAGCGCGACCTACGTCGACGCGGGTGACCTCGCGTCGGTCTCGGACGTCACGGCGCCGGACGACCACACCGTGGTGGTGCGGCTCGCCCGTCCCGACTCGAACCTGCTGTTCGCGCTGACCGGTCGCGCGGGTGTCGTCCTCGAGCGTGGCGCCCACAACGACCGCTCGGACAGCGCGATCGGCACGGGGCCGTTCCGGGTCAGCAGCTGGAAGCAGGGCGACTCGCTGACGTTCACCCGCTGGAAGGGCTACTGGGGCGCGAAGGCGAAGGTGGCCAAGGTCGTCTTCCGCTACATCACCGAGGCGTCGACCGCCGTCAACGCCATGGCGAACGGCGACCTCGACGTGGAGACCGCGGTGGACGGCACCCTGAAGGGCCAGCTCCAGGGGGCCTCGGGCATCACGCTGCACACCGGCGAGACGACCGACAAGTACACCCTCGCCTTCAACGACCGCGAAGCGCCGTTCACGGACGTGCGGGTCCGGCGGGCCATCCGCGAGGCCATCGACCCGAAGGCGCTCATCAAGGCCATCGGCGGCACGGGCGTCGAACAGGGCGGACCGATCCCGGCGCTCGACCCGGGGTACCAGGACCTGACGGACATCGACGCGTACGACCCCGCCGACGCGCGGAAGCTCCTGCAGCAGGCGGGGAAGCACGACCTCGACCTCACGCTCACGTACGCGAACATCTACCCGTCGACGATCGGTGACGTCCTCACCTCGCAGCTCGCGAAGGTCGGGATCACCCTGCACGTCAAGCGCGTCGACTTCACCACCTGGCTCGACCAGGTGTTCGGGAAACACGACTTCCAGCTGAGCATGGTCGACCACACCGAGTCGCGCGACTTCGGCAACTGGGCGAACCCGGACTACTACTTCGGGTACGACAACCCACAGGTGCAGCAGCTCTACGCCGACTCCCTCGCCACCACGGACACGAGCGAACGGGACGCCGACCTGCGGAAGGCCGCCCGCATCGTCAGCGAGGACGCCGCGGGCGAGTGGCTCTACACCGCGACGACGATCACCGCCATCCGCCACGGCGTGACCGGCTTCCCCACGAACTCGACGAGCACGCGACTGGACCTGTCGAAGCTCGCCGTCACGGGGTGACGCCGCTCGTAGGCTTGACCCCGTGACCCGATTCCTCGTCGGGCGGCTGCTCCTGCTCGCCGTCGGCCTCCTCGTCGCGAGCGTCATCGTCTTCGCCGCGCTGCGGGTCCTGCCCGGCGACGTCGCACAGGTCGTCGCCGGGACGCAGGCGTCGGCCGCGCAGGTGTCCGCCGTCCGTCGGCAACTCGGGCTCGACCGTCCGCTCGTCGTGCAGTACCTCAGCTGGATCGGTGGGGTCCTGCACGGCGACCTCGGCCGTTCCCTCGTCACGGGTGGCGCGGTGGCACCGCAGATCGCGCAGAAGCTCGCCGTCACCCTGCCGCTCGCGGGCCTGTCCCTGCTCTTCGCCCTCGTGCTCGGGGTGCCGCTCGGCGTGGTCGCCGCGGTCCTCCGACGTCGACCCGCCGGCGTGGTCATCTCGATCGTGGCGCAGGCCGTCGCCGCGATCCCGGTCGTCTGGGCCGCCATGCTCCTGGTCGCCGTGTTCGCGGTGCGGCTCCGGCTCCTGCCGACCCAGGGGTTCCCGCTCGACGGCTGGCACGAACCGGGGCGCGCGTTCGCCGCCCTCGTCCTGCCGGCGCTGACGATCGGCGCGGTCGAGGGTGCGGTCGTCCTCCGGTTCACGCGCTCCGCGACGCTCGGCGTCCTCGGGGCCGACCATCTGCGCACCGCGGCGGCGGTCGGGCTCACCCGACGGGCAGCGCTCCTGCGACACGGGCTGCCGTCGGTCGCGCTCACCGTGCTCGCGGTCCTCGGCGTGCAGATCGCGGGGCTGCTCGTCGGCGCCGTCCTCGTGGAACAGGTGTTCGCGCTGCCGGGCGTCGGACGCATGCTCGTCACGGACGTCGGCCGCCGGGACCTCACGAAGGTGCAGTCCGAGCTCCTCGTGCTCACCGGCCTCGTGCTCGTCGTGGGCTTCGCGGTCGACGTGGCGCACCGCCTCCTCGACCCCCGTCTCCGGGAGGCAGCGTGACCGCCCGGGCCGCGGGACGGGGCGAGCGCGGCTTCCTCCGACGGCTCGTCACCCGGCCGTCCGGCGCGGTGGCGGTCGTCGTGCTCGGGCTCCTCGTGGTGGCCGCGGTCGTCGCGTCGTTCTGGACGCCGTACGACCCGTTCGACACCGACCCGTTCCACCAGTGGCGAGCGCCGAGCGCCGCCCACTGGTTCGGCACCGACGCCGTCGGCCGCGACATCGCGAGCTACGTGCTCGCGGGCGCGCGGACGACGGTCCTGGTCGCCGTGGGGTCCGGCGTCATCGCCTCGGTGGTCGGGATGCTGCTGACCGCCGTCGGGTCGTTGACGAGCCGGTGGGTCCGCGAGGGCATGGCCGTGCTCCTCGACGTGCTCGTCGCGTTCCCGACGCTCCTCACGGCGATGCTCCTGACGGCCGTGTTCGGCGGCTCGCTCGGCGTCGTCGTCGTGTCGGTCGGCCTGAGCTTCGGCGTGACGATCGCCCGGGTCGCCCGCGGCGAGATCCGCCGCATCGCGCGGAGCGACTACGTGACCGCGGCGCGCGCCGCCGGCGTCGGACCGGTCGGCGTGCTCCTCCGCCACCTCGTGCCGAACGCGGCACCGCTGTTCACCGTGCAGCTGTCGCTCGCCATGGCGACGGCCGTGCTCGCCGAGGCCGGGTTGTCGTACCTCGGGTACGGCGCGTCGTCGTCCACCGCCTCGTGGGGCAGTCTCCTCGCCGACCTGCAGACCTACATCGGCGTGCACCCGTGGAGCGCGGCCTGGCCGGGGGCGGCGATCGCCCTCGTCGTCGTCGCGCTGTCCCTGCTCGGCGACGCCGTGCGCGACGCGTCGGACCCACGACTGACCGGACGACGGCGCGACCTCGATGCCGACACCGGCGCGACCGCAGTGATGCCCGCGGCCGCCGACGCCACGGTCGAGGTCCACGGAGGGACCGCATGACCGCCGTCGACCGCGCCGAGCACGCCGGCGGTCCGGGTCGTGGCGCGACGACGGACCTCACCGTGCGCGGCCTCACCGTGCGGATCGGCGGGCGGACCGTGCTCGACGACGTCTCGTTCGCCGTCCCCGCCGGGGCCCGTGTCGGTGTGATCGGCGCGTCGGGGTCGGGCAAGTCGATGACCGCGTTGGCGGTGATGGGCCTGACGCCCCCGGATGCCGCCGTCTCGGGCAGCGTGCGCCTCGGCCCCGACGAGCTCGTCGGTCTGTCGGACCGCGAGCACGCCCGCTACCGCGGTCGTCGGATCGGCATGGTGTTCCAGGAGCCCGGGACGGCACTCGATCCGATCCGGCGGGTCGGGTCGCAGATCGCGGAGCCGCTGCGGCTGCACCGCGGACTCGACCGCCGCGCCGCCGCCCAGGCCGCCGTGGACCTGGCGGTCGCGGTCGACCTGCCCGACCCGGAGCGCCTGCTGCGGCAGTACCCGCACCAGCTGTCCGGCGGCCAACGGCAGCGCGTGTGCATCGCCATGGCCCTCGCGGGCGAGCCGGCCTTCCTCCTCGCGGACGAACCGACGACGGCGCTCGACGTGACGACGCAGGCCCGGGTCCTCGAGCTGTTCGACCGCACCGCCGACGAGCGGGGCACCGGTCTGGTGTTCGTCACGCACGACCTCGCCGTCCTGGCGCGCATCGCCGACACCGCGGTCGTGCTCGACGCGGGACGAGTGGTCGAGTCGGGTCCGGTGACGGGCCTCCTGGCCGCGCCGCGGCACCCCGCGACCGCCGCGCTCGTCGCGGCCGCCGCCGCCACCGCGAGGAGGACCCCGTGAGCGAGGACACCACGAGCGGCGGGAGGGGGGTCGGGGCCGCTGCGGCGGGGCACATCCAGCACGAGGACTCGCCCGCGCTCGAGGCGCGCGGACTGTCACGGACCTACCGGCTCCCGCGTCGCGGCCCGTTCGAGCCCGGCGCCACGCGGACCGCCGTCGACGCCGTCGACCTCACCGTCCCCGCGGGTGCGCGCCTCGGCGTCCTCGGCGCGTCGGGCTCGGGCAAGTCGACGCTCGTCCGCCTCCTCACCGCGCTCGAGGCACCGACGTCCGGGAGCGTCAGCGCCTGGGGTCGCCCGCTGTCGGCAGCCGCCTCCGCGAGCACGACGCGCTGGTTCCGGCGCCGCACGGGCATCGTGTTCCAGGACCCGTACGCGTCGCTCGACCCGCGCATGCGCATCGGTCGGACCGTCGGTGAGCCGTTGCGCGCCCTCCGCGTGCCGGGCGACCACGCGGCGCTCGTCGCCGAGGCCCTGCACCGGGTCGACCTGCCGGACGACGCCGCCGACCGGTTCCCCCACGAGTTCTCCGGCGGTCAACGCCAGCGCATCGCGATCGCGCGCGCGGTGGTGCACCGGCCCGCGCTGCTCGTCGGCGACGAACCGATGAGCGCGCTCGACGTCGTCGTGCGTGCCCGGGTGATCGACCTGCTCGACCGCCTGACCGAGGACCTCGGGATGACGCTCGTGCTCGTGTCGCACGACGTCGGCGTCGTGCAGCGGCTGTGCGACCGGGTCGCGGTGATGGACGCCGGGCGGATCGTGGAGCAGGGCCCGGTGACCCTGCTCGACGACCCGCGGCACGACGTCACGCGGGGACTCGTCGCGGCCGCGCCGACGCTCCCGCCGGTCTGAGGTCCGGCCCGACCGCTGCGCCGGGCGGGAGGCCGTCGCCCTGCACCGCGGACGGCGTCCGGCCCACCGACCTCACCACTGCGGCGGGTGCCGCCGCTGCCATCGCACCCGACGCTCGAGCTGGGCGCCGAGGGCGAGGACCGTGCGCTCCCCACCGGGGCGGCCGATGAGCTGCACGCCCATGGGGAGGCCGGCGTCCGTGGTCGACACCGGCAGCGTGATCGCCGGCAGCCCGGCGACGTTGCACATCGAGGTCCACGGCGAGTACCGGCACTGGTCCGCGAAGTTCTCCTCGGGGTCGTCCGAGTACCAGCCGAGCGGTCGCGGCGGGAGCGCGAGCGTCGGGGTGAGCACGGCGTCGTACGACGCGAACGCCTGCACCAGGGCGACCGAGAACGCATCGAGTCCGGCCATGGCCTCGAGCACCGCCACGCCCGAGAGCTCCCGTCCGCGTTCGACGAGCCACGCGGTGAGCGGTTCCAGGCGTGACGGGTCGAGACCGGGCACGTCCGGGATGCGCGCCGCGGAGGCCTGCCAGGCGACACGGAACCACCGGGCGTACTCCACCCGCGGCATCGCGACGTCCTCGACGCCGTGCCCGAGCGCGTCGAGGAGTGCCAGGGTCTCCGCGACCGCCGCGGCGGCCTCGGGACTCGTCCGCACGTCGACGGCGTCGTCCCACGGTGACCCGTGCAGGAGCCCGACCGTGAACCGGCCCTCGCCGCGGGTCGCCGCGGCCGTGAACGGACCTTCGCCCTCGTCCGGCGTGCGGAGCGCGAACGGCTCCGGGACCGCGCGACCGGTCGGCGCCACGAGGGCGTCGAGCAGCATCCCGGCGTCCGCGACCGACCGCGTGATCGGCCCGGCCACCACGAGTCCGCCGAGTCCGGCGCGCCCGGGCATCGCCGGCACCCGCCCGCGGGACGGCTTGAGCCCGACGAGGCCCGTCGCGGCTGCCGGGATCCGCACCGACCCGCCGCCGTCGGACCCGACCGCGGCGGGCAGCAACCCGGCCGCGACCGCCACCGCCGCACCACCGCTCGACCCACCCGGGCTCGCCGACGTGTCCCACGGGTTCCGCGTCGCACCGGTCGCGAGCGATTCGGTCGTCGACGACAAGCCGAACTCCGGGGTCGCGGTGCGGCCGAGGGACACCGTCCCGGCGTCGTCGAGCGCCCGCACGAGCGGGCTGTCCGCGACCGCCGGCGTCGCGGCGACCGCTCGGGAGCCCGCCCGCGTCACGAATCCGGTTCGGTCCACGAGGTCCTTGTCACCGCTCGGGAGACCCCACAGCGGCCTGGACGTCGGCACCCGTTCGGCGAGGTGGGCAGCACGATCACGGGCGGCGTCGGCGGTCACCGCGGTGAACGCCCCGAGTCCCGGGTCGATGCGCTCGATCCGGCCGAGGTAGTGCTCCGCGACCTCGAGCGGGGAGGCCTCGCCCCGACGGATCCAGTCCCACAGGTCCTGCGCGCTGAGGTGGTGGAGTTCGAACACGGCTCCCGAGCCTAGCCAGCGGCGCCGGCGGCGGCGCGGAGGCGGAGGCTCCCGGCGGTGCGGACGGTCATGCGAGCGGGCGTCGGCCCCGGCCGCCCCGCAACCGGAGCTGCATGGTGACCGTGCCGAGCCACCGTTCGTACTTGTAGCCGACGCGCGCCATCCGTCCGGTCTCGGTGAAGCCGAGCGACGCGTGCAGCCGGATCGACGCCTCGGCGGCCCGGTCGGCGATCACCGCGACGACCTCGCGCACCCCGGCGACCGCACTCTCCTCGAGCAGCGCGGTCAGCAGGGCACGTCCGAGCCCCTTGCCACCCGACGCCGGGCGGAGGTAGATCGAGTCCTCCACCACGCGGTTCGAGCGGTCCCGGGGGTTCCACGGCGTCACGAGCGCGTACCCGAGGATCTGCCCCGAGGGGTTCTCGGCCACGAGGAACGGCAGCCCGCGGCGCCGCACGTCGTCGTAGCGCTGCTTCCAGGCCGCGAACGAGAACGCCGACGCGTCGAACGTGACCGACGAGTTCCGGACGTAGTGGCCGTGGATGTCACGGACGTCGGGCAGGTCGCTCGGCTCGGCCGCCCGGATCACGTAGGTGAACGCCGGTTCGGGTGTGGTCGCGGGCCGGAGGTGCCGGGGCAACCGCCGACGCGGCTGGTATTCCTCTTCGAGCACCGCACCCGTCCCTCCCGGCCGCGGTGGCCGCGACGCCCGCCAGCCTACGGACCGGCGAGGCGGGGCGTCCGGCGCTCACACCGTGTCGGGGAGGGCCCAGTCCATCGGCTCCGCGCCCTGTGCCTCGAGCAGCGCGTTCACGCGCGAGAACGGGCGCGAGCCGAAGAAGCCGCGTGCGGCCGACAGCGGACTCGGGTGGGCCGACGCCACCACCGGTGTGTCCCCGAGGAACGGCCGCACCGCCGCCGCCTGCGCACCCCACAGCACCGCGACCAGGGGCGCCTCGCGGGCGGCGAGCGCCCGCACGGCCTGCTCGGTCACGCGCTCCCAGCCCCGCCCGCGGTGCGACGCCGGCGCGCCGACCCCGACCGTGAGCACGCGGTTGAGGAGCAGGACGCCGCGCGACGACCAGGCCCGGAGGTCGCCGTGCACCGGCGGCTCGACGGCGAGGTCGTCCCGGAGCTCCCGGTACACGTTCGCGAGGCTCCGCGGGACCGGCCGGACGTGCGGGTCGACGGCGAACGACAGACCGATGGGGTGCCCCGGCGTCGGGTACGGGTCCTGACCGAGCACGAGCACGCGGACGTCGTCGAACGGGTCGGCGAAGGCCCGCAGGACCGACGGGCCCGCCGGCAGGTACGGACGTCCGGCGCGGACCTCCTCCCGGAGCCACGCCCCGATCGCGTGGACGTCGTCCTCCACGGGTGCGAGCGCCCGCGCCCAGCCGGGGTCGACGAGCTCGGCGAGGGGGTGCACCGCGACGCCGTCGGTCATGCGCCGATCGTCGCCACCGAGACGAACTGGTCGCCCTCGCCGTCCTCCGATGCGATGACCCGCCAGACGCTGCCCGAGCCACGGACCTCGAGCGCGCCCTCGCCGACGATGAGGACGGTGTCCTCGTCGATGGCGACACCACCCGCGACGACGCCGGCCTCGGCGGCGGCGACGAGCCGCGAGAGCGTGCCCGCCTGCGCCGCGTGGACGTCGATCGCGAGGTCGACGAGGCCGAGGCCCTCCTGCAGCGTGACCTCGTCGAGGCCCTCGCTGGTCCACTCCGGCGAGACGTCCACCCCGCCGACGCGGAACCCGCCGACGAGCGCTCGGTCCGCCGCGATCATCGCGCCCGCCGAGTACCCGAGGTACGGCAGCGAATCGGCCACGAGCAACCGGATCTGGTCGACGAGCGGCACCGTCGCCGTCACGTAGTCCGGCGTGCGACCACCTGCGATCACGAGGCCGTCGACGTCGTTGAGCACGCGGGTGTCGAACGTGGCGCCGGCCGCGACGACGTCGGGGAGGAGGTCGCCACCGCCCGCCTCGCCCAGCAGCGCGACCAGGGTGTCGGCCGCGTCGGGTGCGCCGACCGCGAGGACGGCGACCCGCGGCGCGGACCGGCCGACGATCGTGCCGCGCTGTGTCGCCTCGGCGAGGAACCGTCCGTACACGTCGGAGGCCTGGGTGGCGTCGGTGCCGCCACCGACCAGGTGGACGCTCACGATTCGGCCGTCACGGGTGCGAGGGCGCTCCACGGGAACGTGATCCACCCGGAGACGCGCCGCCACACGTGGTCGGGCTCGAGGACGGTTCCGGGCTTGGAGTAGAGGCAGGCGCTCCGGACGTCCGCCCCCGCCTGCCGGACGATGTCGACGACGAGCGCGAGGGTGCGGCCGCTGTCCGACACGTCGTCGACGACGAGCACGCGCTTGCCGGCCAGGCTCGGCGCGTCGAGTGCCGGGGGCAGGACGATCGGCGCGGCGAGCCGTTGCTCGACGTCGGTGTAGAACTCGACGTTGATCGACCCGCACATCTTCGTGCCGAGGGCGTAGGCGACGGCACCGCCGATGAGGAGTCCGCCGCGGGCGACCGCGACGACGACGTCCGGCACGAACCCCGCGTCGAGGACGTCCTTGGCGAGGTGCCGCGCGGCGTCCCCGAACTCGAGCCACCCGAGCACCTCGGCGTGGGACGGGGGTGCGTCGGCACCCGCGGACGTGACGGTGGCGGGCGCCGGATCGGCGGGCGCTGCCGCGGGGACGGCGTCGGCGGGGCAGGTCATCCCGCCACGCTATCGCCCTCACGGTCCGCGGGCGCTACCGGGTGCGGAGTTCGCCCCGGGCGACCTTGTGCTGCGCGGACTGGGCGACGGGCTTGATCGTCACGAGGTCGAGGTTGACGTGCGCGGGGAGCTCGACCGCGTGCACGATGGCGGCGGCGACGTCCTCGGCGACGAGCGGGTCGGCGACGCCCTGGTAGACGGCGTCCGCGCGGTCCTGGTCGCCGCCGAACCGCACGAGCGAGAACTCCTCGGTGCGGACCATCCCCGGGGCGATCTCGACGACCCGGATCGGCTCGCCGCTCAGCTCGAGGCGGAGGACCGCGACGAGCGCGTGCTCCGCGGCCTTCGCGGCGTTGTAGCCTGCGCCGCCCTCGTACGGCACCGTCGCCGCGGTCGACGTGACCGTCACGACGTCCGCGCCGCCCGTGACGTCGGCCCGGGTCCGGAGGTGGGGCAGCAGCGCACTCGTCACCTGCTTCGTGCCGATGACGTTGACCTCGAACATGGCACGCCAGTCGTCGACGCTCGAGGTCTCCACCGGCTCGAGCCCGAACGCGCCACCCGCGTTGTTGACGAGGGCGTCCACGCCGCCCAGCTCGCCGACCCGTGCGGCGAGCGCCGCGACGGCCGATGCGTCGGTGACGTCGGCGACGAACGCCTCGCAGTCGGTCTCCTCGGCGAGCGCCGTCAGCCGGTCCTCGCGCCGGGCGACCGCCACGACCTCCCATCCGTGCGCGCGGAACAGGCGGACCGTCGCCGCTCCGATGCCCGAACTCGCTCCCGTGACGACCGCGCGTCGTGCTGCCATGTGCTGTGTCCTCCTGTGCCGACTCCGGTGCCGACTCCTGTCGTCCAACGCTACCGGGGCGACCCCGAGGGGGCGGTCATCATGGTGCGCGTTCGGGTAGCGTGGCGGGGCATGAGCACGGACGTCCTCTCGACCGCGCCCTCGGCTCCTCCGGTCGCTCCCGACGGGCCTGCACCAGCGCGGGTGCGGGTGCCGTTGTGGGACACCGCGCGGTTCCTCGCGGTGACGCTGGTCGTCATCGGGCACGCGATCCAGCGGCAGACGACCGCGAGCGACCACGCGATGGCGCTCTACACGTTCATCTACGCGTTCCACATCCCGGCGTTCGGTGTGATCAGCGGGTACTTCTCGTCGTCCGCGACCCCGACCGCCGTGCGGATGCGACGCACGATCGCCGAGATCGTCGTGCCGTACATCGTCATGCAGACGATCTGGACGGTGGTGGAGTCGATCGTCGAGGGCCGGAAGCAGTTCAACCCGACGCAGCCGACGTGGACACTCTGGTTCCTGCTCGCGCTCGGGATCTTCCGACTCGTGCTCCCCTACCTGGCGCAACTCCGGTGGCCGCTGCTGTGGACGGTCGCCGCGAGCATCGGCGTCGGGTACCTCGACAACGTCGACTCCACCCTGTCGCTGTCCCGTGCGATCGGACTCATGCCGTTCTTCCTCCTCGGCTGGCAGCTCAAGGGCTGGGGGGTGATGGACCGGTGGGCCGGCGCGCCGCGGCGGGTGGTCGTGTGGGTGCGGTCGGCCGCGGTCGTGGTGCTCGCGGCGTGGGGCTCGGCGTGCGTCGTGTTCGTCCGGCCGTTCCGCTCGTTCGAACTGCACCACTGGTTCTTCTACGACGACTCGTACTCGGGGCTCGGACAGGACGCCTGGTGGGCCGGGTTCCTGCGACTGGGGCTCATGGTGCTGGCGAGCGCCCTCACGGCGTCGTTCCTGCTGCTCGTCCCGCGGCGGCGGGTGTGGTTGTCGGCCTTCGGGCAGGCGACGATGTACGTGTACCTGCTGCACACCTTCGTGCTCTACCCGATCCGGGAGTCCGGGGTGCTGTCGGGTCCGCACTCGGCCTGGCCGTACCTGCTGCTCATGGTGGCGCTCGCGATCACGGTGGCCGTGCTGCTCGCGACGCCACCGGTCCGGGCCGCGACCCGGTGGCTGCTCGAGCCGCGGGTGCCGCTGCTGTTCCGGCGGGACCCGGACCAGCAGCCGACGTCGGAGGCGACGCGCGCCTCCTGACCCGACCCGCGCCTCCCGACCCGACCCGCGCCTCCCGGAGCGGGTCGCCGACGAGTCCCGACGCCGCCGTGTTACGCGCGCTGACGCCCGACGTTGCCGTGGGTGGAGGGCGGTCCTAGCCTGGCCGGACCGCGAGGGTGCGCCGTCCCTCCCGACGTCACCACGGCGCGTGCGGACTGCGAGGACGGACACCATGACCGAGACCACCGACCCGACGACCTGGCGTTTCGAGACGACGCAGGTGCACGCGGGTGCCCGACCGGACCCGACGACGGGGGCGCGCGCGACGCCGATCTACAAGACGACGTCGTACGTCTTCGAGAGCTCGGACCACGCCCGCGACCTGTTCGCCCTGGCCGCGCCGGGCAACATCTACTCGCGGATCATGAACCCGACGAACGACGTCGTCGAGCAGCGCATCGCGGCGCTCGAGGGTGGTACGGGCGCCCTGCTCGTGTCCTCCGGGCAGGCGGCCGAGACGTACGCCGTGCTCAACATCGCGGGCGCCGGCGACCACATCGTGTCCTCGTCGTCGATCTACGGCGGCACGTACAACCTGTTCAAGTACACGCTCGCCAAGCTCGGCATCGAGACGACGTTCGTCGAGGACCAGGACGACCCGGACGAGTGGCGCCGGGCCGTGCGGCCGAACACGAAGCTCTTCTTCGCCGAGACGATCGGCAACCCGAAGATCAACGTGCTCGACATCGCGACGGTGTCCGGCGTCGCCCACGACGCCGGTGTGCCCCTCATCGTCGACAACACCATCGCGACGCCGTACCTCATCCGTCCGTTCGAGCACGGCGCCGACATCGTGGTGCACTCGGCGACGAAGTTCCTCGGCGGCCACGGCACCGTGATCGGCGGCGTGCTCGTGGACGGCGGCCGGTTCCCGTGGTCACAGCACGCCGAGCGGTTCCCGGAGCTGAACCAGCCCGACCCGTCGTACCACGGCGCCGTGTTCACGCAGGCGGTCGGCGACGGCCTCGCGTACGTGGTCAAGGCGCGGGTGCAGCTCCTCCGCGACCTCGGTGCTTCGAACTCGCCGGACACCGCGTTCGCGCTGCTCCAGGGCATCGAGACGCTGAGCCTGCGGATCGAGCGGCACGTGCAGAACGCGCAGGAGATCGCGGAGTGGCTCGACCGTCACCCGGACGTCGCGACGGTCGCGTACGCCGGACTGCCGACGAGCCCCTGGTACGCCGCGGCCACGAAGTACGCCCCGAAGGGTGTCGGCGCGGTGCTGTCGTTCGAGCTCAAGGGCGGCGTCGACGCCGGCCGGGCGTTGGTCGACAACCTGTCGCTGTTCAGTCACCTGGCGAACATCGGCGACGTGCGGTCCCTCGTGATCCACCCGGCGTCGACGACGCACTCGCAGCTCACGCCCGAGCAGCAGCTCACCACGGGCGTGACGCCGGGTCTCGTCCGTCTGTCGGTGGGCATCGAGAACGTCGCGGACCTCATCGCCGACCTGGAGGCCGGGCTCGCCGCCGCGCGTCGGGTCGCCGAGGCGGGCCTCACCGCCTGACGACCGACCGGGCCCGGCTCGACGCCCTCCCGCCGAGATCACGCAACACGCCGCTTCGACCGCTGTGACAACGGCGTGTTCTGCGATCTCGGCCGAGGAGGGCGAGCGGCGGCGGCGGCTCGGCCGAGGAGGGCGAGCGGCGGCGGCCCCGGCCGACGAGGGCTAGCGGCGGCGGCCCCGGCCGACGAGGAGCGCCTCGGCGACGCCGAGCCCCACCGCGATCACGAGCTGGGACGCGCCGAGGCGTCGCCACCGACCGCCGACGAGCAGCAGCGGCAGCATCGAGACCGCGTGGGTCGCATCGACCACGGCGGCGACCGTGTGCGCGTCGGGGGTGTCGACCCGGCGCAGCACCACGGCCTCGACGAGTTGCCGCAGCCCGAGCACCCGGTGGAACGCGGCGACCCCGCCCCGACGCGCACCCGTTGCCCGGTCGGGTGCACCGCCTCGCGCCGCGAGGAGGTGCAGGACGCCCAGGCCGCCCCGCATCACCTCCACCGCGGCGGCGGAACCGGGCCGTGCGGACGGGTGCCGGGTTTCCCGACCGGTGCGGCGCCCCGGTGCTGCACCGAGACTCATCGGCCGCGACCCACGGAACGGGTGGCGGTGGCGACGACGCCGGCCACGCAGATCGCGCCCGCGAGGATCGCGGACCCGAGGCGGCGGTGCTCGACGAACCAGGTCTGCGGCGACCACGCGTGGGCGGTGTCGTCGAAGATCCCGTGCGCACCGTGGTCCCCCGGCACCGGCTCGTAGAGGTTGTCGGGCAGCATCGGCTCGTCCTTCTGCGGCGCCTGCTGGCCGTCGACGAGCGTGCGGGCGGCGTACCAGTCCGCGAACCGGCCGCTGATCCGGT
The DNA here is from genome assembly GCF_003234805.2 of Curtobacterium sp. MCBD17_040. GTDB lineage: Bacteria > Actinomycetota > Actinomycetes > Actinomycetales > Microbacteriaceae > Curtobacterium. The sequence goes on from NZ_CP126273.1 coordinate 1,980,183, forward strand.
TCCCGATGATCGTGTAGACGGTCGACTCTCCGACCCACGTCCGCGGGCGTGGCCGCTCGGCGACCGTCGCGATGGCGCGGGCCCCGACCTCGGGCTGGTAGATCGGCGCCACGGGCTGCGGGTGGTGTGGCAACTTCGACTTCACCCAGTTGAACTGGATCGTGTTGAGCGCGGGCATGTCGACCCGCGAGACCGTGACGTTGCTGCCCTCGTTGCGCAGCTCGCTGACGACCGACTCGGTGAACCCGACGATCGCGTGCTTGGCGCCGCAGTACGCCGCTTGCAGTGGGATCCCGCGGAACCCGAGCGCGGAGCCGACCTGGATCACCTGTCCACGGTCCCGCGGCCGCATGTGACGCAGTGCGGCACGGGTCCCGTTGACGAACCCGAAGTACGTCACTTGGTTCGCCCGCGCGAAGTCGTCCGGGTCGGTGTCCATGAACGAGCCGAACACGCCGACCATGACCCCGTTGACCCACAGGTCGATCGGCCCGAGCTCGGCCTCGACGCGGTCGGCGGCGGCCTCGACGGCCTCGCGATCCGCGACGTCCGCGACGAGCGCGAGGCCGCGCCTCCCGGCTCGCCGCACCTCGGCGACCGCCGCGTCGACGCCCTCCTGCCCGCGGGCGAGGACGGCGACGTCCCAGCCCCGTGCGGCGAGTTCCCGCACCGTCGCCCGGCCGAGTCCGGCCGAGCCTCCCGTCACCACGGCGATCCCACGAGCCATCCGGTCCTCCTCGCGTCCTGCCGTCGCCCGAGCGGCGCGGCCCTCCACGTCTACCGGACGGCCGTCGGCGGCGCTCAGCGAGCGTGGGGCGGCGCACGTCCGATCGCCCCGCTCCCTGAGACGGACGTGGATCCCGGCCGGGGCCGGCCGGGAGGCCCGGAGCCCGCCCGCCACGCCCCTCGCGTAACAAAGCACCCACGCCGTCCGCGACCCCGGGAGAATGGGCGGACGATGGACTGGCAGACGACCCCGGAGGACTCGGTCCCTTCGACCCTGGTCCCCGGTCCCGCCCTGCTCGGTGGCGGCCTCGGGATCGTCGGCAAGCCACCGGTGACGGGCGCCTGGCGACCCGGCGACCCGGCGGGCTCCCGCCGGTTCCTGGACCTCGGCGGCGTGACCGTCCGCGGCGGGGTGCTCCCGTCGACCCGCGTCGCCTACGAGACCTGGGGCGAACTCGACGCCGAGCGCTCGAACGCCGTGCTCGTGTTCCACGCGCTCACCGGCGACTCGCACGTCACCGGCCCGGCGGGGCCCGGACACCGGACTGCCGGCTGGTGGGAGGACGTCGTCGGCCCCGGTCGGGCGATCGACACCGACCGGTGGTTCGTCGTCGCGCCGAACATGCTCGGCGGCTGCCAGGGCACGACGGGGCCGTCCGCACTCGCCCCCGACGGCGTCGAGTGGGGATCGCGGTTCCCGTTCCTCACCGTCCGTGACCAGGTGGGCGTCCAGGCGCGCCTGGCGGACCACCTGGGCATCGACCGGTTCGCGGCGGTCGTCGGCGGTTCGATGGGGGGCATGCACGCCCTCGAGTTCGCCGTGACGTACCCGGAGCGGGTCGAGCGGCTGGCGGTGCTGTCGGCACCGGCGCAGACCACGGCGGACCAGATCGCGGGGAACTCCCTGCAGCGCGCCGCGATCCAGATGGACCCCGGGTACGCCGGCGGCGACTACTTCGACGCCGAACCCGGCGACGGCCCGCACCGCGGCCTCGCGCTCGCCCGCCGGATGGCGCTCCTGACCTACCGCGCTCCCGACGAGCTCAACGGGCGGTTCGCCCGGAGCTGGCAGAGCGATGTGTCGCCGCTCGGCGACGACGGACGGTTCTCGGTCGAGAGCTACCTCGACTTCCACGGGAACAAGTTCACCCGCCGGTTCGACGCCGACTCGTACCTGACGCTCCTGCACGCGATGGACTCCCACGACGTCGGGACCGGCCGAGGCGGCGTCGTCCCGGCACTCGGGCGGGTCCGTGCCCGCACCCTCGTCGTCGGGATCACGAGCGACCGCTTGTTCCCCCTCGAGGACCAGGACCGCATCGCCGCGGGCATCCCGGACACCCTCGACGGCGACCGCGCGACGGTCATCGCGAGCGCCTACGGACACGACGGCTTCCTCATCGAGCACGAAGCCGTGGGGCGGCACCTCCGGCGGCTGCTGCACGACGCGTGACCGCCGCGATCGTTCGCTGGTGATAACGATTCAGCACCAGACCGGGGACCCGGACCGTGCCGGATCCCCTCGAACGGGTGCCGTCTGTGCGAGCATGGTCGAACGCGAAGGAACCACCTCGCGGATCCGTTTCCCCCTGCAGGACATCGATGGACCTCATCGCGCAAGAACGTGACCGGTTGCTCCGGACGACGACGCGCGTTGTCGGCATCGTCTGCGCACTCGTCAGCGTCGTGGCGGTCCTGTGCGCGGGCAGCATCCCGACCGCGCCGCTCGTCGTCGGGCTCCTCGGCGTCGCGGTGCTCGTCGGCGCGCTCTGGGGTGTCGGTGCGAACGGCGCCTGGTACTGGACCGTCCTGGCGGTCGTGGGCGGCGTCGGTGCCCTCGTCGCGCTCACCCAGTCGGTCGGCGACGCCGGCGACCGCGACGTCGTCGCCGCGGGCCTGGTGCCCCTCGCCGCGGGTGGCCTGTCGTCGCTCGTCATGTCGCAACGCGGCCGTCCGGCGCTGCTCGTGCTCGTGCTCCTGTCCGGCGTCGCCGCGGTCGGCATCGTCGTCTGGACGTGTCGCTCGCCGTTCGCGAGCCCCGTCGGCGGCGTGCTGCTCGGCTGGGTGCTCACCTGCGTCATCGCCTACTGGGTGTCGCTGAGCATCCCGCGGGTCGCTCGCAGGATCTTCAGCATCGGCAACGCACACCGCGCCGAGCGGCAGGCGAGCGAGACCGAGGCCCAGCGTCGCCAGGGGGCCCGCCTCCTGCACGACACCGTCCTCGCGACCCTGACGCTCCTCGCCCACTCCGGGGTCGGCGTCTCGGAGCAGGCGATGCGCGAGCAGGCAGCGGAGGACGCCCGACTGCTCCGCCACCTCCGCCTCGGCGCGACCCCGCAGCCCCAGGAGTCGAACGGCTACACACTGACCCAGACCGAGGAGTCACCCCTCGGGCAGACCCTCGAGTCCGTCAAGCAGCGGTTCGGGCGCATGGGGCTCGAGGTGAGCTGGCACGGCACCGGTCAGGTCCTCCTGCCCACACACGTGCTCGACGCATTCCTGCTCGCGCTCGCCGAGTGCCTGGAGAACGTGCGCCGCCACGCGGGTGTCGCCGAGGCGCACGTCACGATCGTCCACGACACGAGCATGGTCCGCGCCATGGTGACCGACTCCGGCGTCGGATTCGAGATCGACTCCATCAACGAGGAGCGCCTCGGGTTCAAGGAGAGCGTCGTGAACCGCCTCCGCGAGGTCGGCGGCGACGCCCGCCTGTTCTCGGCGCCCGGCTCGGGCACGACGGTCGTCCTGGAGGCCCCGCGATGACCTTCCCCGAGGACACCATCGGCCGCGAGACCATCGGCAGCCGGGAGGAACCCCCACGCACACGGCGCGAGGCCCGCGAGCGCGCGAAGGGCAACGACCGGCGCCAGGCGCGTGGTCTGCCGTCGACCTCGACCGGGGCGCGCTCGTTGCAGCAGGCGGCGCAGCCCGGGGCGTCGCTCGGCACCGGTCACCTCGGCCTCGGAGCGGCCGTGCTCACCGCCCTGCAGGCCGTGTCGGGCATCGTGCTGTTCCTCGTGCACTGGCCCGACTACAGCGACCCGTACGCCGCCGCGGCCGCGTGGCTGCTCTACATCGTCGCCGCGATCGGGGTGACCGCGACGGTGCTGACGTACGGCGAGCGCCTCACCGGGCTCGCGTTCACGCTCATCTGCCTCGTGCTCGCCTGCGTCGTCGCCCTCGACTTCATCGCGGTCTGGCCCGAGCACGACATCGCTCACACCGCGACCGCGTCGATCGCCGCCGGGTTCGCGCTCCTGCCGATGACCACGCTGCGTCCCGCCCGCGAGGTCGTCGTGGCGATCGTCGCGCTCGGTGTGGCGTTCGTCGTCATGACGTTGGTCTCGACGCCGATCGACCGGACGACCCTGCCCGGGCAGGTCTCGATGCTCGCGCTCGTCCTCGTCCCGCCGTCGGTCGCGCTCTTCATCGTGCATCGGTTCCGACAGCTCGTGCAGCGCGAACTCGACCGTGTGCTCGTCCAGAGCACCGTGACGGCGCCGCAGTTCGCCGTCGGGATGCTCGCGTCCGAGGAACTCGCGCGCCTCGACCTCGCCGCCGAGAAGCTCCTGGACAGCGTCGCGAACGGCACCGACCCCCTGCCGCTCTCCCCCGCCAACGCGTCCGTGGCCGCGCAGCTCGCCACCGAGCTCCGGCTGCACCTCATCGAGGGGCGCCGGGAGACCTGGCTGTACCACGCGATCACGGAATCCGACCACCTCGGGCGCGCCGTGAGCGTGACCGATCCGGGCTCGCTCGCCGGCCACCTCACCCCCGCGCAGCGCGACGGTCTCCTGCAGGCGATCTGGCTCATGGTCGGGGACGGACGCGCCGCGACGACCGGCAGCGCGACCGTGTCGGTGACCCTCGGTCCGATGGGCGCCGCCGGTCATCCCGTGTCGGACGAGACGATGGACGTGCCCGTCGTCATCGAGTCACGCGGCGTCCCACGACGTCGGCTCGGCCCGGCGGCGTGGAGCGCGCTCCAACGCGTGGGGCCGTACACGGACACCGTCCGCGACGGCGTCCTGCACGTCGTCGTGCACTGCGTCGTCAACCGACACCCGTCGATGTGACCACCGTCACCGGATCCCGGGCACCAGCCGCGACACACTGACCGCCTGTTCCTCCACCGCCGATCGATCCACCTAGGATCCCGGTACCGCCAAGAAAGGACGCCGCTCGTGGCAGCTCCCGAGGACCCCATCCGACTCGCACTCGTCGACGACCACCGCATGCTGCTCGGAGCGCTCACGGAGTGGATCCGTGGAGCCGCCGACGACATCACGCTCGTCGCGGCGGTCACCACGTGGCCCGAACTCCTGACCAATCCGGCGTTCCCTGTCGACGTCGTGCTCCTCGACCTCGACCTCAAGGACTCGATCCCGATCTCCCTCAAGATCTCCACGCTGAAGACCGCGGGTGTCACGACCGTCGTCATGAGCACCTACTCGGAGCCGAACGTCGTGCGCGAGGCCCTCGGCTCCGGTGCCATGGGCTACCTCGTCAAGAGCGAGGGCGCCGAGATGATCGTCGAGGCGATCCGCTCCGCGCACCGCGGCGAGCCGTACATCTCCGCCGAGCTCGACCTGGCGCTCAACGCGGGGGACGTCGGCGGCGTGCCGAAGCTGAGTGCCCAGGAGCGCCGCGTCATGGCGCTGTACGGCGGTGGCGAGCCGGTCAAGAGCGTCGCCTACCAGCTGGGGATCTCGGAGGAGACCGCGAAGAGCTACCTCAAGCGCATCCGCGAGAAGTACCGGGTCGCGGGCTTCGACGTCGGCACGAAGGTCGCCCTGCGGAAGCGTGCGATCACCGACGGCATCATCATCCAGACGGACGCTCCGCACGGGCTCTGAGGATCCGCGACGGCCGAGACCCCGAGGGGTCTCGGCCGTCTCGCACGTCAGACGGTCGGCACCGGCGACGTGATCGGGCCGGTGCGCGGGTGCTGGTCCCGCACCAGGGCCGTGCGACGGTTCGTCCGCCGCTCCATCGAGAAGCTGATGGTGATGATGCCGAGGCCGAGCAGTGCCAGGACGATGCCGATCCAGCCCGGGGCGGCGTAGCCCCAGCCGGCGGCGATCGCGCTGCCCCCGAGGAGCGCGCCGAGGCTGTTCCCGATGTTGAACGCCGAGTGGTTGAGCGCCGCGGCGATGCCCTTCGACTCCCCCGCGACGTCCATGAGCCGCGACTGGACACTCGGCGAGATCATGGACGAGGTGGCACCGAGGGCGAACATCCCGACGAACAGCCCGACGACGGTCGCCGCGGTGAGCGTCACGAGCAGGAGCGCGGCGATGAGCGCGGCGAACCCGACGTACATGGCCCGGCGCAGGTCGACGTCGGCGAAGTGACCACCCGCGATGTTACCGACCGTCATGCCGACGCCGACGGTGACGAGCACGAACGGAACGAACGACACGGGCAGGTGCGTGACGTGCTGCACCAGCGGTGAGATGTACGAGTACACGGCGAAGAAGCCGCCGAAGCCGATGGCACCGCACGCCATCATGATCCACACCTGCGGGACCCGGAACGCGCGGAGCTCCCGCCGGAACGACGCGCCCGGCTCGGCCGGGTGGAACGGTACGAGCGTGGCGACCGCGACGAAGGTGAGCGCGAACAGCGCCGCGACGATCAGGTACGCGGCGCGCCATCCGGCGTGCTGACCGATGAACGTGACGAGCGGGACGCCGACGACGTTCGCGATGGTGAGTCCGCCGAGCACCATCGACACGCCTTTGCCGCGGCTGCCCGGGCCCATGATCTCCGCGGCGACGAGCGAGGCGATGCCGAAGTACGCCCCGTGCGGCAGGCCGGCCACGAACCGCGCCGCGAGGACGAGGCCGAACGACGGGAGCACCGCGCTGGCGACCGTGGCGAGCGTGAAGCCCACGAGCAGGCCGAGGAGGAGCTGCTTACGGGGGAACCGCGCCGCCGCCGCCGCGATCGTCGGAGCGCCGACGACGACGCCGAGCGCGTAGGCGCTGACCAGCCAACCCGCGTGGGCGATACCGGCCTCGGGGTCGACCACGTACTGGTGGTGCAGCAGGGAGGACGCGAGGTTCGGCAGGAGGCCCATGGCGACGAACTCGGTCGTGCCGATGGCGAACCCACCGAGGGCGAGCGCGAGGAGCGCCGCGGTCTTGCGCGCGGGCGTGAGCGTGGTCATGGCGTGTCTTCCGGCGGGGGTCGGACGGGATCGCGCCGCGGAGCTGGTGTCAGGGCCCCGCTGCTCCCTCGCCGCGCCGACGGGGCCGTCACGACCGGCGGAGCCGGAGCGCTCGGCGGCGAGCATGCCCGTTCGCAACGGGCTCCGTCCATGCTAGATCGGCATCAGTGGCCTCGGAAGCACAGCTCGGCGTGTCCGGTCGAATCGGTTCGACCTGCTCGGCGTCCGGCCCACGCCTCGGTTCGAGCCGTGCATGCGCTCAGGCCGCGCGAGCCGCGACCTCGTTGTCGTCGCTGCGGTCACGGCCGGACGTCCTCGGCTCGGGAAGCGCGTCACGCCAGGTCCAGCCGACACCGCACTCGGTGCAGGTCGCCCACGCCTGCTCGCCGTGCTCCGGCCCGTCGCCGGTGTCCACCAGCACGGTCTGCAGATCGCAGTCGGGGCACCATCCCTCGAAGATCATCCGAGCCTCCTGTCCGTGACCACGTCGTGGCCCATCGCGCTTCGTCCTGTCGACCGGGTCGGGCAGGTCCCTGGTGTGGGGATCACGTCCGCCCCGATGATCCAAGGACACACCCGACCACCGACATCACCGGAACCACCGCGGCGTGTCGCCCGATCGCACGCAGCGCTCCCAGGTGTGCGCATGCGCCGCTCGCGGCGAGCACCGGAGCCGCGGCCCGGTCAGCGCTCAGCCGCGGCGCCAGCAGTGCTCAGTCGCGGCCCAGAGCGCGCTCGAGGCGGGCGAGCTTGCCGTCGATCTCGCCCGTGTGCCCCGGCCGGATGTCGGCCTTGAGCACGAGGGACACGCGCGTGCCGAAGGGGGCGACGGCCTCGGTCGCGGCCTTGACCACGGCCATGACCTCGTCCCACTCGCCCTCGAGCTCGGTGAACATCGACGAGGTGCGGTTCGGGAGCCCGGACGCCCGCACGACGCGGACAGCCGCGGCGACGGCGTCGTGCACCGAGCCGTCCTCGGCGGCGAGGGGACCCCCGGACGGGGCGACGGAGAACGCGACGATCATGTGTCCATCGTGCCACCGACCCGTCGACCGTCCTCCCGGTCGCCGGCGGTGGCGGGACGTCGCATGCGGACGAGCGCGACGACCGCCCACACGAGGATCGCCAGCTCGAGCGCGTTCCGCACGGACAGGACCGCCAGGGTCACCGGGTCGAGCGCCAGCAGCCGGTCGTACGGGGCGGGGTACACCAGCTGCGTGGTGAACGCGGTGACGAGGGCGAGCCCCGCCGGCGCCAGGAAGCGCAGGGCGCTCGCCCGACCCGCCAGGAGGCCCCACACCACCGGCACCGCGACCCACCCGATGTACTGCGGGGACCCGACCTTGTTCGTGACGAGCAGCGCGCCGACGAGCGCGGTCGCGAGGACCGGAGCGACCTCGGCTCGTCGTGCGCCGCCGGTCACGGCCCACAGGGCGAGGAGCACCACGGCCACGACGACGAGTGCCATGAACGGTGTCGAGAGGGCGGCGGCGGCGGCCGTCCCGGATCCGCGCACCTGGAACGTCAGGATCGTCTGGTCGTAGTACACGACGGTGCCGGGCACCCCGGCGTGCGCGCGCCAGAGGAACGCGGTCGCCAGCGGCGCCTCGATCTGGAGGCCCCGCCCCGTCTGCTGCCCGACGAACGACAGCAGGTGGGCGCCCCCGCCGAGCACGAGGTCGACCAGCACCACGACGAGGGTCGTCGCCCCGGCCGCCATGAGCACCGGCCGACGACCGCGCCGCAGGAGCACGAGCGTCCCGACGAGCACGGCCGGCCACACCTTGATCCAGGCTGCGAGGGTGAACAGGGACGACGCGACGGCCGGACGCGCGGCGAGGACGACCACGCCGGCGAGGGCGAGACACGTCGCCACGGTGTCGATCCGACCGAGGGCGATCGGTCCGAGCGCCACGAGGAACACCGTCCACCACCACGCGACGCGCACCCCGAGGACGCGGTGCCGCCAGAGCAGCACGAACACCCCGAGGTCGAGCACGGTCATGAGCACGAGCCACCCGGTGCCGATGGTCGCGACACCCCCCGCCGCGGCGAGCACCATCGGCACGAGGGCGACCACCGGGTAGACCCAGTCGCGGTCGATGCCGACCCAGGTGCCGGATGCGGCGCCCTCGGCGACCCAGTTCCGGTAGGTGTACGTGACGTCGCCGAGCGGCAGGTTCGGGAGCACGCGGTCGAGGTACCAGAGCAGTGCGTGCACGCCGAGGAACGCGACCACGAGCGCGATGTCCGCCGAGCGGGCGACGAGGGCGCGACGCGCGTGCGACGCGACGGCGTCAGGCGGGGCGGTCACCACCGGACGAGCGTAGCGGTGGCCGGTGCGGGTGCCCGCGGCGACGGGCGGCGTTCCTGCGGTCCGTGGCGGGGTCTCCAGGGGCCTCCCAGGGGTGACGCAGCGCGCCGTGCCACGGTTCGGCCATGCGCAAGCGGACGATCTGGATCGGCATCGGCGTCGTCGTGGTGGTGTTCGCGGTCATCGCCGCGGTCGTCGGCCCGGTGGTGTACCGGAACCACGTGGATGCCCAGGCCGAGGCGACCCCGAGCGTCGCCGCGAGCCGGGCACCGTCGACGCTCCACACCGCGGAGATGGACGGCACCTGGCGCGTGGCGAGTGGCTCGACCGCGGGGTACCGCGTGCACGAGGTCCTCAACGGGCAGCCGGTCACGGTCACGGGTCGGACGGGGCAGGTGTCCGGCACCGCCACGGTGGCGGGCACCGCGATCACGGCCGCGACGATCCGGGTCGACGTGGCGAGCATCCACACGGACTCCAGCCAGCGCGACGCGTACTTCCGGGACTCGGCGATGGACGCCGATGCCTTCCCGACCGCCACGTTCACCACGACGGCGTCGATCCCCGGTGCGGTGCCGTCCTCGTCGAGCAGGACGACGACCAGCCGGGTCACCGGGGAACTCACCCTGCACGGCGTGACGCGGACGGTGACGGCGACCATCCAGTCGGGACTCGACGGCGACGGTGCGGACGTGTCCGGCACGATCCCGATCCGGTTCGCCGACTACGGCGTGACCGCCCCGAGTCTCGGGTTCGTCAGGGTCGAGGACACCGGGTCGGTCGAGTTCGAGGTGCACGCGACCCCGGCCTCCTGACCGTCCCTGCCGCACGTCCGCGCACGTGCCCCCGCGTACGGTCCTCGGCATGGGCACCCCGAGCAGCGGAACGATCGACATCCCGGGCCTCGGCCCCGTGGACTGGCGCGGCGAGGACGAGGTGGACGACCGCGGTGGACCGACGAGGCGGGTGGTGCACGAGGCGAAGCGCGCGGACGGCACGAACCTCACCCCTCCCGAGCTGAGCCAGGTCAAGCGGCAACTCGACGCGCGGTAGCCCCGCGCGGACAGCCTCCGACCCCGCTGCCGTGTCCCCAGGACTGGCGGTCGCGCCGGACACCTGATCTGCGGTCGGATGGTCGAGTGACCGACACCGCGCTGGACGGGGCTCCGACCGTCGACGACCGCCGCACCGCGATCCTGGAGGCGGCGATCGCGATGTTCCGCGATGTCGCGTTCCACGAGGCGTCGCCCGAGCTGCTCGCGGAGCGCGCGGGGACGACGGTCGCGGAGCTCGAGGAGTCGATCGGGCCCTGGGACACCCTCGTGCTCGCCACCATCGAGCACTGGAACGCACAGCGGATGGCACCGATCCTCCCGCTCGCCGAGCGCTACGGCGCCGTGCGGTTCCTCCGCGGCATCGTCGAGGCGAACGTCGAGGACCCGGCGCTCATGCGTCTGCTCACGGCGATGCTCAACATCGCCGCGACGCCCGGGCACCCGCTCGCGCCGCGCCTCCAGGACCGGTGGCTGACGTTCCAGCTCATGGTGCAGCGGCAGCTGTCCCGCGACATCGAGGCCGGACGGGAGCCGGACACCATGGTGCCGGCGTACGGCTCCGAGCAGCTCATCGCGCTCTACGAGGGCCTGCAGCTGCAGTCGATGGTGCGACCGGGCATGGACCTGGTCGAGGCGTTCGACCGCGCGATCACGCGCATGCGCGAGGGGTGGTCCCGTGCCTACATCCCGCCCGTGTGGGAGATCGACCTGCCGCTGTAGCGCTCCGCCACGCTCAGACGGTCCGTCCGGTCGCGAGGTCCGCGACGACACGCGAGACGTGTTGCGCGAGTGACGTCATCGTGAACGGGCCACCGTCCGAGGCACGGACGGCGGCGGTGCCGTGCAGCACGGCCGCCGCCGCGGCCAGATGCGCCAGGTCCGTCGGTGTCAGGGGCCCCCGCGCGGCCCGCGTCGCCACGAGCGCGCCGAGCACGCCGCCGAGCGCGTCCCCGGCGCCGGCCGCCGCGAGCCACGGGGTGGCGCTGTCCGCGGTGAACGACGGCCCGCCGTCGGGTGTGGCGACGTGCGTGATCCGGCCCTTGAGCAGGACGGTCGAGCCGGTCCGGTCGGCGGCGCGACGCGCGGATCCACGCGGATCTGCCTGCACCGCGGCCCGGTCGACGCCGAGGAGCTTCGCCAGCTCGCCCGCGTGGGGCGTCAGGACGGCGGCCGGTCCGAGGTCGACCGCGCCGAGCGCCCCGGCGTCCACGACGACCGGCACGCCGTCGTCCGACGCGTGCGCGAGTCCCTCACGGGTCTCGGCGTCGAGGGCGTCGGCGTTCGTCCCGGAGCCGACGAGCCACGCCTGGACGCGTCCCACTCCGGACACGACCTCGGGGCGTCGCGCGAGCACGAAGTCCGTCGCCCGCTCCGGACCGACGTACCGCACCATGCCGACGCCCGTGTGGACGGCCGCGTCGACACCGATCACGGCAGCGCCCGGGTACGCACTCGACCCCGTCGCGATGCCGAGCACGCCGCGACCGTACTTGTCGGTGTCCGGCTCGGGCGGGGTGATCCAGTCGGCGGCGTCCTCGATGCGGAAGGGGCGGAATGCGTTCACGTCCCCCACGTTACGGTTGAGTGGAGGAGTCCGTTCCGCTCGGGGCCACGGAGGACCCCGGGCCGACGGCGGCACGACGCCGTCCCCGTCCCGCGGGCACTCCTCCACACCCTCGCCGCACCGTCCGGCGCGGCGGGCACCCCCGACACGAGGAGACCACCGCGTGACGCACGCCCTGTTCGAACCCATCACCCTCCGCGGACTCGAGGTCCGCAACCGCATCTGGGTCTCCCCGATGTGCCAGTACTCGGTGGAACGACAGGACGGCGTCCCGACGCCGTGGCACCTGGTGCACCTCGGGTCGTTCGCGCGTGGGGGCGCGGGCGCCGTGCTCGCCGAGGCCACGGCCGTCGTGCCGGAAGGACGGATCACCCCGCACGACCTCGGGATCTGGAACGACGAGCAGCGCGACGCGTTCCGTCCGATCGTCGACTTCATCCACAGCCAGGGTGCAGCCGCCGGCATCCAGCTCGCGCACGCCGGACGGAAGGCGTCGACCCACCGCACCTGGGCCGAACAGCACGGCAGCGTCCCCGCCGACGAGGGCGGATGGACGACCGTCGCGCCGAGTGCGATCGCGTTCGACGGCTACGCCGAGCCGGCCGCGCTCGACACCGACGGCATCCACGAGGTCGTCCGGGCCTTCGCCGCCGCCGCTCGCCGTGCCGTCGACGCGGGCTTCGACCTGCTCGAGGTGCACGCCGCGCACGGGTACCTGCTCCACCAGTTCCTCTCGCCGCTCAGCAACACCCGGACCGACGCCTACGGAGGCTCCCTCGAGAACCGGGCACGCGCGCTCGTCGAGGTGGTCGACGCCGTCCGGGCCGAGGTCGGCGCCGACGTGCCGATCGTCGTGCGGTTCTCGGCCACCGACTGGGTGGACGGCGGATGGACGCTCGAGGACACCGAGCAGGTGACACGCTGGGTCGCCGAGCACGGAGCCGACATGGTGGACGTCTCGACGGGTGGCAACGTCCCGCAGGCCACCATCCCCGTCGGTCCCGGCTACCAGGTGCCGTTCGCGGCGGCGATCCGAGCGGCGACCGGCGTGCCCACGGCAGCGGTCGGGATGATCGACGAGCCGCACCAGGCCGAGCAGGTCCTCGTCACCGGGCAGGCGGACGTCGTCATGATCGGTCGGGCACTCCTGCGCGACCCGAACTTCGCCCTCCGGGCCGCGGCGGCGCTCCGCGTCGAGCTGCCGTACGCGCCCCGGCAGTACCACCGCGCGCCGATCGTCTAGTTGTACTGCCCAGGGAGGTTGGTCAACCGAGTGATCGGTGACCGGTTCCCGATGGCGGTGTGGGGCCGGTGGTGATTGTAGTGATGCAGCCATGCCGGGAGGGCGTTCCGGCGGGCGTGCTCGGTCGGGTAGTGCCGTGAGAACGCCCACCCGTCGGCGAGGGTGCGGTGGAAGCGTTCGATCTTCCCGTTGGTCTGCGGCCGATAGGGGCGGGTCTTCTTCGGCGTGATCTCCAGCTCAGTGCAGGCCTCGCGCCAGGCGTGGGACTTGTAGGCAGAGCCGTTGTCGGAGAGGACCCGCTCCACCCGGACACCGCGTGCGGCGAACCACGACACGGCCCGCCGTAGCACCCCGATCGCGGTCGCTGCTTTCTCGTCGTCGTGGATCTCGGCGTAAGCGACGCGGGAGTGGTCATCGATCACGGTGTGCACGAACGCGGTCCCGATCAGCGGGCCGCGATGCTTGCTGCGGCCCTTACCGGGCGTTGCTGACCGGTTCCGCCCACCTTGCTGTCGGCCGACGTAGCGCCAGCCGCCGCCATCGGGGATGTTGCCGAGTTTCTTCACGTCGACGTGGATCATCGCGCCCGGACGTTCGTGCTCGTAACGGCGCACGAGTTCGCCGGTGCGGATGTCGATGTGGTGCAGCCGGTTCACCCGACAGCGGGTCAGCACGGCGTGCACTGTCGAGGCCGGCATGCCGAGTTGCCCGCCGATCCCAACGGGACCGAGGCGCTTTCGCCAGCGAAGTGCGACGACCTTCTTCACCAGCTCAGGGCGGGTGCGGTTCGGGGACCGGTGCGGACGGGACGAGCGGTCATGCATGCCCTCGGCGCCCATGGCCGCATACCGGTCGGCCCAGCGCTTCGCGGTCGGCCAGGACACGTGGAAGAACAGGGCTGCGTGCCGGACTGGCCAGCCGTCATCGACGATCAGACGACCTATCCGGAGGCGTTGGCGTGGTGTCAGGGCAGCGTTAGCGTGGGACACGAGGACCTCCTGCGGAGAGTGTGTGAACTAGACAGCTCCACTCCACTGCAGGAGGTCCTTCTCACATCCCAACGACTACAGCGAGTCGTCGCAACACAACCAACGTCCCTGGGCAGTACATCTAGTCCGGCCGAGCGGGCCCGCTCCGGGCCCGCTCGGGACTATCGTGAGCCCGTGAACCGGACCGACCGCCTGTACGCGATCGTCGAGGAACTCCGTGCCGTCGCACCGCGCCCGCGGAGCGCCGCGTGGCTCGCCGACCGGTTCTCCGTCAGCCGACGCACGATCGAACGCGATGTCAGCGCGCTGCAACAGTCGGGTGCCGCGGTGTGGGCCGAGCCTGGTCGGACGGGTGGGTACTGCATCGACCGCGCGCGGACGCTCCCGCCGGTCAACTTCGGTCCGGACGAGGCGGTCGCGGTCGCGGTCGCCCTGCAGGCCCTCGCCGGCAGCCCGTTCCGCGACGCAGGAGCCGTGGCACTGCGCAAGGTCCTCGCGGCCATGCGGTCCGACGACGCGGACGCCGCGCGGGACCTGGCCGACCGCGTGCACTTCCTCGGCGCGGTCCCGCTCGACGCCGCCGCCCCGCCCGCGCTCGGGCACGCGGTCTCGGCGCGGCGCGTCCTCCGGCTCCGCTACACGGACCGTGCGGGGCGCACGACACTCCGGGACGTCGAGCCCGTGGGATGGATCGGCGCCGCCGGCGGGTGGTACCTCCTCGGGTGGTGCCGCCTCCGTGACGACCTCCGCGCGTTCCGCGTCGACCGGATCGACGGCCTCACGGTGACGGCCGAGACCGCGCCGCGCCGGACCGTGCGCCCCGAGGAGATCGCGGTGCCGGACGGGGACCTCCGGACGCTGACACTCGTCTGACGCGGATCGGCCATCGGCACCGGAAACACCGACACAGGGCTGTCGCTCGCGCCCGCGATCCTGGTCGTCGCCGCACTCCGCGGCCGTCACCGTGCCGCACCAGCGGCGCCACCGAACCGGGAGCCCCACTGTGAACCTCGTCTCCGTCCGCCTCATCACCGACGACGTCGACCGCCTCGTCGCCTTCCACGAGCGCGTGACCGGTGTCACCGCCGTCCGCCCCGCACCGGACTTCGCCGAACTCCGGACCGCCGGCGGGACCCTCGCGATCGGCAGCACCCGCACGATGGTCGCCGTGCTCGGCGGCCGGTCGGACCGGAGCACGGGCCGGACGCCGATCGTCGAGTTCCTCGTCGACGACGTCGACGCGCTCGCGGCCGAACTCGACGACGGCACGGTCGAGGTGGTCGCACCGCCGACGACGATGCCGTGGGGCAACCGGTCGCTGCTCCTCCGGGATCCCGACGGCACGCTCGTGAACTGCTTCACGCCGGTCACCCCCGCCGCGATCACGAAGTTCGAGGGCGTCCCGCGCTGAGTTCCCGCGTGCCGGCACGAGCCGACCGCGCGCGCCGCCGTCCGGGAGGCGCGACCCGGCTCAGCGACGCCGGGTCGCGTCCTCGACCTCGCCGACGAGTTCCTCGAGGATGTCCTCGAGGAACAGCACGCCCGTCGTCCGACCGTCGGCGTCGAACGCGCGCGCCAGGTGGACACCCGCCGCCCGCATCGTCGCGAGTGCGTCCTCGAGGTCCATGTCGCGGTACAGCGAGATGAGCTGGCGGATGCGCTTCGGCGGCACCGGGTCGTCGAACTCGTCCTCGCGCAGGTCGATGACGTCCTTGACGTGCACGTAGCCCGTCGGGTCGCCGTCGTCGCCGACGAGCACGTACCGGGAGAACCCACGGGTCGCGACCGCCCGTTCGACGTCGCCCGGCGTGGCGTCGTCCGGGAGCGTGACGAGGTCGGGCATCGGCACCGCGACGTCCCGCACCTTCTTCGCCGTGAACTCGAACGCGGCGGCGAGCGTGCCGGCGGCGTCGACGAGCGTGCCCTCGCGGCGGGACTGCTCCACCATCGTCTGGACCTCGTCGACCGTGAACGCGCTGACGGCCTCGTCCTTCGGCTCGACCCGGAACACGCGGAGGAACCCGTTCGCCAGTGCGTTCAGGACCACGGTGATCCCGCGGACGCCGTGCCCGAGGTACCAGAGCGTCGGGACGAGCACGAGCGCGGCCCGGTCCGGCATCGAGAACGAGATGTTCTTCGGCACCATCTCGCCGAACACGACGTGCAGGAACGACACGATCACGAGCGTGATGACGAACGCGATGGTGCCGGTCACCTCGACGTCCCACCCCGTGAGGTGCAGCGGCCCCTCGAGCAGGTGGTGGATCGAGGGTTCCGAGACGTTGAGGATGAGCAGCGAGCACACGGTGATGCCGAGCTGCGTCGTCGCGAGCATGCGGGTGGCGTGCTCCATCGCCCAGAGCGTGCGCTGCGCGGCCCGCGAGCCCTGCTCCGCGCGCGGTTCGATCTGGGACCGTCGCGCCGAGATGACGGCGAACTCCGCAGCCACGAAGAACGCGTTGCCGAGCAGCAGCACGACGAGCCAGAGGATGCCGAGCCAGTCGCTCATCGCGGGACCCCCAGTCGGACCCCGACCTCGTCGGGCACCTCGGGCGCGATGCTCGACGACCCGGGCACCGCCGGTTCACCCTCGTCGACCGCCGTCGGCGTGGGCGTGAACCGGATGCGGTCGATCCGGCGGCCGTCGAGGCGCTCCACACGGAGCATCCCGCCGTCGACGGGGACCGTGTCGCCGACCACCGGGAGGCGCCCGAGTCGGCTCATCACGAAGCCACCGATGGTCTCGTACGGGCCGTCGTCGGGGACACGGACGCCCGCACGGTCCTGCAGCTCGTCCGGGCGCAGCAGGCCCGGGAACGTCAGCCAGCCCCGGGACCGCACCACGTCGACCCGCGTCCGGTCGTGCTCGTCGGAGACCTCACCGACGAGCTCCTCGACGAGGTCCTCGAGCGTGACGACCCCGGCGGTGCCGCCGTACTCGTCGACGACGATCACCATCTGGTACCCGCGACCGCGGACGGCGGTGAGCAGGGAGTCGAGGTGCATCGTCTCGGGGACGCGCTCGGCCTCGGTCCGGAGCGCACCGACCGGCACCTCCGCCCGTTTGTCGCGCGGTACGGCGACGGCTGCCTTGACGTGCACGATGCCGACGACGTCGTCCGCGTCCTCGTCGATCACCGGGAACCGGCTGAACCCGGTGCGGCGGGCGAGGGCGATGACGTCGGCGGCGGACTCGGCCACCCCGATCGTCGACACCCGCGGGCGCGGCGTCATGACGTCGCTCGCGGTGTGCTCCGAGAACGCGATCGTGCGGGTGAGCAGCGTGGCGGTGTCCTGCTCGAGGCTGCCCTCCATCGCGGATCGGCGGAGCAGGCTCGTGAGCTCCTCGGCGCTCCGGGCACCGGACAGTTCCTCTTGCGGCTCGATCCCGATCGTGCGGAGCACGGCGTTCGCGGTGCCGTTGAGCAACGCGACCGCGGGACGGAACACCGTCGTGAACACGATCTGCACGGGCACGACGAGTCGGGCGGTACCGAGCGGCAGGGCGAGCGCGAAGTTCTTCGGCACGAGCTCTCCGAGCACCATCGACAGCAGGGTCGCGATGACGAGCGCCACGACGGACCCGACGGGCTCGACGACCTCGTCCGGCAGACCGAGCGCCGTGGACGGGCCCTCGATGAGATGCGCGATGGAGGGTTCGAGGAGGTACCCGCTGAGGAGCGTGGTGAGCGTGATGCCGAGCTGGGCGCTCGACAGGTGGGTCGCCGTCACCTTGAGCGCCTGGATGACGGGCGTCAGCCCCGCTGCGCCGCGCTCACGCCGGGCCTCGAGGTCGGCGCGGTCGAGGTTGACGAGCGCGAACTCGCTCGCGACGAACACGCCCGTCCCGAGGGTGAGGAGGACGCCGCCCACGAGCATGAGGAGGTCGACGACGGTCATACCGAGGGCCTCCGGAACAGGAGGAGCTGGCGGCGCGGGCGGGCGTGTCGGGCCGCGTTCGGATGTCGGCCCGGCGACGTGCGATCAGGAGGGTCGTCCACAGTGTGGTCAACAGTAGCGCCCGGGGGCCCGCCCTGGCCGGGAATCCCCCCAGCGCGGAACCGATGCGCTCGGCGCGGTGCCGCTCAGCGGGACACGGTCCGGTTCACCAGGACACCGGGACCGGCTTGCCCTCCTCGTACCCCGCGGCGGACTGGATGCCGACGAGCGCACGGTCCGCGAACGCGGGGAGATCACGTGCGCCGGCGTACGTCGCCGAGCTCCGCACTCCGGCCGTGATCATGTCGAGCAGGTCCTCGACGCTCGGACGCTCCGGGTCGAGGTAGATGGTCGAGGACGAGATCCCCTCGGCGAACAGGGCCTTGCGCGCGCGCTCGTACGGGTCGAGCCGCTCGAACCGCTCGCGAACGGCCTTCGCGGACGCCATCCCCCAGCTCTCCTTGTACCGTCGCCCCTGCGCGTCGACCTTGAGGACGCCCGGCGCCTCGACCGTGCCGGCGAACCACGACCCGATCATGACGCTCGCGGCGCCGGCCGCCAGGGCGAGGGCGACGTCGCGCGGGTACCGGACACCGCCGTCCGCCCAGACGTGGGCGCCGAGCGCCCGCGCCGCCGCCGCGGTCTCGAGCACCGCCGAGAACTGCGGTCGCCCGACCGCGGTCATCATGCGGGTCGTGCACATGGCCCCGGGGCCGACACCGACCTTGATGATCGAGGCGCCCGCGTCGACGAGGTGCGTCACCGCGTCGGCGGTCACGACGTTGCCCGCGACGAGCGGGACGCCGAGTCCGAGGTCGGCCACGGTGCGCAGCGCACGGAGCATGCCCTCCTGGTGCCCGTGCGCGGTGTCGAGGACGAGCACGTCGACGCCCGCGGCGACGAGCGCGGACGCCTTGCGTGCCACGTCGCCGTTGATGCCGACCGCGGCGGCGACCCGGAGCCTCCCGTCCGCGTCGACCGCGGGCCGGTAGATGCCGGAACGGATCGCACTCGTGGGACTCGTGGTGCCCACGACGCGACCGTGCCGGAGGACGGGCGCGAAGTCGACCTCGGCGGCGGCGAGCAGGTCGAACACGGCCCGCGGCGAGTCGACGTCGTCGGCGTCGATCGCGGTCACCGCGCCGTGCAGGAGGTCACCGACCGTCGCGTCCTCGCCGGCGGTCGCGAGCCGGACCGCGGGGACGCAGCCGAGGTACTCCCCGCCGGCGTCCTGCACGACGACGCCGTGCCCGGGGACCGGCGCGAGCTGCGTCAGCGCCTCGGCCACGGTCGTGTCGGGCGTCATCGTGACCGGGGTGTCGTGATCGACCGGCTGGGCCTTGACCCAGCGGATGGCGGCGTCCAGGTCCTGCGGGTGCATGTCCTGCGGCAGGACCCCGAGGCCGCCGCGCCGCGCCAACGTGGCCGCGAGCCGCGGACCCGTGACCGAGTTCATGTTGGCGCTGACGACCGGGATGGTCGCGCCGGTGCCGTCGGGCGGCGTGAGGTCGACGTCGAACCGGCTCGACACGCCGGAGCGGCTCGGCACGAGGAACACGTCCGAGTACGTCAGGTCGTGGGTCGGTCGCGTCTCGTAGAACCTCATGCGCTCACCGTAATACGGCCCTCCTCGGGGGCGACCGTGCCGCAGCGGGGTGACGGCCACCGGGGCGGACGGGTCCGTCCCGACACCCTGGGCGCTCCCGCCGAGGCGGCCCGCAGGCGGGTTAGGCTTGACGGGCGCGGGCGATGCTGCCCGCACGGTGCACGGGTCGTGTGTGTGCGACCGGCACCAGCATCAATCGACGGAGAGTGGGCGATCGGCTGTGTCGAGCCATCTGACGGGGACATCGGACGAGACCGCAGGCGAATTCGGCGCGAACGAGTGGCTGGTGGACGAGCTCTACGAGCAGTTCCTGGTCGACAGGGACGCCGTGGACCGGTCCTGGTGGCCGGTCCTCGAGAGCTACCACCGGACGCAGGTGAGCGACCCGGGCGCGTCCGACGACCGCCCGGGAGGTCCCTCCCCGGCTGCCGGGTCCACTCCCGATCCGGCGGGTCCCGTCGAGCCGGCCGCGCCGGTCGCGCAGCCCGCGCGCGCCGCGGACGGCGGTGCCCCGCGCACCTCGTCGATCCAGATGCCGGCACGGACGACGTCGAAGCAGCCGACCCCGGCCCCGATCCCGGCCGACCCGAGCGACGAGCGGGACGACCACGAGGAGACCCACGAGGACGTCCGGACGCCGCTGCGGGGCATGGCGAAGACCCTCGCCGCGAACATGGAGGCCTCGCTCCAGGTACCGACCGCGACGAGCGTGCGGACGATCCCCGCGAAGCTCATGATCGACAACCGCATCGCCATCAACAACCACCTGCGGCGGACGCGCGGCGGCAAGGTGTCCTTCACGCACCTCATCGGCTGGGCGCTCGTCAAGGCGGTCCAGGAGTTCCCGAGCCAGAACGTCTACCACGACGAGCAGGACGGCAAGCCCGTCGTCGTGACCCCGGCGCACGTCGGCCTCGGCATCGCCATCGACGTCCCGAAGTCCGACGGCACCCGTGCGCTGCTCGTCCCGAGCATCAAGCGGGCCGAGACCCTGACGTTCTCGCAGTTCATCGCAGCGTACGAGGACCTCGTCAAGCGCGCGCGGGCGAACAAGCTCACGGCCGAGGACTTCGCCGGCACGACGATCTCGCTGACGAACCCGGGCGGCATCGGCACGGTGCACTCCGTGCCGCGGCTCATGAAGGGGCAGGGGTCGATCATCGGTGCCGGTGCCCTCGAGTACCCGGCGCAGTTCCAGGGCTCCGCGCCGAAGACCCTGGTCGAGCTCGGGGTCGGCAAGACGATCACGCTGACGAGCACCTACGACCACCGCGTCATCCAGGGCGCCGGGTCCGGGGAGTTCCTCAAGACGGTCCACGAGCTGCTCATCGGCGAGCGCGGCTTCTACGAGGGCATCTTCGCGGCGCTCCGGATCCCGTACAAGCCGATCCGCTGGGCGAACGACATCAACGTCGACCTGTCGTCGCGCGTCAACAAGACCGCACGCGTGCAGGAGCTCATCAACAGCTTCCGGGTGCGCGGACACCTCATGGCGGACATCGACCCGCTCGAGTACCAGCAGCGGACCCACCCGGACCTCGAGATCGAGAACCACGGGCTGACGTTCTGGGACCTCGACCGCGAGTTCGTCACGGGTGGCCTCGCCGGCACCACGAGCGCGCCGCTCCGGGACATCCTCGGGATCCTCCGCGACTCGTACTGCCGCACGATCGGCGTGGAGTACATGCACATCCAGGACCCGGCCCAGCGCCGGTGGATGCAGGACCACGTCGAGGTGCCGTACGCCAAGCCGGGCAAGGACGAGCAGCTGCGGATCCTCGGCAAGCTCAACGAGGCCGAGGCGTTCGAGACCTTCCTGCAGACGAAGTACGTCGGCCAGAAGCGGTTCAGCCTCGAGGGCAGCGAGTCGATGATCGCGTTCCTCGACACGCTCATCCAGGAGTCCGCGCGCGAGGGTCTCGACGAGGTCGCGATCGGCATGGCGCACCGTGGTCGGCTCAACGTGCTCACGAACATCGCGGGCAAGACCTACGGGCAGATCTTCCGCGAGTTCGAGGGGACACAGCTGCCCGGCGCCGTCGCGGGCCAGGGCTCCGGCGACGTCAAGTACCACGTCGGGACGGAGGGCGTGTTCCGCTCGGCCGAGGGCACCGCGATCCCGGTGACCATTGCCGCGAACCCGTCGCACCTCGAGGCCGTCGACGGCGTGCTCGAGGGCATCGTCCGCGGCAAGCAGGACCGGACCCCGATCGGCACCTTCGGCGTCCTGCCGGTGCTCGTCCACGGCGACGCGGCGATGGCCGGACAGGGCGTGGTCGTCGAGACCCTGCAGCTGTCGCAGTTGCGGGGCTACCGCACGGGCGGCACCGTCCACGTCGTGGTGAACAACCAGGTCGGGTTCACGACGTCGCCGAGCGCGTCGCGGTCATCGGTGTACTCGACCGACGTCGCCAAGACGATCCAGGCGCCGGTCTTCCACGTGAACGGGGACGACCCGGAGGCCGTCGCACGCGTCGCCGAGATCGCGTTCGCGTACCGGCAGCAGTTCCACCGCGACGTCGTCATCGACCTCGTCTCGTACCGCCGCCGCGGCCACAACGAGGGCGACGACCCGTCGATGACGCAGCCGCTCATGTACAACCTCATCGAGGCGAAGCGCTCGGTCCGCACGCTCTACACCGACGCCCTCGTCGGTCGCGGCGACATCACGCAGGACGAGTACGACCAGGCGCATCGGGACTTCCAGGACCGCCTCGAGCGTGCGTTCGCCGAGACCCACGAGGCACAGACGGGGTCGATCCCGGTCGTCCCCGCGGACGGCGGCGCGGTGCAGGGGCTCGAACGGCCCTCCGCGCAGCGCGACGACTCGGAGCACGAGGTGCACGAGACGGCGGTGAGCGCGGACGTCCTCCGACTCGTCGGCGACGCGCACGACAACCCCCCGGCGGGGTTCACGGTCCACCCGAAGCTCCAGCAGCTGCTCACCAAGCGGGTCGAGATGTCGCGCAGCGGCGGCATCGACTGGGCGTTCGCGGAGCTCGCCGCGATCGGGTCCCTCCTCGTCGAGGGCAAGCCGGTCCGGCTCACCGGCCAGGACACCCGGCGTGGCACCTTCGTGCAGCGCCAGGCGGTGTTCCACGACCGCGTCAACGGCCAGGAGTGGCTCCCCCTCGCGAACCTCACCGAGGACCAGGGCCGGCTGTACATCTACGACTCGCCGCTCAGTGAGTACGCGGCCATGGCGTTCGAGTACGGCTACTCCGTGGAGCGGCCCGAGGCCCTCGTCATGTGGGAGGCCCAGTTCGGCGACTTCGCCAACGGGGCGCAGACGGTGATCGACGAGTTCATCTCGTCGGCCGAGCAGAAGTGGGGCCAGCGGTCCGGGCTCGTGCTGCTCCTCCCCCACGGCTACGAGGGCCAGGGGCCGGACCACTCCTCGGCTCGGATCGAGCGCTACCTGCAGCTCTGCGCCGAGGACAACATGGTCGTGGCGCGGCCGTCGACCCCGGCGTCGTACTTCCACCTGCTCCGTCGGCAGGCCCACGCGCGTCCGCAGAAGCCGCTCGTGGTGTTCACGCCGAAGGCGATGCTCCGCATGCGGCAGGCGACGAGCGCGGTCGAGGAGTTCACGACCGGCGGCTTCCGAGAGGTGATCGACGACCAGCGGATCGCCGACCGTCAGGCCGTGCGGCGGGTCGTGCTCCACTCGGGCAAGATCCACCACGACCTCGCTGCCGAGGTCGCCAAGCGCGGGGTCGAGGACATCGCACTCGTCCGGCTCGAGCAGCTCGCGCCGCTCCCGCTCGACCAGATCCTCGCGACCCTCCGCTCCTACCCGCAGGCGGACCTCGTCTGGGCGCAGGAGGAGCCGGAGAACCAGGGCGCCTGGCCGTTCGTCTGCATGGCGCTGTCGCGCCACCTCGACGGCCGTCCGCTCTCGGTGTCGTCACGTCCCGCCAGCGCGGCTCCGGCGACGGGGTCGTCGAAGCGCTCCGCGAGCGAGGCGGCCGAGGTCATCGACCGCGCGCTCACCATCTGATCGGGCGCCGACCCCGACCGGCCGGGAGACCCCCCGCACCGCCGCCGACGAGGCGGACGGCGGGCGGGCCTCCCGGTCGGGTCAGTGGGTCGCCTGCGCCTCGCGCAGCGCGGCGATGACCTGGGTCCGCAGGTCCTCCGGGGCGGTCTCCTTGCAGGCGCGCTGCACGGCCGTCATGAGCACCACGCCGACGCGGTGCTCGCTCGAGCAGTCCTCGCAGCCGGCCATGTGCTCGCGGATGTCCGCGAGGTCGTCGCGCTCGAGCTCGTCGTGCAGGAACTCCTCGAGCTCCGCCTTGGCCTTCGAGCAGTCGCAGCCGCTCATCGTCCGTTCCTCCCCGTGCTCCGGCCCGTCGTGGCGGGCGTCTTCGTGGTGCGGGTCCGCGGTCGCATCGTCTCCGTCGACGCTGCGTCGGGCACCACACCGGTCTCTCGTGCGTGGTCGGCCAGCAGCCCGCGGAGCAGGCGCCGGCCGCGGTGGAGCCGGCTCATGACCGTGCCCACCGGGGTCTTCATGATGTCGGCGATCTCCTGGTACGAGAACCCCTCGACGTCGGCGAAGTAGACCGCCATCCGGAAGTCCTCGGGGATCGCCTGCAGGGCGTCCTTGACCGCGGACGACGGCAGGTGGTCGATCGCGTCGGCCTCGGCCGACCGCGACGAGATGCTCTGCGTGACGCTCTCCGCCCCGCCGAGCTGCCAGTCCTCGAGCTCGTCGATGGTGCCCTGGTAGGGGTTCCGCTGGTTCTTCCGGTAGCTGTTGATGAACGTGTTCGTCAGGATCCGGTACAGCCAGGCCTTGAGGTTCGTGCCCTGCCGGAACGACCGGAACGCCGCGAACGCCTTGACGAAGGTCTCCTGCACGAGGTCCGACGCGTCGGCCGGGTTCCGTGTCATCCGCATCGCCGCGCCGTACAGCTGGTCCATGAACGGCAACGCCTGCTCCTCGAACAGCCGGCGGAGCTCCTGCGCGTCGGGGGTCGTGACCGCGTCCGCACCGTCCGTCTCGGCGAGCGCGAGGGACTCCTCCTCGACGGCGTCGAGCTGCTCCTCCGTCTCGTCGACCGGGGGTCGTCCGAGCGGACCGTCGGGGTTCGTCGCGTCGTCCTGGCTCGTCATCGCCCGCCATCGTAGTCGGCGGTCGTCGTCGAGGTCCCCGATCAGCGACGTCGACGCGGACGGGAACGTCCGCACCCGTGGACGCTCCGTTGTCAGCGCGGTGGCCATGGTCCTCCTGTCCGGCACGCACCTCGCCAGGCAGGCGGGGCACGCGCATCGCTATCCTGGGGAACCGATGCAGGCTCCCGTTGATTCCCGCTCTCTCCCCGCCGGTGACGACTGGCCGGCGCCCGTGGCGCGCGGTCCCCTCCACGGCGACGTCGCCCTGCCCGGGTCGAAGTCCCTGACGAACCGCGAGCTCGTGCTCGCGGCCCTCTCCGACGGTCCGTCCACGATCCGGCTCCCCCTGCACTCGCGGGACTCGGCGCTCATGGTCGACGCCCTCCGCGCGCTCGGTGTCCGGATCGACCCGGCGGGTGGGGCCGGCCCGTACGGCCCCGACCTCCGCGTGACCCCCGCGCCGCTGCACGGCGACGTCCGGGTCGACTGCGGCCTCGCCGGCACCGTGATGCGGTTCCTCCCGCCCCTGGCCGCGCTCGCCGACGGTCCAGTGGTGTTCGACGGTGACGAGGCCGCGCGCCGGCGCCCCATGGACACCACCATCGCGTCGCTCGTCGCGCTCGGTGTGGACGTCACGGACGACGGCGGGGGCAGCCTGCCGTTCGCGTTCACCGGGACGGGCCGTGTGCGCGGTGGCGAGCTGACGATCGACGCGAGCCGTTCGAGCCAGTTCGTGTCGGGCCTCCTGCTGTCGGCGCCCCGGTTCGACGAGGGCCTGCTGCTCCGGCACCGCGGGGAACGGCTGCCGAGCATGCCGCACATCGCGATGACCGTCGCGGCGCTCCGCGACCGTGGGGTCGTCGTCGACGAACCCGACACGGGCGTCTGGCACGTGCACCCGGGTCCGATCGCCGCCCGCGACGTCACGATCGAGCCGGACCTGTCGAACGCGGCACCGTTCGCGGTGGCCGCGCTCGTCGCCGGAGGGACCGTCCGCATCCGGACCTGGCCGACCGCCACCACCCAGGTGGGCGCGGACCTCGAGACCCTCCTGCCGCACTGGGGCGCGACCGTCACGCGCGACGGCGCGGACCTCGTCGTCGACGGCGGCGTCGGCGTCCGTGGCGGGGCGTCGCTGCCGGGCGTCGACCTCGACCTGGCGCGTGGTGGTGAGCTCGCGCCCGCGCTCGTCGCGCTCGCGGCCCTCGCCGACGGCCCGTCCACGATCACCGGTATCGGGCACCTGCGCGGTCACGAGACGGACCGGCTCGCCGCGCTCGCTGCCGACGTCGCCGGTCTCGGAGGCGCGGTGACGGAACTCGACGACGGCCTCCGGATCGAGCCCCGTCCGCTGCACGGTGGGCCGTGGGCGGCGTACGAGGACCACCGGATGGCGACCGCGGGCGCGATCATCGGCCTCGTCGTCGACGGCGTCGCGGTCGACGACATCGGGTCCACCGCGAAGACCCTGCCGCAGTTCCCGGAGCTGTGGGACGCCCTCGTGGCGACGTCGGGCGCATGAGCTGGTTCGACGGCGGGGACGACGACGACCTCGACGAACCGTACGGGCAGTACGACGAGTCCGCGGTGCGGGTGCGCCCGAACCCGAAGGGCAGCCGTCCACGCACGAAGCAGCGCCCCACGCACGAGGACGCCACCCCGGGTTGGGTGACGAACGTCGACCGCGGCCGGTTCGGCGTGCTCGTCGGCGGCGGTCCGCTCGACGCCGAGTCCGGCGACGCCCGGGTCATCACCGCCACGAAGGCGCGCGAGCTCGGCAAGAAGGCCGTCGTGACCGGTGACCACGTGTCGCTCGTCGGTGACGTGAGCGGCGACGAGGGCTCCCTCGCCCGCATCGTCAAGGTCGCGGACCGGTCGACGTTCCTCCGCCGCAGCGCGGACGACACGGACGACGTCGAACGGGTCATCGTCGCGAACGCCGACCAGATGCTCATCGTGATCGCCGCGGCCGACCCCGAGCCCCGGCCGCGGCTCGTCGACCGGTACCTCGTCGCCGCCTTCGACGCCGGGCTCGACCCGGTGCTCTGCATCACGAAGACGGACCTCGCCGACCCGGGGCCGTTCCTCGCGCACTTCGCGTGCCTCGACCTGCGCGTCGTCACGAGCGCCGCGGGTGACGTGCCGTTCGACGCGTTCGCGGCCGTGCTCCGTGACCAGGTGACGGTGACGGTCGGACACTCGGGCGTCGGCAAGTCCACGCTCGTGAACGCCCTGACCGGGGCCTCCCGGGCAACCGGCGTCGTGAACGCGGTCACCGGACGCGGGCGCCACACGTCGTCGTCCTCGATCGCGCTGCCGGTGCACGGCGGCGGCTGGATCATCGACACCCCCGGCGTGCGGTCGTTCGGCCTCGGGCACGTGCAGCCCGAGAACGTGTTCCGCGCGTTCGCCGCGCACGCGGTGCCGGTCCGCGAGCCCGCCGACGGCATACCGCTCGACCAGGCGCACGACTGGGAGATCGTCGACCGGGTCCAGGACGGCGAGCTCGGCCCCACGGGCATCGAGCGGCTCGACTCGTTCCGCGCGCTGCTCACGGGCATGGGCGAGCTGGACCCGGGCGCGGACTGACCTGCCCCTCTCCCTTCCTTTCGCCGCCATCGCAGTCGTTGCCGCTCCGACCGGTCCGCGAGCGGCCACGGGCGCGATCTCGCGGGGAAGGACGGCCGGGCCAGGCGCACCGTCGGTGCTCGGTAGGCTCGGCGCGTGGACCTCGCCGCCGACCTCGCGTTCGCCCGTTCCCTGGCCGACACGGCCGACGCGATCAGCCTCGCCCGCTTCCGGGCGGCCGACCTGCACGTCGACGTCAAGGCCGACCGCACGCACGTGACCGACGCCGACCAGGCGGTCGAGGCGGCCCTCCGCGAGCGGATCGCGGCCGAGCGTCCCGACGACACGTTCCTCGGCGAGGAGTCGACCGCCGCCGCAGGGACCACCGCGAGGAGTTCCGGACACCGGCAGTGGGTGATCGACCCGATCGACGGCACGGCGAACTACCTGCGCGGCGTGCCCGTGTGGGCGACGCTCATCGCCCTGGCCGTCGACGGCGTCCCCCGGGTCGGCGTCGTGTCCGCCCCCGCGATGAGCAAGCGGTGGTGGGGGGCGACGGGACTCGGGGCCTCCTCGTCGGAGGGTCCCCTGCGGGTGTCGGGGGTGGCGGAGCTGGCGGACGCCTCGGTGAGCTACCAGAGCCTCCAGGACTGGGACGAGGCCGGGCGGCTCGACGGCCTCCTGCGGTTGTCCCGGTCCGTCTGGCGGACCCGTGCCTACGGCGAGGCCTGGGCCTACATGATGGTCGCCGAGGGCACCCTCGACGTCGCGGGCGAGGGCGACCTGAAGCCGTGGGACATGGCGGCGATCGTCCCCGTGGTCGAGGAGGCGGGCGGGCGGTTCACGTCGCTCGACGGCGAGCCCGGCCCGTGGCACGGCACCGCCCTCGCGACGAACGGGCTCCTGCACGACGCGGTCGTGCGCACCATCCGCGGGTAGGCGCGACGACCCGGCGACGTCTCAGGCCTCCTGCGGCACGGGCGTCTCCTCGCCGCGCTTCTTCCGCGACACGAGGTCGACGATCGCGAGCGCGAGCACGAGCACGACGAGCCCCACGGTGAACGCCGTGCCCGCGCGGAACGCGTCGTGGTACGCCGTGAGGTCCCCCGCCTTCCGGTCCTCGCTCCGCACGATCCCGTAGAAGACGCTCGTGGCGACGGCCGTGCCGATCGCCGTGCCCACGCGCTGGCCGAGCTGCTGCATCGACCCCGCGACACCAGAATGCTCGACGGGGACCTGCGCGAGCGTCAGGGTCTGGTTCGGCGACACGACGAGGCCACCGCCCGCGCCACCGATGAGGAACGCACCCGCCATCGCCCATGGCGTGACCGACGCGGGGGTCGTGGTCGCGGCGACGAGCAGCGCCACGAACCCGACGACCACCGCGCAGAGCCCCCAGACGACGAGCGCCCTGCCGATGCGGTTGACGAGGCGACCGCCGAACCACGCTCCCGCGGCGGCCGTGGCGGCGAACGGGATGCTCACCATGCCGGCGAACAACGGCTCGAGGTGCAGGCCCTCCTGCAGGTACAGGGTCACCATGAGGAACGTCGCCGGCAGCGCCGCGAAGTACACCGCGGCGATGAGCAGGCCGTTCCGGTAGGACGACAGCCGGAACAGGTCGAAGTGCACGACCGGGGACCGTCCCGTGTGCGCGTAGTGCCGCTCCCACCAGACGAACAGGGCCCCGGACACCGCGGTGCCGACGAGTGCGAGCCACCGCAGGGGCGAGTCGCCCGTACCCGAGGTGAGCACGAACGGCAGCATGAGCGTGACGACCGCGACGCCGAGCAGGACGATCCCGACGAGGTCGAGCTCGCGGTCGCGTGACGGGTCCTGGCGCTTCCGGGGCAGCAGGCGGACCGCGAAGTACAGGGCCGCGAGGCCGTACGGGACGTTGAGCCAGAAGATGTAGCGCCATCCGGTCTGTTCGCCGCCGAGGGCGATGAGCGCGCCGCCGATCGTCGGACCGAGCGCGGTGGAGATGCCCACCATCGCGCCGAAGATGCCGAACGCGCGTCCGCGCTCCTCCCCACGGAACAGCTGCTGCACCAGGCCGATCACCTGGGGCATCTGCGTCCCCGCGGCGAAGCCCTGCAGGATCCGCGTGACGACGAGCACCTGGATGGACGGGGCGATCGCGCACAACAGGCTGGCGGTCGTGAACGCGATCAGGCCGACCACGAACATGAGCCGGCGGCTCCGGAGGTCACCGAGGCGCCCGGCCGGCACGAGGGCGAGGCCGAAGGCGAGCGCGTACCCGGCGACGATGAGCTGGAGCTCGGAGTTCGACGCCCCGAGCGACCGCTGGATCGACGGCAGCGCGACGTTCACCGTCGACAGGTCGATGATCGTGATCCCGGCGACCGCGATGCACACCGCGAACGCGTGCCACCGCTGCCGGTCGCGCTCGGTGTCCTGGTCGCCGGCGTCGGATCGGGAGGTCGTCGTCACCCGTCTCGTCTACTCCGCGTCGACGCCGTGGTCGCCGAGCGGACGTCCCCCATGCCGGCGCGCGTCTGCCACCGCGGCTCCACCAGGAGCGCCGATCGGCGGCGGCCGGGGGTCGCCCCCCGCGTTCCCAGGCTCGACATCGGCCGGGTGCGCGAAGATCCCCGGGTGCCGTCCTCCGCGCTCCTGGTCGCCCTGCTCGTCGGGGCGGCGCTGCCCTTCGTGCCCGCCGTCGGACGCGTCGCCCGGATCGCCACGACCATCGTGCACGAGGTCGGCCACTGCGTCGTCGTCGTGCCGTTCGGCGGCCGTATCCGCCGGATCGACCTCCACGCGGACGGCTCGGGAGAGGCATGGGTCGACATCGGTCGCGTCCCCCGCGCCGTGCGGTGGGCGGTCCGGCTCGGCAACCTCTACGCCGGGTACTCGGCACCGCTCTGGGCCGGGGCCCTGCTCGTGATCGGGTCCGTGCACGCCGACCGCGTGCTCACGACGGCCGTCCTCGGCGTCGCCGCCGTGGTCGCCGTCCTGTTCGTCCGGAACGCCTTCGGCGTCCTGGTCGTCGTCGGGTTCGCGGCCGTCGCCGTCTGGGTCGCGGTGCGTCCCTCGGAGTGGACCGTGCTCGTCGTCGCTGCGATCGGCGCACTGTTCGTCGTCGACGGTGTGCGGTCGGTCGTGCGGGTGGCCGGCTGGATCGCCACCGGCGCTCCGGTCCGGACGGACTTCCACATCGTCGCGAGCGAGTACCGGCTCCCCGCAGCGGTCTGGTACGTCCTGTTCGTGCTCGTGGAACTCGGCGTCGTCTGGCTGGCGCGGGCCCCGCTCGGCGCGGTCGTCGACACGGTCGCGGTCGGTCTGCGGACGCTCGTCGTGGGGGTGGTGCCGTAACCGGACGACGCCGGTCGTGCCTCCCGGCTCCGGCAGTGGGAGGATCGCCCGATGGGCGCAGGTGCGCCAGCAGAGGCAGAGAGAGGTGGGACGTGCCCGAGAGCGACACGGTGACGACGGGGTTCGGGTTCAGCACCGAGCAGGTGCACGGCGGGGTCGTGCCCGACTCGGCGCACGGCGCGCGGATCACCCCGATCCACATGTCGTCCGGCTTCCTGTTCGACGACTTCGGGCAAGCGCGCGACCGGTTCGCCGGCGACGACGCCGGGTACACGTACACACGGCTCGGCAACCCGACGAACGCCTCGCTCGAGCGCCGCGTCGCCGTCCTCGAGCGCGGGGTCGAGGCGATCCTCGTCGGCAGCGGACAGGCCGCGGTGACCGTGGCGCTCCTCGGTCTGCTGCAAACCGGCGACCACGTCGTGTCGGCGTCGAGCATCTACGAGGGCACCCGCGGCCTCCTGCTGCAGAACCTCGGACGACTCGGGATCAGCGTGGACTTCGTCGACGACGCCCGTGACCCGGACGCCTGGCGGGCGCTGATCCGCCCCGAGACGCGGCTCCTGTTCGGCGAGTCGATCCCGAACCCGAAGAACGACGTCCTCGACATCGCGATGGTCGCCGCGGTGGCGCACGAGCACGGCGTACCGCTGGTCGTCGACAACACACTCGCCACGCCGTACCTCGTCCGGCCGCTCGAGCACGGCGCGGACATCGTGGTGCACTCCGCGTCGAAGTTCCTGGCGGGACACGGCTCCGCCATCGGTGGCGTCGTCGTCGACGGCGGTCGCTTCGACTGGGCAGCCACGGGCGGCCGGTTCCCCCATCTGACCGAACCGGACCGCGCGCTCGGCGGCCGGAGCCACGTCGACCGCCACGGCGACCGGGCGTTCGTCGCGTACGCACGCGACGTCGTCGCCGCACGGCTCGGCCCCACCCCCTCGCCCTTCAACGCGTTCCTCATCCAGCAGGGCGTCGAGACGCTCTCGCTGCGCATGGAGCGCCACGGCGCGAACGCGCTGACGATCGCCCGGTGGCTCGACGCGCAGCCCGAGGTCGCGAACGTGGACCACGCGGGGCTGGAGTCCAACCCCTACCACGACCTCGCGACGCGCTACCTGCCGCGTGGGGCCGGTTCGGTCTTCGCCTTCTCGCTCGCGGGCGGACGGGACGCCGCCCAGCGGTTCGTCGACGCACTCGGCCTGTTCAGTCGCATGACGCACCTCGGCGACGTCCGGTCACTCATCCTGCATCCGGCGTCGACGACGCATGCCCAGCGGACGCCCGAGGAACGCGCCGCAACCGGCATCGACGAGGGCCTGCTGCGCGTCTCGGTCGGCATCGAGGACGTCGAGGACCTGATCCGCGACCTCGAGCGCGGTTTGGCGGCGGTCCGGTCCGCCGAGGGGCCGGGGGTCGGTCTGCCCGCCGACGGTCCGGGAGGCCCGACACCGGTCGCGGAGACCGCGACCGTGGACGAAGACGTCCGGTCCGGCGAGTTCGGCGCTCCCCACATCGTGCTCGAGGAGATCTGATGCCACGGATGCAGCACTTCGGGTGGTTCTTCGCCCGCGGGTTCGGCCCCCAGGGGTGGGGTCGGCCCGACTGGGACTGGGGGTACGACTGGACCCGTCCGGACCTGTACCAGCAGTCCGTCCGGACACTCGAACAGGCCGGCCTCGACCTCGTCATCGCCGAGGACGCGATCTCGCTCGGCAACCCGTCGACCCTCGACCTGCGCATCCGGCAGGCGTACGGCGGCCCGAAGCACGATCCGCTCCTGCTCGCGCCGTACCTCTTCGCAGCGACGCAGCACATCGGCGTCGTGCCGACCGTCAACGCGGGCATCACCCCGCCGTACCTCGCGGCACGACAGGCGTCGACCCTGGCGCACCTGTCCGGCGGCCGGTTCGGGCTCAACGTCGTCACCGACGTCGGGAGCGCGCGGCACGTCGGCGCCGCGCCGCTGCCCCATGACGCCGCGTACGACCGCGCCGAGGAGTGGCTCGGCGTCATCCGGCACCTGTGGCACAGCTGGGGGGAGGACGCCGTCGTGGCCGACACCGACACGTGGCACTTCGCCGACGGCGAGCGCACCGACGGCTCACGGCGTCAGGGCACGTACTTCGACGTCACCGGCCCCCTCAACGCGCTCCCGCTCGCGGACGACCCGGTCATCGTCTCGCCGGGTGGCTCAGGGCGTGGGCTCGCGTTCGCGGGCACGCACTCGGACGTGCAGCTCGCCCTCGCCCCGCTCGACGCCGCCACGGTGCGCGACTACCGGTCCCGGATCGCCGAGGCGTCCGCCGCTGCGGGCCGGGCGCCGGGTGCTGTCCGGACGATGTTCGTCGTGACGCCGGAGATCGTGTCCTCAGCGACCGAGGCCGACCGGCTCGTCGACGCCTCGCGGCACCCGAGCGACGAGGACCTGCTCGTCGTGGCGATGGGCCAGTCGAGCGACCTCGAGACGGACCTCACGACGCTCGACCTCGACGCGCCCCTGCCCGCGGGACTGTTCGGCGACCACGTCTCCGCGGGCACGATCCGCGGTCTCGTCGGCGACACCCCGGACGCCCCGCTCCGCGCGCTCCTGACCCGCAAGGCACGGAAGGGCCGGCTCGACGAGCGGGCCGGCTTCGTCGGCACGGCCGACGAGTTCGCCGACTTCGCCGAGGAGCTCGGCGACGACGCCGACAACGACGGCTTCATCCTCTCCGGAGACCTCCACCCCGTCGCCGTGACGCGGATGCTCGCGGACCTCGTCCCGGTCCTCCGTCGCCGCGGTCTGCTCCGTCGCGAGTTCGGTGACGGCGGCCTCCGGGCCAACCTCACCGACTTCTGACGCTCGACCGCGCCACGATCAGGGGTCCGGGAGCGACGAACGGGAGGCGGTGCGCACGTCGTGCGCACTGCCTCCCGTCCGAAGTGAGCGGAGACCGCGATCAGTGGGTGGGCACGGCGTCGACGACGCTGGTCTCCTCGGTCTCGCGGACGTCCTCGGCGGTGCGGAGGATCTCCTCACGGCTCGAGGCGCTGTTCACGGCCCAGTAGTAGATCACGATCGAGAACACCGCGGTGACCGCGATGTCCCACCAGAGCGGGAACCACGGGTGCTTCAGCGGACCGAAGTCGCTGAGGAACACGATGAGACCCATGCCGATGAGGTACGGGAACAGCCACTGCGCGGCCCGCCAGTCCCAGCGCGGCTGGACCGCACGGTTGCCACCGAGCACCCGGTTCAGGATGATGATGACGAAGCCGAGCGCCACCGCGATCCCGAGCTTCCAGTCCGTGGACCAGCCCGTCCACAGGATGATGAGGTTCGCGACGATGAACGACAGCGGTGCGAGGACGCTGGCGGCCGGCAGCCGGTAGGGGCGCTCGGCGTCCGGGATCCGCTTGCGGAACGCACCGAGCGCGAGCGGGGCACCGCCGTACATGAGGACCGAGGCGCTCGTGATGAGTCCGACGAGCGACTGCCAGGACGGGAACGGCAGGAAGCACACGACGCCGATGACGAAGGCGAAGATGAGGCCGAACCACGGCACCGCGCCCTTCGTGATCCACTCGAACGCCCGCGGGAAGTACCCGTTCTTGCTGAGGCCGTACGAGACACGCGACGACGCCGTGACGTAGATGAGGCCGGTGCCACCGGGCGAGATGACCGCGTCGATGTAGATGATGACCGCGAGCCAGGTGATCCCGGCGCCCATGGCGATGTCCGCGAACGGGCCGGTGAACTTCGTGTAGGCACCGGAGAGCCAGGTGTGGCCGATCTCGGACGGGTTGAGCGCACCGAGGAAGAAGATCTGGAGCAGCAGGTAGATCACGAGGCCGATGACGACCGAGCCGATGACCGCGCGCGGGATGTCACGCTTCGGGTTGCTCGACTCACCCGCGAGCTGGTCGGCCTGCTCGAACCCGAGCAACGAGAAGATGATGCCCGAGGTCGAGACCGCGGCGAGGATGCCCTTCGCCCCCTCGGGAGCGAATCCGTCGGCGGCCGTGAAGTTGCTGCCGTGGAACCCGGAGAACCCGAGCACGATGATGACGAGGACGGGGATGCCGACCTTCCACCAGGTCGCCGCGGAGTTCGTGTTCGCGAGGATCTTGACGCTGAACAGGTTGATCACGGTGAGGATCAGCATGAGGAAGATCGCGACGGCGATGCCCGAGCCCGTGAGGACGCCCGTCGACGGCGTGACGAAGGTCTGCGCCCACTTCCAGTGCTGCGCGTAGTTGATCATCGCCTCGACCTCGATCGGGGCGACGGTCGCGGCCTGCAGCCATGAGAACCAACCGAACGACGCGCCGGCGACGCCACCGAACGCGATGTGCGGGAAGCGAGCCGTGCCTCCGGCGATCGGGAACATGCCGCCGAGCTCGGCGTGGACGAGTGCGAGCACGAGGATCGCGACACCGCCGATCGCCCACGAGATGATCGCCGAGGGACCAGCTGCCTCGAGGGCATGCTGGGAACCGAAGAGCCACCCGGAACCGATGATCGATCCGGTCGAGGCCCAGATGAGCCCGATGAAGCCGACGTTGCGCTTGAGTCCGGTGTCCGGCGGCGTCGTCGTGGTGGTGGTCGTAGCCAAAGTCGCTCCTGTGTCGGATTGCTGAGGACTATGCGACTCTTCCACCATCCGCACCCGGTGAACGTTCAGGCAACGCGATCGGAACACAGCCGTAACCGGATGGAAACACAGCGACTGTACGACCACACAGGTTCACTGGCCTTTCTTCGACCCGCCCTTCTTCGGCCCGCCCTTCTTCGACCGGTCCTTTTTCGCCGACGGGTCCTTCCGCTTCGACTTGTCCTTCTGCTTCGACTTGTCCTTCTGCTTCGACTTGTCCTTCTGCTTCGACCGGTCCTTCTGCTTCGACCGGTCCTTCTGCTTCGACTCGTCCCTCTTCTTCGAGGCGTCCCTCTTCAACCGGTCGGGCTGCTGCGCGGGAGCGATGCTCGGCTCGCCCGAAGGCGGCGTGGGGAGCGGCGGGGCCTCGGTCACCGCGACCTGCGGCACGACTCCCACGACGACGGGCGCGTCCGCCATGAGCGCCGCCTCGTCCGGTGTCTCGGCGACGACCACCGCGTCCCCCGGTTCGGGCACGTCGTCGACCACGTGCCCCTCGACCGCCGGGGCAGCGGGGTCGACCACGCGCTCGACGACGACCATCGCACCGTCCTCCGCCAACCGGACGAGCGCGCTCGCGGCCCGGACGCGTGCGGTCAGACGCCCGGCAACCACGTCGGTGCGGGCGTCCTCGAGGAACCGGCGAAGCGCCCGCTCGGCAACACTCCGACCGCGCGGCGCACTGCGATCGAGGCGGTCGAGCTCGCCGACGACTCCCGCGGCACCGTCGACCCGCTCCCCTGCGGCGGTCGCGATCGCCGACGCGACGACCACCGCCGCCCGCTCGACGGCCGAGGACCGGTCATCGAGCACGAGCACCATCTCGAAGCCGTTCGCGGTGCTCACGGTCTCGACCCGCACCGGGTCGCTGCCACGACCACGCAGGACGAGACGCGCCTCCGGCGTGGGCAGCCAGCGGACGACCGCGGCGAGCGTGGCGACGGCCTGCACGGTCCGCTCGTAGTCGGACAGCCCGAGCCGCTCCCGAGCGGCGAGCCGGACCCGGATCGCGATCTCCTGCACGTGCGTCCTCCCGTCGACGGGCCACCCGCACCGCGGGACCCTCGTGTGAGCGAGCGGACCGGCGTCCGCCGACCCGACGCCGACGGTACCGACGGGAGGCGCTCGATCGATCGTGCTACGCAGGCAGCCCACAGGAACCCGGCCTCGCAGGTACCCAGGCCGGGAGTACCTGGGTCTCCGAGCACCGATGAGCCCCGGAGAACCGCCGGGCCCCGGAGAACGGCCGGGCCCCGGAGAACCGCCGGGCCCCGGAGAACCGCCGGGCGCCGGAGAACCGCTGGGTGCTGGAGATGGGGGCGCTGAAATGTCCGAGGCCGCACCGGCGCCCGCGGAGCGGAACCGGTGCGGCCTCGGACGACCACGTGTGTGACAGTGACCCCGCGGATCGATCCGCAGTGGTGGAGATGGGGGGAATTGAACCCCCGTCCATCGCTGTGATTCGACGTCTTCTACGGGCGTAGCCAGATGAGGCGTTCTGCTCGACTCCGTCCTTTGCTACTGGCTTCTAGGACGACGAGCCCAGCCCGGATGCAAGTCCCGCGTGACCTCCGGACGGAATCACGCAGCGAGTCCCCTGGATGACGCCGGACACGGGATAGGGAACGATCACCCGGCCGACGGACTTCATGTGGCTCTACTGCTTACGCAGCGAGAGCGAAGTCAGTGCGCTTGGAATTGGCACTTGTTGTTTTCCACGGATCGTTGACGAGATGACCGTGGATCCTCGGCCCGCTTCCCGTCGGCACGCAGGCGATGTCGAAACCGATCATCCCCATGACGGAGGGCCACTGTCACACTGTGGAGTTGTCAGCGCCGCGTGAGCGGCACCACACGCCTCATGGTGGAGGCGGTTGCCCAGTCTAGCGCGCTCACACCGGACGCTGCCAGGCCAGCACGGTCCTCCCGGGTCCGCCCGGGGCGAACGGCGCCGGAGCGAACGGCTCGGGAGGCCCGCCCCGTCACTCCCCGAGGTGCCCGCGCGTCGAGATCGCGCGCTCGGCCTCACGGCGGTCCTGGCGCTCGCGCAGCGCCTGCCGCTTGTCGTACTCGCGCTTGCCCTTCGCCACGGCGATCTCGACCTTGGCTCGGCCGTCCGAGAAGTAGATCTGCAGGGGGACGAGTGTGTACCCGCCCTCCTTCGTCTTGTGGCTGATCTTGACGATCTGCTGCTTGTGGAGGAGCAGCTTGCGCTTGCGGCGGGGCGCGTGGTTGTTCCAGGTGCCCTCGGTGTACTCGGGGATGTGCACGGCGTCGAGCCAGGCCTCACCGCCGTCGATGAAGGCGTACCCGTCGACGAGCGAGGCCCGGCCCTGTCGCAGCGACTTCACCTCGGTGCCCGAGAGCACGATGCCGGCCTCGTACGTGTCCTCGATGAGGTAGTCGTGCCGCGCGCGCCGGTTCGTCGCGACGACCTTCTCCCCGCGTTCCTTCGGCATGTCGAGTCCTCTCCGCCGGCCACCGGTGTGTGGCGGCCGCCCAGTCTACCCAACCGGTGTCGACCACCCACGCTTCCCGAACGAGAGCCGCAGCAGCGCGCGGGAAGGTCAGACCTTGAGGTACCGCCGGATCGCGACGCTCGCGGACAGCGCCGCCAGGATGCCGCCGATGACCACCACCGCCGGCACCACCAGCACCGTCTCGCTCATGCCGATGAACGGCGTGCCCGTGAACCGCGTCGCGAGGTAGCCACGCACGAAGAACCAGACGACGGCGACGATCGCTCCCCCGGCGAGGACCGCCCCGATGAGCGAGGCGATCACCCCCTCGAGGATGAACGGTGTCTGGATGAACCGGTTCGACGCACCGACCAGCCGCATGATGCCGAGCTCTCGACGTCGCGAGAACGCCGACAACCGGATGGTCGTCGCGATGAGGAGCACCGCCGCCACGAGCATGAGGGCCGCGATGCCGACCGCCGTGTACGACGACGCGTTGAGCACCGAGAAGATCGGCTGCAGGTACCCCCGCTGGTCGACGACGCTCTGCACCCCCGCGAGCTTCGACAGGCTCTCGATGAGCACGTCGGACTGTGACGGGTCCTTGAGGTTCACCCAGAAGGTCTCGTTGAGGTACTGCGGCTTGACGAACTCGGTCGCCGGGGAGTCCTTGAACTGCGACTTGAAGCGTGTGTACGCCTGGTCCTGCGTCTCGAAGTAGGTCTTCTGGATGAACGGCTTGAGTGTCGACGAGCGGAGCTGCTCCTCGACCTGCTGACGCTGGTCCGCCGTCGCCTTCGCCCCGGTGCAGTTCCCCGTGGTGTCCGTGTCGGTGCACAGGTAGACGGCGACCTGCGCCCGGTCGTACCAGTACCCCTTCATCTGGGTGATCTGCATCTGCAGCAGGATCGCGGTGCCGACGAACGTCAGCGAGATGAACGTCACGAGCACGACCGACACGACCATGGACGCGTTGCGGCGGAGGCCGGAGCCGACCTCCGACATGACGAGCCCGAGCCTCATCGGACGATCCCCGGCAGCGTCTGGATGCCCGTGGTGGTCGACACCGGCTGCTGCCGCACGATCGGCACCGCCTGCGTCTGGTAGCCACCGGACTGCTCGTCGCGGAGCACGTTGCCCGCCGACAGCTCGATCACGCGACGCTGCATCTGGTTCACGATGCCGGCGTCGTGCGTCGCCATGAGCACGGTGGTCCCGCCCTGGTTGATGCGCTCGAGCAGGGCCATGATGCCCGCCGAGGTCGTCGGGTCGAGGTTGCCCGTGGGCTCGTCCGCGAGCAGGATCGCGGGCTTGTTCACGACCGCGCGGGCGATCGCGACGCGCTGCTGCTCACCACCGGAGAGCTCGTGCGGCAGGCGGTTCGCCTTGCCCGACAGTCCGACCATCTTGAGCACGTCCGGCACGGCCTCGCCGATGAACCCCTTGCTCTTGCCGATCACCTGCAGCGTGAACGCGACGTTGTCGAAGACGTTCTTGTTGGGCAGGAGCCGGAAGTCCTGGAACACCACCCCGAGGTTGCGGCGGAAGTAGGGGACCTTGCGGGATGACAGGGAGCCGAGCCGCTGCCCGAGGACGTGGATCTGACCCTTGGTGGGGCGCTCCTCCTTGAGGACGAGCCGCAGGAAGCTGGACTTGCCGGAGCCGGAGGCCCCGACGAGGAACACGAACTCGCCCTTGAGGATCTCGAGAGTGAGGTCGTTGAGCGCCGGATTCGGGTTGCCCGAATACACCTTGGTGACCTGGTCGAATCTGATCATGACCCGATCAGGGTAGGTGCCGTTCCTCGGAACGCAAGTCAGGCGCGCGGTTCGCGGCCGGGAGGGACGGGGCCGGTCCCGGCGCCGTCGTCACGGGCTCCTCAGGCGGCGACGCGCAACGCTGGCGCGTTGCCTGTCAGGCGTCGCCGCGCTTGCGCCACCGGATCCCGGCGTTGAGGAAGCCGTCGAGGTCGCCGTCGAACACGGCACTCGGGTTGTTGACCTCGTA
Organism: Curtobacterium sp. MCBD17_040; assembly: GCF_003234805.2. GTDB lineage: Bacteria > Actinomycetota > Actinomycetes > Actinomycetales > Microbacteriaceae > Curtobacterium. Next base: position 2,019,919 of record NZ_CP126273.1, read on the forward strand.
CTCGCTCCGGAGGTCCTTGACCATCTGGTACGGCGCGAGCACGTACGAGCGGATCTGGTCCCCCCAGCTCGCCGTGATGTTCCCGGCGAGCTCCTTCTTCTTCGCGTTCTCCTCTTCCTTCTTGAGGAGCAGGAGGCGGGACTGCAGCACGCGCATCGCCGCGGCGCGGTTCTGGATCTGGGACTTCTCGTTCTGCATCGAGACGACGGTGCCGGTCGGGATGTGCGTCAGGCGGACGGCGGAGTCCGTCGTGTTCACCGACTGTCCACCCGGGCCGGAGGACCGGAACACGTCGACCCGGATGTCGTTCTCGGGGATGTCGATGGCCTCGGTCTCCTCCATGAGCGGGATGACCTCGACCGCGGCGAAGGACGTCTGGCGCTTGCCGGCGGCGCCGAACGGCGACATCCGGACGAGGCGGTGGGTGCCGGCCTCGACCGACAGGTTGCCGAACGCGTACGGGGCGTCGACCTCGAACGTCGCGGACTTGATCCCGGCCTCTTCCGCGTAGCTGGTGTCCATCACCTGGACCGGGAACCCGTGCTGCTCGGCGTACCGGAGGTACATGCGCAGGAGCATCTCGGCGAAGTCCGCGGCATCGACACCGCCCGCGCCGGCGCGGATCGTGATGACGGCCGGGCGTGCGTCGTACTCGCCGTCGAGGAGCGTCTGCACCTCGAGCTCGCCCATCGTCCGCGAGAGGGCGGTCAGCTCGTCGCGGGCCTCCTGCGCGCTCTCCTCGTCCTCGGCCTCGTTCGCCATGTCGACGAGGACCTCGAGGTCGTCGAGGCGCTGCTCGGTCTCGGTGATCTTCTTGAGCTCGGCCTGCCGGTGGCTCAACGCGCTCGTCACCTGCTGCGCGTGCGCGGTGTCGTCCCACAGATCAGGCGCGCCGGCCTGCTCGCTCAGCTCGGCGATCTCACGCTCGAGGCGGTCCACGTCGACCACCGAGCGGATGTTCCCGAACGTCTCGCGGAGGGCGGAGATCTGCTCGCTGATGTCCAGTTCGACCATGATCGACAAGCCTACCGGCCCAGCCGCCACCGTCCCCGCGGCCGGGGTCGGCAGTGGAGCGTGCGCGGCGGCACCGTCCGCGCCACCGTCGTCCCGGCTGGCGGCCTCAGCGGGCGCCGATGGCGGGCGCGTGTCCGGCCATGCCCGCGCGGGTGGCTCGTCGGACCGCGTCGGGCAGTGCATCGAGGAACGCGGCCACGTCGTCCGCCGTGCTCGTGTGCCCGAGGGTGATCCGCAGCGCGCCGCGAGCGGTCTCCTCGGACAGACCCATGGCGAGCAGGACGTGCGAGGGCTCGGGCACCCCGGCCTGGCACGCCGACCCCGTCGAGACCGCGACGCCTGCCGCGTCGAGCAGGAACAGCAGGGAGTCCCCCTCGCACCCCGGGAACGTGAAGTGCGCGTTCCCCGGCAAGCGGTCCACCGGGTCGCCGCGCAGCACCGCGGTCGGGACGCGCTCCGCGACCCCGGCGACGAGCGCCTGCCGGAGCGGCGTGAGGTCCGGGTGGGGCGCCGACGCGGCGACGCCGAACGCCGCGGCCGCCGCCGCGTCCTGCGTCCCGGACCGGACCTGCCGCTGCTGCCCACCACCGTGGAGGAGCGGCTCGACCACGGCGGTCCGCGACAGGACGAGCGCACCGATCCCGACGGGGCCGCCGATCTTGTGCGCCGAGACGCTCATGGCGTCGACACCGCTGCTGTGGAAGTCGACGGGCACCTGGCCGAACGCCGAGACCGCGTCACAGTGGACGGGCACGCCCGCCGCGTGCGCCAGGCGGACGACGTCGGCCACGGGCTGGATCGTGCCGACCTCGTTGTTGGCCCACAGGAACGTGACCAGGGCGACGTCCGCGGGATCGGCGAGCGCCGCCTCCAGGGCGACGAGGTCGAGGCGACCCCGCTCGTCGAGCGGGACCACGTCGACGACCGCGCCCTCGTGCCGGGCGAGCCACTCGACGGTGTCGACGGTCGCGTGGTGCTCCCCGGCGGGTAGCACGACGCGTGGTCGACGGGCGTCGCGCTGCCGGGCCCAGTACAGGCCCTTGACGCCGAGGTTGACGCTCTCCGTGCCACCGGAGGTGAATACGACCTCGACCGGATCGGCGCCGAGCGAGCGGGCGACCCGTTCGCGGCCCGTCTCGAGCGTCGTGCGCGCCCCCTGGCCCGCGCTGTGGATGGACGCGGGATTGCCGACCACCGACAGCGCACGCGTGTACTCGGCGAGCGCGGCGGGCAGCATCGGCGTCGTCGCAGCGTGGTCGAGGTAGACCGGCACGGTGCCTCCCGGGTGGTGCGTCCTCGCGCCCCCGGCCGTGGGCGCCTCCACAGGGTACGCCGGTCGCTCGCTAGCCTTGATCGGGTGCAGACCGTCGACATCGTGCCCGAGCCGGGGCTCCGTCCCGACGCTGACGGCGCGTCGTTCGCCGTCCGTTCCGCCACCGCGACCGCGGTGACCCTCGTGGTCGACGCCTCCGCGACCCACGGTCCGATCCGCGTCCCCCTGCAGCGCGACGGCGACGTCTGGACCGGCCGCGCCGACGGCGCCCGTGTGGGCGACACCTACCACCTGCTCGCGGACGGACCACGGGGTGCGCGCGACGACTTCGACCCCCTCCGTCCGCTGCTCGACCCGTACGCGCGCGGGATCGAGCCGGCCGGCGACGGCTGGACCTCGGTCGTGGTGGACGAGGGCTTCGACTGGGGCGGCGTGCCGAAGCCGGGCACGTCCATCGACCGGACCGTCCTGTACGAGGCACACGTCCGCACCCTGACCGCCGGCAACCCGGCCGTGCCCGAGCACCTGCGCGGCACCTATGCGGGACTGGCGCACGAGAGCACGATCGCCCACCTCCGGCGGCTCGGGGTGACCGCGGTCGAGCTCCTGCCCGTGCACGCCTTCCGCTCCGAGGAGTGGCTCCGGCGAGCCGGGCGCGAGAACGCCTGGGGGTACAACACGCTCGGGTTCCACGCCCCGCACGCGCCCTACGCGTCGGCGAGCGCCCGGGCGGCCGGGGCGACCGCGGTGCTGCGCGAGTTCAAGGGCATGGTCCGGCTCCTGCACGAAGCCGGCATCGAGGTCGTGCTCGACGTCGTCTACAACCACACGGCGGAAGAGGGCCTCGGCGGCCCGACGTCCGGACTGCGCGGGCTCGACGGGGCGACGGCGTACCGCTGGGCGGAGGAACCAGCGGCGGGCGCCGAGCGGTACTTCGACACCTCCGGATGCGGCAACACCCTGGACACGTCCCAGCCGGCGATCGCGGACCTCGTCGTCGACAGCCTGCGGTACTGGGCACGTGAGGTCCAGGTCGACGGGTTCCGGTTCGACCTCATGGCGGCCCTGGCACGGGACGCCCACCACCGGTTCGACCCGGCACACCCGCTCCTGCAACGCCTGCGCGACGACCCGCTCCTGCAGGACGTCAAGCTCATCGCCGAGCCCTGGGACGTGGGGCCGGACGGGTGGCGGACGGGTGCCTTCGGCCCGCGCATCGCCGAGTGGAACGACGGCTTCCGCGACACGGTCCGGCAGTTCTGGCTCACCGACATCGCCCGGGAGCGCCGCGACGGCAGCCCGATGACGGGCATCGGTGCCCTCGCGGGTGTGCTCGCCGGGTCCCGTCACGTCTTCGGCGCCGACCGTGGCCCCACGGCGGCGGTGAACTTCGTCACAGCGCACGACGGCTTCACGATGCGTGACCTCGTGTCGTACGACCACAAGCGCAACGAGGCGAACGGCGAGGACAACCGCGACGGAACGGACGACAACCGCTCGTTCAACCACGGCGTGGAGGGGCCGACCGACGACCGCGGGGTCCGTGCCGCACGGCAACGGTCCCTCCGGAACCTCATGGGCACGCTGCTGCTGTCCGCGGGCGTGCCGATGATCACCGCCGGCGACGAACGAGGTCGGACCCAGCACGGCAACAACAACCCGTACGCGATCACGGACGCGTCGATGTGGGTCGACTGGAGCCCGGACCCGGACGTCGAGTGGATGGTCGAGCAGACCGCGGCCCTCGTGCGTCTCCGGGCGGCGCACCCGGCCCTCCGGCCGTCGCGCTTCGGCACCGACGGCGCCGACACGCCCTCGGCGACCAGGATGACCTGGTACGCGACCGACGGCACCCCGATGACGGAGGACCGATGGGACGAGCCGACGCACCGGGCGCTGCAGTACTTCGCCGAGTCGACGCCCGAGGACGAACCCGACGACCGCGTGCTCGTGATCGTCCACGGCAGTGGACGCACCCGCGACATGACCCTCCCGGCGCACGGCGACGTCGACGCCTACCGCCTGGTCTGGTCGAGCGAGAAGCACCGCGACCACGAGCGGCACCGGTCCGTCGGCGCGGTGTTCACCGCCTAAGGGCCGGGCATCCACGTGTTCGAGATCGTCTGAGCGTCGCCCGCGCCAGGGCCCGCGGCGGACCCGCCCGCGGTCCTCCGAGTACGGTCGAACCGTGGCCACTGCAGACCGACCCGTCATCGGGCGCATCCCCATCACCGCGATCGAACCCTCGACGCCGAACGGCTTCCCGAGCAAGGCGTTCGACTCCGAGGTCGTCACCTTCGCCGCGACCGTGTTCCGAGAGGGCCACGGCGTCATCGGGGCGGACCTCGTGCTCGAGCGCCCGGACGGCGCCGTCCGGGCGGTGCCGATGGCACTCGTCGGCGAGGGCACCGACCGCTACGCCGCGACCGTGCAGGTCGACTCGGTCGGTCTCTGGACCTGGCACGTCGAGTCCTACGCCGACGACTGGGCGACGTGGATCCACGCGGCACGGCTGAAGATCGCCGCGGGCGTCGACACCGAGGCGACCCTGCTGGACGGCGCGGTGCTGCTCGACCGACTCGCCGACGAGGCCGAGTCGACCGCGGCCGCCGACGCGGCCGCCGTGATGCGCGACACGGACCGCTCCCCCGCCGCACGCCTGGCCGCCGCCGACGACCCGCGCGTGACCGCCGCGCTCGTGGACGCACCGCTCACCTCGCTCCGCACGACCTCCGCGACGCAGGAGCTCGACGTCGAGCGCACCCGCGCCGGCGTCGGGGCCTGGTACGAGTTCTTCCCGCGCAGCGAGGGCGCGCGCCGACAGGCGGACGGCACATGGCGGAGCGGGACGTTCCGCACGGCCGCGCGCCGCCTCCCGGGTGTGGCGCGCATGGGGTTCGACGTGATCTACCTCCCCCCGATCCACCCGATCGGCGTCACCGCACGCAAGGGGCCGAACAACACGCTGCACGCCGGCCCGGCGGACCCGGGCAGCCCCTGGGCGATCGGCAGCGCCGACGGCGGACACGACGCGATCCACCCCGACCTCGGCAACGAGGAGGACTTCCGCTCCTTCGTGGAGACGGCGAAGAACACGGGCATGGAGGTCGCGCTCGACTTCGCGCTCCAGTGCTCGCCGGACCACCCGTGGGTCACCGAGCACCCCGACTGGTTCACGCAGCGCGCCGACGGCTCGATCGCGACCGCGGAGAACCCGCCGAAGCGCTACCAGGACATCTACCCGATCCAGTTCGACACCGACCCCGAGGGGATCGTCACCGAGGTCCTCCGTGTCCTCCGGCACTGGATCTCGTTCGGCGTCGGCATCTTCCGCGTCGACAACCCGCACACGAAGCCGCTGTGGTTCTGGGAGCGCGTGATCCGCGAGATCCGTACGGAGAACCCGGAGATCGTGTTCCTCGCCGAGGCGTTCACGCGTCCGCCGATGATGCGCGCGCTCGCCGAGGCCGGGTTCACGCAGTCCTACACGTACTTCACGTGGCGGAACACCAAGGAGGAGATCGAGTCCTACCTGGACGAGCTCGCGCACGAGACGAGCGCCTACCTCCGGCCGAACCTGTTCGTGAACACCCCGGACATCCTCTCGGAGTACCTGCAGTTCGGCGGGCGCGCGGGCTACAAGGTGCGGGCCGCGCTCGCGGCGACGGGTGCCGCCACCTGGGGTATGTACGCCGGCTACGAGCTGTTCGAGGACGTCGCCCGGCCGGGCAGCGAGGAGAACATCGACAACGAGAAGTACGAGTACAAGCCCCGGGACTTCGGTGCCGCCGAGGCCGCCGGAGCATCGCTCGCGCCGTACGTGACGATGCTCAACCGCTTCCGGTCCGCCCACCCCGCGCTGCGTCAGCTCCGCAACCTGCACGTGCACCACACCGACAACGACGGGATCGTCGCCTACTCGAAGCACCTGCCCGGCACGTACACCCGGTCGGGCCGCTCGGACACCGTCATCGTCGTCGCGAACGTCGACCCGCACTCGGCCCGCGAGGCGACCGTGTTCCTCGACCTCGCAGCGCTCGGGCTCCCGACCGACGGGCTGTTCGACGTGCGCGACGTCGTCACCGGCGCCCGCTGGACCTGGGGCGCCGCCAACTACGTGCGCCTGGACGCCTTCCAGGAACCCGTGCACCTGCTCGTCGTGGAGGGACCACACCGATGACCGAGACCACCGAACCCACGCGCGAGCCCGACGAGGGCCGCCCCGCACGGCGTTCGACCTTCGTCCCGACGGCGTCGGCGCCCCGTGACGAGCCGAACACGTCCGCGCCCGGCGAGGACCTGCCCGGCGCGCCCGCGACGGCCGCCGAGGCCCCGGACCGCTCCGTCGCCGAGGCCGACACGCTCGCCGGCCGCGGGGCGAGTGCCCCGGCCGCGACCGACGACACGGACGCCGCGGCCACGGCGACCGACGCACCCGTCCCCGCGGGCGCGACGACGCCGGGTGCGACCAGGACGGACACCCGGGTCGAGTCGACGGGCGCGGGCACGGCCTCCTGGACGACCGACACCGATGTCGACACCGACGCCGCCGCCGCGAGGACCGATGTCGCACCGGCCGCGGAGCCGGTCCCCGGCCCCGTCGAGGAGTGGCTCCTGCAGCAGGTCGCCGAGGGCCGATGGTCGCAGCCCCACGACGTCCTCGGCCCGCACCCGGTCGACGGCGGTACGAGTGTGCGCGTCGTGCGTCACCTCGCGAACGCCGTCACGCTCGTGCTCCCCGACGGCACGGTCACGCCCCTGCACCACGAGGGGTTCGGCGTCTGGGCCGGTGCCCTGCCCGGCACCGTGACGAGCTACCGCGTCGAGGCCGAGTACGACGACGAGACGTGGACGAGTGACGACGCCTACCGCTTCGCCCCGACCCTCGGTGACGTCGACCTGCACCTGTTCGCCGAGGGCCGCCACGAGCAGCTCTGGCACCTCATGGGTGCGCACCTCCGGTCGATCGACGGCGTCGAGGGCGTCTCGTTCGCGGTGTGGGCGCCTCGTGCCACGGCGGTGCGGGTGATCGGTGACTTCGAGGGCTGGTCCGGTCGGACCACCTCGATGCGCAAGCTGGGCGGTCTGGGCGTGTGGGAGCTGTTCGTTCCCGGCGCGAAGGACGGCCAACGGTACAAGTTCCAGATCCTGACCGACGGCGGCTGGGTGGAGCGAGCCGACCCGTTCGCGCGCCGGACCGAGGTCCCGCCGCTCACCGCGAGCGTCATCACCCGCGCCACCCACGAGTGGAGCGACGGCGATCGCGCCTGGATGGAACGGCGGGCTCGGACGAGCACGCACGACCACCCGATGAGCGTCTACGAGATCCATCTCGGGTCCTGGCGCCCCGGCGTGTCGTACCGCGAGGTCGCGGA